>NZ_JAGGQU010000021.1 GCF_018613155.1 Bacillus sp. ISL-55 | reverse complement strand
AAAAAATGCAAGAGTCAAGTAAATAACTAGGAAAATATAGAGATTAGTAAACATATATAGTTTATGTTGAGTTGAAATAAGTATGATTTATATATACAAAAATCCCGTTAGTACTTAACGGGATTTAAGTGGATGCTTTGTTGCTTCCTGTATTCAGTATCTTCTTGCGCTTTTCAATATTGATAAGGATCATGCGTTCTATTTCTTCAAGCTTCTCTATGTTATTCACATCTTGATTTATATATCGAATGGTTTTCTTGATTGTTTTTGGAAATGAATCAAACTGTTTTATGAATTTCACTCTCCCTTACAATTTCAGATTGTACTATAATATGGGAGTTGAAAACAGAGGGGATTTTTGTGGTATTTATTGGATATTCTTTTAAAAACTTCGTTCTAATGGCATCCGCGGGTTAAAATAAAAACATCCTAATGGAATTCTGTATAATAATGATAAGAGCGAAAAATAGAGTTAAGAGGACAGTGAGAACCCAAGTAGAGCGAATGACTGTCTTCATTTTTTGCATCAACTCCTTCACAGGTTTAATGCAAGCTTACTTTATTTGTTTTAATTGCATGTTTATCTGGTGTAAATTCTCGAGTGTTCATTGTTAAGTTTTGTAAATTGTGCTTTCAAATTAATTCCAAGATACTCTTTAGTTAAAAAACTGTTTTCATGTGTAAATCTTCGATATAATAAAATTTAGGCTTTTAATCGAAGAGACGAAGGGAAGAAGTTTCGTGAAAAAGAAGATATGCGTCGTTGGACTAGGATATATTGGTCTGCCGACTGCAGTTATGTTTGCGAATCATGGTATGTCCGTGCATGGCATGGATATTAATGTAGATATAGTAAAAGATATCGCCGGTAAAAAACTTCATATAGAAGAAAAAGGACTTCAGGAAGAACTGAATAAGGCGATCGACAGCAAAAGTCTGACTGTTTCAACTGAGCCTGTCGAATCAGACGTTTTTATAATAGCAGTGCCTTCGCCTATCAATGCTGATAAAACTGCAAATCTGGATTATGTTGCAAAAGCGACTATTTCCATTGTTCCCTATATAAGAGAAGGGAACCTCGTGATCCTCGAATCAACAGTTCCACCTAAGACAGTAGAAAATATCATGCTGCCTCTAATCGAAGAAACAGGATTGGAAATTGGAAATGAGGTGTTTGTTGCCCATTCACCAGAGAGGGTTATTCCAGGCAAGGTTCTTGAGGAATTGGTCAACAATGACAGGATTGTCGGAGGAATTAACGAACGGTCTGCCCAGCTGGCTGTTGAATTGTACCGTACCTTTGTAAAAGGGAACATTCATGTTACTGATGCTACTACTGCGGAATTAGTGAAAGTTATCGAGAATACTTATCGTGATGTTAATATTGCATTTGCGAATGAGCTTGCAAAAATAAGTGAACGGATCAATGTCAATGTTTGGGAAGCTATTGAGCTCGCTAATTATCATCCGCGTGTGAACATCCACATGCCAGGCCCTGGGGTGGGAGGACATTGTATCGCTGTTGACCCGTGGTTCCTGGTTGAACTCCAGCCGGAGCTTGCCAATCTGGTTAAGTTATCAAGGCAAACAAATGATTCCATGCCAAAATTCACTGCTGACAAAGTTAATAATGTATTTACTGAATATAATATTAATCATGGCAGAGTGGCAGTCCTTGGGTTATCATTCAAGGCAAACATTGATGATATCCGGGAGAGTCCATCATTAAAAGTAATTGAATATCTTGATGAATACGGAATTGATTATTCAATTTACGATCCACATATTCATGGGATTGTAATGAACGGACAAGCCTCAACGCTTGAAGAAGCTGTAAACAAGGCAGACATGATTCTGATACTGACAGACCATAATGAGTTTAAAGCGATTTCTCCTGAAACAGTAGAAGGCTTAATGCGTACGAAACTCGTGTTGGATACAAAGCGGTGCCTTGATGTTGGGGTTTGGAGACGCGCAGGGTTCGATGTCAGGGTATTAGGGGATTCAAAAACCGAAGGGGGAATCCCTAAAGAATAGGTGGCTTTAGTATGAAAGAAATGTTATTAGGAGTACCTGTTAGTAATTTCACCTATAGGCAGCTGATCGACCAGCTTTTCAATAGGATGGATGAGGGGAAGAAATCTTTTATAGTAGCGATTAATCCCGAAAAAATTATGAAGGCGCAGAAAGACTTTGCGCTATTAAAACTACTGAATACAGCGGACTATCAAATCCCTGATGGGGTAGGATTGATTATTGCTTCTATCTTAAAAGGCGGGAAATTAAGAAGAAGAGTGACTGGAATCGATATGATGATGACGCTATGCCAGGCTGCTGCGGATAGAAATAAAAGAGTTTTTCTTTATGGCGGGAAGCCGGGTGTTGCCGAGCAGGCAAAGGCTGGATTGGAAGAATTATATCCTGAAATTGTTATTACCGGTGTTATGGACGGTTATGTTAAAGATCAGGAATTGATAACAAAGACAATTAATGAGGCCTCTCCCGATATTGTCTTTGTCGCTCTTGGCAGCCCAACTCAGGAATATTGGATAGTCAATAATATGCATCATCTTTCAGCCAAGGTGTTCCAGGGTGTTGGCGGATCCTTCGATGTCATCTCTGGCCGGGTAAAAAGGGCACCTGCCTTCTTTCAAACTATTGGTCTTGAGTGGCTGTATCGATTAATGAAAGAGCCCAAGCGCTGGAAACGTCAGATCATTTTGCCGGTCTTCCTATACAAGGCCTTAAAGGAATAATAACCATGAAAAAGCTTAGGATTGCCGCAATTCTTTTGATTGCTTCCACATTGCTTTTAAAATTTTCAAGTATGATTCGTGACCTGGTGATTTCAGGTTACTATGGTGATTCATATATGGCAGATGCTTACTTTGCTGCCATGACAATTCCGAATGCCCTTATTCTTTTTATGCTGACTGGAATGAAGGATGCTTTTCTTCCAAGTTATTATAAATACGATCGACTTGGTAAAGGGCATAGTCATTTAACGAATGTCGTCAAAGGTACATTCTTTATTGGCCTGGTTGTTTCAATTATTGGTGTGGTTATTTCTCCAGGTCTTGTTCGCTTGCTGTACCCAGAGTTTGGGCGGTACGAACAGGGTTGGCAAATTGCCGGGTGGACCGCAGCAATCTATTTCCTTTCAATTGCCTTTGTAGGGATTAATGCCGTCTACGAAGGCTATTTTGATTCCCAGAAGAAGTTTTCTTTTTCCACCTTTTCGCAAACAGTCGTTGTTCTTACCACTATTGCCTTCGCAATTGGGTTTCAACAACAGCTGGGAATCTATTCTGTACCTCTTGGTTACCTGGTTGGCACACTGCTTTCCCTATTGATTAAGGTGTTCTATTTAAAACCTGGCAGGTTGCTTGATTGGAAACAAAGAACAGATTGGCTGGAAATAAAGAGCTTCTATATTGTTTTTTTGCCGGTAGGAATCACGATTGCTGTCGGCCAAATCAACCTCACAGTCAATATGTTGTTTGCGGCAGGGATGCAGGAAGGCGTAGTTTCCAACCTGAATTACGCATTCCGTCTCGTAAGTATCCCTCAGGCGATATTTGGGGTTACGATAGCCACGATGATTTTTCCATTCTTGGCGAAAGCAAAAGCCGAAAATGATAACCTGCTGTTTAAGCAGGGAATCGAACGTGGCTTGACCTATATGTTCCTATTTCTTTCTCCAACTGTAACAGGAATGGTCATCCTGATTGAGCCGATCGTCAGTCTTGTTTATGAGAGGGGAGCTTTTAATTCGATAGCAGCAGCTCATACAAGTGAGTATGCTGTGTTATATATGGGTTCCGTTTTTTTCTATAGTATTCAGGCAGTAATCGCAAAAGGCTTTTATGTGTTGGAAAAAGGGCATCTTATAATGAGAATCGGATTGATTTCGATTGTAATCAATGTTATTTCTAACTATTTATTATCTAATTGGTTTGGGCCTCCAGGACTTGCCTTGTCTGCTTCCATTGTTGGTTTACTATACTCTGCCATGACATTTATAACACTGTATAAAATTTCTGGTGGATTTAGGATAAGAGTGGTAGGGATAGAGTTTTTGAAAATAACAACCGCAGCAGCAGCAATGGTCATAGTTTTAACTCTTATGGGTAATCTGCTGCCTTCATCGAACTGGAGCAATCTGAAAATATTAATTGTGAACGTGCCGGTTGGAGGAATTGTTTTTGTCAGTGGATTATTTTTGTTGAGGTCACGCACATTCAGGCAGCTGCTAGAAAGAGAAAAATTGGATAGTCAATAGCTTATGAAAGCTTTCTCCAATCAGAGAAAGCTTTTTTTTATTATCCACTAGTAATAGGAGCCGATACTGACAAAAAAATTCGTTAAATGTTCAACTATTACAAAAAGTTACAGCTTCCAACAAATTGTTAACAAACTGTAATATAAAATGTATTTTTTTGCTTGTTATAATAGAAAAAGAAAGAAAAAAGGTTTAATACGTAAATTTGGGGGTACGGAATGACTAAAAAATTCTCTACATATTTGCTGCTCTTGTTTTTAGCCGTCCTGATTTTTCCTAATTCGATAGAAGCTGCTGTAAAAAAGGTGGATAGAATTTCTGGCCAAAGCAGA
The DNA here is from genome assembly GCF_018613155.1 of Bacillus sp. ISL-55. GTDB lineage: Bacteria > Bacillota > Bacilli > Bacillales > Cytobacillaceae > Mesobacillus. The sequence goes on along the minus strand of NZ_JAGGQU010000021.1, from coordinate 203,731 downwards.
TATGAAACAGCCGTGGCAGTTTCAAAAAAAGGTTGGGCAACGGCGCCTGCAGTTGTGATATCAGTTGGAACGAATTTTCCTGATGCATTGTCCGGCTCACCACTGGCTTATTCATTGAATGCTCCGATTCTTTTAACTGGAAAGTCTGAGCTTCCTGCTGTTACTAAGCAAGAAATAGCAAGGCTGCAAGCAAAGAAAGCCGTAATCTTAGGCGGCAGCAGCGCCATTACGGATAATGTAGTAAAAACACTGCAATCTATGGGTTTAGCCACTGAAAGAATCAGTGGTGTCAATCGTTATGATACTTCGGTAAAAATAGCAGAGAAGTTAAATACAACTTCAAAAACAGCCATCGTTGTTTTTGGAGAGAATTATCCAGACAGTTTATCCATTGCAGCCTATGCTGCTAGAAATAAGATGCCAATTATATTGACAGGAAAAAATAGCATTCCTGCAGCCACTAAAGAAATGCTGAAGAAGTTTAACAGTACTATTGTAGTTGGTGGGAATTCTGCCGTATCTGACACAGTCTATAGACAACTTCCTTCTCCTAGAAGGATTGCTGGTGCGAATCGATATGCTACATCCGCAAATATTGTAAAAACCTTAAATATACCTGCGAATCCTGCTTATGTTGCCTCTGGGGCTTCATTTGCAGATGCACTTACGGGATCAGTATTAGCTGCAAAGAATAATTCTTCTATTCTATTAGTTCAGCCAAATGCTGTGCCGCAGGAAATCATGACTCTGGCAGACCAGAGGGGCATTCAGACTTTCAATCTAGTTGGCGGTACGGGAGTATTATCTGCGAATGTCGCTAATATTCTATCCTTTGATGTAAATAGTCTAATTGCAACAGCCAAAGCTTATATTGGAGTACCATATGTATTTGGCGGCACGACTACAAGTGGTTTCGACTGCAGCGGTTATCTGAATTTTGTCTATGATAAAAACGGGGTTGATTTGCCAAGGACAACTAGTGATATCTGGAATGCTTCCAAGGTTGTCTCCCAGCCATCTCCTGGTGATATCGTATTCTATCAAACTTATAAGCCAGGTCCATCGCATGCGGGCATCTACCTTGGAAACAATCAATTCATTCATGCTGGCTCATCAAGAGGGGTAGAGATCAGTGACATGAATATTTCCTATTGGAAGAGTCGCTATCTAGGTGCTAAAAGACCATATTAATAAATGAACAAACGGCCGTGATTATCATACACGGCCGTTTTGTTTATATTTAGTAATTCTTAAATGGAATTTCTTTATGGGTAACTATCTATAAATTTCTTAATCTAGCTCCAGCGCCTAGCCCCTCGAGTCGCTTCGGTCCGCCCAATGAAGTCAAAGAACGACTTCACTGTTCAGCCCTCCAGCGCTTGTCGGGGCTGAACGAGGCGCTTGCGCTTTTTGTTTATTTATGCCATCTGCTTTCCATTTCTTCTCGAGCCATCCTAAAGTAATCCGTAACAGAATCATGGCCGATGCTATAAAATCCATCCTCTGGTTTCCAAATGCCATAAGCATTCAATGCATCTTTATAGGAGTCTTCTTCATTGTTCGGCACTTTTTGTTTTCTATCATATTCAATATTGGCATACTCCTGTATTGGAAGGTGGAAGATACCGTTCTTTATTTTGTCTTTCTCTAGCAGCTCTTGAAGGGCTTGTCCGGTTGTAGCGTGATCGTGGTGGGGATCCCTGTAGGACATTGCATGATGCTGCGCATTTGGATATTTGCTGTTCATTTCTTGCATGATTTTTGAGACATCATCCTTGGAGAACTTGCCATCTGGCAGGTTGTAAAAATAAATATCACTGGAAGAAACCCCTAGTGTTTCGACGGATAATTTGAACTCTTTCTGCCTTGCCTCACCAAATTGTTTTTTAGAAATAAGTGGAAGTCCTGAGTCGTTTAATTTATTATTTAATTTGGGGTATGCAGCACTGGCGAGACCTTCTGATAACAACACTACGACAACTTTTTTCCCTTTATTCTTATAATGGAGGATTGAGGGACCCATGCTCAATACCTCATCATCGGCATGTGGTGAGTAGAAGATGACTGTATCAAAGTTCTCCCTAGTATGAATCGCGAAACCCACTATAATCACAATAGAAAGAACCGCGACGGCTATTATCTTTTTCAATCTTATAACCTCTTTTCTAGTTTCTCGGGATATTATAGCATATAGCAGATATATAAAGAGAAGGGACAAGACTTATGGAACAAAATACTACAACTAAAGAATCACGGCGTATTCATTCGCTGGACCTTACCAGGGGGGTTATTATTGTCCTCTCAGTTTATTTAAGCAATATCCCATACGGCGGATATGAAAACCTCCGTCATGGCGCGTGGTACAACGTAACGATCCTGGATTATATTCTGCCTGCGTTCATTACTGTTTTTGGCACAGGGATGGCCATTGCTTATCATCGGGGAGTAAGTTGGCCTAAACTTATTAAACGAACCATCCGATTAATCATATATGGACTTATTTTTAATATGATCGTCCAATGGGATTTTAATTTTGAAACATTAAGATATACCGGTGTCCTGCAGCTGTATGCTGCTCTGGGGATATTGGCAGTGCTGATTTCATTGGTGGCAAAAACGTGGAAATCTTTATCGCTGATTGGGGTATTGATTTTAATACTGCATGGTTCCTACTTGCTCACGGCAAGTAATGACTGCGATCAGGGTTTACCCCAACCTGATTGCAATCCTTCTGGCATTATTGACAGTAAAGTATTCGGTACAGACCACATTTACCATCAAGGGGAAAGTGGATATGACCCAGAGGGAATCCTTACAATTATGGCCTCACTTGCGAACGTAATGTTCGGTTTTGCGGCCGGCAGCATTCTTATTAAAAGTAGGAAAATCGGGAAGAACTCTTGGAAAGCCCTCATTCTGTTAGGGATAGTTTTAATTGGAGGTTCCCATTTAGTAGATATCATACTACCTTTTAATAAGAAGATATGGACGCCATCCTTTGCTTTGCTAACTGCGGGTACTACCATATCGCTCTTGGGGATTGTTCATCTTCTGAGTGATCAAAAAAATAAAATACTTAATAATCCGCTGGTATATTTTTTGATTGCTTTTGGCCGAAATAGTTTTTTGATTTACTTCGGGAAGTTTATCTTATTTTCTCTGCTGATTCATATAAAGCTTCCTGGTCAAGACCTTACATTCTCTCAAGTATTACTAAACTGGCTAGAAGGAATGACCGTTTATCCCCAGTTAGCATATGCTGGGCTGATCTTCCTGGTGTGGACAATAATAGCGCTTATATTGCATAAAAATAAATGGTATCTAAAGGTATAAGATAATGAGAAAAAATAAAACAGACAATGAAAAAAAGAGAAAAAAAGCAGGAGTCCTTCTAGCTGGACTCCTGCTTTTAGTGGTTTTTATTATATTCGCTGGGGTTTGGAATATTGAAAAAAAGTTGGATCATCAACAGGGAATTAGATTCTATGATAATAGAGGCAAAGAAATAAACATCATAAGTAAGTCCAGCGCAACCCAGGCTCCAATTCCAAAGCAAATTTCAACTATTGTGGGTATTGATAAAGATTTAGATAATGAGTTAATTCAATCAATCTATCCTGAAAGTGAAACTTTCTCAAATATTAAGAGGTTTTTTGCGAAAGCATATTTAAATACTTTTTATAATGAAAATGATGTTGAAAGTTTGTATTTCAAGAAAATGTACATACATAATGGCCTGGTTGGGGTAGAAGCTGCAGCTGATTATTATTTTGATAAACATCTATCTGATCTTGAATTACTTGAATGGTTGTATATTTTAAGTGTTCAAGATTTCCATAAAGATCAAGGAAAGATACAAGATAATAATATTGAAATGAAAATTGCACAACTAGTGGAAATGTTGCTGAGCAAAAATTTAATAACAGAAAATGATGCTGACATAGTGATTTCCGAGTTGCCAGGCTTTCTTGATTCTTTACAGGACAATAAGAACGCATTTCTTCACTCCTACCTTGAAATAGCAGTGAATGAGGCAAAGGAACAATTGGAGATTACGGAACATCAATTGGCAATGAATAGTACAAAGCTCTATATCAATGTGGATGAAAGCATCCAGAAGGCACTTTACGAGGAATTTAGCATTCCTCAAAATTTTCCGCCTGATCAATTTGCAGAAAACAAAATAGATGGAAGCATGGTCATAATGGATCATGTGGAAGGGGCTGTAAAAGCCGTCGCAGGAAGCAGGAATCCTCTAGGAAGTATAAAAAACCGTGCTGTTATACATCGGAGGCCCGCTTCTGCATTCAAGCCGCTTGCTGTGTATGCACCCTCAATGGAACAAGGTTGGGAACTGGGTGACCTTCTTGAAGATAAGCCCCTTAGATTGGGGACATTTACACCGAAGAATTATGACTTTAAATATCGCAGTGAAGTGACAATGGAAGATGCGATTGTTATGTCACACAATGTTCCTGCAGTATGGTTACTGACAAAGGTAGGACTAAATATAGGGTTGGAGTCACTAAAGAAATTCGATTTGTTTTCATTTAATGGCCGTGAGGATTACCGGATTGCCCTTGGTTTGCACGAACGAGGAGCCACACCTTTGCAAATGGCTATTGCCTATAGCGCCTTTGCTAATGAAGGACAAGCAGTCTATGGCAGCACGATATATAAAGTGAATGATTCAAATGGGAAAGAAATAATCAAAAAAGAATCTCCGGTGAAGAAACAGATCTATTCTGAAAAGACTGCGGATGATATCAAAAGAGCTTTAACTAAGGTTGTTGAGGAAGGAACAGGCCAAAGTGCCAAAATAAATAAGGTTCAGGTATATGGCAAAACAGGAACAACAGGACATGATGGCTGGTTTGTTGGCGGAGTTGATCAATTTACAGCCGCGGTTTGGGTAGGTACCGAAAATGAAAAATCTGATGAAGAACAAGAAGTATCGGGAGGCACGTATCCAGCTTCTTTGTTTAAACGTGTGATGGAAAAGGTGATTGAATAATGAGAGAACATTTTAAGGAATTACGTTTCTGGCTTTTTGTCGGAATCTCGCTGCTTTTATTTTTTGCTTCATTTGTGAAAGGTTTATACTTTAACGAAGACTTTTATCCGATACAGTTATTGCTTTATGGAAGTTCGTTTTTCTTGGTTGTTTACTTATTTTTTAAAAAGGAATTAAAAGCTGTCTATTATCCTCTTATCTTTTTCATATTGCCGACTATACTCGTGTTTTCGTTGATTAATGCCGCTACACCTCTGGGAGCATGGCAAGCTATATTGAAGTGGACGGCATACGGATGCTTTTTTCTATTAGTCTATTATGTCACAAGGGATGCAAGATATAAGTTCCTTTTATCAAAAGTAATCCTATTTACCGGGTTTTGCATTAGTTTATACTCAATAGCTGTATATGGTGGATTACTAGAATTTACGGGAGCGATATCTTCCGGGAGACTGGGAGGAGTATATCAATATCCCAACACGTTCGGGGTTATTATGGCTGCGCTTTGGTTACTTGCTCTTTTACATATCAGCGCTAGCAGTATTACAAGGAAATTCGCTGTCCTCATATCCATCTCACTTATGCCTTTCATCCTGGGGTTATTTTTATCAGGCTCAAGGGGTGTATGGGTTCTGCTGCCTTTGATTTGGATTATTGGATTGTTTCTCTTGCGTTTACCGCAACAGCTTATGTATATAATAGCTTCTACAGTATCTGCAGGGATGTCAATACTGATATTCCTTGTTGCTTCTGAACAAGAAAGTAGTATTCTAACCTACTTGCTTCTTTCAATGGTTCTGATGATGTTTGTAATTTACTTTTTTTATCAACTATTGCAGAAGTTGATAGAAACGCCGTTTTATAAAAAAATGGAAAGCACCAAGTTTGTAAGGTTGGTCGCTCCATCCGTGTTGTTTACCTTATCTATTCTTTTTTTGCTGGACCTAAGATTCCAAGGATTAATCTATTCTGTCTTGCCATCTCAATTTACAGAAAGAATACAATTTGGATTTGATACGTTTCAAGAGCGCTTAATTATTGCGAATGATGCCATTCAGGCAAGTAAGGATTCATTGATTCAGGGATATGGTGGAAATGGCTGGTCTGTAATATATACAAACCATCAATCTCTTCCTTATCTGACGAAAAGTTTACATAATGGATACTTGGAGTGGTTGATCAGTTCAGGTGTCCCAGGGTTAATAGCCTTTATCGCAATAATCGTCTATTTTTTGTTAGTGATATGGAAAGGACTTGCAAAGAATGAAGCAAACCTAAGTGTTTTATTGCCGCTTTTACTTATTTTTCTTCATAGTTTAATTGATTTCAATCTATCATATGGTGCAGTCTGGTTTCTCGTCTTGTCATTCATTGCTCTTGGCCTTCCAGATTCACAAATTGTACAAGGTAAGAAGCAGTGGAAACTGAATGCATTTTATGTACTGGCTACACTATTAATTCTGGTCACAGCTGTGCAATCTTATCGTTTTATAAAATCAGATCAGTTATTTGACCAGGCAATCGCAGAGGAATCACTGCCACGAAAGCAGATGTTAGTGGATGAATCCTTACAATACAATAATTATGATATTGAAAAATGGAATACTCTCGGTTTACTTCTTTCAGAGGATGAGAGCGGTGCTAATAGAGAAAATGTTAGGCGAATTGCTGACAAAATTTATTCATTAGAAAAAACAAATTCACATGGCCTGTTGTTATCAATTCAATTGCTTTTCAAAAATGGTTATTTAGAAGAAGCCTTAAAATTAAGCGAGTATGCAATTGAAGCAGATCCTTTCGATAAGAACCATTTAGATCTTAATTTGAAATTATATACAGAGATTTCTTTGAAATTGATAGAACAAAAGCAATCAGCTACAGCGACTGAGGTTGCTAAGAAAGCTGGAAGGAACTATGAGAAGTTCCAGCGTGATTTTGAAAGCATAAAAAATCGCCTGCCAAACGAGGATTTTAATAGCAGAGAGTTTCAGTTGACGGATGAGTTTAAATACTATGGAAGTCTTTCTTATTTCATTGCGAAAGATTATGAGAATGCATTCAGTATATCCACTGAATTATCCAGAAGCCAACACGAAACAGTAAGAGAGAAATCGCAAGCCCTGGCTACCGTTCTAATGAGTAATTCACTAGTGAAACCTGATGATCAAAATGAAACTAAGTTAAATTCAGAGATTGAAAGTCATATTCAAGTATTTGAACAACTATTAACTTTATCTGCTGAATAGATGTAGAAAAATGTCGAAATATAAGTAATGATTCCTGGGTATAAAGTGCTATAATAGGAAAGTGTGGTTTATATGGGTATATTATCCAAAACTTAACTATCCAGGAGGAAAACGGGGAATGAAAAAAGATTTTTTTGCTTTGAAATTAATTTTAGCTGTATTGCTGGTATTTACTGCAAGTCCAGCAGTAGCGGCAGGGTCCTTAATCCAGGATCCAAACTTGGAGAGAGTGATTAAGGAATCACTAGAAATCGAAGAAATTTCTGAGGAAGATCTGCAAAGCCTTTATGATTTATGGGCAGCTGAAGAAGGTATTGCTAGTTTATCAGGTTTAGAAAAGGCAGTGAATCTACAATATATTAGTTTAGAGCACAATGAGATCACAGACTTAACACCATTAAAAGATTTAACTGATCTATATGAACTGGATTTAACAGGCAATGGTCTGTCGAATATTGATTCTTTGAAGAACTTAACCAATCTTGCTTGGCTGACTTTGGGAGAAAACAATATCAGCAATATCAACGCATTGAAAAATCTTAAAGAATTAAACGCTCTTGATTTGACTGCTAATAACATTTCAGATATTAGCGCTCTTAAAGATCTTGATGATCTGAGCTTTATAGACTTAAGTGCTAACCTCATTTCTGATGTAAGTCCATTAGATAACCTGAAAATTGAGGGTACAGGAGTCATTAATCTTTCAATGAATAAGATTTCATCTATTAATTCCTTATCCTCAATGACAGTTGGACATGCAGTATATCTTAACCTTGGACAGAACCAGCTTAAGAGCCTGGATGCCTTGAAAAACATTAACAAGCTTACGAGGCTGAATGCGGAAGAAAATCAAATCGATAGTATCGTAAACCTTAAAACCCTGACTAAGTTGGATGATGTTGACCTTAGTGGCAACAAATTGAAGTCTCTTGAAGGGTTGACAGTTTCAAACGATGTTTATGGAACATATGACTTTAGTGATAACCAGCTTACAGACATCTCAGCACTATCTCCTGTTAAATATGCTGATATCAATTTAACAGGTAATCTGATTACTGACCTTACACCATTGAAAAATATGCAGGGCGGCTCTCTGTTCATTATGCAAAACCCATTAACTTCAGAATCAGAAAAAATTATTAAAGATTTAAAAGCACGTGGAGTAATTGTTGAATATGATGCAATCGTCCAAAGAGAAGTAGAACGAGTATCAGGTGTTAACCGATATTCAACAGCTACTGAGATATCCCAGGAAGGTTGGCAAACTGCCGAGACAGTTGTAATCGCCCGCGGAGATGATTTCCCTGATGCGCTTGCAGGTGCTTCTCTAGCATATAAGTTGAACGCTCCAATCCTCCTTACTGGAAAAGATAGTCTTCCTCAAGAAACAATTGCTGAATTGACAAGACTCAAAGCAAAAAAAGTTGTTATTCTTGGTGGCACGGGTGCTGTTTCTGCAAAAGTTGAAAACGCCCTAAAAGGCATGAATCTGGGCATTGAAAGAATTGCAGGTAAGAACAGGTTTGAAACAGCTAAATTGATCGCTGCTAAACTTGGTGGAAACCCGGATACAGCAATTGTTGCTTATGGCCAGGATTTCCCTGATGCACTTGCCGTAGCTTCATATGCAGCTACTAATGGTTATCCAATTCTATTAGTCAATAAAAATAGCACTCCAGCTGAAACAAAGGCGATGTTAACAGGAATCAAGAAGACAATCGTTGTTGGTGGAGAAGGCGTAATCAGTGCTGATGTGTTCAATGAATTGCCAAATGCAGAGCGTATTGGCGGTAAAAATCGCTTCGAAACTGCTGCGAATTTAATTAACACTTTAGGATTAGCAACGGATAAAGTATTCGTCGCAAACGGCAGAGGTTTTGCAGATGCATTGACAGGGTCTGTCCTTGCAGCAAAACAAAATGCTCCATTATTGCTTGTAGAAAAGGATAAAATTCCGGCTGAAACTTTAAAGGTACTAGTGAATAATGGTGTCAAGGATGTAATGATCCTCGGCGGAAAATCAGCTGTAACAGAAGATATTTCTAAATATATTCAAAACTAATGAACCAGGCAGCCAGTACATTGTACTGGCTGCTTTTCTGTCATAAAATGTCGAAATAATAATAGATTAATATTTTACAATATTTGCTATAATCTTCTTGTATTTACTATATTTCCTGATAATACGTTAGGAGAAGGAGAGAGTATGAAGAAAAGAACGAAGTTAAAAAACGCTGTCATACCAATTGCTGCATCATTACTATTGGTTAGTGCCCCATTGCAATCTTTGGCCCAGTCAGGGGTGAGCTATCAGGAGAAAGCTGAAATGAGCCTGAGAGATTTACTCCAAAGACAAGCACCTCAGGATCAAGCCAAATCTGATTTTATGAATGTAAAGCAAGGGGAGAAGAATTACCAGGACAATACGTATATTGTTCAATACTCATCTCCTTTATCATTAAAGGAACATCAAGCAGCTGGTGTAACGGTAAAGAAACAACTACCGAAACTTGGATATGATGTCATCTCTTTACCTTCAAAGTCTAAACTTGAGTCAGTTATTCAGACATACAAGAAGAACTCAAAAGTTATATCGATAAAACAAAGTGTAGCTTATCAGAAGCTCGGATCAACCGATCCTAAGCTCGATAAGATGTATCATTTTTCTCAGCTTGAAATAGAGAAAGCTCAGCAAAAAGCGGGGGATAGAGAGGTGAAAGTAGCCGTCATAGATGGAGGGATTGATAGAAGTCATCCAGATTTGAAGGATAATATACTATCATCTACAAATATTATTGATCCAATGAGGAAGCCTGTAGCAGATATGCACGGTACACATGTTGCAGGGATCATCGCTGCCCAAAAAGGCAATGAAGTAGGCGGAATGGGCGTAAGTCCTAACGCGAAAATCATTGGAATTGATGTTTTTAATGGCACGCCTTTCACCTCGGACTATTCAATTGCCGAGGGAATCCTCCATGCTATTGATAGTGGAGCAGAAATTATCAATATGAGTCTTGGCAGTCCGATGTCTTCAACTATATTGGAAGAGGCTGTTAATCTAGCTGTTGAGGCGGGAATAACCGTTGTTGCAGCAGCCGGCAACAGTGGCGTAAATGAAAAATCATATCCAGCATCTTATCGCGGTGTCATAAGTGTTGGTGCAACGGATAAAAAAGAAAAAATCACTGAGTTCTCCACATATGGTCCTTCAGTAGACCTGGTAGCCCCTGGCGACCGTATTTATAGCACAGGATTCAATGGAAAGTCTACTTTTACTGAATTAAGTGGAACATCCATGGCGTCGCCTGTAGTAGCAGGAACAGCTGCGTTATTGAAGTCAGCGGATGAATCGCTTACGCCTTTTCAAGTAGAACAAATCCTCGAAAGATCTGCTAAAGATTTGGGTAACCAAGGTTATGACTTAACGTATGGAAGTGGCTTGGTAAATCCGGTGGCGGCATTAAACTTTGATCATGATAAACTACCTGAAGAAACAGGTTTATCAGATGAAGATATTTTGGATACTGCGATAACAATCGATCAAAATTCGAACAGCCAAGTTAAGGGGACGATTAATAAGCCTGGAAAAACAATTTGGTATAAGACTGATGTGGACCTTGAAGAATTCCTTCAACTTAACTTGAAAGGCAACCCTCTGTTTGATTTTGGAATGGAACTGGCCTTCTTGCCGGAGGGAGAAGACGAGTTATTTTTCATTGATTCAATCAATGATGTTGCGGAAGGAAAAGAAGAGGGATATTTATTCGAGAGTTTTGAAAAAGGTTCAATATTAATCGGCGTGTATGATACAAACGGAACTGGCAGTGAAAATGCGGTTTATACACTATCAGTCGAGAAAAGCACGGAACTTGATAATGAACTGAATGATTCTGAGAATCCTGTACAAGTAACTGGCCTTCCGTATGAGTCTGAAGGGCACTACCTAAATGGAGAAGAAGGGGATCAAGACTTTTTCAAATTCTCTGTAGAAGAACCACAGGTCATTAGAGTAAAAACAAGTGCTTTGGCTGGAGTGGACACAGGGATTTCAATATTGATGGGTGATGCTGAAACCGGAGAAGAATACGAAATCACCTACGGGAACAGTCATTTTATTTCAGAAGGAGAAACTGTGGTTTTTGAGGCAATTCCCGGTTTTCAATACACTGCAATTGTCACAAATACTCCTGATTATTATGAGGAATTCTTTGAAATGGACTTTCATATGGCTAGAGGATCAATCTCTCCATACAAATTGACCATAGAAGGAAAAGTCCTTCCGGAAGACCTCGATGGGTTCCCTAACTGGGAAGAACCAGAAGTAGATCTAATTGAAGAAAATATTACTCTGGAAACTTATGCAAAGCAAAAAATGACAAAAAAAGAAGAAGAGCCTTCTGAAGAACTACCTGAATTCGAAGAGGAAATCGACTTCATCAGCGAGTTTGCAACTCCATATCAAATTGGGGAAAAGGTTTCAGAATACATTCAATTCGGAGATGATATAGACTTATATAAATTTGTTCCTGAAGAAAGCGGAATCTATCAAATTGGCCTTGCATCCGAGGATGGTGTAAAGCCGATCATGGAACTGATGCAATACGATGAAAACTATGGCTGGATGTCGGTCCAAGCCAACTTAGGAATGGATATCGAAGGTTATATTCAGGCTGGATTACATCAGGGTGAAACCTACGCTCTTGCAATTTTCAACTGGGATTATGCTCCAACCTTTGAACCATACGAATTGACATCAAGCCGATTAGCAAAAATCGAGGATGTAAATGAACCAAACGATTCAGAAGCAGAGGCAACAATGTATACCGGTGAAACGATTGAGGGGAATCTAGCTTTCTCTAGTGACCTTGACATGTATTATGTGGAAAGCGGAGAAGAGGGTATTTTTGGCTTTACAGTCAAACCTGACGGAATCAAAGGTACTCCTCCTGCAGAATACAAAGAGTCGCCAATCGACCCAATGGTATTCATTGTAGAAGATGCCAACGCAAACGGAATTATTGATCCAGAAGAATACGAAAGTGTTATTGCCCTGGATACAGGCTGGGATAATGAAATTGAGACCGGGTCGTTCAAGAGGAAGGAAAGTTCAGGCTATTTCCTTGTTGTTGCCAATTATGCATGGCATGCAAACAGAGTTCCTCTTTCCAGTTATGTAATAGCACTATCCGAGGCGAATCCGAATGATGAAGATGCGGATTCAGACGTGGAGAATAATGTACCATCAAAACCATTAACACTTTCAGAGGGCGGCCAAGCAAACTGGAAGGCAGAAGGCTTCATGAATTATAAAGAACAGACAGGGGATATCGATTGGTATATTCTGAATAACTTAAAGAATACTACCGCGGATATCCACTTGGAAGTGCCTATTGATATGGATGGTGAGTTATCTGTATATGATAAGAAGGGAAATCTTCTTGCCAGCGGGGACTATTACGGCAGGGGAGATGGAGAGTTCAAATCAATTCAATTAACTGAATCAGGACCAGTATACATTGCCGTATCAAGTTCTGATGATAACCCGAGTATTGAACCGTATGAATTGATTGTGAACCTGGATACAAAGCCGTCAAAGAATACTGTTGAACGAATTTCAGGACCTACAAGGTTTGATACTTCCCTGGCATTTGCCAAACGCTTGCCGGACCATACATTGGACCATGTAATTATTGCTTCAGGCAATAACTATCCTGATGCTTTGTCAGGAGGTGTGTTAAATAAGGTTGTTAATGGGACAACCATTTTAGTCAGTGATAATAATACTGTACTTGAAAAAGCCCTCGAAGAGACTAAGCGCCTACTTAAACCAGGTGGGAAAGTCGTCATTCTTGGAGGGAAAAAAGCAGTATCAGACAAAATAGAACAACAGTTTAAAAAGGAATTTACCGTTAGCAGAATTGCGGGAGCAAATCGCACTGCTACATCGGTTGAAATTGCCAAAAAGGCTTCCAAAGCTCCAGAAGAAGTCATTGTTGCTTCCGGTTTGGACTTTGCGGATGTTCTTAGCGTAGTTCCATATGCTACACAGAAAACGATTCCAGTCCTGCTGAATAGTTCGAAAAGTGGGTTGAATCAAGAAATTGCTGATTATATCAAGCAAAATAATATTAAAAAAGTCACTGTTATTGGCGGAAAAAAGGCAATTACAGAAGAAGCGATGAAGAAGATTACCTCATTGGGCGTTAAAGATTTAACACGAGTATCAGGCAGCAATCGCTATCTGACTTCTGTCGAGGTGGCAAAGAAGTTTTATCCGCAAGTTGAAATTGCTAGTTTAGCAAACGGAGAAAACTTCCCGGATGGATTGAGCGGAAGCCACTTTGCTTCAATCATGGAAATGCCTATTCTGCTTGTGAAGACAGATCAAATGGCTGATGAAACAAAGCGGTATATCCAAACAACAGGTATTGATAGCTTCTATATATATGGGGGAACAAAAGCTGTAAGTGAGAATCTATTGAGTAAGTAATTAATGTATGAACCCTTCCGAATAGGAAGGGTTTTTTTAAAAGTTGATTCTTTTAACCTACACATCTGGTAAAAAATACGAAAAAAGGTGTAAATTAGTTTGACTACCAAAAGGACTATCATATAAAATAAAATAGTATATTTAAAAAGTTTAAAAAAATCTAATAACTAAGGAGGTGGATCAATTTTAAGGGGACATACATAGAAAATGATCCTATTAAACTTAAAACTATTAAATGGAGGAATGATGAGTGAGTCGTAAGAATAACAAGAAAAAAGTAGTTTCCTACGCATTAGCTTCAGCACTAGTGCTTTCTAACTTTGGATTTAGTGTATCAGCAGCTGACTATACCAAAAAGGACTTTGATTACAAGCTAAAGCAAATCCAGGACTATAAGCAAAAAGAATTAAAAAAGCTGGACAAAAAAGATCGTGATAAAGCAGATTTCAAAGCTACAGATAAAGTGCGAGTCATTGTAGAAGTAGAAGGACAAACTCCTGTAGAATATGCGACAAAGCAGGGTAAATTATACAAAGAATTATCTGAAGATACTAAATTATCAATTACAAACAAGCTTGAAAAACAGCAAAAGAACGTCAAGGATAAGTTGAAGTCCAAAGGCGTGAACATGAACTACAAACATACCTTCTCAACGGCTTTCAACGGTTTCAGCGGAGAAGTACAGTTTAGCGATATCTCTAAGATTGAGGCTGTTGCTGGAGTTAAGAATGTCTATTTGGCAAACGAATATAACAGGCCAGAAACACCTGATATGACAACGAGCCACTCTTTCATCCAATCTGCTCAAACATGGGCTGATGCAAAACTTAAGGGTGAAGGTATGGTTGTTTCAGTCATTGACTCAGGCGTTGATCCGTCACATAAAGATTTTGTAGTTACTGATAAGTCAAAAGCGGAACTTGATTCTGCTGAAGTAAGTGAACTGGCTGAAGAGTTTTCATTGAAGGGAAAATTCTATACAGACAAGGTCCCTTATGGTTATAACTATTACGACCAAAACGAAACAATTCTTGATATTGGACCAGATGCTTCAATGCATGGTATGCACGTTGCTGGGACAGTAGCAGCAAATGGTGATGAAACTAACGGTGGTATTAAAGGTGTTGCGCCGGAAGCTCAAGTATTGGGCATGAAGGTATTCAGTAATGACCCTAATTATCCATCTACTTGGTCTGATATTTATCTGGCAGCAATCGATGATTCTATTAAACTAGGCGCTGATGTGCTCAACATGAGCTTAGGCTCAACAGCATCTTTCTATGATGAAGAAAGTGCAGAAGACCTTGCGATTACGAGAGCGGTTGAAAATGGAATCGTTGCTTCTGTATCTGCGGGTAACTCTGGGCATATCTCAAGAGGGTTGAAGAATCCTTATGCTAAAAACCCGGATATCGGTTTAGTTGGTGCTCCAGGCTTAAACGCTGACACAATCCAAGTAGCTGCATCCGGCAATGTTGCATATCTATATGAGCACAATATCACTGTTGAAGGTGTCGAAGGATTTTCTGGTGTAGGATATGGCGTAGATGATTGGACTACATTGGAACAACCTATAGAGTTAGTTAGCCTTGGAGGTAAGCTCGGAAAACCAGAAGATTATGCTGGAGTAGATGTTTCTGGTAAAGTTGTCGTCATGCCGCGTGGAGAATTGACATTTGTCGACAAAACTAAGAATGCCGCAGCTGCAGGAGCAGCAGGTATTATCGTTTATAACAGCACACTTACAAGCTTTTATAAAGACCAGGGTGGCTGGCAGATTCCTTTCATGAAGATCACCCGTGCAGATGGACTTGCTCTTGAAGAGGCTATTGCAGAAGGTCATACTACTTTAAACTTCAGCCAAGCTAATAAAGCAGAAAGTCCAGAAATGGGTAAAATGACAGAATTCACTTCTTGGGGAACAACACCAAGTCTTGATTTAAAGCCAGAAATAACTGCACCTGGCGGCAAAATTGTATCTACCCTGAATGACGACCAATATGGTGAAATGAGCGGTACGTCTATGGCAGCTCCACATGTAGCTGGTGGCTCCGCGCTGGTTCAGCAATACCTTCAGGAAGACGATCGTTTCGCTGAACTGACAGCTGGAGAGCGTACGCGTCTAGCTAAAGCATTATTGATGAATACAGCTGAAATCATTGAGGATCAATATGGACAGCCTTTCTCGCCTAGAAGACAAGGTGCAGGTATGATGCAGACATTTAGTGCTGTAGACACACCAGTTTACATGGTTGATAGTCAGTCAGGAGAAGCGAAAGTTGAACTGAAAGATTTCACTTCAAAGAGCTTTGAAATGAAATTGACGGCGAATAATATTTCTGACGAAGATGTTACCTATAAAGTGGATGCGGATGTTTTGACAGACATGGTTGCTCAAGTGCAAAACAGTGCTGACCTTAATACGCTTATCGCAGGGGATATGGAGGGAGCTGTTGTAGAAGCACCTGAGACTATTACCGTGCCTGCAGGAGAGTCAAAAGACTTTACTGTAAAAGTGGATCTGACTAATGCTAAGATCCCTGGTTTTGATAAAGACGGAAATGCAGTAACTCATGATTTAAAACAAGATATTTTTGTTGAAGGATTCGTCACTTTAACAGATGAAGAGAATCTTGAAGCGACTCTTTCTGTTCCATATGTAGGTTTCTATGGTGAATGGGATCGTCCGGATATCGTAGACGGCTTTACTGAATTGGGAGAGGACCGATTCTATAAGCTGGGTACTGGCTGGAATGAAATGTTATATGGTGAAGGTGAATTCGTAGCACCTGTACCAGAAAAAGGATTCTATCCTGTATCTCCAAACGGTGATGGATGGAATGATGATATCTACCCACTTCCATCATTCCTGAGGAATGCAGATGAAGCTCAATTTAACATCCTGGATAAGGATGGGAAATTCTTGCGCAGAGTATTACTAGAACATGATGTGCGTAAGAATTACTTCAATGCTGGTAATGGGAATGGCACTTACTCCTTTAATCCTGCTCGTGCATGGGATGGAAAAGTGAAATCTCAACCTGTTCCTGATGGTTTATATCAATACGAGATTAAGACTGTTGTAGACTATGAAGGTGCTGAGTGGCAATCTAAAAAGATTCCAGTCTACGTAGATAATACAGCACCAGAAGTAAAGGCAGTATTCCACAAGGAAACATCTACAGTAACATGGGAAACTGTCGAGAATGGTACAGGTGTAGATGATTTTTATGTATTCGTTAATGGAGAATTAGCTCAGGTTGCCGAGGCTGATGTTACTTCTGTCCAGCTTTCAGATCTTCCTGAAAAGGCTCTTGTTGAGGTAGCCGCTGTTGACTATGCTTCAAATGTTGGTTTTGATGAGGCAGCTCTAGGGGATACAGAAAATCCTTTAATCTACCTGGATCTTTCTGGTCCAGAACCTTTCGGAGTATATAACTCTTTCACGGTTCCAGTCACTGGTTATGTAACGGATGACTTAAGCTTAAATAAGTTGACTGTAAATGGTGAAGAAGTACCATTCACGTTAAATGCTGAAAATGGCAGATACTACTTCACTGCTGAAACAGAGTTCACAAAAGACGGCTACTATGATGTGATCGTCACTGCGGAAGATCACTCTGGAAAAGAGTTCTCGATCTCCCGGAAGGTGTTCATTGATACTACTGGACCAGTGGTTGATGTGACAGCTCCGAAATTTGTAGACAATGCAGTCGAAGAAGTGAAGGTAACGCTTAACCTGAAAGATAATTTCAATTACCTATCATTATATGTTGGGGACAATCATGAGTTTGAACAGCCATTTACAAGTCCTGTTGAAATCATGAAACCAGCTGATAAGACAGTTGAATTAACCCTGCCTGTTGAACTAGGACAAAACAACTACCAGTTCAAATTGGTTGACTTAGGTGGAAATGAAACAATCCACAACTATACTGTTTACCGCAATGAAGATGAAAGCAGAGTAAACCGTGTTTCTGGTGCAAACAGATACGTTACTGCTGCTGAAATCAGTAAAAAAGGCTGGGAATCAGCAGAAACTGTTGTCCTAGCACGTGGCGATGACTATGCCGATGCTTTGGCTGGTGTTCCATTGGCTAAAAAGCATAACGCTCCACTTTTACTGACAGCTACTGGATCACTTCCAGCTGAAACTGTTGCTGAGCTCGAGCGTTTAGGAACTAAGAATGTTGTCATTCTTGGTGGAGAGAAAGCAATCAGTGCTGCTGTTGTTGAAGCATTGACTGAAAAAGGTTACTCCGTAGAGAGACTGTCTGGTAAGAACCGTTATGCTACTGCAGCGGCTGTCGCTTCAGCGGTTGCTCCTGGAACAGTTAATGAAGTTGTAGTTGCAAATGGTGCGAACTTCCCAGATGCGTTGTCCGTTGCATCTTATGCTGCGGCAAAAGGTATGCCAATCTTATTGACTGGCGCGGATGAGCTGAATGAAGATACTAAGAAAGCGATTCGCAATCTTGGTGTAAAGAAAACAATCGTAGTTGGAGGTAAGGCAGTAGTATCTGATTCTGTAGCAATCACATTGCCTAACCCTTACCGCGTAAGTGGTAAGAACCGCTATGAAACTGCTGTTGCAGCTGCTGAGCACTTTGCTCCAGGAAGTGACCACTATTATGTAGCCACAGGAACTAATTATGCGGACGCCCTTGCAGGTGCTGCATTGGCTGCACAAGAAGGTACTGGTATCTTGTTGGTAGGAGAAACACTTGGAACAAGTGTTGAAACGTATATCAAGGATCAACAAGTAGAGAAAGTTACTATTCTTGGTGGTAAGGCTTCGGTGAATGAAGCAGTCGAAAAAGCAGTAAAAAAATTATTTGAGTAAAATTCTCTAGCTTATATTTGAGAAAATCTACTCTGTTAAGTGAAGAGAAAAAGAGGTACTCTTAGGAGTGCCTCTTTTTTTTATATTATATTTTAATAACATTTTTTACGATTATGATAAAAATGTTACACAATGGTAATAATTAACTTTCAAAAATTGATAGAATACTTGTAATTTAGGATGCTATAATGTAGAAAAATGTAAACTTTTGGAGGGAAATGAAAATGAATGTAAAACGCTGGAGAGTAACCTACATGTTACTGTTGCTCTTATTCATCTTTCCAGCTGCTGGTTTCGCGGAAAAGTTGGTAGTTATTGACCCTGGACATGGCGGAAAATACTCTGGTACTTGTGGATTTTCAGGTAATACTACAGGGATTTGTGAGGAAAACGTTAACCTTTCAGTTGGCCTTAAACTTAGACAAATTCTGAATAACTATGGAATTAAGGTAGTAATGACTCGGGAAACGGATATGGAATTTGCTCCTTATTTGCAAGGTGAAACAGGAGATTTTAGGTTAAGAATGAATTTAGCCAACGCTGCCGCTGCAAATAATAATGACAATAGTTTGTTTGTATCCATTCATCACAATGCTCACCCAACTAATAGATATGTAAAGGGCATTGAAACCTATTATTATGATGGCCTAAATTATTATCAGGCAGATTATCCACCAGATCCAATGCAGTTAGGATACCTGGAACAAAGCAGAAGATTTGCTCAGGCAACTCATCCACAGTTGGTCTCTAACCTTGGAACATTGGATAGAGGGATACGAAATAACCAGAGCTTTTATGTAATCAGGAATGCTCAGATGCCTGCTATTCTAGTAGAACTTGGTTTTATGACGAACCCTGAAGAAGAAGGTCGAATAAAAACGAATTCATACCAAACTAGTGCTGCTCTGGCTATGGCAAAAGCAGTATTAGAATACTATAAAGTATTTGAAGTACATAATGAAAGCGGAAAAACGGTCAAGACGTTCAAGACCGAAAGTGATGCGATCAATTATGCTAATACATTAAGCTATACTTCCAAAGTATTTAACAAAGATACTCAGAACTATGTCTACTCAACTAGTAAATTTGAAGTCTATCACAAAAGTTTAGGGTACCTTGGCAACTTCCCAAGTGAACAGGCAGCGATCAACTATGCAAAAGGGTACGCACATACACGTGTTATATCTAAAGATACCCAATTTACTACTTGGTCAAACTTCCTTGAGAAAAAATATCAACTTTTTGTTAATGATAGTTTAGTAAATTCTTTCTATGATTATGAGTTTGCAATGAGTGAAGCGAAGAAAGTTGCGAATGCCAAACTAGTAAACTCTATGACTAAGGAAGTCCTATGGACAAATACACCAGGTGTAGTAGTAAACGATACCCTTAAGGCTTCTAAGGTCTCAGGAAAAGACCGCCTGGAAACTGCGATTGCGGCATCAAAGAAATTATATCCGAATGGATTCACTCAGGACCATAAAGATAAAGTGGTAATTTTGGCGACAGGCTATGACTTTGCAGACGCACTTTCAGCTGGCCCGCTCTCAAGTCTTTATAATAAAGCACCGATTTTGTTAAGCAGAGGAAATGTGCTGACAGAAAGTGTTAAACAGGAACTAATCAGGCTTGGAACCAAAAAGGTAGTCATCGTTGGTGGTACTGCTGCGATTTCTGCGGAAGTTGAACAATCGATCCGTAACCTGAAGATGGAAGTTGAAAGGATTTCAGGTAAGAATCGTTATGAAACGAATAAATCAATCTTGCAAAAATTAGGTAATGTAAATGGACTCTTTGTAGCTTCGGGAGCGAACTTCCCTGATGCTTTAGCAGTAGCACCTATTGCAGCAGACAATAAGTGGGGAATTCTATTAACACAAAAAGACTCTATTACTTTGCCAACGGGCCTTGACTTGACCAACAAAAAGATAGTCATTACCGGAGGAGCTGGGGCTGTTTCTGATAATGTCCAAAAACAGCTGGCAAATGCATATCCAAAGAGTTATTTTACTCGTCTAGCAGGTGCTGATCGTTATGAAACGGTCGCAAAGGTTCTTTGGCATTTTAAAGATAGCCTTGACCCGACTCAAATCAATATTACAACAGGGAAGAATTTCCCAGACGCTTTAGCATCAGCACCATTATCCATTGGCACTAAGTCACCATTAATTCTTATCGGAGATTCTGTGAATCCCAATGTAGAATCTTATTTGATGGAAGTTTCACAAATGAAAAATGTTGCCGATATATATAATGTTGGTGGAGTCGTAACTGATGAGGCAGTGAATTCTGTAGTAAATAAAGTGAAGTAAAAAATCATGGACTCGGTAAGATAAAGGTTCTTACCGAGTCTTATTAAAGGCAGGTAATACGATGAGAAAAGCATTCGTAATCTTCTCCATAGTACTCATTTTTCTTGCCGGTTGTGCAAAAGATGACGCAAATGAAAAAGAAACGGCTAAAAAGGAAGATTCTCCTATAGTAAATGAAGAATCGGAAAACAAGGAGACAGAAGATAAGGAAGAAAGTGTACAAGAAGAGCACGTGGATGAAAGCGAGGATCAAGAAAAAGACCTCGATCAATTCATGGGAATCGATCTTAAAGAATATCGTCCAAATGTAGGGGCTAAGAAAACATTCACTGAGAATGGGAATCCCGTCTTTACTGAAGAAGTTATTGCAGCTAATGACCAGTTTGTCCAAATGCTGGTACAGTTAGGTGGAAACCAAACCACTCAAATTTATAAATGGACAGGCAGTGAAATTACTTTAGTTTTTGAAGAGCGCAGTTTGGAAGACCCTAAAAAAAGCCTGTTGGATGGTTTCGAACAAATGGCGAACCCAGAAAAGCTCATAGGTGATTCAGCTGTATGGGAAATGGTAGAAAATAGTTCACATGAAAAAACCCCTTATGGAGAATTGAAGGATGTAATAGTAGTTCGCAAAGTGACTGATGAAGTTGTGAATGAAAAAACGACCTACACCCGCTTCTTTGCCCCGGAACTAGGACTTGTTAAAGAAACTTACAGCCTGACTGGAGAAAATGGCTACTCCGCTGAATCTGTATTAGGCGAAGTAAAATAAAAGAAATAGATGATGGAGAGTGAGATAGTGATTAGCATTAGAAAGATCTTCTTCTTTGCTGTGGCCCTGACGATTGTATTTTTAACAAACTCAAACCTTGCTGATGCGAGTACTGCACCAAATCAGGTGTCTGTTAAATTGATAAACTATCTCGGCAATAAGAATGAGGTAAGCCTGAATATTCATGGTACATATTCTATTAATGGCAGCAATGTTCACTTAATAGAAGGGAATAGCTACAAGGTAAAGGTAGAAAATTCAACT
Organism: Bacillus sp. ISL-55; assembly: GCF_018613155.1. Taxonomy (GTDB): domain Bacteria; phylum Bacillota; class Bacilli; order Bacillales; family Cytobacillaceae; genus Mesobacillus. The sequence continues at coordinate 181,787 of NZ_JAGGQU010000021.1, read as the reverse complement.
ACAATTAGCTTGTATGCAAACGGTACTAAAGTAAAGGTTTATACAAATAGTTTTACTATTAATCCTGTGAAATATGGTGTCGAAAACTATGTATCTATCAATAATCGTGATTATCTAGGTGATTTTACTTTTACAATCGAGAATGGCTCTTACGTACGACCAATAAATAGACTTCCGATGGAAGATTATTTAAAAGGTGTGGTGCCTGGTGAAATGCCTGCATCTTGGCATGTAGAAGCATTACAGGCGCAGGCGGTAGCCGCTAGAACTTATGCTTTGTCAAAGATTAATTCTACTATTGTGGATACTGTTACGAATCAGGTTTATTCAGGTTATATCTGGAAGGACCAAAATTATTATAAAAATTCTACTCTTGCTGTCAACCACACTAAGGGAGAAGTATTAACGTATGGTGGAAAATTAATCTCTGCAGTGTATAGTTCAAGTAATGGTGGTATCACGGAATCAAACGCCAACCTTTGGGGAGGAACTGCTTTAGGATATTTGCCTGCTAAGAACGATCCATACGACCCGCAGAATCCTTGGAAGCTGCAAATCAATGAAACTCAAATTGATGAAAGCTCTCTTAATATGGCATGGCCTGCCTCTTGGTGGAGAACAGTTGTAGAAAAAGACCCACTTGTCACAAACTATGTGAAAAATTGGTTGAAAGCCAATGGATATGCCAATAAGGATTTAAAGATTGCAAAGATTACTGGGTTGACATTAGGTGAAGAAAAAACCTCCGGTGGCCGCCGTATGTATGGAGGTTACAGAATCGAATTCTTCGTGAAAGATGGAGTGGATGGTCCATTCCGCATGAAGGATGGAGAGTTGGAGAGGTTTGTTGCAGCAGCGCCAAAGGCAAGCTTCGGAACTATTCGTTCGATGTTTGGAGGTTCATATATCAAGAGCCACTTAGTGGACCGCATAACTTACCAAAATGGTATTTTCACTTATGAGGGCCGCGGTTTTGGACATGGAATCGGCATGAGTCAATACGGAGCTAAAAAAATGGCGGATCAGCAAAAATCCCACAAAGAGATTCTCGGATTCTATTACCCTAGTGCTGTAGAGGATAATTATATTGATAGTATGATCCAGGAAATTGGCGGTAAAAACCGCTACGAAACGAGTGTCAATATCTCTAAGTATGGATGGAATGACGCTAACACCGTTGTGATTGGAAGAGGCGATAATCCAATCGATGCTCTGACAGGAAGTGTTTTAGCGAAAAAGCATAACGCCCCATTGTTATTAGTTAATACAGATAGCTTGCCTGATTCTGTTAACGAGCTCCTAAATCAATATAAGCCAGGGAAGATATTGATTTTGGGTGGAGAAAAGGCGATTTCTAATAAAGTGGAAACTTCATTGCGTACTTATACTACTAACATTGAAAGAATTACAGGACAAAGAAGATATGAAACAGCCATTAATGTAGCTAGTGAAGTTGGTGCAGGAAGCCAGGTTTTCATTACATCAGATTCATCTGTCTCACCTGATGCTTTATCAATTGCACCTTATGCAAGCGAGAAACAAATACCAATCCTATATACACAGTCAGACGTCTTAACTCCAGCTGTTAAAGATTTCCTTGTGAACGCTGGTACTAAAAAAGTTACCATCATCGGAGGAACAGGAGCAGTATCTGAAAGCGTAGAAGGCAGCATTGCTGCATTGGTTGGTCAATCAAATGTTGACAGAGTCAGCGGGAAAAACCGCTATGAAACTAGTATTAACATCTTAAGGACATACAACATCGATCCACGCAATGTATTCTTTGCACAAGGTGAAGAGTTCATCGATGCATTGCCAGGTTCTGTTCTTGCTGCTAATTTTAATGGACCAATTATTTTAGTTCAAAAGAATTCAGTCCCTCAGCAAGTGACAGACTATCTTGCTGAAGAAATTACCTTTATCCCTCAAATTCATTACCTTGGAGGAGAAGGTGCAATCTCCAGAGATGTACGTAATGTAATCGAGAATACTATCTTACATTAATCCTAACGCCAGCTAAACAGATTCTGTTTAGCTGGTTATTTTTTATTGATACAAAGTGATAAAATGATTAAGAACTAAATCGTGATTAGTGGGTGTTAAATTGAAACAACAAAAGATATTAATAATAAGTAATATGTATCCTAGCGTGGCAGCGCCTACTTTTGGCATCTTTATTAAGAATCAAGTAACTGCTTTGGAAGCTGCTGGCCTTTCGATTGATGTTATTGCAATAAATGAACCGGGGAGAGGGAAGCTCAAGGTTATTCAGAAGTACCTCAAATGGCTCTTTAAGGGCTTCTGGGGCCTTATATATGGATACAAATATGATGTCATACATGCACACTACATATTTCCCTCGGGCTTGTTAGCACTCCTGTACAAGATGATTTGGAAAAAGAAACTGGTTGTGACTTCCCACGGCGGAGATATTGATAAAATGGCTAAAAAAAATAAGTTTACTTCCTGGGGAACAAGGAAAGTTTTATCAGAAGCAGACCATATCATTGTTGTTGGATACCGTTTATATGACGATATCCTCAGGGATTTTGAAGTCGATGAAGATAAACTTTCACTCATTTCAATGGGAGTGGATAGAAGGATTTTTAAGCCCTTGTATGATAGGGATAAGCTTAGAAAGAAATTAGTAGTGAAAGAAAAAGAAAAGGTTCTACTCTTCGTTGGGAATTTTATAAAGGATAAGGGAGTTTATGAATTATTTCAGGCTTATAAGAAACTCCGGGAAACAGACCCCGATATTACGCTGCATATAATCGGCAGACTTACTGATAAAGAACTTTTTGATGAGCTGGTCAATCAGGCAGGAGGCACAGCTCCTATATTCTATCATGGGGCACTTAAGCAAAGTGAGATTGCTGATTGGATGAATGTTGCAGAGGCTTTAATTTTGCCTTCCTATATAGAAGGATTTGGTTTAGTAGCGTTAGAAGCAATGGCTTGCGAAACACCTGTGGTCGGTACAAAGGTAGGTGGGTTAGAGTATTTGCTGGCAGATGAATCTGGGGTTCTTGTGGAACCGAGGGATGAAGATTCGCTGTTTAAAGGGATATCCTTAATTCTCGATAATCAGGATTTAAAGGAAAGCCTCAAGGCAAATGGTATAAAAAGAGTGGAAGAACATGACCAACAACGAATTGTTTCGAAATTGTTGGAAATCTATAATGAAAAAGAGTGCCGGTGATTTTGAGCCGACACTCTTCTTCGTTATTTTGAGATAGAAACTTTATTGCTTGTTGCAAGAGTTCTGTCTAAAGAATCATTAATCCTTATCTGAACCTTTTTATTTATGTCTTCTTCCTTTATTTTGGCCGTGATGGTTTGTGTCTTAGGGTCAACCGTAGCTTCAATGACAGTATCGTCAATAAATAAAGACGATCGCTTGGTTAGATTTTTGCCGTGTACCTCTACATATGTCTCCCCATTCATCTTTTTAACCTCAGCCTTTTCAATATAAGGATCTGCATATCCCAGACGATATTTAGGATTCGGCTTCAGGTTTTTAGGGTCGTAGCCGTATTTTTCACCAAACAATATATCATATTGGAGCAGGTTGTAATTCTTAAGATCCTCTTCACTAACTTTAGTTTCCTTGATAAAGTCCTGTCGTGGAATATAACTTGTTCCGCTCTCCATCATCGATGTCAGCTGATCAGTCATTATGTTTCCTTTTAATCCGTACTTATTAAGGACATAAGGTCCAAGGAATGGTGCACTTAACTCAACTGATTCCTTTTCGTCAGAGATATTATCCCAAATTAAAAGAGGAGTTTCATACATTTTTTTATACTCTTCGAAAGAACCGTTTTCTTCAAAGTAACCAGCTTCCCGATAAGCTTTGTAATTTTCGCCTAGCAATGGTAAGTGGTCACCAAAGAATACTACCACTGAATCTTCACCATTATCTTCTAAACCCTGTACTAGCCGAGCAAGTTCCTTATCAACTTCGCTCATGGTATCACCAAATGTTTCAACGATATTTTCTGAATCACTTTCTAGATTTGCTGATGATTTTTCTTTATCAATCTCTACATTGGCATAAGGTTTCTTCCCGGTTGCAGGGTATGGACCATGCCCCTGGATAGAAACAGCAAAAATGAAATTTGGCTCATCACTATCTTTTACCTGATTTAAAATCAAATCGGTCATTTCACTATCCCTTAGGAAATACATATCTTCAACTGGGTTTGGAATGAATTCAAGGCTGATAAAGCGGTCAAATCCTAGTTGCTTGTATACAGAGTTCCTCCCATAGAACCAATTATGGAAGCTATGGATGGCTGTAGTTTCGTATCCCTGTTCCTTCAACGCGAAAGGTAAAGAAGGAATGGGTTTATTTAAGTTATATAAATAAGGTATTGATCCAGTAGGCAAAAAGTTCATGGACATACTAGTCAAAGCTTCAAATTCAGTATTTGCTGTTGACCCTCCAAATACTGGAGTTAATACATTCCCGCCGACATTACTGTCTTGAAGGCTTCTGAAATTTTGGATTGGATCCTTATTGAAAGAAAGATTTTCTAATCTGGTCGGATCCCAGAAAGCTTCACTCATGATGAAAATGATATTAGGCTTTGTTGTGCTCTCGGCTTTTTCATCGGAATTAATTTCTGTGACCAATGATTCAATCGTATTCTTTGAGTAATCTTCAGGCGGCTCAGTAGTAAGCCATTTAGTGTTCCGTAGGAACCCTATTGTAAAACCGTTATGCTTATATGTCTCACGCTGATCATAGTCAAGGTAAGCCAACTTAAACGTCTGATTAAGAGATGTAGGGCCATCTTGTACCAGGTTGTTTACAAAATAACCTAAAATGACAGCAGATGCTACTGAAATTACAATTGTGTAAATATTGTACCTATAGGTTTTCATTGACCAGAATAATAAGAAACCTGAAACCGCTAAGAGTATCAGAACTGCAACGATGCTCATGATAATCCGGCCAGACATGATATTAAAGGATTCCGACATATTCATACTTTCAGAAAGGAGCGTTACATCAATGGGAAGAAGCGGATCCCCACGTAAAGACTGCTTTATATGACTTACTGTAGCCAGGGTGAATATGAAGATATTGAATAAAGAGAATAAAACAATAAATATTTTTCTTTTTAATAACAACAGTAAATAGTAAATGGCAGTCAAGATAATAACCGTATATATTGCAGCTGTCTTTCTCTCTATGAACCAGTTAACAGTTAAGGTAAAACTCCCTCTATGAGTAAACTCCATGAGGAAAAGTAAAGCTAACGAAAAGAATGGGAGAAGTATAAATGGGAGTAACCTTTTTACCCATAACAAAATTGATTTTTTATCCATCATCTACCTCCGGAATGTGTTCCCTAAGCGGGAGAAAAAATAGTTTTATTCTTAGATTATCACTCAGCTGTCAATGACTCAAGAAAAGAGAAATGGATAGAGTGTACACTCTATCCATTCTTGTGGGTTCAATTATATTCTTGGTTGTCTTTAGCCCAAATCTCATGTAGAGCCAAGATAAAGTAAAAGAATAAAACATATACATAATTTTCCCAGATGTTGTAGTAAAAACCATGGACATAGAAACCAGCAAGGAAAAAGAACAGTAATGGGAATAATGGTGTTTCTTTACGCTTTTTCCATACAAAATAAGTGAGGGACAGCAAGAATACGGCAAAAGTAATGACGCCTAAAGCTCCTGTTCCAACAATGATTTGGATGTACTGGTTATCCGAATAAAAGATACTATTTTCAATGCCATATTGTTTGTAAATAGGTGATGAGAAAGTTTGGGTAGCGGAATCACCGTATGTTGCAAATCCTGTCCCGATAATAGGGTGTTCTTTAAAGATCTCAAAACCTTTGAAAATGTAGAATACTCGGCCATCTTGGCTGCTCATATTGACATTTTCAGATGAAAAAGCATCTTTAAATCTTGAAACTGCCTCATTGTTTTTCTTATTTCGTTCCTTCTTGCTTGCATCAGATTCCTCTGTTACTGGATAGTCAATTAAATCTGTTGCCTGTACTACTGCAAATGAAAGAATTAAAGAAGCAGCTGTCAGGATCAGCATATTTTTCATGAAAGAGAAATCCCGTTTATAAGCGATATAAATGATTAGGAAGACAATTATACCGATCGTTGCTCCTCTTGAAAAAGTAAGAATAAATATAGTCTCGAATAGGACCAGGCCGACCCAAATCATTTTCGCAGGGATGTTCTTCAAATACTCACGGTAGAAGTAAGTTAAGAAAAATACTATCATCATGAACAAACCTAGAACGTTTGGATTTCCAAGAATCCCGTAAATCCTGATTTTATTTGTTTCAGAAAGTTCCATTAACCTCCAGTTTTCTGGAAGTAACAACTGCCTTAATGACAATTTCTCAATGAAACCATGGATGGTAAAGACGATAGCCCACCAGAAAAGTACATAAAGAAATGTTTTAAAATCTTCTTTGGTAAAATTAATGCGCTTTGCGATAAAATAAACTAAATATCCTAGTAAAAATGCTCGTAATTGAAAAATAATGGCTATTGGAGCAACACCTGTAATAAGAGCTGAAACCGAACCAATTAGCAGGAATGTAAAGAAAGCATATTCGAATAAGTGGAACTTAAATAGTTCTTTCAGTCTTTTTCTGTAAGCCACCAAAACATATAGTAAACCGCCAAGGAGGATTCCGTCGCTGAAAACCTTGACCTCGGGAATGAACTCGGAGACAAGTGGGCGGATGGTGTAAAATAAGATAATTGAAAAGATGCCCCATTTTGGCTTAAAAAAAGCTAAAGCAAGGCCGGCTACAGCAAATAATATTGTAAGGATACTCATTGGATAACTCCCTTCTGTAATGCTTCAATTAAGATTTTTCTTTTTTATTCAATAGAAAAGTAAAAACATTTCTGATTAGAAACATTGTATAATTTAACTAAAATGATGGACCTAAACTTTCCCTTAAAACAGAATACAACATTTAAACAATAGGGTAAATAGAAAATAGATGCAAGTTGTCGATTATAGTCCTGATTTGTCAATGCTATTACAATAAACTATAATTGACTGTTGAAGTCTTAGTCTATTTAGAAATGGAGTATGCTGCTATGATGTATAAATTAAAGCAATTATCTATAGGTGCGGGCAAGGTTTATAATTCCATACGTAAAACTGGGGTTAAGAATACTCTTCTAACTATAAAAGGAAGATTTGACGCAAAATACTCCTCTAATATTAAGATAAGCCAGGAAGAAACGGACTCGATGAATGGAGTATATAAAAACCTTAACGACCTCATTCTGGATAAAAAGTTAAAGGGCCTTGTTGTAATAACTTCAGCAATGGAATTTGAAGAGGTTTATAACCAAAGGACGATAAACCTTGCGAAATACTACAGTGAGAATGACTATGCTGTCTTATACGTAGTTTGGCAATGGCAATCTTCAGAGAAGCTTGAGAAGAGCTACCAGAACGTTTATGAAAATATTTACCAGGTACCTTTATATCCATTCATTGCCACAATGCCAGCGTTGGATGCATTGAAATTGAAAGGGGAAAACTCTTTCTTTGTCACATTCCCTGCAAAAGCATTTTTAAATTTGTTCCCAACCTTTCATCAAATGGGCTATAAAGTTGTATACGATATTATGGATGAATGGGAAGAATTTTATAAAGTTGGACATGCCCCTTGGTATAATAAGAAGATAGAAGAGGAGATAACAAAACAGGCTGGTTTGGTCTTTGCTGTCTCAAAGCCTTTAAGCGAAAAATTCAACTATATAAGAGAAGATATTTACGTAGTTGGTAATGGATTTAGTGAAAAGCTTTCCGGTGAGAAAGATATAGCGTTAAAAACGCCTGCAGAAGATGGCCGGATCCACACTGGTTATTTTGGGCATTTAACAGATTCCTGGCTTGATTGGGACATTCTGATTGAAATGATCAAAGAGGATAAGTTTTTTATCCATCTTATCGGATATGGTATTCCAGAGCGGCTTGAAAAAGAGCTCAAGAGCTATGAGAATGTCCGGTATTATGGAAAAGTCCATCCAAGTGAATTGTCAGCGCATGTGAAAAAATGGCATGTTGGTCTTATACCATTTAAAAAGAGTGCCCTTTCGCAAGCTGTAGATCCTATAAAAATTTATGAGTATCTATACTTTGGGCTTCCTACTGTTTCAAGTGGGATTCCTCATATTGGAACCTACCCGCATGTTACACATGCTGATCAATCAGGAGAATTCAAAGCCGCTGTTGAGAAAGCTTACCAACAACTTATGACCGGCGAGGATAAGAATGCTGATTTAGAAGCTTTTCTCGCTAAATCTACATGGGAAAAAAGATTCGAGTTTATAGAGGACAAACTGCTGGACTAAATATTGTTTGCCTTGAAAGGATTTAATATGTCAAATTTAAAAAAAGCTGGGATCATTGCCCTGATTCTTTCCTTGTTCCTTAAGTTCTCTGGTTTCCTAAGGGAAGGGATTATTGCTAAGCAATTCGGGGCATCCGCTGAAACAGACGGATACATTATTGCCTTTTCTGTTATTACTCTTTTTGTATTAATGACCTCTGAGGGTTTTAATAGTGTATTTCTGCCTTTATTCATTAAGAATAAGCAGGAAGATGAGGAGGGCAGTCTTCGAAATGCGAACGCCCTATTAAATATCGTGCTGGTCATTATCCTTGCGTTTTCTTCTATTATATATTTTATGGTTCCATACCTGATTCCACTTGTATTTAATGTTTTCCAGGAAATGCATCCGGAAACAGAGGTAATCGCCATTCGTCTATCACAATTTTTTGTGTTATTTTTATTTATGATTACTGTTAATGGGATGCTTGAATCCTATTTACAGGCATACCGCAGTTTTATACCTGCGCAAGTTTCGAGGATATTTGGAACTCTTACTGGGGCATTTTTTGCTCTTGCTTTTTCTAATATATGGGGAATCGATAGCCTGGCATATGGTTTTGTCACAGGAATATTTCTCGGCATCGTTGTCCAAGTAGTTTACCTGAAAAAGTATGGATTTAAATGGATGCCAGTATTTTCGTTGGAGAAAGAATTCAGGATTACCTTTTTGAGCTTGTTTCTTCCGGCAATTCTGAGTGCGGTACTGGGGCAAATCAATGTAACCGTGGACCGTATATTTGCGTCTAACACAATTGAGGGAGCTGTTACTTATTTAAATAACGCGTCCCTGATTGTAAGTATACCGAATGCCATTCTTGGAACGACAATCATCGCGATTGTTTTTACACTGCTTTCTGAAAATGTTAAGGTGAAAGCCAAATTTCAGGAAACGGTTTTGTTAGGGCTTCAGATGTCAGCCGTGTTGTTACTCCCGCTTACCGCAGGGCTTGCAATATTGGGGAAATCAGTGATTGGCTTTATTTTTGAAAGAGGAGCATTCACTTCAGCTGATACAATCAACACTTATTTAGCTTTATTATTCTACTTGCCACTTATCGTCACGCAAGGGTTGCAAATAATTGTGTTGAAGGCTCTTTATGCGAAAGGAAAAACAAAGCTGATTTTTAAGTTAAGTTTTGTCACAATTACTTCCAATATGATCTCTAATTATTTCCTTGCAAAATGGCTAGGGTATTTAGGCCCTGCGCTTTCAAGTTCAATTATTGCAGTAATATTTTTAGTGTTAACATCGAAGATTATGTACAAAGACTTTGATGAAGGTGAAGCTCAAAAGTTTTTCCGGTCTGCCGGAAAACTTATCTTACCAACGGCAATTATGGCTGTAGTTGTGACGGTTACTAATTATTTCAGTGTTAGGTATATAAATTCTTATATAATTTTGATCATTTTAAATGGCATAACGGGGATCATTGTATATTTTGTTGCTTTAAAATTTTTTAGTCCTGCTGCCTTTGCAAAATTAATGACTCTTTTACCTTTGAAACGTTTTAAAAAGTGATTGCATTAAGAGACGAGTGATGAAAATGACAATGAATAAAATTAACATTTTAAATATGAGGTTTGATTCCTTGCTAGCGAAAGAACTAGTGGGAAAGTTAAGTAACCGAGTCGCTCAATCAGAGAAGACCTTCGTGGTGACGGCCAATCCTGAAATTGTCATGTACGGGGAAAAGGATGAGCGGTATTTAGATGTAGTAAACCAAGCTGACTATGTAATTCCCGATGGGTACGGGGTAATCCTTGGTTCAAGAATACTGGGACGACCTCTGCCTGAGCGTATTCCTGGATTTGATTTAATGAATGAACTGCTCAAATCAGGGAATGACAAGGGTTGGAAGGTCTATTTACTTGGAGCTAAAAATGAGGTAGTCAGCAAGGCTGTGGAGAATATTAAAATGAAATATCCACAGCTAGAGATTGTTGGGTGGCATGATGGATACTTCGATTGGGAAACAAATGAAATAACAGAAGAGATAATTGGCCTTGAACCAGATTTAGTATTCGTGGCTCTAGGTTTCCCGAAACAAGAGATGTGGATATCAGAAAATCTGCCTAGCTTCTCCAAAGGATTATTTATGGGAGTTGGCGGAAGTTTTGATGTATGGGCAGGCACAGTTAAGCGAGCACCTGAAATTTGGCAAAGGCTTAACCTGGAATGGTTTTATCGTCTGATCCAGCAGCCAAGCAGATGGAAGCGGATGTTGGTTTTACCATTGTTTGTTTTAAAAGTAATAAGTAAAAAACTAGGGAGCAATAAACAATGAGGGTTCTTCATCTTAATGCTGGTAATGAGACGGGTGGGGGAATGATCCATATCCTCTCTCTCTTAAGTCAGTTAAAAAGTGATGATATTTATCTTGGGCTTTTGGAAAAGAAAGAGTTTTATTATAAGGCAAAAGAACGGGGAATCAATACTCTTACTTTTGAACAAAGCTCTCGGTATGATTTTTCGGTAATAAAAAAATTAATATCTTTCATTAAAGATCAAAAAATTGATATTATTCATACACATGGTGCACGAGCGAATCTATATGGTTATTTTATAAGTAAATTTACAGATGTGAAGTGGGCAATTACAGTCCATAGCGATCCAAGAAATGATTTCCTTGGGCGTGGAATTAAAGGAAAAATGTTTACAAGCCTAAATTTGGCGGTATTGAGAAATGCAGACCATTTTTTCGCCATTTCCACTCGTTTTAAAGAGATGGTTGAGGGATTTGGTGTAAGTTCCCGTAAAATCACAACCATTTATAATGGTATTGATTTTAACGAGGGTCTAATAAGTTCGAGAAATGTTTCAAGAGGAGATATGAAACTTTTGCAAACGGATTTCGTCTTATTAATGGTTGCCAGGTTTGATCCGGTGAAACGGCACGATATTGCTCTTAAAGCAGTGGAACAAGTTAAACATGTTTATCCAAATGTCAAGCTTCTTTTGTTAGGGGACGGACAAACAAAACCGGAAATTGAAAAACTGGTTAAATCAAGGGATATGGACAAAAACGTCATTTTTCTTGGTTATAAGGAAAATGTAAGAGATTTTTATCGATTAGCGGACATAACATTACTCACCTCACGGACTGAAAGTTTTCCGTTGGTTTTACTGGAGTCAGCAAGGGAAAACGTACCAGTGATCACTACGGATGTTGGAGGAGTACATGAAATGATCCCAGACAGTAAGATGGGTTTTATTGTTCCGGTTGATGATGAAGATTCCGTTGCAAATGCTATCTTCAAAGCTATTAAATTAAAGGAGACAGGCGATTTACAGATCATGGGAACACACTTTAACACATTTGCGTCTGAAAACTTTTCGCTTCAATCCTTTGCTGATAGTGTCTATCAAGCCTATCAATCTTTGTAATAAAAATATAATTTTATTAAACTATTGACTGTGCTATAATCAGGAAGGATTAATTAAGGTACCTTTTATCAAAAAGTTACCATGGATTTTCAAATACATCATTGGACATGATAACTATTACGGAGGGGCTGTATGTTTTACTTAACATTATTGATAAGCTTTTTCGCGGCAATACTCCTCACACCATTAGTGAAAAAATTCGCAATTAAAATTGGAGCGACGGATAAGCCCAATTATAGAAAGGTCCATCAAAATATCATGCCACGCCTTGGTGGCTTAGCTATCTACATTAGCTTTTTAATCGGTATTTTTTTGATATCACCTGATATAAAGTACTATTGGCCGCTCATTATTGGCAGCTTCATAATAGTATTTACAGGTTTCATTGATGATATTAAGGAAATTTCACCAAAAGTGAAATTAACAGGTCAGATTCTTGCTGCTTTGATTGTTGTAGTTTGGGGAGATTTGAATGTTGAGTTCATAAATTTACCGTTCGGCGGTGGTCAGCTCAACTTTGGTATTATGAGCTACCCAATTACAATGATTTGGATCATTGGTATTACAAATGCAATCAATCTTATTGACGGCCTTGATGGTTTAGCTGCAGGAGTTTCCACTATAGCTTTGCTTTCTATAGCCGGCATGGCGGTTGTAATGGGGAATCCATACGTAATGATGATTGCCCTTATCGTGGCAGCTTCGTCCATCGGTTTCCTATTTTATAACTTCCACCCAGCAAAAATCTTCATGGGAGATACAGGCGCACTGTTTTTAGGATATATAATTGGTGTACTTTCATTATTAGGGTTCAAGGGAGTTACTGTTCTATCCTTGATCATTCCGATTATTATCTTAGGAGTGCCAATTTCAGATACGTTCTTTGCAATCGTTAGACGACTGGTTAATAAACAGCCGTTATCAGCACCTGATAAGTCCCATTTACATCATTGTTTATTAAGAACGGGTTATTCTCATCGACAAACAGTTTTGTTAATTTATGCAATGAGTGCAATTTTTGGCTTAACCGCGTTTATTTTTTCACAATCCACTGTATGGGGTTCGGTTATCATACTGACCACATTGATTATTGTGATTGAGGTTATTGTTGAGAAAATCGGATTAGTCAGGGAAGATTATAAACCATTGATTAAATTCTTTAAGGGATTAAAACCTGTAAATGCTAAGGATAAATATTAAAAAGCAGCCAATGGGCTGCTTTTTTTGTTGTTCGTTTAATGTAATAATAAAATAAGACCCAATTAATGTTAATTGGGTCTTTTGGTTAATTAGTATCCTCTGACATAAATTCATCGCTATCAGTTGCTTTTGTAAGAGTATTATCATTTGTGTTATTGTAACTTTCAATCGCCAGGTGATTTCGGAGAACAGACCTGATTTCTTCTACTGAATCTTCGTCCGGCTCATAATAATAAACACCTTTGATCATGGCATCTTTCCCAGCGATATTTAGCGTTTCAATATTTAAGTTATCTAATGCTAATGCATAGTCTGTGAAAGACTTCATTTCACTGAATGTCAGGTTAGTAGTCATATTATCACCAACTGCTTCAATAACATTTGAATAACTTGTTATTGATGAAGCAGAAGCAGCTTTTTTAAATATTGCTTTGAAAATTTCTTGCTGTCTTTTGCCGCGTTCAATATCATTATCAAGTTTTCTTGTCCTGGCGAGTGCCAGTGCCTCTTCTCCATCAAGCTTTTGGTATCCAGCTTTCAGACTGATTGCATCCGCATTATCTTCGGAATCTTGCTCTGAAAAGGCATATGGCACATCAACCTTAATTCCATTTAATGCATCGACAACATCAATAAACGCATTGAAATTTAATTTCACATAGTAATCAACCGGAATGTTCAAAAATTCTTCGACTGTTTCAATAGTTAATTTTACTCCACCGTACGAATGTGCATGGTTAATCTTCGTATAGACGTCCTTTTCAGGAATATGAACATAGGAATCACGAGGGATACTTACTAACTTAACTGACTTTTCTTTTTCATTAAATGTGGCTAACATTAAGGCGTCCGTTCTGGAACCCTCTGAGAATTTTCTTGTTTCACTGTCATCTACCCCTACAAACAAAATAGATATATTGTCTATATTGGGATCTACTCTTTTTTCACGCTTAGAATCACGGTCCAGAGGCTTATATGAATCAGAAATGACGGATTGTGCTTTATTATATAAGAACGCTCCGTAAGATGCGGTGCTGAGAAGAAGAACGATTGTTGGGAGAACGATCCAATAAAATATTCTCCGTCGCTTCTTCCTTACTCTCTCCACTTTAAACGAGCGTCGGTCGTTATAAGACATATGACAATCTCCTTTTATTTATAAATGTCCTAGTGCGAATCTTCAGCACCAAATTCCATTTTACTACTATTTTAGAAAGAGGTAAATTGAATTTTTAAATTGAAACATTTGAAAATATTACGCTTGTGAGCCACCAATTGTATTGACGAAAAGATGGGGGAAAAGTTACATGATTTTTAGTTCTTTATTTTTGACGCAAAGGTTGAAAGTGTCATTCCGGGTAATATAGCTATCCTATTGAGCTGGAACTTATCATCACCAATTTTTACCTTGCCTAGTTTCGTTGTGAATGCCATTCTATACTCAAGTTTTCTCAGTAGGCTAATCGTATTTTCATTGTACTGCCCAAATGGGTATGCAAAGTAAGAAGAATCCAACTTTGATTTGCTGAGCAGAAGATCTGCTTCGACAAAGCTTTCAGGCTGAATGACTAAATAACTCTTCTTTTCTGTATTATATTGATGAAGGTCATCCGTATGACTATGGAATTCGAATACTTCCTTCATTTCATTCATTTCTGGAAGTGAAATATATTGTAGCCCATCTGGATGGAATTCTTGTGGGGAATCATATATTTTACTGGTTATCATGAATTCCGAAGCCCGGAAATCGTATTGATTCAATACTGGAAATGCATATTTATAAACAGACTTCAGACCATCGTCAAAAGTAATAACCACAGCATTCGATGGAAGGTTGCTTCTTTTATCTAAATAACTTTCCAGTGTTCCTAGAGTGACTGGAATATATTCATTATCGAATAGATACTTCATTTGGCTTTCAAACTCTAAATCAGTTATGGTAGTGGACACGTTTCGAAAGATTTTATTTTCTTCATCTTTCAGGATGTGATGGTACATAAGTATTGGAATCCCATTATCCAAAGAAACATCTTGTTTTCTGATATATCCGTTGAAGCCACCGATATTGATTATAAAACTGTCGTTGGTCTCAGCAGAGATCGGTAAGCGTTGTCCTTTTTTTAATGTAACAAGTGGTGTGTTAAGACTTCTGTCAAAGATATTGACGTCCTCTTTGTCTAAAAGGATGGTTATGTCTGTATTCCCCGGATTGTTCTCTAGATTTTTCACCATAAAGATTTGCTCAAAATCCATATTCGATATTGCCATACTATTATCTATTTTTATCTTTGAATTTCCATAGGGAACAACAATATCTTCTTCTGAATCTTCACCAGAGAAGATAACATCCGGATACAAAATGCCAGCATCATTTATCTCTGAATTCAAATCAGAAAAATTTAATGGATTCTCTAGTGAAAAAAATGTTTTGGACTGCAATTCCAAGAGTGCCTTTTCAGCCATAGGGCCAATTGCGTTCTGTCCTCCTAGAATATTGAAATACTGAGTGTTAAGTTTTTTGAAAAATAACTGTGCGCTTAAGGGGATATCTGTATTCACTAATACAATTGGTTCGCCATGGACTGAAGCCAATATTGAACCAGTTAAAGCGTCAGCAAAATGATTACCGGTCGCAATATAGGCAGTTTGAATATCTTTATCAAAGTAATGTACAATTCGGAGATTCGTTTCGTATCGATTCTTGCCACTGATACGAATCGTTTCTGGGAAAGGCTTCAATATAGAGTCATTTACTGCCTGCTGGCCGCCAGCAATTATCGTCATTGCTCGCATTTGTCTGTGTATCTCTAATGGGAGCTTATCAGACCTTGTAAGAAGAATTGGATAACTGTTCTTTGCTGCATAAGGTGCAGTTGCCAGTGCGTCGGGAAAGTTCTGGCCATTGGCTAAAATAGCAGTGTCAGAAGGGATTCTATCAGCAATCAGAGCTGAAGTCTCATATCTGTTTTTTCCTGCAATTCTCTCAACCTGCAAGCCCAATGCTTTTAGTCCATTGACAACTTCTGTTGATATGGCTGAAGTACCACCGAGTATAATCGCTTTTTCAGCACCTAATCTCTTTATTTCATTTGCTGTCTGATCTATTAACTTTCCTTGTGTGGTCGTTAATATGGGGGCATTATACATAAATGCTAATGGTGCCCCAGATAATGCGTCAGGAAAATCAGTTCCTGTCACAAGTACAACAGTATCCGTTCCCTCCGGAAAAGTAGATTTTGAGATTTCTATAGCTGTGTCGTACCGATTTTTACCTTGAATTCTCAAAACATTGTTTTCCTGGGCAGTGACATTAGTAGCTAACAGAATCCATAAAACCATAAGAAATAAAATTGAAGCAATTTTTTTTTGCACTGGTGTAAACCTCCTTGAAGTAATTACCTTTTAGCAAGTCGTTTGACCTGCTTATTATCGGCAACGTTTACAAGGGATTTAATGGATTTTAGATATAAATGTATAGTTATTTGGAAATGAGATGTAAAAAAGGATTCCTGATTGGAATCCCTTTGGAATTTTTTAGTGCTATTGAACTATGAGAGTGTGTTAGTTTATTGATTCTTCCAGGTAAACTGTTTGTCCTTCTTGTATATGAGACTGTCCGCTCGTCAGGTCTGTCATCCATTCTTGGAAGGTAGCTGTTTGAGCCTCTTCAACATATGTCTCAATTTTCACTTTGTCCAGATAGTGAATTTCCTTCAATTTAAATAAAGAAGACCTAAGCTCATTTTCCACTTTACCAAGCATGGTATAGTCAATTGTCGTATGCATAACCTTCATAAGCTTGCGTTCTACTATACCTGTTGAGCTCAGACCTTCAGATGTAGCTTTTCCGTATGCCCGAATTAATCCGCCGGCTCCAAGTTTAATGCCTCCAAAGTAGCGGGTAATGACAACGACGGTATCTTTTAGTTGCCTCTTCTTGAGGACTTCAAGAATTGGTACACCAGCAGTCCCGCTTGGTTCTCCATCGTCATTTGCTTTTTGGATCTGGTCGTTCTCACCAATCATATAAGCCGAGCAATTGTGAGTCGCATTCCAGTTCTGCTTTTTAATTTTCTGAATGAATTCCTGTGCTTCTTCCTCAGTTTCTGCTCGTGCAATATATGCTATGAATCGGGATTTCTGGATCTCGATTTCATGTTCTCCATATCCTTTTACTGTATGGTAACTTGGCAGCAATTCTTTCTCCCCCTCTATCGAAAAATTTCCCAACTTCATCTATTAAATCTTCGACATCGTTTTTATGTTCGACAATGGTACTTAGTGCTACAATTCATTATAAGTTGACGGCAATCGGGGGACAATGGTGTCTTATGATTGTAATATAACTTTAATACTGAAAATGGGTTTGAATGTTATAATAGTTAGTGGTCTGACAAGGCCTGAATTACTTTTGGAAAAATGTTTTTATTTTAAAATTGGAGTTTAACTCCTAAAATAATAGGATATAAGACTTAGAATCGAAAATCAATTCTGTGTCTTTGTATCGATTTTCGGCAAAAATGGCATGATTTTCTTGTTGAAAATTAGTAACAAATTAGTTTTCAAGTTAAAATAACTTTAGTGCCGCCCTTGGGGGAGTTTTACATGGCGATTAAAAAATTCGACACGAAAGCCCTCGATCTGATTTTAGAAAAAATGATCGAAACCGTTGGAGACAGCAAAGACGAAATCTTCCGAATAGGCGAACAGTGCCGGACGGATTATGAGTCTATCACCGACGAATTAAAAGAGATTAAGAGGAAGGTCGCCCAAATCATCAATGATGGCGACAAGCTGGATGCCCAGGTTAGGAGGGCGAGGCTGCGGCTATCGGAAGTAAGTAAGCATTTTAAAGACTATTCCGAAGCGCAGGTTCGTGAGGCATATGAAGTGGCTCATAAGCTTCAGATGGACCTGACTATGAATAGACAATCGGAAAAGCAGTTGCGGGAAAAACGCGATGACCTTGAGCGAAGGCTCGTAGGTTTAAATGAAACGATCGAACGCGCTGAACATCTTGTTTCGCAAATTTCAGTCGTTATGAACTATATGATGAGCGATATCCGCCAAATGGGTGAAGCGCTTGAAACAGCGAAGCAAAAGCAGGACTTCGGGCTGAAGATCATCGAAGCCCAGGAAGATGAGCGGAAAAGACTTTCCCGTGAAATTCATGATGGCCCGGCTCAGATGATGGCTAACGTCATGATGCGCTCCGATTTGATTGAAAGGGTTTATAAGGAACGAGGAGCAGAGGAGGCAATCCAGGAAATCAGGAGCATGAAAAAGATGGTCCGTTCTGCCTTGTATGAAGTCAGAAGAATCATTTATGATTTAAGGCCAATGGCACTTGACGATCTCGGCCTGGTCCCTACCCTCAAAAAGTACTTGCAGACAATCGAAGAGTATCATAAGACAACCAGAATTCAATTCACTAATATCGGTGAAGACAGAAGACTGCCATCCAACTATGAAGTTGCCTTGTTCCGGATCATCCAGGAATCGGTACAGAATGCACTAAAACATGCGGAAGCGTTATCGGTTCAAGTGAAACTGGAAATCAAGAGAGACCACCTCATGGCTGTCATAAAAGATGATGGCAAAGGTTTTGATATTAATGAAAGCAAACCAGAATCATTTGGACTGCTTGGAATCAGGGAAAGAGTTGAACTACTGGAAGGTGAGCTGACGATTCATTCAAAAATTGGCACTGGAACGCTGGTCATCATCCAAATTCCGATGAATTTATAAACAATAATAAAATATAGAGAAAAATAGAGATAGAAGCCGTAAGGGAGGCGAATGTTATGACAACAAAGATTGTCATTATTGACGACCATCAACTATTCAGAGAAGGGGTAAAACGGATCCTGGATTTTGAACCATCATTCGAAGTGGTTGCAGAAGGAGACGACGGCAGTGAAGCTATTTCGCTCGTTGAACAGCACCAGCCTGACGTAGTCATTATGGATATCAATATGCCTAACACGAATGGTGTGGAAGCAACATCTGGATTAATTGAACAGTATCCTGAATCAAAAGTCATTATCCTATCCATCCACGATGATGAAAACTATGTCACTCACGCACTAAAAACTGGAGCTACAGGCTACCTATTGAAAGAAATGGATGCCGATGCACTGGTTGAAGCAGTTAAAGTCGTGGCAGATGGCGGGTCTTACCTGCATCCGCGAGTTACGCACAATCTGGTTAAAGAATACCGTCGATTATCTGCTGATGAAGGCGGCCCAGATAAGTACATATCACCGGTCGAAATTCGCCGGCCGCTTCACCTGCTGACACGCCGCGAATGCGAAGTCCTCCAGCTACTTGCAGATGGCAAGAGCAACAGAGGGATTGGCGAAGCACTGTTCATCAGTGAAAAGACAGTTAAAAACCACGTAAGTAACATCCTGCAAAAAATGAATGTAAATGACCGTACCCAGGCAGTGGTCGTAGCGATCAAGAACGGCTGGGTAGAGGTAAGATAATCTTAAGAAACCACATTTGTCGAATCGACAGATGTGGTTTTTTGTCGATTTCTGTATGAATATGTTGGAAAAATACGACAGAAAATCTCCTATTCATTTACAAAAACTTAATAATATCCGATATAATTAGGAAAACGAAAAGTAAATGCAGAAGGGGTGGTCACAATTTCTTTACTTTGGGAACTCTCAGATGAAAAATTAATCGAAGCATACCAACAGGCTACTCTGTTGAATCTAGATGAAAACTTTATTGAAATGCTAATAGAAGAAATAGATACCAGAGGGCTTGAGATTAGAATCAATTCATATGTTTCTTAAATTTGTGACGCTGCGCAATCGATTGCCAGCGTTTTTCTTTTATAGCCAGTGTAAGGACTGCTTTTACTATAATTTTCTTATTAGGAGGAGTCTTTAACCCGAACTGAAGTGTAAATTCTAAGAAAAACAATTCAAATTCTTGTCGGCGAGTTATGGGAATTTTGATTGTTTTTCTTCTATTGTAATAACATTGCTTGAATTAAAAAAATTTGAATCGGGGTGTGAAATTTTGACGATGTGGATGAAACTCACTCTTATTACAATAATCTCTTTCATGCTACTTTTTGTGCTGATTGGTTTAGTTAGTTTTTACTCTGCGTAGGACTACCAGTTGTCGCTTTATTGAAAATTGAAAAAACATAGTACAAAAATAAATAACAGTAAATTTCGTTACGACTCCTTAAAATCAAGCCGTCCATTTCTTGCCTCAACTAGAATGTGAACACCCTTTACAAAATACTTTTTAAGAAAACATGCAATTTGTATTAAGTTCATATAAAATGGGATTGTACAAACTGTAGAGAAAAACATAAGGATGGTAATATAATAATGAAAACGGCAGTTATCACGGATAGCACTGCGTACATCCCGAAGGAATTGCGGGAGAAATGGAATATCCACATGATTCCGTTAAGCGTGATTTTTGATCATGAGACATATAGAGAAGAAATAGACATCAGCGCTGAAGAGTTTTATGAAGAAGTGAAGCATAGGGAGCTTCCGACAACGTCGATGCCTCCAATTGGCGAGTTCGTTGAGCTTTTTGAGAAATTGGCCAAGGATTACGATTCAGTCATCAGTATCCATTTGTCCAGTGGTATTAGCGGCACGTACCAGGGTGCGGTGAGCGCTGGTGAAATGGTAGAGGGTATAAAAGTATATCCATTTGATTCTGAAATCAGCGCAATGGTCCAGGGGTTCTATGCTCTTGAAGCAGCAGAGTTGGCAGAGCAGGGTGTTGAACCTGAGAAAATCATCGAGCGCTTGAATGAAGTGAAAAAATCCATCCGTGCTTACTTCATGGTGGATGATTTAAGCCATTTACAACGTGGTGGAAGATTGTCCAGTGCCCAGGCGTTGATTGGGAGCCTGTTGCAGGTGAAGCCTTTGCTTCACTTTGAGGACAAGAAAATTGTTCCGTATGAGAAGGTCCGTACGCGTAAAAAAGCAATGAACCGTGTTGTCGAATTGCTAGCGGAAGATGCGAACAGCGGCGGTAAATACAGGGCGGTCGTCATCCATGCTAATCGTGAAGCAGAAGCACTTGAATGGAAAAGTGAGCTAGAAGCTCAGTTCCCGAATGTTGAATTCATGCTCAGCTATTTCGGTCCGGTCATCGGAACCCATCTTGGAGAGGGTTCGATGGGGATGGGCTGGTACAAAAAGTAATTTACGGAAAAGTTCTTACAACAATGATGAAGCGCCAGATCCGTAGGGGGAGTTGGCGTTTCTTTTCTTTATCCACATAAAAACAGTGGTTACCAACAAAACGATCCACTTATTAACAGGTATTTAACACCCCACTCCTATTTATCCACAGTAATAACCGCTTACATCAACTTGAACAAACACTTACCAACAAATTAACCCACATTATCCACATTAAAATTATGTTATCCACATAAAAATCCACAAAGGTTGTGATTAACTTTGTTAAAAGAAGAAAATTTAGTCCCCAATTCAAAAAATCCTGTTGATGAACGGATATTCACCAACATGGATGCTCCTCAGTTTTACTCGTTATCCACAAATCGTTCTTTCCAATACAATCCTGAACTGCAAAAAATCTTAACTGGGAAACAGCTGTTGCTGGAGGAATTGTCATTTTCGATGGAGGAAGTACGTAGACACCATGAAGAGGGTTATGTACTTTATCGGAAGGGTATCAATCATGATCAAGTGTCATGCACAAGATGCGGCGTGACTGATCCTTCGTGGTTTGCGGAGTTTCCCTGTTCGCGTTGTGAAAAAGTTGAGATGTATTGCCGTAAGTGTTTAATGATGGGAAGAGTGAGTGAGTGCACGCTGCTTTTCAGCTGGGCGGGACCGGAGCCGGAGATCAATAGAATTGTGGAACCTCTTCAATGGGAAGGGAATTTATCAGCAGGACAGAAGATTGCTTCCAGTCGAGTTGCCGAAGCTGTGGAAAACTCATCGGAGCTCCTTGTCTGGGCGGTTGCCGGCGCTGGTAAGACGGAAGTATTATTTGCAGGGATCGCACAGGCTCTATCCACAGGCAAGCGGGTTTGCGTGGCTACGCCAAGGACGGATGTGGTTCTTGAGCTGGCTCCTCGTTTTGAAAAAGTGTTTCCGGGTATTAAAATTGCCGCTCTGTATGGTGGCAGCGAAGACCGCCTCGAATTTGCCCAGCTTACCATCGCTACCACGCACCAGCTGCTCCGCTTTTACAGGGCGTTTGATGTTATGATCGTCGATGAAGTTGATGCCTTTCCTTATTCCATTGATGAAACTCTTCAATATGCTGTGCAGCAATCCAGAAAGCCCACTTCCTCTTTGATTTACGTAACTGCCACCCCAAACAAACAATGGCAAAAAGAATGCCGGTTAGGAAAAAGGGATTTCGTCACGATTCCTGCCCGATACCATCGACACCCATTGCCTGTGCCTAGATTTGAATGGTCAGGGAACTGGGAGAAGAAGCTTTCTAAGGGGAAACTTCCTCCTAATATTATGAAATGGGTAGAAGCTAGATTAGCCAGCAGGAAACAGCTCCTTATTTTTGCCCCGAAGATCACCGTCATGGAGAAAATCCTTCCTATCTTTCGTCAGTTGAATCCTCTCATTGAATCAGTTCATGCTAAGGATCCTGACAGGAAAGAAAAGGTTATGAAGTTCCGAAACAAAGATATCCCCATCTTGCTTACAACAACAATTCTTGAACGCGGTGTTACCATCCCTAATATTGATGTAGCTGTCATCGGCTCAGAGGACCGGATTTTTACCGAGAGCGCTCTTGTCCAGATTGCGGGCCGGGCAGGGAGAAGTGCTGTGTATCCAACGGGGAATGTTACATTCTTTCATTATGGTAAAACAGAAGCAATGCTCAGTGCCCGCGGTCAAATTATGATGATGAACAAAGAAGGGGTCAAGAAAGGGCTGATTGATGTATGAAAGGGAGTCATTGTCTGATATGCAATGAGGAGATTGAAGCTATTCTATCTTGGAATACTCTTTTTGGCAAAGAAGAAAAAGAACCAAAGATTTGCGGAGAATGCAACGAAAACTTTGAGCGTATTACAGGCGAAGTATGCGAGATTTGCGGCAGGCCATTTGCCTTTTTGAAAGCGGAATATAGAGTGGAGAATTTATGCTTCGATTGCAAGCGATGGGAGGAAGACGTGCACTGGAGCGGGAGTCTCGACCAAAACCGCGCACTGTATCGTTATACTGATTTTGCAAAAGACGTAATGGCGAAATTTAAGTTCAGGGGGGACTATGTACTTGCGGAGGTTTTTGCAGAAGGTCTCTGTCAGGCTTTGCAATCTTTCCAATATGATTATATTGTCCCCATTCCGCTCAGTGAAGAACGACTCCACGAAAGAGGCTTCAACCAGGCAGAAGCGCTAATCACCACTGCCGGCTTTAAACCAACAAACATGCTCTCCAGAGTCCATACCGAAAAACAGTCAAAAAAATCACGTTCAGAAAGAATAGATCTACAGCAGGTGTTCAAATTTGATACAGACCAAAACCTTAACAGTAAAACTATTTTGCTGATTGACGATATATATACTACAGGCTCAACGCTGAGGCATGCGGCCAAAATACTAAAAGAAAACGGAGCGGCGAAGGTGTATTCATTCACTTTGGCCCGCTAGATGAGATAAAATTGAAGGAGGAAGGACATTGGACCTTCAAAATTGCCCAAAATGCGATTCACTCTATGTGAAAAATAAATTTCGTGATGTATGTGAAAAATGCTGGAAAGAGGAAGAAGCAGCGTATGATACGGTAGCTAAGTTCATGAGAAAGCGTGAGAACAGAGCAGCAACTGTCTTGCAAGTCGTGGAAGCGACTGGTGTCCCGGAAGACCTTATCTTAAAATTCATCAGGGCAGGCCGGTTTCAGCTGACTCAATTCCCTAATTTCGGTTATCCTTGTGATAAGTGCGGAAGTGTCATTCGTGAAGGCAGAATCTGCGCTGCTTGTGCAAGCAGTCTAAGAGCTGATTTGAAAACGGTGGAATATGAGGAACAACGGAAGAAAGAAATGGGAAAACGCGCGACTTTTTTCACACATCAAGATTAGGTGAAAAGAATCATTAAATATCGCCAGATAATTGCCGATAATAAAAGTAGAAATCGTTCTGAAAGTGAGGTTTAGACGATGAAAATCAACAATAATATAGGTCCATCAGGGATCAATCCATATAAACGCCAGATGAACAAACTAGATGCAACAGCGAATACGCAAAATAAAAAGGCGGATAAAGTGGAGATTTCTTCGACTGCAAAAGAAATGCAGCAGCTTTCCCAAGTATCCGTTCAGCGCCAGCAAAAGGTGGAAGAGCTGAAGCTTCAGGTTGAAAACGGTACTTATAAGCTAAATCCTAAAGAAACAGCTAAAAGCATCATTAATTTTTATCATAATAAATAGGTCGAATACTCGTCTTTCTGACGAGTGTTTCTTTATGCGGAAAAGGTGAATTTTCTAACTTAGAGTAGTGTCCAGCTCCAGCACCTAGCCCCTCGAGTCGCTTCGGCCCGCCCAATGAAGTCAAAGAGAGACTTCACTGGTCGGTCCTCCAGCGCTTGTCGGGGCTGACCAAGGTGCTTGCGCTTTTCACAGAAGGAGGGCAGTGTATGTCTGCTGAAACACTTGTTGTAATTATGAATAAAATGCTCAAATTGCATAAAAGCCTTTACGAATTGACCGTAAAAAAAACGGACATCGTGAAAAAAGGAGACACAGCTGCCCTCGACCAGCTCTTGAAGGATGAACAGGCGCACGTGACTGCGATTAATAAGCTGGAGCAAGAGCGGCTGGCGGTAGCTAAAAAATTTTCCCCTGATGCGTCATTACAGGAAATAGCAGAGGCGAATCCAGCCGAGAATGATCAGCTTTTGACAATCAAAGAAGAACTGGTAGAAGTCATTTCAGAAATAAAGGCACGAAACGAACTGAATCAGAAATTAATCCATCAATCACTGCAATTCATCAATTTTTCAAAGAGCCTTGTGATGCCGCAGGAAAAGGAAATCAACTACGGACCGCCTGCCGGCAAGAAAGCAAAGCCTGGTCAATCACCGGGGATGTTCAACTCAAAAGCATAATATTTGGAGGAACGAAAAATGCGTTCAACCTTTATGGGATTAGAAACAGCGCGCCGCGGAATGTTCACGCAGCAGAGCGCTTTACATACAACCGGACACAATATTTCAAATGCCAACACACCTGGCTATACTCGTCAGCGTATTAACTTTGAGCAGACTGAGCCATACCCAAATGCTTCACTTAACCGCCCGCAGATTCCTGGGCAGGTTGGTACGGGTGTAAAGGCTGGATCGATTCAGCGTGTGAGAGAGAGCTTTCTGGATATCCAGTACCGCAGTGAAAATAATAAACTGGGATACTGGGAAACTAGAGCAGAAGCTTACACTAAGCTTGAAGAAGTGTTGAATGAGCCTTCTGAATCTGGCCTCGCGAAGACGATGGACCAATTTTGGCAGTCACTGCAGGATTTAGCGGTTAACCCGACAAATCCTGGTGCTCGCTCAGTTGTTCGTCAGCGCGGAATTGCAGTAGCTGAGACATTTAACTATCTGCAAAATTCTCTTTCTTCCATTCAACGAGATTTGAAGAATGAGGTTTCTGTTACTGAAAAAGAAATCAACTCATTAACTTACCAGATTAGTAAGATTAACGGTCAGATTGCGGATGTTGAACCACATGGTTATCTGCCAAATGATTTATATGATGAGCGCGACAGGTTGATCGATCAATTGGCCTCAGTGGTAAATATTAAAGTTGATTATACAAATTCAGGCGGCGATGCACTGAAAATGGCAGATGGACAAGCCGTCATCAAGATGGTCAGCGACAGTGGGAAAGAGCTGGGTATTCTTGTCAGTGGAGACCGTAATAACAAGATGACGGTAAACTTTGATGGTGCTGATGATTCAGTTAAAACGGTTTCTATTGGCGATACTAAATTTAACTTTACAGATTTAAATTCAACAGGAAAGCTTAAAGCTTTAGTAGATTCATATGGGTATGAGGCAAACGGAAAAGTGGCTGGTGTCTACCCTGAAATGATGAAGGAATTAGACAACCTTGCCTTTACCTTTGCGACTGAGTTTAATGATGTACACAAGGATGGAATGAGCCCCAATGATATTGCCAGCACAACAAAGGCAAGAAATCCATTCTTCGCTGATGCGGATAACACCAACCCTCTACGTAATGGGTTCGCAAGTCGAATTGAACTAGCGGATGCGATTAATCAAAGCCTGGATAATATCGCAACAGCAGATGGAAGTAGTATCACTGGAGCAACAATCGGTGACTCTACTAATATCTTAAAGCTAGCGAACATCATTAACGATAAATTTGATTATGCTGGAGACAACGAACAAGCAAACTTCCGCAATTATTATGAAGGTGTAATTGGCGGCATGGCCGTAAAATCACAAGAAGCCGTTCGATTAACTCAAAACAGCGGTTCACTAAGAGAATCGGTGGAAAATCGCCGGAAGTCAGTCGGCTCCGTGTCACTGGACGAAGAAATGACAAATATGATCCAGTTCCAGCATGCCTATAACGCATCAGCCCGGATGATCACCCTCCAGGACGAGATGCTCGATAAAATCATCAACGGCATGGGAACCGTAGGAAGATAGGTGAAATAAAATGCGCATAACACAATCAATGCTTTCTTCTAACTCGCTTCGCAATTTAAGCGAAAGCTACCGCCGTATGGGCCAGTATCAGGATCAGCTTTCTACTGGCAAAAAAATCACTAAACCATCGGACGATCCTGTTGTTGCAATGAAGGGTATGTTCTACCGTTCAAATTTGACTGAGGTCGAGCAGTATAAACGAAATCTTTCTGAACTTTATTTGTGGATGGAGAACTCTGAAGCGGGGATTGAACAGGCGAATAATGGCTTGCAGCGCGTGCGGGAACTGGTCATCCAGGGAAAGACAGGTTCATTAAGTCCGACTGACCGGGAAGCGATTGCCCGAGAGGTTGAGCAGATTAAGGATGATTTAGTACAAGTTGCGAATACACAGGTTTCCGGCCGTTATATTTATCACGGTACAGATACGGACAATCCGCCGGTGCCAACTACGAATCCGCCAACGGTAGCAGCTAACCTGGCTGACCCAAGCATCAATACTTATAAAGTGGAAATATCGCGCGGGGTCTCCTTAAGAGCGAACGTCGATCCAAACGGCGTTTTCAATCAGGAACTTTTTGATGTTGTCCAGGGTATACAGACGGCATTGGATGATGACAAAACGGCTGATCTTGAGGGATTGCTGGGGCGTTTGGACGGAGCGATGGACAAGCTTTCATCCGAACGTTCTGAGCTGGGTGCACGCTATAATCGTCTTGAGATGATCGACGACCGGATTGCTCAGCAAGAAATAATGGCAAACCGTGTTCTCTCAGATAACGAAGACGCGGATATTGAAAGGGTCATCACCGATTTAAAGACCCAGGAAAGTGTCCACCGTGCGGCACTTGGAGTCGGAGCCCGAATTCTGCAGCCGACACTATTGGACTTTTTAAGATAGCTATTCTCATTGGGAATAGCTTTTTTTTCTAGGAGGGATGAATGATGCAATTTCCTCAAATACGTTTGCAATCAACTTTTGCCCAGACAGAAATCCGTACCCAGCAGTCGCGGCTTGAAATGGAGCAGCCCAAAGCGGAATTGAGCATACAGCAGCCGGCAGCCGAGCTAAATATTAACCGTAAGCCAGCAAGACTGACGATTGATCAGACTGAAGCTCGCGCGGATATGGATTTAAAGCATATATCCCGCCGTATTGATGAGGCGGCACAGCAGGGTTACCAAGATTGGCTCTCTGGTCTCGCGCGTGTGTCCCAGGATGGCGATGAATTGATGATGATTGAGAATGGTGGCCATCCGATTGCAGATCAGGCGAAGCGGAACAGCGAGTCGCCAATGCTTGACTTTAATATTGGCTGGACTCCCTCTGCTGGTAGTGTGAAAGTAGAATATGATCCTGGCAAAGTCGAGATCAACTGGAAAACAAACCGACCAGTGATTGAAAGCCAAATCAATAAGCCAGTGATCAGTTATACGCCAGGCAAGGCGGAAGTCAACCTGAAGCAGCATCCATCATTGAAAATAGATTTTGCCAATTTAAAGCATGTCGGAATTAATTATGAACAATCTATTTAAGGAAGGGTTCTAATATGAAAATAAACACGAAATATCATGGTGAAGTAGAAGTGGAAGAGATTCTAACTTTTGAAAAAGGGCTACCGGGTTTTGTGGATGAAAAGCAATTTGCCTTGCTGCCCTTGTCTGATGACGAATTCTATTTTGTCCTCCAATCTGTGTCGACACCGGGACTGGCGTTTGTATTGACGAATCCGTTCCATTTTATGAAAGAGTATGATTTTCAGCTGGAAGATGCGACGGTCGATGAATTGAGCCTGGAGAGCGAGAGAGATGTCGCTGTCTATTCCATCCTCACCGTTCAGGATCCATTCGAAAAAACAACCGCAAACCTGCAGGCACCAATTATCATTAATCAGAGAAACCGCAAGGCAAAGCAAGTCATCCTGCACGATGAACAATACAAGACCAAACACCCAATCTTTAAAAAAGCAAAAGCGAAGGGGTGACCAGACATGCTCGTACTCACAAGAAAAAACGGCGAAAGCATCAAAATCGGCGATGACATCGAAATCACCATCGTCTCCGCTAAAAATGACCAAGTAAAAATAGGCATCAAAGCACCAAAAAACATCGAGGTCTTTCGAAGTGAAATCCTCGAACAAATCAAAACCGAAAACGAACAAGCATCACAAGACATCTCAACCCTATTAAAATTTATGAAAAAAAATTAAAAACACTATTAAACAATCCAAAACCCAAGACGATAAAACTATTGTAAGAGAAAATAAGGGCGGCCGACCTTATCAACTCAGACAAATAAAACCATTGTTCACAAGGATGTGAACAACAAATTCAAGGAGGAAATAACGTAATGAGAATTAATCATAATATTGCGGCGCTTAACACTTACCGTCAGTTAAACAGTGCATCAGGTGCACAAGCTAAATCTATGGAGAAATTATCTTCAGGTCTTCGTATCAACCGTGCTGGTGATGATGCAGCGGGCTTAGCAATCTCTGAGAAAATGCGTGGGCAAATTCGGGGGTTAGATCAAGCATCTCGTAATGGACAAGATGGTATTTCTTTAATTCAAACTGCTGAAGGTGCTTTAAATGAAACACATTCTATCCTCCAACGTATGCGAGAACTAGCAGTTCAATCTTCAAATGATACAAATACTGATGTGGACCGTGAAGAAATTCAAAAAGAAATGAATCAATTGGTAGAAGAAATAGATAGAATTGGTAACACAACAGAGTTTAATACAAAAAAACTAATTAATGGTGGAGCTAATGTTAGTGGTAGCGTAGGAGCTTCTCTTACAGATAAAGTTGCAGTTGTAGGTGGTACTGGAGATACAACCGTAGGGAGCACTGTAGTTGTAACAGATGCTACTGTAGCTACTGCTGCTACTGAAACAAAAGCAGCTGCGTTTACGTCAGGTGCTGTTGCAAGCTCCGCATTAAGCTTTACGGTTAATGGAACAAGTTTTTCTTTTGCAGTTGGAACAACAAATGAAAAAGTTGCAGAAACAATTAATAATGCAGGGCTTGGAGTAAATGCAACATACACTGCTGCTAATTTAACTCTTACGACTCAAGCAGTAGGGAGTTCAGCTGAATTAACTACAACTATGTCAGGCTCACTTGCAACCGACACAGGTTCAGATGCAACAGTTACCTTGAGCGGTGGAGAACAATATTCTGCAAATGGAAACAAGGTAACTATTGAAAGTGGCTCAGCTAAAGGATTAGAATTAGAAGTCAAAGCTGCTGTAACAGGTGCTTCGGGTGCGGCTGCGACTGTTACTGTTGCAAGTAACGGTACCTTGAATTTCCAAATCGGTGCTAATGCTGATCAAGAGATGAATATTTCTATTAGTGACATGAGGAGTGGTGCACTTGGTGTCAGTGGAATTGATGTAACAAGTCAAACATCTGCAAGCGATGCTATCACTACTATTCAAAGTGCAATTGAAACCGTATCAGCAGAACGTTCTAAATTGGGTGCTTATCAAAATCGCTTGGAACATTCTATAAATAACCTAAATACATCTTCAGAAAACCTAACTGCTGCGGAATCTCGTATCCGTGACGTAGATTATGCTTTAGCTGCTTAGGCAGTGACAAGCACAGTCGTCCTGGCTGGTAACGGCTAGAGATCATAATCGGGTGAATTGCTGGAAACCCCTTAGAGCTTTTCTTGCCACAACGAAGTTGGAAACGACAAGCGTGATGGCTTTATAAAAGAAAAGATTGGGCAATCAGCAGCCAAGCTCCTGTCTCTAAAGAGTGGAGAAGGTTCAACGACTAGGATAGACCATCTAAGGCGAAAGCTATGATGATGAAATCCGTAGGTGAAACAATGGTCATCAGCATTGTGAATCCGAAGTGCCCGACCCCTACTAGATTGCTAGAGGGTGAAGATATAGTCTGGTCATTTGTGAAAGCAAATGTTCGCACGATGGCGAAAGAAATGATGAACCAAACTAAGAACTCCATCCTATCTCAAGCTGCTCAAGCTATGTTAGCGCAGGCGAACCAGCAGCCACAGGGAGTTCTACAACTTCTTCGTTAATATCATTAAGAGGTCTGTCCATTGGATAGGCCTCTTTTACTTTTTGTGCAAATAATATCGTAAGAATCTCACTCATTCGCAAACCTGTCCTGTTTTGTGCTTTAAAGATTTTTTTTAGTTCTAATTCGTTTAACGTAACCTGGTGACTATATTTTAATATAGCAGCTGTTTCATTGTTTTTATTAAAATAGGTGAACCAATTATTAATAAAAATTTCCGGATTGAATTTTGATAAGATTTCCCTAATCTCTTTGGTGGGAGTTGTTAACTTAAACGGTAAATAGATAGTCGTTCTTCTTTGCATTTTCTTTATCGGAGGGGCTATTTGACTATACAATGGCATTTTCCTTGCCATTGAAAAATGAATAAAATCCTCTACTAAATAAAGAAAATATCGTATTTGAGGTTGGTCATATATGCACAATCTATTTTGACTATCTAAAGAAAATTCTAGGTGAAATAACTCTCTTAATATTTTTATGAGGCTCAGATTTTCTTCTAGAGTGAAATTATCAGTAGATAGAATTATTTTTTGTGGTGAACCATTCTTCCAGACTAAATGCCCATCATCCTGGTACCACCATGCTAAAGCTTGTGGGATGAGAGTTCGTTCTATTAATTGTAAAGGAACTACTTTTTTCTTTCCGGCATACCAGGAATTTTTTAGAAGGGTAAAGACAGGTGCCGTCTTGGATTGTACATAGAATGTTTCTGAAAAACCGGCATTGATTCTTAGATCAATATTCTTTTTATATTTAGGAGAATTGATTGGTATGCAATTGCTAAGTCTTGCATAACAGAAATGACACCAACCTCTGTCTGCATAACTGTGCTGAAACCTGAACCTTGGTTGTTTTGTACCTTCAATTGTTAAATTCCCATCTCCTAGTAGCTTTGCGTTGATTAGTGATAGTGCACGTAACGGTATGTGTTGTAGAAGTTCTTCGAGCAGATCCACTTAATTCACCTCCAATTATATGAGAACATTTGTTCTATGTAATTATAACGCATTCTAAATAGATAATAAACTAAACAAACCTGACATCACTCCGATATAACTAGTAAAAGAATAATAATTCCAGGGGGATACCGAGATGATTGATCGCATATCATCCAATCAATTTTCCTCACAGCTAAGAACGACCGAAATCGGTGAAATGACAAACCAGACTCAGGAAAAAGAATTTGAAGTATTTAAATCAGCAAATGAAGATACTCAAGAGAGCATGACTTTTCCAAGAGAAAAGGTTAAAGAGATTGTAGACAGCATGAATAAATTTATGGAGGCATCGCCAACTGCCTTGAAATTTGAGTTCCATGAAAAGCTGAATGAATATTATGTAAAAATTATTGATGAGAAAACGAAAGAAACGGTTCGGGAAATTCCGCCAAAGAAAATGCTCGACTTTTATGCGGCGATGACTGAGTTCATTGGTCTAATGGTGGATAAAAAGATCTAAAGGTGAGGGTGAATGTCAACTATGAGAATAGGTGGTTTAGCTAGCGGCATGGACATTGACCAGCTTGTTGGTGATTTAATGAAGGCTGAGCGTATTCCGCTTGATAAAATAAAGCAAAAGAAACAGATTCTTGAGTGGCAGCGTGACGAATATCGTGAAATGAACAAGTTAATGTACGAGATGCAGACAGCCGCACGGGATATGAACTATGAAAAGACTTATGCCTCTAAAACAACAACAAGCTCGAATGAGGGTGCGGTTTCAGCAACAGCTTTTCCCAGTACCTTGAGTGGGACATATAAGGTGAAAGTAGACAGATTGGCATCTGCGGCTGTCCGGGTGAGCCAGGATACTGTTTCAGCGTCAGGAGAAAAGATTGATGCTAGTAAAGCGTTTAAGGATCAACTCGCAAGTTTTAAGGCAGCTCCAGACTTTAGCAGTGGCCCGATCAGCTTTACTTTAGCGACTTTCAAAGAAGATGGTACAAAAGTTGTAAAACCTTTTAACGTCTCAGAAACCGATACATTAAATGATGTCCTGAAAAAAATCAATGACTCAGACTTGGGAATACGTGCTTTCTATGATTCAACAGCCGATAAGGTTGTAATGGAACGGACGGTTACAGGAGATTTTAACAAAAACCCTCTGGAATATCTAGGCGCAGAGATTGGTTATAATGGTACAACAGCAGGATTTATTGCTAACGTGCTACAAATGAAAGCAGGCACAGAGACGCCTGCAGGTTCAGGCGTCTGGAAAACGACTGAAACAGGAGGCACAAACGCCAAGTTTACATACAATGGCTCTTTAACCGTTGAACCTCCTACGAATGAATATAAAATCAATAACATTCAATTTAATTTCAAACAAGTGACTGCAGGCGAAGAAACCATTACTGTGGGGAACAATACGGAAGCTGCTTTTGACAGCATTGTCAAGTTCGTCAATAAATATAATGAAATGATAGAGAAGATTAACGGTAAGTTGGATGAAAAGCGATATCGCGATTATCAGCCACTATCTGATGATGAAAAAGAAGCTATGGAAGAAAAGCAAATCGAGTTATGGGAAGAAAAGGCGAAAAGCGGTTTAATCCGTAATGACTCAACTCTTTCCAATGGTTTGAATAATCTGAGGCTTGATTTCTATTCCCCTCTTGAAGGAGCTCTAAAAGGATTTGGGCAGCTTGCGGAGTTAGGAATCAAAACCACTTCAAACTATGGTGATAAAGGTAAGCTTGTAATTGATAACGAAGAATTATTAAAAAGTAAGCTGGCGGAAAACCCAGATGCGGTATACAAGTTGTTTGCAACAGATGGTGATGGAAAAACAAGAAGTACCATGGGGATAGCCGAACGATTGATCAAAACAATCGATTCAACAATCAAAACGATTGAAGAAAAAGCAGGTAAATCAACATGGGTGAATGATAAGTTTACATTAGGAAAAAACTTGAATGATGTTGACAATCAAATCAACCGCTTCGAAGACCGCCTACTCCAAATCGAAGATCGCTACTGGCGCCAGTTCACCGCAATGGAAAAGGCGATCCAGCGTTCGAACAGCCAATCGATGTACTTGATGCAGCAATTCAATATGTAATTTTTACAAGGGAGCGTTTTAAATGGCAGTAAATAATCCGTACCAGTCTTACCAGCAGAGTTCTGTGAACACCGCTTCGCCTGGGGAGCTGACGTTGATGTTATATAATGGTTGCCTGAAGTTTATTACCCTGGCGAAACATGGAATTCAGTCGAAGGACATTCAGGTAAAGAACACGAATATCCAGAAGGCACAGAACATCGTCCAGGAGTTGATGGTGACGCTGAATATGGATCTTGAAGTCTCGCAAAGTATGATGTCGTTGTATGATTTCATGAACCGCCGCTTGATTGATGCGAACATCAAGAATGATATTGGTGCTCTTGAGGAAGTGGAGGGACTTGTGACAGAGTTCCGCGATACGTGGAAGCAGGTCATCCAGATGAACCGCCAGAAGCAGTATGGCCAGGGTGGTATGGCGTAGTGAGCGCTGTCAAGGACTTTTACGAGGCGACGCTTGAGTTGATTCAGATTTTGCAAAAGCCTCTGGAAGAGCGGGATGAGAAGATTTTAAAAGTGGAGGAGCTTTTGGAAAAACGGGAGGTCCTTATGAAGGGAATCGTCCCTCCCTATACTCTTGAGGACGCCGAACTGGGCAGGCAAATCGTCCAACTGAACACCAGGCTTGACCAGCTTTTGATAGCTGAAAAGATTTGGATTCAAAAAGACATCAAGAATTTGCAAACGAAAAAAGAATCCAACACAAAATATGTCAATCCATATCAAAACCTTTCGACAGATGGCATGTTTTACGACAAGAGGAAATAGGTGAATGGATTGAATGCGTTAAGTGAAGAGAAAATGCTCTTGGTTAGGCAGTATATCGGTTTGCTGGATACCATTGAAGAAGCATTTGGACATATCTTTCGTTGTCTAGAAAAACTGAAGCTGGAGGACGCTGATCACTTGTGGGATGATGTCAGTTTGGCGTTTGGGCAAATCCATCTCTCCAACCAGGTTCTTGCTGAGCATTTTGCGGAGCGACCGGAAGTCCTGATCCAATTCACTTCTTTTACGAATGTATGGGAAAAAGCTCAATTACTTCATCATTCCGATTACAGTATATGGGAAGAGGTAATTGGTGAAAGTATTTATCCTGCTTTTTCCGAATGGTCCAGGGAAATCAATAAACAATTCAGGCCCTATTACATCAACTAAACCGCCCAATCCCGGGCGGTTTTTCCATATTCGGACAACCCTCACCAAATTATCCACTATTCCGACGGTAAAAACAGACATAAAAATGTCAAATCTTCAGACTGTTTTTGCAGGAGTTCTTTGGGGTAAAATAGAATTAGTAATACATAGTCATATCCCAAAGGAGGAGTCCACTATGAACTACAACATTCGTGGAGAAAACATTGAGGTAACTCCAGCAATCAGAGAGTATGTTGAGAAGAAGGTTGCTAAGCTTGAGCGTTATTTTACGGAGTCACCCAATGCCAATGTAAATGTGAATTTGAAAGTTTACCAAGATAAAAAATCAAAAGTTGAAATTACAATTCCAATGAAGGATCTTGTGCTTCGCGCAGAGGAGCTTCATGAAGATATGTATGCTGCGATTGATTTGATCACTGATAAGCTTGAGCGTCAAATCCGCAAGCACAAAACGAAGGTAAACCGCAAATTCCGTGATAAGGAAAGCCTGAAGGATTTCGTTCCGATTTTCACAGAAGTTGAACAGGTTGAAGAAGATGAAGACTTGGAAGTTGTCCGTACTAAGAGTTTCGATTTGAAGCCAATGGACAGCGAGGAAGCGATCCTGCAGATGAACATGCTGGGCCACAGCTTCTACGTGTTCACAAACGCTGAAACAAACCAGACAAATGTTGTTTACAAGCGTAACGACGGCCGTTATGGTTTGATTGAAGCACAATAAGAAATATGGCTGCAACGGCTTGATTGAATCTCGCCGCCTATCACATTAATCTAACATTCTACCCACAGTCAGAAATTGGCTGTGGGTTTTAATTTGTTCTTTTGAAGGAAAAATTATACCGAGTGCCGAAATAATTTTTACAGGAGGCGATACATATGACATTTTCAATCGCAGGTTATGATCCACAGGAAAAAGAATGGGGAATTGCGGTACAGTCTAAATTTCTTGGAGTTGGGGCGGTTGTTCCGTTTGCGAAGGCCGGAGTTGGAGCTGTGGCGACGCAGTCTTACGCGAATACAGCGTATGGTCCCCAGGCGTTGGAGTTGATGGAACAGGGGAAAACTGCTGAGGAAGTGATGGAGCTGATCACAAAGGACGACCCTGACAAGGAAATGCGCCAGGTCGGCTTGATTGATGCTAAAGGTAACCCAGCAACTTTTACAGGTACATATTGCTATGACTGGGCAGGCGGAGTGACAGGGAAGCATTTCGCGGCACAGGGGAATATTTTAGTAGATGAGAATACTGTAAAAGCTATGGCGGGAACGTTTGAGTCAACTGAAGGCTCACTTGCCCATCGGTTGCTGCAAGCGCTCAATGCCGGGCAGCAAGCTGGAGGGGATAGCAGAGGCCAGCAGTCGGCGGCGCTCCTTGTCGTTAAGGAGAAGGGCGGTTACGGTGGCTACAACGACCGATACATTGATCTTCGCGTCGATGACCATCCGGAACCAATCACGGAACTGATCCGTATCTACGGCCTTCAGCAGCTTTATTTTGCAAAATCAAAGCCTGAGAATGTAGTTGCCATCGAAGCTGAGGTCAGGGAAACAGTCGTCGAGCATCTTAAGCGACTCGATTATCTGAAGGCTGATCCAACTGACGGCGAAGAGCTCCATAAAGCGCTCACGTCCTACTTCCATACCGAAAACTTCGAAGAAAGAGAACAGGAGAAAGGCAAGATTGATTTAGAAGTGCTGGAGTTTATGAAAAATCAATAAATCCTTAAGTCCCCTGTCAGCCGGCAGTGGGACTTTTCGCATACCTCGATTGGTTGTCACCCCTTGCTGTAAGTGGTAAGATAGTATTTAGCAATAAATCGAATTTTTCTAAAAGGGATTCGGTGCGTTTACAGCGAATCTTTTTTCTTTGTTAAGGAAATTATAAAAATATTTAGGTGTGGATAACTGCATGTAGTTTTCTTAATCCAGCTCCAGCGCCTAGCCCCTCGAGTCGCTTGTCTAGTGTCGCCTCCTAGAAACTCCGAAACTTCAACTCCGCCGGCAGAAGCAAAAAGCGCTTCTTTGTCGGAGTCTCCAGTTTCTGCGTTTCTGGGCAGTCGGCTATACATTTCTATTTCGATCCGCCCATTGAAGTCAAAGAACGACTTCATTGGGCGGCTCTCCAGCGCTTGTCGGGGCTGAACGAGGCGCTTGCGCTTTTTGTTCTTGGGACAATTTATACGACTATCAACTTATAAATACAACGAGATTCATTAGATAAAAGGAGCGTCTGTATGGGGATTTTAACGAAAATTTTCGACCAGAATAAACGCGATATCAAGAGATTGACGAAAATGGCGGACCAAATCGATGCACTTGCAGGCGATATGGAAAAGCTTTCGGACGATCAGCTTAGGGAAAAAACTGAGGAGTTCAAATCCCGTTACCAGAACGGTGAGTCTACTGATGACCTGCTGATTGAAGCGTTCGCAGTCGTCCGTGAAGGTGCAAAGCGTGTCCTTGGTCTGTATCCTTATAAAGTCCAGCTGATGGGTGGTATTTCCCTCCATGAAGGAAATATCTCTGAAATGAAGACTGGTGAAGGTAAAACCCTGACTGCTACAATGCCGGTTTACTTGAACGCGATCACAGGACGTGGCGTACACGTTATCACGGTCAACGAATATCTGGCAAGCCGTGACGCCGTTGAAATGGGCAAGCTGTATGAATTCCTTGGCCTGTCTGTTGGCTTGAACCTGAACAGCATGACGAAGGAAGAAAAGCAGGAAGCGTACCGTGCCGACATCACTTATGGTACGAACAACGAGTTCGGCTTCGACTATCTTCGTGACAACATGGTGCTGTACACAGACCAGAAGGTTCAGCGTCCATTGCACTTCTGTGTCATCGATGAAGTTGACTCCATCTTGATCGATGAAGCGCGTACTCCGTTGATCATTTCCGGCTCTGCTCAAAAATCTGCTGCGCTTTATATTCAGGCTAATGCATTCGTGCGCACTTTGAAGCGTGAAGAAGATTACACTTATGATGAAAAAACGAAGGGTGTCCAGCTGACGGAGGAAGGAATCACGAAGTCCGAGAAGGCTTTTGGCATCGAGAACCTTTTTGACATCAAGCATGTGACATTGCTTCACCATATAAACCAGGCGATGAAAGCTCAGGCGAGCATGCACAAAGATGTGGATTACGTCGTCCAGGATGGCGAAATCGTCATCGTTGACCAATTCACTGGCCGTCTGATGAAGGGCCGCCGCTACAGCGAGGGCTTGCACCAGGCAATCGAGGCAAAAGAAGGCCTTGAGATCCAGAATGAAAGCATGACGCTTGCGACAATTACATTCCAGAACTACTTCCGTATGTACGAGAAGCTGTCCGGTATGACGGGTACAGCGAAAACTGAGGAAGAGGAATTCCGCAATATATACAATATGAATGTTGTCGTTATCCCGACGAACCGTCCAATCGCGCGTGACGACCGTCCGGATTTGATCTACGCATCGATGGAAGGGAAGTTCAAGGCAGTAGCTGATGACATTGCCGAACGCCACCAGGCTGGACAACCAGTCCTAGTTGGTACAGTTGCGATTGAAACATCTGAAATCATTTCTGCGTTCCTATCAAAAAAGGGCATCAAGCATAATGTCCTGAACGCGAAAAACCATGAGCGTGAAGCGGAAATTATCGCTGAAGCCGGTCATCAGGGCTCCGTTACGATCGCGACAAACATGGCGGGCCGTGGTACGGATATCAAGCTTGGCGAGGGCGTTAAAGAAGTTGGCGGTCTTGCGGTAATTGGTACAGAGCGTCACGAGAGCCGTCGTATCGATAACCAGCTCCGCGGACGTTCCGGACGTCAGGGAGACCCTGGTGTGACTCAATTCTATCTCTCTATGGAAGATGAACTTATGCGCCGCTTCGGTTCTGACAATATGAAATCGATGATGGAGCGCCTTGGCATGGATGATACCCAGCCAATCCAGAGCAAGATGGTCTCAAGAGCCGTTGAGTCTGCGCAAAAACGTGTGGAGGGCAACAACTTCGATGCTCGTAAGCAGTTGCTTCAGTACGATGATGTTCTTCGCCAGCAGCGCGAAATCATCTACAAGCAGCGTGACGAGGTTCTTGAATCTGATAACCTACGCGACATCGTTGAAAAAATGATCAGGTCTGCATTGGAGCGCAATGTCTCTGCCCATACACCAGCGGGCGAGGATATGGAAAAATGGGATCTGAACAGCATTCTCGACTACGTGAACGGCAACCTGCTTCATGAAGGTGACATCACTGCTGAAGACCTTCGCGGCAAAGAGCAGGATGAAATCATTGAAGTGATCATGGCGAAGGTGAAAGAGCGCTATGATGAAAAAGAAGAACTGTTGACTGACGAGCAAATGCGAGAATTTGAAAAAGTAATCGTACTTCGTTCGGTCGACTCAAAGTGGATGGACCATATCGACCAGATGGACCAGCTTCGCCAGGGTATCCACCTTCGTGCATACGGTCAGATCGATCCACTGCGCGAATACCAGCATGAAGGCTTCGCGATGTTCGAAAACATGGTTCTTTCAATTGAAGACGACGTTGCAAAATATATCATGAAAGCTGAAATCCGCAGCAACCTTGAGCGCCAGGAAGTAGCGAAAGGCCATGCAGTGAATCCAAAAGAGGGCGAAGGCGGCAAAGTGAAGAAAAAGCCTGTCGTCAAGTCGATGGATGTCGGCCGTAATGATCCTTGCATCTGCGGCAGCGGCAAGAAATACAAGAATTGCTGCGGAAAAGCGGAATAAGCTTTATTGCGCGCGCAGAATAATTTTTCAAGCAAGAGGGCCGAATCTTCGGCTCTCTTTTTCCTTGGAACATACAATACGGTATAATGGAAAGTAACTTAACTATGAGGTGAACGATATGGAATTAGCAGATATCAGGAATGAACTTGAGAAAACAGCTAAGAAATTAGCGGGCTTCAGGGGGTCTCTTTGACCTAGAAAATAAAGAAGCGCGAATCGCTGAGCTAGAGGATGGCATGCTTGCGCCAGACTTTTGGGATGACCAGCAGAAGGCACAGGTTGTCATCAACGAAGCGAATGCGCTTAAGGAACAGGTTAATGTTTTTAACGAGCTTAGCGAGACTTACGAAAATCTCGATTTGACTTATGAGCTTGTGAAGGAAGAGGACGATGCGGACCTTCGGGAAGATTTGGAGAAGGAGCTTATCGAATTCAAAGAGCGCATGAGCGAGTTTGAACTTCAATTGTTGTTGAGTGAAGAGCATGATAAAAACAATGCGATTCTTGAATTGCACCCTGGCGCGGGTGGAACTGAGTCTCAGGATTGGGGTTCCATGCTGTTGCGTATGTACACGCGCTGGGCAGAAAAGCGCGGCTTCAAGGTGGAGACACTGGATTATCTGCCAGGAGACGAAGCTGGGATTAAGAGTGTCACTTTGAAAATTAACGGCCACAATGCCTACGGTTACTTGAAAGCGGAAAAAGGCGTTCACCGTCTGGTTCGTATTTCGCCGTTCGATTCTTCAGGACGCCGCCATACTTCATTTGTATCTTGCGAAGTGATGCCGGAATTCAACAATGAAATCGAAATCGACATTCGCACTGAAGACCTGAAAATCGACACGTACCGTGCAAGCGGCGCCGGCGGTCAGCACATCAACACGACTGACTCAGCCGTCCGTATCACGCACTTGCCGACCGGTGTTGTTGTTTCATCACAGGCAGAACGTTCACAGATCAAGAACCGTGAAACGTCAATGAAGATGCTGAAAGCGAAGCTTTACCAGCGCGAAATCGAACAGCAGCAAGCCGAGCTGGACGAAATCCGCGGCGAGCAAAAAGAAATCGGTTGGGGCAGTCAGATTCGTTCTTACGTTTTCCATCCATATTCCATGGTAAAAGACCACCGCACCGGTGCCGAATCCGGTAATGTGCAAGGAGTCATGGACGGGGATATTGATATGTTTATTGATGCTTATTTGAGGTCTAAGTTGAGTTTGGGTGAGTAAAATTGATCCGCATATGAGTTTTGTGGTCCCCCGCCGGGTTGGCGGGGGATTTTTATTTGCGTTGGTACCTTCTGCTTTTTGTTGCTCCAGTTGTTTTGAGATTTGAATTTGCCAACAACTTGGATGCTAGTTTTTGTGATGGTAAATGTACGAACAACCGAAACTGCTGATTATTGATGCTTGGGTTAATTAAAAGAAAATAGTCTTCTAATGCTTGTAAGTGGGCGTCTTTTGCAGTAGTCCCGCAGTGGTGACAATTCCAAGTACCGCTATATCGCTCCATTGCATATCGATTGCAAGACGGGCATTGGACTCCGGTAAGGTATTCAGACGGATTGATTTGAAATCTTGGAAGGTGTGATTCCGGAGGCTGGTCGCTCTTTAGCAGATGCTTACTTAGCTTCTTAACTTCTTTTATGGTAAGTAATGTTTTTGGATATTTTGAAAGAAACTCTTCAATTTTGAATATGAGTCTACCTGGCGGACACACACGATGATATATTTCAGGATCATTAGAGGGGTTTCGCAAGGCAGTTGAAGGGTTGCTGCTAAAGACTAAATATTCGATAGGAATCATAGGATAATGGTGGTGAATCAGCCATCTTAGGAGGAGAATACGGTGTCTCTTGGCTTGAAGAAGTGGGTCATCAAACGTATCTGTTTTATCATTCAGGCTGCGTTCCATTTGATTGAATTGGGAATTAAAAGTGAGAGTGCCGGCCATGTTTTTGGATTCAATTATAATGGCGAATGAAGGGGAGATGAGTAGGGAGTCCATTTGGAAATGTGTTTCACCGGTTTTTAAGCGCAAACCCTGGAAGATGTGGAAATCTTCTTCATGGAGGAGGCTAGTGTAATAGTCCAGAGTTACCTCGCCTTTGTGGCCAGCTCCAAATCGCATGGAATCCTGTATTACATCAGCCCGTTTAGGATGTGTTTCAGGTAACCTCCTTAAGATTGCATCATTTATTATTAGTCTTAATGGTATTTTTCTTTTTTTAACGATCAAAATTGTTTCCTCCTTGTGTATGATTATTATTTCTTCGACAAAATTCATGATAATTCCTGCTAAAAGCAATGAAGAGGGAGGAAGATTCAAAGCATTTAATCATAACGAGGGATAATCTCTACGGAAGCTTAACTTTTCTCTACGAAAAAAGGATTTTCTCTATGATAAGAAATGTATTCTCTACGAAATTCCCCGTAATCTCTACGTTTACCATTTAACTAGGAAAACCCAAGGGCAAATTACCTTTTTCTAGCAACCCCACACCCCTAGAAAGAGCATTTTCCATAAAAAAGCGGCCTCCCACGAGAAGGCCGCTCTCCAAATCAATATTAGATAAACAAATTCAATCCAGAATCCTCAGCATCCCCAAGATAAGCTGCTACGCCGCCGATTTCGACTCCGTCGATGAGTTCTTCTTTTGAAATCCCCATGATGTCCATGCTCATGCCGCAGGCTACTAGCTTGACGCCTGCATCCATGGCGTTTTTCATCAGAGTTTCAAGGCTGTCGACGTTTTTGTTGGCCATGACGGTCTTGACCATCTTGGAGCCCATGCCGCCCATGTTCATCTTGGACAATGGCAGGTCGTTTGCGCCCTTCGGCATCATCATGCTGAACATTTTTGCCATCATGTCTTTCTCGGTTGACGGTGCGTCGCTGCGCTTCAGGATGTTCAGTCCCCAGAAGGTGAAGAACAAAGTTACTTCTTTACCCATCGCCGCGGCACCGGATGCGATGATGAAGGTTGCGATGGCCTTGTCGAGGTCTCCGCTAAACACGACCATCGTAGCGCCATTTTTAGCAGGCGACGCAGTTGGAACCTCAACAGGTGCTGCCATCGTATTCATAGGCACGACCACATTGCCTTTCATGATCTGGGCCTTGAACTTTTTATCTTCAAATTTGTTGCTGATTAGCTTGTTGCCAGTTTTCTCACACCATGCTTTGATGTCCTTTGCGAAGCCCGGGTCTGTTGCGTGTACCTCCATAACCTCGCCGTCCTGCATATCGCCAATAGTCTTATACACTTTCATAATAGGACCAGGGCAAGATAGGCCGCAAGCGTCAAGAGTCGTTTTTACAGTCGGCGGTACAGCTGCCACGTCAGGAGCGGCAGGTGCCTGAGCAACAGGAGCAGCCTCAACAGCCAATCCAACGCTAGACTGGGCAGCACCAGCAGCGATTTCTTCCATCGCAGCATTACGCTGGGCCACGCCATTGTCGCTGATTGGTGTACCACAGTTTTCACTTGCATCTGGTTCATACACGCAAGAGTAAGTCTTGTATCCGCCAT
Organism: Bacillus sp. ISL-55; assembly: GCF_018613155.1. GTDB lineage: Bacteria > Bacillota > Bacilli > Bacillales > Cytobacillaceae > Mesobacillus. Next base: position 138,571 of record NZ_JAGGQU010000021.1, on the reverse strand, counting down.
CAAGGTTCTTCACCTTGAATCCAGCCTGCATCAGGATACGTGTAGCAAGGTAACCGCGAAGGCCGACCTGGCAATATACGTAAACTTCTTTCACCGGAATTTCACCAAGACGGTCGCGAAGGTCACCCAACGGGATATTCACAGATCCCTCGATCATGCCCATGTCGCGCTCGATTGGCTCGCGGACGTCGATCAGGTAGCCGCCGTCAGCAAGAATGTCGTTGATCTCATGCCATTGAACAGTTTCCACTAGGCCTTCCGCAATATTCTTCGCTGCGTAGCCAGCCATGTTGACCGGGTCTTTTGCAGAAGAGTATGGCGGCGCGTATGCCAGTTCTAAATCCGGCAGGTCGAAAATCGTCATGCCGCCTTTAATCGCAGTTGCCAATACGTCGATGCGTTTGTCTGCGCCATCATAAGATACAGCCTGTGCACCGAAGATTTTTCCTGTTTCGCGGTCAAAGATTAATTTTAGCGCGATCGGGAATGCGCCAGGATAGTAGCCAGCGTGAGAGCTTGGGTGAACATGCACGACATCATAAGAGATGCCAAGGCGCTTCAATGTCTTCTCGTTATTCCCTGTTGCCGCAACGGTCATGTCGAACACCTTCGCAATGGATGTGCCAAGCGTGCCCTGGTATTTTGAATCAATGCCATTGATATGGTCAGCGACAATACGTCCCTGGCGGTTGGCCGGCCATGCAAGCGGAATATGAGTCGCCTGTCCGTTGATATAGTCTTTCACTTCGATTGCGTCACCGATTGCGTAGATGCTATCGTCAGCCGTCTGCAAGCGCTCGTTGACACGGATCGCACCGCGCAGACCAAGTTCAAGGCCAGCATCCTTAGCCAATTTATTCTCAGGAGCAACACCAATCGCCAGGATCACCAAATCAGTATCAACTTGTTTGCCGCTGTTCAGATTGATCAGCTTGCCGTTTTTCTCAAAAGATTTAACACCATCTTCAAGAACAAGGTTCACACCTTTTTCACGAAGGTGCTGATGTAAAATAGAAGCCATTTCAAAGTCGATTGGCGCCATTATCTGGTCTGCCATCTCGACAAGTGTCACTTCAACACCGCGTTCCCAGAGGTTTTCAGCCATTTCAACCCCGATGAAGCCGCCTCCGATAACAGTCGCCTTCTTCGGCAGCTGCTCATCAACATACGCCTTGATTTTATCAGTATCAGGAATATTGCGAAGCGTGAACAATGCTTCAGCTTCATTGATTCCTGGAATAGGAGGCTTTACAGGGCTTGCACCTGGTGATAAAACAAGCACATCGTAGCTTTCCTCATAAGTTTCGCCAGTTTTCAGGTTCTTGATTTCAACCACTTTGCGCTCGCGGTCGATGCGAGTAACTTCACTCAGGTTGCGGATATCCATGTTGAATTTTTTGGACATGCCTTCAACTGTCTGGACAAGCAATGCGTCGCGTTCCTGGATTGCACCGCCAATATAATAAGGAAGTCCGCAGTTTGCGAAAGAAATATATTCACCGCGTTCGATCATCACGATTTCTGTTTGTTCATCCAATCTTCTTAAACGGGCAGCTGTTGTAGCTCCACCAGCAACTCCACCTACGATCACAACTTTTTTAGCCAAATTAATTACCTTCTTTCTGAAAAATTTTATATAGTTTCGATTTGTTTTTGGTTAATTACTTTGCCATTACATTCTGTAGTCTACAGTCTGGCCAGATGCTGGACTCGGATATTGTGTAATGGTGAGCATGTAAGGTATTAAAAAAATGTATTTTTCTTTTCTACAGGAAAGACTAATCAATATGACCGCCTCCTTATACGTGAAATATATCACAAAGTACGACTAGGGGTAAGGGTATTTGGTGAGACGTCAAAAAATGTTCATAATTTCACAAACTCAATAAGTAAGTAGAAAATTTTGCTTGCAAAAATAAACAAGATGGATTGTTTCTATATTATGGGCAACAGTGTACTTCCAGTGGAGCAGTATTAAAAAGTGCATATACTCAGTATTGCAAAATAGAAAGGGCTTAATAAAAGTTCACCCAAGAAATGAATATCAGAACAGCATTTATCAGACCAACCATGCAAAGTTTATCCTAAAAAGTACCCTTTCATAATTAAAACTTTGCTCCTTTAACACGGCGCACTATTAGCGTTTACAGAAAATTCGACACGTGCTATACTCACTGACGGCATTAAAGGAAAAAGGGGATAGGACTTTGAAGAAAAGGCGTAATCATACATTAAATCCAACTTTAGAAAAGCTTTTTGAATATGTATATGTGCTCATTGGATCGGCAATTGTGGCAATTTCGTTCAATGTGTTCTTGCTGCCGAACCGGGTTGCGTCCGGCGGAGTGAGTGGAATCAGTACAATCCTTGATGCGACGCTCGGCTGGGAACCAGCTTACGTTCAGTGGGCGTTTAATATACCGCTGTTTATCGCAGGGGTTGTTTTACTTGGAAGGCAATATGGGTATAAAACTCTTGCAGGAACTATTTTTCTACCATTTGTAGTGTTCCTTACAAATGACGTAAAGCCATGGACTCTTGACCCTTTGCTTGGATCATTGTTCGGCGGCATCGGTGTCGGCCTCGGTCTTGGTATTGTTTTTAGAGGGAATGCGTCAACTGGCGGTACGGATTTGGCGGCGCAGATCATCCACAAATACACGGGACTATCACTAGGTACCTGCGTGGCGTTGATTGACGGACTGATTGTATTATCTGCGGCGATTGTATTCGATATTGAACGCGGTCTTTATGCTTTGATCGGGCTTTATGTGACCAGCAAAACGATTGACCTGGTGCAGGTTGGCATCGGGCGCTCGAAGATGGCGATGGTCATTACAAACCGTCAGGATGAAGTTCGTGAAGCGATTTTGAATAAAATAGACCGCGGAGTGACAAAACTATCAGCATACGGCGGCTATACGGACCAGGAACGGCCAATTATCATGTGTGTTGTAGACCAGACGGAGTTCACAAAATTGAAACAATTGGTTCAATCCATTGACCCTGCTGCATTCGTTATTGTAATGGATGCTTCAGAGGTATTGGGTGAGGGTTTTAAAAGAGCTTGATATTGGTATAAAATAGTCGTGTATGCAAAATTTTCTTAGGGGGAGTTAAGTTGAAGAAGAAATTATTGGCTCTATTAATGGGAACCTCCTTGGCACTGGCAGCCTGCGGTGGCGGCGGCGATGAAGCTGGCGGCGACAAAGCTGGTGCAGATCCGGAAAAGCTTTTTAACCAGAAATGTTCAAGCTGCCATGGCGGCAATCTTGAAGGCGGCGTAGGCCCGAAGCTTAGCGACGTAGGCTCACGCTTATCACAAGAAGAAATTGAAAGTGTAATTGCGAACGGCCAGGGATCAATGCCTCCGAAATTGCTAGAAGGCGAAGATGCTTCAGCAGTGGCTGAGTGGCTGGCAAACAAAAAATAAGAGTAATAAGGAAACGTCCTGAAATCGTCGGGACGTTTTTTTGTGCTGTTTTTTCCAATTCAGATATAGTTGGAATGCTGTCTTTATGCATTTCCGTAAAATCGCCAAATTATTTAGCAATTCAGCAAGCTTCACATTTTGTACATACAAGTTATGACAAAATTTTGATATACCACGGTAATAAAACTAAAAATTCTACTAAATAAGAAACTCGACAATAGAAGGATTTTACTAGGTAAATAGCTAAGTTTGACAATTATTATATTAGTTAGAATAACCTCTATAGGAATATAGTGGAATTTTATTTGCAATTTGAAAAGAAACTGTAATATTTAAAAGGGTTTTTTTGATAGAGGGAGATGCTATAATAGGTTTGTTAGAAATTGTCGAAGTTTAGCCGTGTGAATAAGACTAACTATCTAAGGTGATACAAAAATGATAGATATGCAGGATGTTTACAAAACATACCGAAACGGCATTACTGCCGCGAATGGGATCAATGTTCATATAGATGCAGGTGAATTTTTATACGTAGTAGGGCCCAGCGGTGCTGGAAAATCTACTTTTATAAAGATGATGTACCGTGAAGTTAAGCCTACTAAAGGTTCCATCATTATAAACGGTGTCAATCTAGCAAAGCTGAAGGACAGCAAAGTACCATTGCTGCGCCGGAATATTGGCGTCGTGTTCCAGGACTTCAAATTGCTGAATACTCTTTCAGTCTATGAAAATGTCGCTTTTGCGATGGAAGTTATCGAGGAACAGCCGCAATATATCAAAAAGCGCGTGATGGAAACTTTGGAACTTGTGGGACTTAAACACAAAGCAAGAGCACTTCCTACTGAACTTTCAGGCGGAGAGCAGCAGCGTGTTGCCATCGCTCGTTCAATTGTGAACGCACCAAAAGTGGTGATTGCCGATGAGCCTACGGGAAACCTTGACCCTGATACATCATGGGAAATCATGAACATTTTTGAGGAAATTAACCTAAGGGGGACCACGATCGTCATGGCCACCCACAATAAAGAAATCGTCAACACAATCCAGCATCGAGTCATCGCGATCGAGAATGGCAGGATTGCCCGTGACGAAGTGAAAGGTGAATACGGATATGAAAGCTAGAACATTTCGCCGCCATGTCCGAGAGAGTTTTAAGAGTTTGGGGCGGAACGGCTGGATGACGTTTGCATCCGTAAGTGCCGTAACGGTTACCTTGCTTTTGGTCGGTATCTTTTTCGTCATTATGATGAATTTAAATAAAGTCGCAACCACTATTGAGGAAGATGTAGAAATCCGAGTCCATGTGGATGTAGCTGCGAACGACAAAGATAAAGAGGTATTGGAGCAGCAAATCAATCAGGTTTCCGGAATCAAAAATGTGACCTATTCTTCCAAAGAACAAGAACTTGAGAGCTTGATTAAAAGCCTGGGAGATGAAGGGGAAGCCTTTCAGTTGTTTGAGCAAGACAATCCTTTAAACGATGTCTTCGTCGTAAAGACGAAAAATCCTACTGATACAATGAGAGTTGCAAAGCAGATTGAGAAATTCAATTATGTTTCTTCTGTAAAGTATGGACAAGGCAAGGTTGAGAAACTATTCAGTTTTATAAAAGTAAGCCGAAATGTGGGACTCATATTAATTGTCGGACTTCTTTTTACAGCAATGTTCTTAATCTCTAACACAATTAAAATTACGATCATGGCACGTAGACGAGAAATTGAGATTATGAGACTTGTAGGTGCGACAAACGGTTTCATCAGATGGCCGTTTTTCCTCGAAGGTCTTTGGTTAGGAATCCTGGGAGCGATTGTGCCGATCGCTGTTGTCTCCGCAGCCTACTATTATGCTTACGATTACTTAAACGATAAGCTGAAAGACCATTTTATAAAATTGCTTGAATTTAATCCGTTTGTTTACCAATTGTCAGCAATTCTGATCATTATGGGAGCTGCTATTGGAATCTGGGGAAGTCTCATGTCCGTCCGCAAGTTCTTGAAGGTGTAAGGGGCGAGTTTCCGGGTTTTACCGGAAATTCTTCCTAAACACTACATAGCCAATAGACGATAGATAGAAAGACAAAGTTACGAAACTATCATGAGTAAGAGAGGGGAAAGATCTAGTGAAAAAGCAGATACTCTCACTAGCAATAGTCAGTACTTTAAGCCTGGGTTCTTTGTTAAGCCCATTAACCGTAGATCAAGTCACAGCAGCCAGTATTTCGGAAATGCAAAAGCAAAAGAAAGAGCTTGAACAAAAACGCTCAGGCATTACTTCTGAAATTAATGAGAAGGATTCTAAAATCGGTGAACTGCAAAATGAACAGCAGGTGTTGAATGACCAAATCAAAAAACTTGATTTTGCCGTAAATGATGCCGAACAGAAAATCCAAGCGAAGAACGAGGAAATTGCGCAAACAACTGGAGAAATTGAGCAACTAAAAGTAGAGATTGCTGAATTGGTAAAGCGCATTGAGCAGCGTAATGAGCTGTTGAAGGATAAGGCACGCTCCCTACAGGAAAACGGTGGTACAGTAAACTATATGGACGTATTGCTAGGAGCACAAAGCTTTAGCGACTTTATCGATCGTGTGAGTGCCGTTACGACAATTGTACAAGCTGACAAAGGGATTCTTGAACAGCATGCAAAGGATAAAGCAGAGCTTGAAACGAAGCAACAAGAAGTAGAAACCAAGCTTAATAATCTTCAAGTGATGAAAAAAGATCTCGAGGCGTTAACAGTTACGTTGAATGCACAGATAGAAGAAAAGAATAAGCTTATGAGTACGCTTAAACATGAAGAAGAACAGATGCATGCGGCTAAGTTAGATTTGGCAGAAACTGCGGATGTCTTGGCGGCACAGGAAGCGGCCATGGCTCAGGCAATTCAATTGGCTCAAAAACGTGAAGCTGAAAGACAGGCAGAACTTGAAAGACAAAGAAAAGCAGCAGCAGAGGCAGCGGCAGCACAGAAGAGTAGTGGTGGCAGCTCAACTCCAGCTCCTGCACCAGCTGTTTCTGCACCAGCGTCTTCTGGTGGCATGATTATAATGCCGGCAAGCGGACGAATCACTTCAGGTCTGGGAAGTCGATGGGGTTCATACCATGCTGGTATAGATATTGCAAATAAAGCAGCGAATGTGCCGGTTTATTCTGCTGCCGACGGTGTCGTTATCCGTTCGTATTATTCTTCAAGTTATGGAAATGTAATCTTTGTTGCACACTCTATCAATGGACAAACTTGGACAACTGTTTATGCACATTTGAGCTCACGATTGGCTGGAAATGGTGCAGTTGTTTCTCGTGGCCAACAAATTGGTGTAATGGGCAACACAGGACAATCTTACGGCCAGCACTTGCACTTTGAACTTCACAAAGGATCTTGGAACGCATCTAAGTCAAACGCTGTTAATCCAGCGGCATATTGGTAAATTTTTTTCTGGAAGAGACCTATGTCTCTTCCTTTTTCTTTTTCCCGTTTAAAAGTCTCAGAAACTTGTAAATTATATCCATATGAAAGTTTGCTCCAAAATTAATCCTTCATACCCTGTCCCTGTTCGTCATATAATTGGAATCATAGAAATTTTTACGGCAGAGGAGCAGTAGATGCGGTAAACAGGGAGGAGTTTGGCAATGGAACGCAAGTGGATTGCCTTTTTGATGGCGGGCTCGCTGCTTACAGGTGCGGGGAGTACATACGCTGGCATGCAATGGTACGAAAGCAAGGCGGGTGTTCTGGAACGCCAGATTGTGCCCCTTAAAGATCATGCGGGTGCACAGGCTGGTGATGCGAGCAGTCTCGAAAAAGTTGAGCAGGCATACAGTTTGATTTTTAACAGTTACGTTGAAAAGGTTGAAGAAGAAGAGCTGATTGAAGGGGCGATACAGGGAATGCTCTCAACCCTGGAGGATCCGTATTCCGTCTATATGGACAAGGAGACGGCCAAACAATTCAATGAGACGCTGGAGTCGTCTTTTGAAGGAATTGGTGCTGAGGTCAGTACGGTTGATGGGAAAATCATGATTGTTTCACCTTTTAAAAATTCCCCGGCTGAGAAAGCAGGCTTGAAGCCGAATGATCAGATTCTGAAGGTCGATGGCGAAAGTATCGTGGGACTGGATTTATATGAGGCAACTTTGAAAATCCGGGGCAAAAAAGGGACGCCTGTTGTTCTGGAAATCGAGCGCAAGGGTTTGAAGGATCCGCTGAAGGTTAAAGTGGTTCGTGATGAGATTCCGCAGATTACCGTCCATGCTGACATGAAAAAGGTGAATGGAGAGAAGATTGGTTACATGGAGATTACTTCGTTCTCAGAAGATACCTCCAAAGAGTTCAACAAGGAGCTAAAGGCTTTTGAAAAAGAAGGGATGGATGCGCTGCTGATCGATGTACGCGGTAATCCTGGCGGCCTGCTTTCCAGCGTGGAAGAAATCCTAAGAGAAATGATTTCAAAGGAGAAGCCGCTCTATCAAATTGAAGAGCGCAACGGCGATAAGACTCGCTATTTCTCCAATCTGGAAAAAGCGAAACAATATCCGATTGCTGTATTAACAGACGACGGCAGTGCCTCAGCCTCGGAAATCCTGGCCGGGGCATTAAAAGAAGCGGGAGGTTATCCAGTCATTGGCGAGAAGACCTTCGGCAAGGGGACAGTCCAGCAGGCTGTGCCGATGGGAGATGGCAGCAATATCAAGCTGACTCTGTTCAAATGGCTGACGCCTGACGGAAACTGGATCCATAAAAAAGGCATTGAGCCAACCGTCGAAGTCAACCAGCCAGCGCTCTATGATACCCATCCAATCCAGGCGGAAAAACCACTCAAGCTGGATATGAATAATGAGCAAGTGAAAAATGCTCAGGAAATCCTCGCTGGACTCGGTTTTGAGCCGGGACGTACTGACGGATACTTCAGTGGCATTACCGAAATTGCGGTAAAAGCATTCCAGCGGAAAAACAACTTAACCGTTACAGGTGTGATTGACGCAAAAACAGCCACCGCACTCGAGGATGCAGCAAGGGAAGCAATGAAACAAGAAGAAAATGACCTTCAGCTGCAGACCGCGTTGAGGCTGCTGGCGAAATAGATACCTTATCCGCTGTACCAAAACTTGGTACGGCGTTATTTTTTACATTGATTTGGAAAAAGTAGTGATTACAGCAAAAATCGTAGTGATTAGTTTGAAAATCGTAGTGATTATTCGAGATATCGTAGTGATTACTTACAAAAACATAGTGATTTTTGGTAATTCCATAGTGATTTGGATCCTTATCAGTATAAAACAAGAAAAAAGAGTTCTATTGATGCTTCTTTTTCGGATTTCACTAAGTATTTCATGTTCTACTCCTACTCTAGAAAAAAATCCCACCATTAATCCACAACTATTGATAGGTTTTACCACCCAGATTTGATAGAATAAGCTTAATATCATGTAATTTATGAAGGCTGGTGACATAGGGGTGGCACAGGATTGGTTCATTGAACTTTTGAAAGGGACGGGCAGGCTTCTGCTTCACCCTGTGTTCTATTATTCTATATTTTTGGCGGCTGTCCTTGGTGTTTCGCGCGTGAGGCGGGAGCGGAAGAACTTTACTGTGAGGGCGAACGATGCGTATTTTGAGCTCAGGCAGCTGTTTCCGGTGGGTTTGCTGGTCGGGCTCGCCATCTCAATCATAACCATTGCGGCGGGCATCGCGATTCCATTCGGAGCAATTGTTTTAGTTGCCGCAGCAACACTGCTGTTGAGTCTATTAACAAAAGTCAGGCTCCTTGCGCCCGCATATACGGTCGGCGCTGCGTTTTTCTCGTTGATCTTCTTATCGGGAAAGGAAATCGATCTTCCGTTAGTGGGCGACTTATTTTCAAGTCTTGATGAAAAAATCTATCCTTCCATTGCGATTTTATTAGCATTGTTAACGATCGGTGAGGGCTTTCTTATTTTACGAAATGGAAAAAAGGGGACTTCTCCTAAATTGATTAAGAGCAAGCGTGGCCAGACGGTTGGTGTCCACGAGGTAAAACGCCTCTGGGTCGTGCCGGCGTTTATGCTCATTCCTGGCAACATTCTGTCAATGCCGTTCGAATGGTGGCCTGTGTTCACGCTTGGAGGCAATACATATTCATTGATTCTTGTTCCATTTGCGATTGGATTACATCAGCAAGTCCAGGGGATGCTGCCAAAAGAAGCTGTCCGTCAGCTCGGAAGCCGAGTAGTTGGGCTCGGAATCCTGATCACGCTGATTGCCGCAGCGGGTTACTGGTACCCAATTGTGTCCGTCATTGCAGTCGCGATCGCGATGATCGGCCGCGAAGCCTTGACGCTCATGCAGCGGATGCAGGAGGAGAACATGCCGTTCTATTTTTCGAAAAAAAACCATGGCGTGATGATTCTTGGTATCCTGCCTGAATCTCCGGCTGATAAAATGGCCCTTGGTGTAGGCGAGCTTGTTACAAAGGTCAACGGCACGAATGTCCGTGATGAACAAACATTCTACGAGGCTCTGTCACGAAATAGGGCGCATTGCAAGCTGGAAGTCCTTGATACAAACGGTCAAATTCGCTTCGTGCAAAGGGCGCTGTATGAAGGTGATCACCATGAACTTGGCATCCTTTTTGTTTTGGATGAGAAGAAGTGGGATAGTGCGGTTGTTTAATGTTGTTATTTTGGAAGTTTGTCAGAATTCTTGGCGAGCTGCTAAGTCCTTTGAGATAATAACTCGAAGGACTTTTTTTTCATCTTTAGCTGCTAGTTGAAAATTGATTATAATTGTGGATAACGGTATACCCCCTGAAGGATAATGATGCAACTCTAAAGGGACAAGGCTACGTCTGCCAGTTACCGATTCCGGGGTATAATGGGATTGGTCTCTTTTCACTTAAAGGAGAAAACATAATGAGGAAATTAGGCTCTCTGCAGAACTTCAAAAGAACTGTCTATCTAAGTATGATCATTCCCAGTCTTCTGGCTATGATTTCTTATAACTTTTTCGTTTTCAACCATCCGGAACATAAAAAATATATAGTGTTAACAGGGGTACTGACTTGCTGGTTCATAATCAGTTTAATACTGTTATATCAAAAAAGGCATATGAGACTTGTGGAGTATGGTACATTAATATTCATTTCTGTCATGCATATCGGAACAGTATACGATGGCTTTTTTAATTATATTGCCGTCGATAAAACGGGTGCATTTGGAGTTACAGTCATGTGGGTACCTGCTGTAATTCTCAGCTTTTTTCTTATTCTCGGAGCAAGGCGAGGGCTAGTCTTTTCTCTATCTGTTTTTTTGGTCATCTTTGTAATGGGTTTATTGAATTTTCCTGAAATGTCCGAGGATTACTTAATATCGGTTATTCAGTTTTATGTTGCCTATCTTTTTTACATCCTGATTATTTATTTCTCCCAGTTTTTAATTAAACTTTTTGCAGACTTTGAGGATATGAAGGAGAATGCTTTTACTGATGCATTAACAGGAACCGCCAACCGTCATCAAATCGACATATGGCTGGAAGAAAAAGTTTCCGGAACAACTGAAGTTCCTGTATCTTTATTATTTTTCGATATTGATCATTTTAAGGCTGTTAATGATACATTTGGACATAAAGTAGGGGACTCCGTCCTTGAGGAGTTAGCCGGACTTGTTAAACAAAATCTGACACCACACGAACAATTTGGGCGCTGGGGAGGGGAAGAGTTTATTATTATTTCCTCTCAATCTGGCGAAAATGCACTGGAACTGGCTGAAAAACTGCGCTTAAAAATTAATCAATATCCCTTTAAAACAGCTGGACGACAGACAGTAAGTTTTGGGGTCACTGAGTTTAGAGCGGGTGAATCAGTCGATTCATTCATTAGCCGTGCGGACAGAGGTTTGTATCAGTCAAAACATGAAGGGCGGAACAGGGTTGCAATTTTATAGAAGTGGCGGGAGGAAGGGTCTCAAACTCCTGGAACGGTTCTGTTTTGGAGTGCAATATGTTTAAAAACCGAAAAAGGGATATCTAATCGCAATGATTTGATATCCCTTTTTTCATGGTTAAGGAAACTTATCGGCTAAATCGACAGGAACCTGGCCTCCGAAGAAAAATTCAGCACGTACAACGCGCTTTCATTTATCAAAATTTACTCAACCACCCCGGTCCTCAAAATCTCAAACTCAATCTTCACATCGACGTTGCTCTCCGGGTACATGCGGTGCCATTTTTCAGAGGTCAGGTTGGCCTGTCTGACACTCTTTCGATAGATCTCACCGAATCCAAATGGGTCCGCACCTAAATCACGAGCTTTTTTAATCAACTGCTCAATATCGGAAGTGATTTTTTCATCAAGCTTTGATTCTAATTGTTTGAGGTATTCCGGATTTTTCAAGTCCAGTGCCTGGTTGATTTCCAGCAGTCTTGTTTTTAATTTGATTTTCAAATCGAATTGGAGGTTGTCTTTGCTGATCAGGTTCATGTCACTTGTGCTGTGAATCGTGTCAAGGACCACTGCCAGATTTTCTGGAGATTCAGGAGTCTCTTCCAGATCAAAACCTTGCTTGTCGACTTCAATTTCTATCGCTCCCGCCTTGTAGCGATCATTGATCAGCTTTAGGTAAAAAGCTTCTTTGGCATTGATTTTACCGACCATTTTATCATCCTTTATCAATGCCATACCGGTAATTTTAACGATGCCTTCATCATTTTTTAAAGTAGGCATGATTGGGTCAATTCCTGGTGCGTAGAAATCATGCATTACTTCCTGCAGGGTGGAAGATGGGATTTTTTCACCTTTTATATTTTGATCGAGTTCCTTGTATATGAGCTGGCTGATATCGGAAAATTGTTCATTCCTTTGGTTAAGGAGCTTGTTTGTACTTCCCTCAACTACTGCAAGATAGGTAAGGTCGCTGATCGAAGGATCACGGGCAAGTGTATCTGCCAGATTGATGAGCCCCGAACTGACAACTTCTTCGCTGAAAAGCGCTACCCGCAGCTGACCTGACTGTAATCTTTTAGGACTTTTCAGATCGGCTTCATTTCTTGCCCCCTTACTTGTTGCCGACTTCGCGGATAGGATGAGTGAACTCTGCGGAGCCTCGGGGTCGATTTGGAGAAGCACCATTGTCGCCAAAATCTGCTTATCCTCTGTGAGGTCATACCCCACCGTTGTCACCAGACCCATCTTCTCGAGTGTTTTCTGTTCTGCGCATCCAGAAAGGAAAAGCACAACCAAGGCAATCAAGAGCTTATTCACTTTTTTGCGCATTGGCCTCATCCTTTTTACGGAAAAATTTCTTCTTGATCATAACAGCACCGAATAGAAGGAATGGATAGACAAAAACAATATAGAAAGCGCCCCTTGCGAAATAGTCGTTGAACATATTGGTTTGGACTCTGGTGAGCGGATAAAGCAGGGTCAGGAAAATAAATGAAATAAGAATCCAGCTGACCTTCTGTTCTTTTATATTAAAAATCCTTGAAATTCCCCGCGTGGCTGACCACATATAGAGCATCAGGTTTGGCAGGATCAGCAGGACCCAAAAAGTGATAGCGACGTACTCAAATCTTTCAATGAAGGGGAAGCGAACGATTTTAAAAAGGGATAGCGTACCCCAAATCGTCCGTTCAAGCTGGCCGCCGCTGAAATAAGCCAGGGAGATAACCATGAGCGCAAGATACAGCATGGTCGTGAAACCAAGACCATATTGCATATGTTTATGGACCTTGTCTTTCTCTTTTAAAAAGGGATAGATGACATAAATGATTTCAAAGCCGATGACAGTGAAGGTCATTTGCTTTGCTCCTCTTAGTATTTCAGTTATACGCGCTTCGAACATCGGGAATAAGTAATCCCATTTAGCAAACTGAAAGGGATAGGCGAGCAGCAGGATCAGCCACAGGGATAAGATCACACTGAAGAAGCTGACACCGACAACTGTTCGCAGCCCGCCATTCAAACCGTAGTAAACAAGGTAAACGAGGGTCAGAGCAAGCAGCCAGTTGGGGATTTCAGGGAAAACCCACGCCTGCAGGACCTCGATATAATTCCGGACGATGATGTGAAAGCTGCCAAGAAAATAGAGAACAAATAGGATATTAATCAGGTTTCCGAGCCACTTTCCTAGCACGTCATATTGGATTCCATATAAATCCGAATTCTCATACACACTTAATGTTTTCACCATTATGAAACCAACGATTGCAGTGGCAACCCCGCTGAGAATCACAGAAATCCAGGCGTCATGCCTAGCTTCCATGTAGATGATTCGCTGGAAGCCCTGGATGCCAACACCCAGCTGCATAGAATGGATCACAAAGATGAGCAGGAAAGTATTGACCATATTTTGGGACTTAGGCTCGATGTGAACTTTCATTCATAACACCACAACTTAGTTTTTGTTTTTTCGATATCTGTATTTCAATCTATCCAATGGCCTTGTCTGTACCGGGCGGCTGTTGGTCCAGCCGATCGGAAGACGAATGATGCTGTCGCGCCAATCTTCAAACCTCGGCGGGTAAAAGGGAGCCAAAAACGGCGTCCCAAGACTGGATTGACGAAGCAGATGGATCAGCAGGAAGCAAAATCCGAACATCAGGCCATAAAACCCCCACATTCCTGCGAAAATGATTAATGGGAAACGGAGAATTCTGATGACATTGCCCATCATATAGTTTGGCGTTGTAAATGAAGCGAGTGCGCTAACGGCGATGATGATGATTAGGATGTTGCTTGTGAATCCCGCGTCTACAGCAGCAGTTCCGACGACGATACCGCCAACGATACCCATCGTCTGGCCGACCTTTGTTGGCAGCCGGGCTCCGGCTTCCCGCAGGAGCTCAATCATTACTTCTAGCAATAAAGCCTCAATTATAGGCGGGAAGGGTACACGTGACCTTGACTCACCAAGCGGGATCAGCAGTGTTTGAGGGATGATTTCATAATGGAAAGTCAGAGCTGCCACATAGATCGCCGTGAAAAAAATCGACACGATCATCGAAAATACCCTCAAAGCCCTGATAAACGTCGCGATTTGCCACCTGACACTTTCATCCTCCATACTTTGAAAAAATTCAATGAAGGTTTGCGGCGCACCGATTACCTGGACACTGCCATCCACCAGGACCAACATTTTGCCATTCAACAGCCAGGCACAGGCACGGTCCGGTCTTTCTGTCAGCAGCATCTGAGGAAAAATGGCAAATGAATTGTCTTCAATGAGCTGTACCAGGTTTGAGCTATCTAGCACACCATCAATGTCGATTGATTTGATCCGCTCGCGCATCCGGTCGATCATATCATCGTCAGCAATTCCCTTCAAATAGAGAAGCGAAATTGCTGAATTCGTTTGTTTACCTACAGAGTAGCTTTCATTGCATAGATTGGGGTTGGTGAGAAATCTTCGGATCAGGGATATATTGGTCGCAAGACTCTCATTAAAGGCGATTTGGGGCCCCAAAACCTGTGACTCATTTTCCGGTCGGGTCAATGACCGGTTTTCCTGGGTGCCGACCATTGCACTGATTATCACAGGGTGGCCTGCTGAATGGACCGCGACTGCTCCTTTTAATAGGGAATTAACCACGTCATCGACATATTTATATTTAGAAGTACTGGAAACGGTAATATGTTTAAGCGCTTCGTTAGGGGTGGCTTGCGCATCTTCGAGACGAGCGAGAACATCTCCATTTAGCATCTTCTTATCTGTCAAAGTATCAAAGAAGATTAGTGTAAACCCATTCGTGAGTTCCTTGATATTTAAGTCCGCACTATCATGAAGTTGCTCCTTCATTTTCTGGATGAAATCGGCCTTATCTACAGGTATTAATTCCTTGTCGTCGAGGTTTTTTTGATTCATGTTGTTGTCGGCTTCGCCTTTCTTTTTCTTGAAGAACATCAAAAATCCCTCCGCTGCAGTCATCTACTCAACAGGTTTTGCTTTAATGGGAAAAATTATACTGCTGATAGTTTTTTAGGAATGCATGAAAAAAGAAGCTGACGTTTTGTCAGCTTCCTAGGATAAAACTCCAAGTGAATCAAGGAATACAATGATGATAACTACTGGCACGACAAACCTCATCACATTGTACCAGAGATTGAAGAGCAGGCTTCCACCTTTTGAATCCGTTAGCAGCTCCTGGCGCAATACTTCCTTTTTGATTTTAAGTGGGACGAATATCGAAATCAGCAATACTCCAAGCGGCATCAGGATGTTGCTTACAAGGAAATCAGCTGTGTCAAAGATGTTTTTTTCGAAAATCGTTGCATCCGACATCGTTCCGAATGACAGGGCAGAAGGGATGCCAAGCAGGAAAATCAATCCGCCGGCTATCCATGCAAATTTTGCCCGCTTTTTCTGATTGTCTTTTGCAAGGGTGGCAACGACGATTTCAAGCATCGAGAACGCCGAAGTCAGTGTCGCGAACAGGAACAAGGCAAGAAATAGGAGCAGGAACAGTTCGCCGAATACCATTTTTTCAAAGACTGCTGGAAGGACGACGAATAGCAGCCCCGGTCCTTCTGCCGGTTCAAATCCGAGCGAGAAAACAGCTGGGAAGATCGCCAGACCAGCAAGCAATGCGATAAAAAGATTCATCCCTACAACCGACAGCGCAGGCTGGACGATGCTGCCTTTTTTCGGAAGGTATGAGCTGTATGTCACCATAACTGATACACCGACGCTCAGGGAGAAGAAGGATTGTCCCATCGCAAAGAGTATACTTTCCGAGGTGATGCTTGAAAAATCAGGCGCCAGGAAAAACTTCACGCCATCAAGTGCATGGTCAAGCGTTAAGGAGCGGATGATCAAGATGATGAAAAGCAGAAACAAAGCCGGCATCAGAATCTTGCTCGCTTTTTCAATCCCGGATTGAACGCCCTTTGCGACGACAACAATCGTAACTAATAAGAAGGCAGCCTGAGCAGCGAGCACGCTCCATGCACTGCTAATCGTCTGTCCGAACAAGCCTCCATAATCAGCTCCTTTTTCAATCACTCCGCCAGCCAGCCCTTTTACAAAATAAAGGCTGATCCACCCGCCGACAACACTGTAAAAGCTGAGCAGCACAAAGCTTGTGACAACCCCGAGTATGCCAATCAAATACCATTTGCTTTTTGGCGCAATTTCCAAATAGGCACGGATGGCCTCCTTGCCGGTGCTGCGGCCGATGACAAACTCTGCCAGCAATAGTGGCAGCCCGATGAATAACGAGAATAAGATGAACATCAGGAAAAATGCCCCGCCGCCGCTCACTCCCGTTACATATGGAAGCTTCCAGATTGCCCCGATCCCGATTGCCGAACCAGCTGCGGCCAGTATGAATCCAATTTTTGATGACCATTGTTCTTTCTCCATGTTGATTGCTCCCTTTTTCTCTCTATTTCAGCTGAATTGATTGATGTCGGGCAAAATAAAAAGCCACGCCTCTATCCATCAATCTGGATAGGGACGTGGCTGAACACGCGGTACCACCCTAATTGGAAGCATGCTGCTTCCCGCTCAAGTTACTGGATAACGGCCAAACCCGTTCCTTTTTGTTGCTGTTTCCTCAATGCGAAAACTGCAATTTTTAAAAGGAAAAGCTCCAAGAACGAAATTCACCTGGCCTTTGTATCAGTTTCCACCAACCACTGATTCTCTATCAACAGGGAGACCGGCTTAATAGACTCTCTTCAACGCTTCAACTTATTAAAATATATTACTTGAAATTATAGTGTGATAATGAAAGGGTGTCAAGGATTGATAATATAGCTTAACCTTTTATTAATTTCAGGCTATCCAAAAGCCTTGTCTCGAAATGGAAATGCCTTATAAAAAATAACTGACAAAAGCCCAGGCCGCAGCTATGAATAAACCAGTGAATCCGAAAGTGTAACAAATCATCTTTCTGGCCTTCTGTTTTTTAGCTAAAAGGTATTGCCTATAGCTAAGCTCCCCCTTAGCAAATCGCAGCCCCAATTCATCCGGCTCCACAATAAACTGCTTTCCAGTTTTTGTTTGTAAAATGAGATTCTTAATCAATGGTAGGTTATCGATACCTTGAAATTCGGCTCTTAAAGATGTCTCCTGCTCACATTCAAGAAAAGTACCTCCGATAAAATCAACACGTACAATGTTGTATAATGAGCTTTCCTGAATCTTTTCGGAAAAATGGTATGCTTGGAGCTCGATTGCATTATTTGATACGCACATATATTCTCCACCTCGCGCTCACTTTGCTGTTCATTATATGCTAAAAGTGATCGGTTGCTGATGTTCCAATGCCTCCAATCCTTTCTGGGTGATCATTGTTCCGCTTCTGCCCCGGCGAACGACAACAAAGCCCTGGTGTTCGAGTTCTTTTAAGCGCAGGCGTATTTGCTGTTCGCTAAGTGGGTTGCTCGTATTAGACATCATGAGACTAAGCTGTGGCCTGCCGGAGCTTTTTCCTGCCAAGTTCAATTGTTTGATGAATTGAAGAAGGGTTCTGTACTCTTCAGCCTTTTTATAAGCAGTCAGGTCTGTTTCAGGAAGAAGCCTTTTTTCCTGCTGGTCAACAGGGAGATCTTCAGTGCCAATGAGTTCTCCTTCCGAAACAGCGAGCATGTACAGCAAAGTGTTTTTTAGCTCGCGGATATTTCCCTTCCAAGGCATCTCTGTTAATCTAGTTATGGTCTCATGGTCGATTTTTGCCTTTGGTTTATGGCTTTCATGGATAAAATGCTGAACCAAGAGAGGGATATCTTCCGTACGCTCCCTTAGTGGGGGCAAACTCAGGGAAAGAACCTTCAAGCGGTGATATAGATCCTCTCGAAATTCACCTTTCTCAATCATTTCCTTAAGATTCTTGTTTGTGGCTGCGATGATCCGGACATCAACGGGTATATTCCTGGTTCCGCCAATCCGGCGAATCTCCTGTTCTTGTAACACACGCAACAGCCTTGCCTGCAGCTTCATGCTGATGTCACCGATTTCGTCGAGGAACAGTGTGCCGCCGTCTGCCTGTTCGAATACTCCTTTTTTGCCCCCTTTTCTTGCACCTGTAAAAGAGCCTTCTTCGTAACCGAACAATTCACTCTCCAGCAGATCTTCTGGCAGTGCATTGCAGTTTATCGCCAGGTATGGAGCGTCCTTCCGGCTAGATACCATATGTATGGCACTGGCGAAAAGCTCTTTTCCTGTTCCGCTTTCCCCCTGGATCAAGATTTGCAGGTGGGTCCTTGCCAGCTTGCGAGCAATTTTCTTCGTCTCTTTGATTGCTTTGCTTTTGCCGAGGATGTTTTCGAAAGTATGTTTTGCAACATAGCCTTTCTTCTGGAGCTCGAGCCTGACTGCTTTCTCCATTTCAATCGTTTCATCCATGTTTTTGAATGTGACAACAACCGTTTCTTCCTGTGTAATCGGCATCCGGTGGACCATGACATTCGTTTGCCTTACCAGAAACGGATAAGGTTCTTCAGTATCAATCTCTTTCAATAAAAAATGTAAAAGATCGGGATTTTGGAAAATGTCATTTACCTTCCTGTTCAGGGCCCTTTCTTTCGGTATGCCCGTGATTTTTTCCAGAACATCATTAAAAACCGTGATGCAGCCTCTGGAATCAAATGCCATGATACCGTCATTCACGCCATCGACTACATGTTTCAGATACTGGTTTAACTTGGCTTCTTCCTCTTTCAGAAAAGCTAGTTTCTGGCTTAATTCAATGATCCTTCTCGTATACCTGTCAGCGACCTGAATCCCGAGCGCCTCAGGCAGGCCAAGCCGGTCAACGATTTTCATTATCGTGTGAATATCAATCAGCCTGACGCCGAGATTGATTTTTGTTGTGATTGAATCCGGAATCAGCTTCATTTCCCCGGGGGTAACGGCAATATTAATTGCCTGGGGGTATTTTGTGCCGGGAAAGTAGGGATGGTATTGTAAGTGATCAATTCCAAGTGCTTTTAAGGTGTGGATGGAGTCATTAACACTCTCAGGAAAGTCATTAACATAAAGGACACTGGTGCCCGTCGGGAGGCTGAACAGCCTGTCGATATATTGGTGGTTGATGGTCCTGTTCGCAATAATGACCTCGCAGTTTTCGCCAATGACATGTTCCACTTCTTCCTCAATCAGGTAGGATGAGTAGATAACAATCGTATCAAAAATCCTTTCCGGCAAGGTTTCCTCGGACGAATAGCTAACGATTGACACATAATTCCCCAGGATGCTTTCCAGTTGGTCTTGGAGTGCTAATCTTGTTTCCTTTGTTCCAGCTAAAAGAGTGATTTGTTTTTTCATTTTAATTGGTCCTTTATGGTTTTAATTTGTGTTTATTATATCATTTGAAAGAACCATAAAGAACCAATTAAATTTAGAATTTCAGCAAGGAAACTAGTATTTTCAAAGACTTAACGGATTCGTAAATATTGGCACGAAAATTGCAAAAACTTAAGTGAGGAATTATTTTATAAAATCAAGGGGGTTTAAGTGATGGAAAATAAAGTTTGGAAGGTTCCGCACACATTTGTCATTGTGTTTTTCGTTGTCATGCTTGCGGCAATCGTGACGTACTTCGTGCCGGTGGGCCAGTTCGAAACGAAGGAAATCACCTATAGCGACAATGGAGAGGAAAAAACGAAGACGGTGTTGGATCCTGAGAGTTTTCAGATTGTAAAAGATGAACAGGGGAATCCTGTCCATAAAGGAACAGATTTGTTCGAAGCAGGCGGAGAAGCAGGCTTCCTGAACTTTGTCTTTGAAGGGCTGGTTTCTGGTGATAAATGGGGCTCTGCTGTCGGAGTTGTTGCATTTATCCTGATCATTGGCGGAGCTTTTGGCATCATCATGAGAACGAGGGCAATCGAGGAAGGCATCCTGAATGTCATCGACAAGACAAAGGGTAGGGAAATCCTTATCATCCCGATCATGTTCTTCTTATTCTCGCTTGGCGGTGCTGTTTTTGGGATGGGGGAAGAGGCGATCGCATTTGCAATGATTCTCGTACCATTGATGGTTGCGCTTGGATATGACGCTATTACAGGCGTAATGATCACTTACGTGGCCACACAGATAGGATTCGCAACATCATGGATGAATCCTTTCGGTGTCGCGATTGCACAGGGAATTTCTGGTGTTCCAGTTTTGTCCGAGTCTCCGTTCCGCATGGCAATGTGGGCCGTATTCACTCTGCTCGGAATTATCTACACATGGCGCTATGCGGCAAGCATCAAAAAGGATCCGGTAAGGTCGCTATCCTATAACAGTGATGATTATTTCCGCAAGGATATGAAAAGCCATGATTTAAACGTGAAATTCACCTTGGGGCACAGCCTTGTGATTTTAACGATTTTGGCCGGAATCGCCTGGATTGTCTGGGGGGTTATTGAGCATGCATACTATATTCCGGAAATTGCTTCACAGTTTTTCACCATCGGACTTGTGGCTGGAATCATTGGCGTCATTTTTAAATTGAATAATATGAAGGTCAATGATATTGCAGATGGATTCATTGACGGCTCGAAGGACTTATTGCCAGCCGCCCTCGTTGTCGGAATGGCCAAAGGAATCGTCATCATCCTTGGCGGCGACAGTCCGGATGCACCATCCGTGCTAAACACGATGCTTTTTGGAGCAGGTCAGGCGATCGGTGATCTGCCGGCATCGGTTTCGGCGGTGTTCATGTATTTGTTCCAATCCGTTTTCAATTTCTTCGTTGTATCTGGGTCAGGGCAGGCAGCGTTGACGATGCCATTAATGGCGCCGCTTGCGGATATCGCCGGAGTTTCCCGTCAGGTTGCAGTCCTTGCTTTCCAGTTGGGGGATGGCTTGACAAACATCATCGTACCGACTTCAGCTGCATTGATTGGCACGCTGGGAGCAGCTCGGATTGACTGGGGAGTATGGGCAAAGTTCATTGGCAAATTCATGCTTTTGTTAGTAGCAGTATCAATCATATTTATTATTATTGCTGTATCCATTGGTTTATAATGGGCAAAAAGATTGCAGGAGGGGACCCTAGTGCTGACGTTAATAAAGAATGGAGACATTTACGCACCAGATTACCTTGGTAAAAAAGATATATTGCTTGTTGATCGTAAAATTGGATTTATCCAGGATGAAATCGAGCTACCTGAAAAATTCGTAGAAATAAAGGTCATTAATGCAAAAGGGAAGAAGGTCGTACCCGGATTCATTGATTCCCATGTCCACTTGATTGGCGGAGGCGGGGAAGGCGGGTTCCGGACGCGCACACCGGAAATCCAGCTGACACAGGCAACGACTGCGGGGATTACGACGCTTGTCGGTGTGCTTGGCACAGATGGGACGACGCGGACGATGCCAGACCTGATTGCCAAAGCCCGCGCTCTTGAAGAAGAAGGGATCACCACCTATGTCCAGACAGGCTCCTACCAGGTCCCGGTCAAAACGCTGACCGGGAAAATTGAGGACGATATCATTTTAATCGATAAAATCATCGGTGCAGGGGAAATCGCGATTGCCGACCATCGCTCATCACAGCCAACTGCTGAAGAAATGGCCAAGATTGCTTCAGCAGCAAGGATTGGCGGTATGCTTTCAGGCAAAAGCGGCATCGTCAATGTCCATGTTGGCGACAGTTTTGACCATTTGAAGCTGATTGAGGAAGTTGTAGAGCATACGGATATCCCAATCAGGCAGTTTTATCCGACGCATATGAACCGCAATCCGCATCTGTTCGAAGCCGGGATTGAATATGCGAAAAAGGGAGGCTGGATTGATTTCACAACCAGTTCTATTCCTAAATTCCTGGAGGAAGGCGAAGTTAAGTGCAGTGTAGGCTTGAAGCGAATGCTCGAAGCAGGTGTCGACATCAGCCAGATCACCTTCACCTCCGACGGACAGGCCAGCTTGCCTGATTTTGATAAAAATGGAGAGTTGATCGGCCTGCAGATTGGCCAGGTTTCCTCTTTGTACGAGGCGGTACAGGAAGCTGTTTTAACGGAGGGAGTTCCGCTTGAAACGGCCATCCGTGTGATTACCGCAAACCCGGCGACGGTATTGAAGCTATCACAAAAAGGGCGGATTGAAGCAGGACGGGATGCCGATCTTGTGCTGCTCGATGACAATCTCGAGATTGATACGGTCGTCGCAATGGGGAAAGTTGTGGTAGAAAAAGGGGTTGCCTTAGTAAAAGGGACGTTTGAATGATTTGAAGAACCTTGTCCGTGAGTGGGCAAGGTTCTTTTTTACTCTATGCACGTATCTATGACCGACTTGGTCGATATATCTGGAAAAGTGGTCGATATATTCGAAAATGTGGTCGATATAATTAAAAATCCGCCAATATATTCAAAAATGTGGTTGAAAAAATCATATTTTCGCCAATAAAATCTACTTTTCCTGAAATCTGAAATGAGATTACCAGTGATTAATCAAAGTATTGCTGGTAAACGGCGAAAAACCGGACAGACGCCCGATTTATTTTAAAAAATCATATACAAAACCATTCCGCCAACAGCTCCAGTAACTACGACAATCCACGGCGCAAGCTTCCAATACACAAGCATGCTGAACAGCACAGCGGCAAACACGAAATCAATCGGCTCGAGAATCGAACTCGTCCAGATTGGGTGGTAGAAGGCAGCAATCAGGATTCCAACGACCGCTGCGTTAACGCCCATCAAGGCGCGGCTGATATTGCTGTTTCGTCTTAATGCGTCCCAGAACGGCAGCGTCCCGAGGATCAGCAGGAATGCCGGCAGGAAGATTGCGACAGTCGCGAGCAGGCCGCCTTGCCAGCCGTTGATGATTGCTCCGATATAAGCGGCGAACGTGAACAATGGACCTGGAACTGCCTGGGCAGCGCCATAGCCTGCAAGGAACGCTTCTTCACTAAGCCAGCCTGTTGGCACGAATTCGCGCTCAAGCAACGGTAGGACAACATGGCCGCCGCCGAAAACGAGTGAGCCTGATCGGTAAAAACTGTCGAACATCGCGACCCAGTTCAATGAAGTCGCTTCTCGTAAAATAGGCAGCAGGATGAGCAATCCGAAAAATAATGCCAGGCTGATATATCCAACGCCTTTTGAAATCGGGAAAGTCATCCTATTATCAGCGACGGCAGTGTGGGACTTGAATAAAACGTATCCTAATATTCCAGCGATAATAATGACGCCGATTTGTGTGAATGCAGTCTGCCACAGCAAAGTGACTGCCAGCGCGAATAAAGCAATCGTCTTCCGCGGTAAATCAGGAGTCAGCTTCTGAGCCATTCCTAGAATAGCGTGTGCAACGACAGCGACAGCGACGATTTTCAGGCCATGAATCCAGCCAGCGTCCCCAATATCAAAACCCTGTAAGATGATTGCGAAAATGATAAGTGCCAAAACAGAGGGCAGCGTAAAGCCAAGAAAGGCGAACAATCCCCCGAGCAATCCTCCGCGCATCAACCCTACTCCGATGCCGACCTGGCTGCTTGCGGGTCCGGGCAGGAACTGGCATAATGCCACCAAATCTGCATAAGTTTTTTCATCCATCCACTTTCTGCGGCGGACATATTCCTCATGGAAATAGCCAAGGTGGGCAACAGGCCCTCCGAATGATGTCAGGCCAAGCCTTGTCGAAACCATTAATATCTCAAGCAACGACTTGAATGTAACACTTTTTTTCTCTGTCATTTTTTTAACTCCTTCATAACTAATTGAAAACGGTTAAAGATTTATAATTTCAATCCTTGATTTCCCTGAACAATTCATAAGCCTTCTGTTGGGCTTCTACTAGCACGCTGTTCCCTTTTTCGGTTGTCCGATAGTATTTGCGAATTTTGCCCTCGACATTTCTCTCTTCTTTTACAAGCAATCCGTCAGATTCCATACTGTGCAATATCGGATATAGGGTGCCAGCGCTCAAACTGTAACCATGCTCCTTAAGCTCCTCCAGCATCCACAACCCAAAAATCGGCTGTTCCTTCGCATGATGTAAAATATGAATCTGGATGAAGCCAAGAAATAGCTTTCTGAGAACTCTTTCCTCCATAAAAAATTCCTTCTTTCGTTGATATAGGAATCCAATAACGAATTACGATATTATTCTACCTCAATCAAAACATACATCCAAGTAAATACATTTTGTAAATGCAGTTTTGGAATTGGTCCTGGCTTTTCGTACATGTTGTTTAAGTAATCGCGTGGGGCTATTATAAAGGTAATGGATAAGGAAGCAGCGAAGTTCACAAAAAAGACCTCAGCTAATTAATAGAATTGGCATATATTTTGCCATGGGTGTAAAAATGAGCATAAAGGCAATTTTCTTCTGTCATTCTCTTAATACAAGGAGTGGAACTGATGTCCCCGGTTGTTATTTCAAAATGGATCAGGTTTGGTGGCTACAGCGTTTTGGCGGTTTGTGCCGCACTATTGTTCCTCGGCTTAGTCATAGGTGAGACAGATTTGATGAGCGAGTTTTACGAGAAAATTGGAACTATAGCGGAAATAGGGGCAATCACAGCCTTTTCATTGTGGATCATCAGACTGCTGTTCCTGCAGCTGAAAAAACGGGATTTTGTTTTGCTGAAATGGATCCAACTGGCTTTCAAACTATTAAGGGAGCATCATACACTGATTGGCTGGGCAGCTTTTTCTGCGGCGCTGGCACATGGATCTTATTTTTTCCTGCAGACAAATGAGGAATGGGAAAGTATCTATAGCGGATTAGCCACTTTGATCGGATTTGGCGTACTTGCATCCTTTGGTTTGTTTTTGGATAAGCGGGCGAGAGGGAAGAAGTATCTTGCATATAAAAAGATTCACCAGGCAATCTCCATTGTATTTGGAGTTGCATTAGGCATTCATCTTTTATTTGGTTAAAGCTCGATCTTGACCCAAGCATACAGCTTCGAAGCTGTATGCTTATTTTTAATTTCAGATGTGTAGGATGCCTGGAGATGGACAGTAAAGAGTGTAAAACTTTTATTTAAGGATGTTTTTATGGCTCTTTCAATTCACATAACGATTAGCTCAAAATCATTCCTTATATCCTATTATGGTCGGCCCTCTCGATGCTGCTGGAGTATATTGGGCTCAAGGTCGGCCTGTTCCATTTTGACAAAGGCTATAAGATGTATTGGTCGTTCCCAATCTACCTGCTTTCTCAGACGATGATTATTGTCTTCTATTACTTAAGTACCAGTCATGAAAAAACTGGAAACAATCAAAAAACTCAATTATAATTTTAAGGACTAAGAGCAGAGGCTGTGGGGATTCGTTATGGTGGTAAAAAGTGCAATAAGATTCATAACTATTATTTTGCAGTACATAGCAGGTGTGCTCCTGTTTATAGCCATCGGGAGCCTGCCAGTCCTTTTGAGGGATTTGACGTTTGATACAGAGGGGTATTTTTACAACATAAAGGATTTGTTTTTGAAAATCTTCACCTTGAGTAATCTAACTTACGATGGAAAGCACGAGATGCTGCCGGCGGTGATGGACCGCTTTTTCTACTCGATGAAGACATTGGGGATTGCCTTTTTGACGGCGTTGGCCCTTGCATTCCTGCTTTCTTATTTGATCGTCCTCTTTTTTGAAAAGAAAAAAGACTATATTCTGAGTTTTATAGAGATCATTCGCTCAGTCCCTGATGTTTTGTGGATGTTCCTGCTGCAGGCGGCTGTGATTTGGGTATTTAAAACCTTCGGGGTGAAATTCGTCCAGACGACCTCGCTCGGCAGCGATAACCAGGCAGTCCTGCTTCCACTCATCAGTTTGAGCCTGCCAATTTCGCTTTTTTTGACGCAGATTGTCGTCCTTAAAATCTTTGAAGAACTGGATAAGCAGTACATATTATTGGCGAAAGCAAAAGGACTGTCCTATTTTTACATGTTGAATATCCACGTGGTCCGCAATATCAGTCAGGATTTGAAAGGGCACTTCAAGACGATTGTGTGGATGATGCTCTCGACGCTGGTCATGGTCGAATACATATTTAATCTGAATGGTTTGATGCTGTTCAATATCAGGTATGTTTCCGTCGAGCTTTTCGTGTTCAGCTGCATTCTGTTCTTTACGCCATTTTTCCTGATTTATAGACTAATAGATTTTAGAAGGTTATCGATATGATCAGATTGCTGAAAACGAAAAAATTCATATTTGGGATATCATTTCTGATGGTCCTGCTGACACTAAGCATTTTGAACACCGTTGTGAATGACGGGAAAATCAGGCAGGTCCAGTTCATTTACAATGAAGATGGAACCCTCGAAAAAGCGCCGCCATATCCGCCGTTTGATGTTTTTCTGTTTGGCTCGGATATGTATGGCTATGATATGCTCCACACCGTGATTGAAGGAGCAAAATATTCAATTGGCATCGTCCTGATCGTCGCTTTTTTCAGGATGGCGCTTTCCATTCTGCTCAGTTACTTTTTATTTCGTGTTCCAGAAAGAACTTTCAATCTGATAAAAGCAATCTCTGAGCCATTGTCTTTTTTTCCGCAAACGCTGATTTCTTACTTCCTTTTAAGCACAGTGGTCATTTATACAATCGAAGGCTTCCATCATCCTTTTTGGGTCAGAGCGCTGTATGAATTCATCATCTTGATTTTGATTGCGCTGCCGGCTCTGACTGTCCAGTTAATTGAGCAGAAACGAAGGGTGTGGAGGGAAGAGTTCATTGAATCGGCAATCACGCTGGGCGGAAGCAAACGGCATATATACTTCAAACATGTCCTGCCGCAGCTGTACGAGGAATGGATATTGATGTTCGGCCAGCAGTTTCTGCAAGTGCTGACACTTCTTGTCCATCTTGGCGTCATGATTATCCTATTTGGCGGAACCATCATCGGGGACGGCGACCCGCCAACTTCTGTGACCCATGAATGGTCTGGCTTAATCGGATTGAACAAGCGTTTCATGCTCGCATATGAATGGATCGTCTATGTGCCGATCCTGTTCTTCACATTGACCGCATTGAGCGTAGCGATGATCAATAAGGCTTTGAGCGACTTTTTCAACTATAAGGATATGGTGAGGAAGAACAGAGGGGTATAACACTTTCGTACTATAAAAATACCCCGTTTGATGAATAGTCTGCAGGCAAAAATTTTGCCATAATAGTGTTCAACAAAACTCTTCGGGAGTTTGGCCCATTCATTGGCTAGTGGTATCCCCATTCGGCCAGTGAGTGGGTTTTATTTGTGTTTTGGGCACTCCCGCGATAAAATTAATTAACTGAAAATTCTAAACTTAAAGGAGGTGCGCTGTTTGGAAAAGGCCCTTTCACAAAGAAGGGAAAAGACCGCAAAGTTGTTCATGAACTCGGTATCATTGATTGGCTGGCTGCTCATCCTTCTCTCTCTTGTAAAATTGGAACCGCCAGGCGAACCGGTTGTTTTAGCATTGTTATTTTTATTCCTGCTTATTAGCGAGTACTATCCGATGCCGGTTTGGAGAGGGCATACAGCGATCACATTCCCGGTGGTCTACGTTTTATTTTTGCTGTATGGATTTCCGTACACTGCAATCGCTTATGCTAGCGCGGTCCTGATCGTGAATCTCGTCCATAGGAGGCCGCTCAGGACAGTATTGTTCAACCCCGCCCAGCTCGTGATCAGTTTTTATGCTGCCGCAACGGCACTTCCTCTAATGGAACCTCTCTTGGAAAAGCTGGCACTTACTCCGATTATTGAGGGGATGTTAGGTTACATTTTCCTGCTGGCTGTCTATGTTCTGGTCAACAACGTGATTGTCGACCTTGTGCTCGTAATCAGGCCGCAGCATTATTCTTTTAAAATGTGGAAGCAAAAGAGTCTTACGGAACTGAATAGTGCCGGTATTTCGTTGATTTACGGAATTACCCTTTATGTCGTTGGCAGCCAAAATCGCGGCGAAATCGATGTCTTTGCATACTTCTTCTTTTTCTCGCCGCTAGTCGGCATCTCCCTCTTGAGTGCGACGATTGCCAGGCTGAAAAGAGAGAAGAACCGCTTGAAGCTTCTTTTTTCGATCACTTCCGAGTTGAATCAGATGCTTCCTTCACAGGGCTGGCTTTCGGCTTTACGAGGGAGCTTCAATGAATTGATTGGTGCAGAGGCCAGTTTATTATGGATCAAAAAAGATGGCGAATGGGAGCTTAGCTTTAAAGATGGCAGGACGGCATCAAATTGTGAGATGCCGCCAGAGGCGTTAGCTGAATTTGATAGAATGCGCAGCCCAGTGGTTTTTAATGATCGCAAAAAGGATGGCGGAGTTGCGGCTGCCTGTTTTGAAGAAGACGTTAAGGCTTTCGTCTATTCGCCCCTTGTCATTGAGAACGAAACAATCGGGATGTTCATCATCGCCAGGAGCAGGACGAAAAGCTTCGAGGACCACGATGTCCAGTCGATTGCAACGCTTGCCAACCAGCTGGCCGTCATCATCAAGACGCGGATGCTTTTTACCGAAAAAGAAAAGGTGATTGTCCTTGAAGAGCGGAACCGGATTGCCCGTGACATCCATGATGGGGTGGCTCAGACGCTTGCCGGGGCAGTCATGAAGCTGGAAACGGCGGGAAAGAAGTTCACAAAAAATCCTGAAGAAACAAGGAAGCTTGTGGACGAGAGTGTCATTGGCCTGAGAGAGAGCCTGAAGGAAGTGCGTGAATCCATCTATGCATTGCGCCCGTATCCGACTCAAAAAGCGACACTGGCTGAAGCGATTTTAAGAAAAATCGAAGCGGTTCAGAAGGAATACCGGCAGGACATCGAATTCGAGATCAGGGGCCAGGAGCAGGAGCTTAGCCCGATGGTCGAAAAAGTGCTGTTCGACACATTCCAGGAAAGCCTTCACAACGCCATCAAGCATTCACAGGCTACGAAGGTAGAAGTTCTCTTAAGCTATCAAACGGAGCATATACTGTTGAAAATCAAGGACGAAGGAAAAGGGTTCTCGCTGTTCCAGGCGATGCTGAAGGCGAGGAACCAGCCGCATTTCGGCATTTTGCAAATGAACGATGCTGCTGAAAAAATCAACGCCTCCCTGCAGATCGACAGCAAGGAAGGTTCAGGAACGGAAGTCAGCATCACCGTTCCTAGAATGGGAATCGAGGGGGAAACCACGAATGATCAGGCTCATGCTAGTGGATGACCATGCCGTGCTCCGCGATGGACTGCGGAATATTATATCTGTTGAAGAAGATATCGAAGTCGTCGGCGAGGCCGTATCAGGCGACGACGCACTATTAAAGGTGGAAAATTGCAATCCGGACATGATCTTGATGGATATCAACATGCCGATGAAAAATGGCGTTGAAGTCACAGGGATTTTGAAGAAGAAATACCCGCACATTAAAATCCTTGTGCTGACGATGCACAGCCATGAGGAATACTTCATGTCGGCGATCCGCGAAGGAGCGGACGGCTACTTATTGAAGGACGCGCCTTCCGACCAGGTCGTCGAGGCAATCCGGACCGTAGCCCGTGGAGAATCGGTCATCCATCCTTCGATGACGAGGAAATTGCTCGCCTTCCATCAGCAAAAAGAAACACAGCAGGAGGACACAACCCTGACCGAGCGTGAAAAGGAAGTGCTGCTCTGCCTGGTTGAAGGGCTCAGCAACAAAGAAATCGCCGACCGCCTGTTCATCAGCGACAAAACCGTCAAAATCCATGTCAGCAAAATCTTCAAAAAACTGAACGTCAAAAGCCGCTCCCAGGTCGTCATCCATGCCGTCCAGCACCAGCTAGTACCAATCCCGCCGACATCAAGCGGGGCATAGATTGATTTTTTGAGAGTCCCTGAGAAAGGGGCTCTTTTATGTTATGTAGGAAGCAGGGATTATTGACAGGATCTCGCGTCCTATTGTATCACTCCCGAATTTTGCGATGATCTGTGTCAGTCTATGCAAAAATGGTTCATTATTTGTACTTTGAGATGAATTCCGCATTTTTTGACAATCTACTAGCAGATTTGAGGAGAAAAAACTGTTCGAGAGCCGACGTGTCTGATCAGGAATCAATCTGGTAGATTAATCACTACGAAAATGATCAGAATCACTACGAAAATCGCGATAATCACCCCAAAAAACAAGATAATCACTACGAAATTTCCCATAATCACTACGAAAACAACCATAATCACTACTTTTTACATTTTTTTGTAAAATACATGAGGTGTATTTATTGGAAAAGCCACTCCAATTAATTGCAATCAAAATAGAATGCTAAGAGGAAAATCATAACATTCATTATCAGGCTATTCTTGGATACTACTTTAGTAGTATCCAAGATTAGTACAGAGGATATTATTTTTTAAATACAATGCAGAATGGTTTTCATGTGAATATTGTGGGAATATTAAGAAAAATAGCTAAGGAGCTGAAAAATTGAATGAAGTTTAAAGCTGCATTTTTATCATTTATTCTTATGGCTGCGACGGTCTTTGCCTCGATTATTCCTGGAACAACGACAAAGGCAGTTGAGCCTGTCAAAGCTGTGGTTGACTCTGAACTGACGAAAACGCTTTTGACAGCCATCTCCCCCGTTGAAGCAATCGTTACTTTTAAAAGTGATGAGGCTGTTCTGCCTGAGCAGGTAAATCTTCTGAAGACGCTTGGAATCACGAAAGGTTTGACGCTGAACAGCCTGCCGATCGCTGGAATTCTCGCAACTAAATCACAGATTGATAAGCTTGCTCAAAGTGATCAGGTCGTATCTATTTATCTTAATAAAAAGCTGAAATATGAAAATGGTGAAGCGACAGATATCACCGGAGTTGACCAGGTTCGTACAGATGACACGATGAGAAAGCTGAATGGCGGCTTGCCGGTGACAGGTAAGGGAATTGGCGTCGTCATCAATGACAGTGGAGTTGACGGGACGCATCGTGACCTGGAGTTTGGCAGCCATCTTGTCCAAAACGTATTGGGCTCGACAAACTTGAATGCTATTGATGCTACCTTGCTGCCAGTAACTTATGTTGAAAATGTACCGAACACCGATTCAAGCTCCGGACATGGTACACATGTAGCTGGCATTGTTGGCGGAACTGGCGAAATGTCAGGCGGGAAATATGAAGGAGTTGCTCCTGGCGCGAACCTGATTGGCTATGGATCAGGCGCGGCGGTCGCGATGCTTGATACTATAGGCGGTTTTGATTATGCACTGACCCATCAGCAAGAATATAACATCCGCGTGATCACGAATTCCTGGGGAGACACAGGCGACGCTGGAACGGACTTTGATCCATATAACCCTATTAATATCGCAACAAAAAAACTGTATGACCGCGGAATCGTAACGGTTTTCTCCGCAGGGAATTCAGGTCCGGACGCTAAAACCATTTCCGGAAACTATAAAAAAGCTCCATGGGTCGTTACTGTAGCAGCTGGAGATAAGTCCGGAAAGCTGGCAGATTTCTCTTCACGCGGCGAAGAGGGACGGGGAGGAACCGTAACTGTCGATGGAGAGACATGGAATTGGGTTGACCAGCCGACAGTGACCTCACCTGGAGTCGACATCATTTCGACGAGAGTCATCAGCCCGCTCGTAGCGCTGGGTGCTACTGCCGATGCTGAGTATATTGAACCGGCACATCTGCCGTATTACACGACGATGAGCGGAACATCGATGGCAGCTCCGCATGTCGCCGGCATCATCGCCTTGATGCTCGAAGCTAATCCGTTGCTGTCGCCTGCCGAGGTAAAATCCATCCTCGAAAAAACAGCAACATCAATGCCAAATTACGCTGTATGGGAAGTCGGCGCAGGCTATGTGAATGCTTATAATGCGGTCGATGCTGCTTTTAAAAAGAAAAAATGACGATTAGTTGATCTCCCTTGCTTGTGCAAGGGAGATTTTTACTCCGCCGCGTAGGTTTTTTTGCAGTGCTGAGGAGAAAACTCACGAATTAAGCGAGAAATCGGCCAGAAAATATTTTTATTACTGGAATAGGGACTCTAAATCTAGAAAATTTTCAAACTGGAAAAATTATTCTCTTGCTCAGCGGAGCTAATTGCGCGGAACTCCATCGGAATTGCACGTTCCAAGACAGTAATTGCACCAACCTTGCCGAAAATTGCACCGTCATCCTAATTTTGGAAAATCTTAACCAAAAAACATCAGCACTACCCATCTATAACTTTTGTACGATGCCAGAATAGACATTCCGGAATTTGATTTTATAACCTTTGAAGAATAGTTTTATTGCTGGGATTTCATGATAATTAAGTTAGGAATATTCGAAATTTTATAGAATGAGAGGAGAATATCATGAAACGTTTTATGTATCTGCTGTTAGCCTTGTTGCTCATTTTCCCGGTATTTGCTGCACCCCAGGGGAAGGCGAGCAGCCTGGCGGTTATTGATCCGCTGGTCAGCAAGGCACTCGACACTGCTAGCTCACTCGAGGTTATTGTTACTTTTAAAGGCGATGGTGCACCTACGAACACCCAGCTGTCGCTGTTAAAAACGCTCGGCATTGAAACGGGGATTAGTATGAAATCATTGCCGATTTCCGGAGTCATCGCTACAAAAACGCAAATCGAAAAGCTTGCGGCAAATCCGGAAGTACAATCGATTTACATGAACAGAAAACTTACTTACTTCAATGCGGATGCCACTGCAATCACTGGCGTCGATAAAGCGAGGACGGACGACAGCTTCCGCAAAGCGAACGGCGGCCTGCCTGTTTCCGGAAAAGGAATCGGTGTTGTCGTGAACGACAGTGGAGTTGACGGAACACATAAAGACCATGAACTTGGCAAAAACCTTGTCCAGAATGTAATGGGCTCCACAAACTTGAATGCACTTGCACCAGGCTTGCTGCCAGTAACTTATCAGGAAAACGTACCGAACACAGATACTAACTCTGGACATGGTACACACGTTGCTGGCACGGTCGGTGGAACTGGCGCAATGTCTGGCGGAAAATATGAAGGTGCTGCACCAGGTGCGGACTTGATCGGTTACGGTTCAGGAGCAGCGTTGTTCGTGCTTGATGGCATCGGCGGTTTCGACTACGCGATCACACATCAGTCACAGTACAATATCCGCGTCATCACGAATTCATGGGGTTCATCAGGAGACTTCGATTCCAACGACCCGATCAATATTGCCAGCAAAAAAGCGCATGACCGCGGAATTACGGTTCTTTTTGCAGCAGGGAATGAAGGTCCTGGAGAAAATACGCACAATCCTTATGCAAAAGCACCTTGGGTCATCTCCGTGGCAGCCGGAGTGAAGGACGGCAAACTGGCTGATTTCTCCTCACGAGGAACGAAAGGAGTCGGCGGAACTTTTACAATGGATGGAAAGGAATGGACGTGGAAGGACGAACCGACCGTAACGGCACCTGGTGTGGATATCGTTTCAACTCGTGTCATTAGTCCAGTCGCAAGCCTGGCGATCGATCAGGATGCCCAAACAATCGAAACGGCGTACCTGCCTTACTATACTACAATGAGCGGTACATCGATGGCGACTCCGCATGTTGCGGGTATTGTTGCATTAATGCTCGAGGCAAATCCATTATTATCTCCTGCTGAAATCAAGCAAATCCTTGAGCAGACAGCTACCAATATGCCAGGCTATGAAACATGGGAAGTCGGCGCAGGCTATGTGAATGCTTATGCTGCAATTGATCAGGCATTCAATGACATGGATTATGGTTCGACGTTGAATTCAAACCAGACCTTTTATAGCACTGTTGAATCTTCAACGGAACGCAAGGAATTTTCGGTTGACTACAACCCGCTGACATTTATTTCTGACAATCAATATGAATTTACAGTCGAAGAAGGAATGTCCAGCCTTGTGGCAAAAGTAGACGGAGCTGGTCTCATGGAACAAACGGGCAATCCGATCAACCTTGTGCTGAACGCTCCGGATGGCACAGAATACAGCTCGGGTGTCAGCCTGCTGTTCCCGCTCTACTATGATCGCACAGTATCGGTGACTTCTCCTGCACCAGGAGCATGGAAGGCTGAAATCCGCGGACTACGCGGCGCTGATTCGAATCCACTTGGCCTGGCATTGCCTGAAACGGTAAAAGGAGAAATGGCCTTCACAAAGGTCAGCGGTTTCTCCGGATTGAGCGATATTGCCGGACACCCGGCAGCCGATGCGATTAAAATGGGCGTAAGTGAACGATTATTCGACGGCTTTTCGAATGGAGCCTTCAAACCTGATGCGCTTTTAACAAGAGCAGAGCTGGCTAAATACCTGGTGATGGGAGCTGAAATTAAGCAGTCATTGCCAACAACACCGAGTTTCTCTGATGTCTCCAGTACAGACCTTCCATTCGTAGAAGCAGCCACAGCAAAAGGAGCTTCCTTCCGTGACCAGCAACACATCCAGAAGGGTGTCATCTTGCCGAGAGCAAACGGCAAATTCGCACCAAAGGAAGGCGTAACCCGAGCTGAGCTGGCATATTCACTGGTTCAATCATTAGGTCTGCAAAAAGAGGCAGAGGAATTCGATGGACAGCTGACAGTCCTGTATAATGACGAAAGAATTGCAATCTCGGACGCAACAGAAGTTCCTGACCATTTGAAAGGCTATGTCCAGGTGGCTCTCGACCTGAATATCCTTAATGCAAAATTCGCTGTCACACAGGGGCCTTATGATCTTAAACCTAAGGTAACAGCAAGCTTCAACCCTTCTGTAAAAAATACACGCGGTGACTTTGCGGTTGCAATGACACGCTACTATAACGCTTTCCTGAAATAAGGTAAAATGAGAACAGGCCGAAATGGTCTGTTCTTTTTTACACAGGAGCCCTGCATTACCCGAAAATCGTCCTGTAAGAGAAAAACGGTAAAAGTAGGAGCTCTGCTTTGGCCGAACTTCGCTCAAGAAGTCAAAAAACAGTAACCTAATAAATAGGCTCAAATCAATACCATATATCGTGCAGAAATCGACTATTATTCGTAAAGATCCATTCTTGTTAAAGAGGGGGAACTTGGTTGAGACATATAGAAGCATTCTTTTTTGATTTTGACGGAACCTTGCTTGACCGCGAGACATCTCTTGTGAAATTTATTGATGAACAATATGAACGCTTTAAGCCTGAATTGATTGGGATAGATGAGCAGCTTTATAAAAATAGATTCATTGAATTGGATGCCCGCGGATACGTGTGGAAGGACAAAGTTTACAGTGAGCTTTTACAGGAGTTTAACGTATTGGACCTGACATTGGAACAACTGCTGGAAGATTACATAATGAATTTCAAGCATTCATGTGCAGGATTCCAAAACCTGCATGAAGTTCTTGGGCAACTAAAGCAAATGGGTATGAAGCTGGGCATCATTTCGAATGGAAAAACCCACTTCCAGATGGCCAATATAAAAGCTTTGGGGATCGAGGGTTACTTTGATTCCATTCTAATCTCGGAAGCAGTGGAGTTGAGGAAGCCGGATTCCCGGATCTTCCAGAAGGGGATGGAGGCTCTTTCAGTATCAGCAGCTGGCAGTATATTTGTAGGTGACCATCCTGAAAATGATGTGGCAGCGTCCAAAAGGGCCGGAATGATAGGGATTTGGAAGCGAGATGACTATTGGCACAGTTCGGAAGCGGATTTTACCATCGAGGAGCTGGAAGAATTATTAGGTATTATACAAAAGGGAGTTGAACTGAATGACCGATTTTAATGTTTCATATGATGCCCCGAGCCCCTCAGCCTACATCAATCTTCGTCTTGAAGCGGGGATGAGCGGGAAATCACAGGAGGCGGCGCGAATCGGACTGAAGAATTCATTGTTTGCTGTCACAGTTTATGATGAGTCGACGTTGGTGGCGATGGGCCGGATTATTGGTGATGGTGGCTCATTTTTTCAAGTAGTCGATATCGCCGTCAAGCCTGCCTTTCAGGGGAAGGGACTTGGGAAACTGGTGGTGGGGGAGCTCGTGAAATACCTTGATAAACACACCTATGAGGGTTCATACGTCAGTCTAATTGCGGATGCCCCGGCAGACAAGCTGTATGAACAATTTGGTTTTGACTATACATACCCTAATTCATATGGGATGTATCGAAAGTACTAACCATTTTCATATGGAAAAAAATCCCTCGGTTATTAAATGGTAGGAAAGGGTGTATTTATACTGGGCGAGGTATTCTTCTTGACCTTTAAATGTGTTTTAATAAGCCAAGTGAAACTCAATAACTGGTAATTTTAGATTAAAGGATGGATGAAATCTAAGATGAAATATGCACCTGAAGATATACAGATGATCAAAGACCAGCTTGGCAGCCAATCGTTATCTATTATTGCCAGAAGGCTGAATCGCAGTATCGTAGCCCTTGAAGTAAAAATCACTAGAATGGGTCTTTCCCACACAAAATCCTACACAGGTATGCTTACAGCAGGAGAACTTGCTAAAATCCTCAAGGTTGACCGAAATACCGTCATGCAATGGATCCTCAATCATGACCTTGATTCCCATCTGCGAATTACCCGAAGTAAGAAGAAATTCACATTTATCAATACCGATGATTTTTGGGCGTGGGCAGAGAAAAACCGTCATAAAATTGATTTCTCCAAGCTCGAACCGGACGCACTTCCGCCTGAACCCTATTGGGTGGCAGAAGAACGTAAAATTCCACGGCAAGTCACGAATTACAAAGCATGGACCAAGCACGAAGAAAATCTCGTCCTTGAATGGCATTGCTGCGGAAAAACGCTGGCAGAGATTTCTGATATGCTCGGGCGGACAAGAGA
The DNA here is from genome assembly GCF_018613155.1 of Bacillus sp. ISL-55. Classification (GTDB taxonomy): domain Bacteria; phylum Bacillota; class Bacilli; order Bacillales; family Cytobacillaceae; genus Mesobacillus. The sequence goes on along the minus strand of NZ_JAGGQU010000021.1, from coordinate 101,530 downwards.
GTCCATCCGCAAAAAAATCAAACGCCTCACTGAATGAATTCATTATGAAAAAGCCTGCAATATATGGTAAATATTTTTAGACTCTTGTAATACTTGTAAAATAATAGTATATTTTTCCTACAAAAGTATTGTTTTATATTTACAGAAATGTCGTCTCACGTCCTCGGGAGGAGTCTTTATGGATATTTATGTTGCCAGGCAGCCTATATTTGATATAAATGAAAAGACAGTTGCTTATGAATTGCTATACAGGAACAGCTCGGTCAATAATTATCAGCACACTGATGGGGACCAGGCTACAACAGATGTAATCGTAAATAGTTTCTTGAATATTGGAATTAAAGAATTATCGAATGGCAAGCCTTGTTTTATTAATTTTACTGATAAACTATTAAAACTCGGTGTACCTTCCTATTTCAATCCATTATCCATCGTTGTCGAGATCCTGGAAACAGTGGAGCTGAATGAAGACATTCTGGGGATTTGCAAAGAGCTGAAGAAGCATGGATACACGATTGCGCTTGACGATTTCTTTGTTTCTCAGTGGAACGAATTGACTGTTCGAATTTTAGATTATGTAGATATTATCAAGATTGATTTCCGGACGACGAGCCGAAGTGACAGGCAGGAAATGATCCGTTTTATTAAGGAGCGTAACATTCAGTTTCTTGCTGAAAAAGTCGAAACGATTGAAGAGTACATAGAGGCAAAAGAAGACGGATTTGTCTATTTCCAGGGTTTTTATTTCAGCAAACCAGTCATTCTGAACAGCTATGATATCCCATCTTACTATCATTCGTATTTTCAAATCTTAAAAGAAATAGAGAGTCCGGAGCCTGATCTTGAAAGGATAAAGGATGTTATCGAAAAGGATATATCCCTTTCCTATAAGCTTCTGAGGCTGATCAATAACCCGGTTTTCAGGCCAAGGAATGAGGTTTCCTCGATAAAGCAAGCCATCATTCTATTAGGTCTCAATGAAATCAAAAAGTGGATTTATGTATTAGCGATCAGGGGAGCCGACAAAGGTTCGGGCGATACCAAGGAACGGGAAATCATCGAGTTGTCGCTAAAGCGCGGGAAACTAGGCGAACTGATCGGCAGGAAAGTAGGCAGAGAAGTGCTGGCGTCAAAATACTTCCTGCTCGGAATGTTCTCCTTGATGGATTCCTTACTGCACCATCCGATGGAGGAGCTGCTTGAAGACCTGCCGTTAAGCAATGAGCTGAAAGATGCCTTATCCGGTGAGAAGAACGACGAATATGTCATGCTCCAATTTTTAAAAGACATCGAACACGCCTTTCACGAAGATGTGGAGCTGACCTTCAATCCAACCCCTATGCCGGTGGAAGAGCTATTCAGGCTCTATGGCGAGGCGAGTGACTGGGCGACCAAGGTTTTAAGTGAAGTGAATATATAAATAATAAGCATGCATCCGCATGCTTCAGACTGTAGACAAACTCGATGAAAATCATTTTTGTTTACAGTTTTTTTGTTGTTAAATAAATTATAAAAATTTCTATTTGTGGATAACTACGTGTAGGCTTCTTAATCCAGCTCCAGCGCCTAGCCCCTCGAGTCGCTTCGGTCCGCCCCATGAAGTTAAAGAACGACTTCACTGGTCGGCCCTCCAGCGCTTGTCGGGGCTGAACGAGGCGCTTGCGCTTTTTGTTCGTTGGAAGGGAAATGGGGCGGTTGATTTCCGTTCCAGGCGCTTCGCTTTCCGCGGCGCTGGCGCTGAGCCGCATTTCTCTCTGGAGGATATTGAAATAAATCTTAAGTTGTTCAATTGTAATCGTAGGAACTCTGAAATTATAGTAAAATAGAACTAATATAGATTCCGTGGAAACGAAGAAAATAACGGATCCCTAATAAACTGCTGCAGGGGGAGAGAAGGAACATGAATTTTTTGCAAATGGGACTGGAAGGGCTTGAACAAGGGATTATCATCATTTCGAAGGATCATTCCATTCAATACATAAACCAAGCCTTCGAGCGGCTGTTGAAAACAAACCGTGAAGATGTGATAGGGAAGACTATGTTGGAGGCTTTTCCGAAGGCTCCCGAAGATATCCGTATCATCACAAGGTCCTTAGTGTTAAAAAAAGAGCATTCGCTACATTTTCATCCCATTTTGCTCAGGGATTTGAATATCCATGTCAGTGTAGAAACTAAATTATTGGAAAACCAAGGTGAGTTCCAGGGAGTTATGGCCATCTTTACAGACAAGACTCTGCAGGTAGAGTTAGCCCAGGAGCACCAAAAGAAAACTGACAGCTGGAAGATGCATTTTGAAACCATCCTGCATCATGCAGGTGATGCGATGTTTTTAGTTGACTTTGATAAATCAATGCCGAAGTTCATTGAAGTGAACCAAAAGATGCTAGAAGTGCTAGGTTATTCAAGGGATGAATTTCTTGCCCTGAATGTTTTTGATTTATTGCATCCGGATTCTTACGACATAACGATAGAGGTATATCACTCATTAAAGGAGAAGGGGACGGCGACGATCCAATGCCAGTATTTGACGAAGGAGAAGTCAGCTGTGCATGTCCATGTGACCTTCACGAAGTATATGACAGATGAAATTCGTCTGTTGGTTATTGTGCGCGATATTTCGCTGCAGCAAGCGATCCATACAGGGCTCAAGGAAGCGTTGACTTTTGATGAAACACTGCTCGATTCCTTGCAGATGTGCATGACGGTCATAGAAGATGATTATGTTAAACTGTCGAATCAAAAGAGCTATGAATTATTTGAGGTGAGCAGACAGGAGAATTCATTTATTGGCCAATCATCCCTAGTATGGCTAGAAAGGATTAGCAGAAGAATGGTCGATGGTGAAGGAGCAATAAGACAAGCGGTATCAATTATGGAAGGGCATGAGCTCGTCAAAGACTGGGAGATTGAACTCTTTAATAACAAGTATCTGAGTGTCGATTATATCCCCTTACATTTGAATAGCAGCAAACGAATCCATATATGGGTAGGAACGGATATTACCGAGAGGAAAAGGGATGAACAAAAACTTCGGGATGCCCATCATATCGAAACCAAGCTGATTAACTCCCTGCAGGAAGGGATTTTGCTTATTAAAAATGACACTATAGAACTGGTTTCTGAAAGTTTATCCGCGTATTATCCTTTCGAAAAAGAAATCTCTTTCAAGCAACGACATATTAAGGAATTTTATAAACATCTGCTGCAGATTGTTAAATATCCTCATTCTGAAATGAAAAAAATTCAAACGATTGTCCAGCAGAATGAATTGGTGACAGGACAGGAACTGGAACTGGTCAATGGTGCATTTATAGAATACGATTTTATTCCATTCGTACTGCAAGATGAAACACAGGCGAGGCTATGGGTATTCCGCGATATCACAAAGTCGAAAAAGACGATGGAATCGCTCGAAGAAGCTACACGCAGCGCGGAAAAAGCCAATCAGTCGAAAAATCTGCTTCTATCACAAATTAGCCATGACTTAAGAACACCTTTGAATAGTATTCTTGGTTATTCGCAGCTGCTGACATTGGATCAGTCGATAAATGAAAATGTCAGGCTTCAATTGGAAAGAATTCATTATTCTGCCCAATTATTAAATGGATTGATCCAGGATATCCTGGACTTTACGATGCTGGAGACAGGCCATGTGAAAACCGAGCTGCAATCTTTGTCTGTCGGAAAGTCGATTAATGATGTGACCCATATAGCGCAGGGACTGGCTGCAAGTAAAAAGATTAATTTTAAAGTGGAAAAACTAAATCTGGATGGATTCGTTGAAGCCGACCCAATCCGGCTGACCCAAATCCTGCTCAATCTGATTTCAAATGCCATCAAATACAATTCCCCCGGTGGAAGCGTCATATTGAAAGTGACAAAAGAGAATGACACTATTACCTATACAATCATTGACGATGGAATTGGCATAGAGCAAGAGCACTTGGAATATATAAAGCAGCCATTTTACCGGGTGAAAGGCCAATCAACAGAGGATGGATCGGGTCTTGGACTGGCTATAGTGGAAAAGCTGACCAGGAATATGAATGGTTCGTTCGGAATCGAAAGCAAATTGGGAAAAGGAACCACGGTTTGGGTACGGTTTCCTGTCAAAGAATGCGATGGTCAGTGTGATAACCGGCCATTCAGCCTGAATCAGGAAGAAAGTTCTTTAAAAGTTTTGTATATTGAAGATACGCAGATGAATATCGAAGTGATGAGGGGAATGCTGGAATCCATTACGAATGTTCAGTTGTTGACAGCAAAAGAAGGGAAGCATGGGCTTAAGCTGGCTGAAGAAACACAAGTCAATTTCATCCTGCTCGATTTGGGCCTTCCTGATATAGACGGCATGGAAGTTCTCCGGGAGCTGAAGGGTAAGCCACAAACAAAGGACATTCCTATCATTATTGTCACCGCCAACTCACTGGAGGAAATCAAAGAAGAGGCCATGCGATCAGGAGCATCCGACTACATCACAAAGCCGATTGAATTAGCAAAGATTAGAGAAGTTGTAAACCAATTCAAATAACAGAGGGAGGGTAACCTGGATTGCAAGTTGCAAACTGGGTGCCCTCCCTTTGCTTCTATGTTCTTTTCTTGGCAAAGATTTTGAGTTCTTCAATCAGTTTCTCTTGCTGACCTTCTTCAAAATGGGCCTGAATACCATAATGGAAGTCTTTGTACTGCTGTTTTTTCCAAAGGATTTCGCCTTGCGTGACAAAGTGAGTATCATTCAAGGTAAAGCGGATGCCCAGGAAGACGGTTTTATCGGTTATGGGTACATCCAGTGAAGTAGATAGCTTCATTCCATTCGGACTAATATCAACCAAGAAGGCAGAACCCTCCGAAGTGTCCATCAGCTCCTGGTCGATTTTAACGATGGAAAAATAGGCGGGAAGTGGGCTGCCGAATGCAAACCGAAAGCTTTCACCTCTTTTATATCTCATTTATACCACCTCGAAAAAGTTATTTTAATGGCTCATGCCTATGTGATGATGGCTCTTCTATTAAACAAGGAAAAACCGTACCATCTAATAAGTTTTCTTTTTGCTGAAGACTTAGAATGTTACTGTGTTTTTTAGCTTGCTGCCAATTTAGATCAGACAGCCGACACACTAGTTTTTTTCCTGAGGATAGAGAATCATAGCATTGACGACAAACCGGATGAATTTTTTTAATGATGGAGAGGATTCATCGGGACTCAAAGTTTGAAATCTTTGCTTAATGGGATTGGTGTTCTTGTATCTTTGATCCCATGCAGCTTCAATCGCGTATTCCATCCGGCGCATGACATTCAGCGTGGATGTTCTGTTTTTTTCAGCGATGAGTGGAAAGAGTTTATTAGTAAAAGAGTCATGAATTGATATGTTGTCATGATTTAAGACTATGGCTTCCTGAATGTAATGAAACCCTATTAAATGGTTTGGGATTCCGATTGCTTCGAGAGTATCTTTTATCTTTGAGTTTAAGTCCCTTAAGGAATCGGAGGAGACAGGCTGTTGTCGCTTGGATTTCCTGATAACAGCCAGTAATTCCTCAGGCTTGACAGGCTTTGGGAGAATGAAATCGACCTGCTGTTCTGCAGCCAGTTTTTGGACATAATCATTAATAAATGTTGTGATAAGAACCACGATGGATGGAGTAATACCATGTTCGTGCATCTTTTGCAATAAAGAGAAACCATCTATATGGCTCAGGATATCATTAAGAACCAATACATCAGCTGAAGGCAATTTTTCCGATGTGAGGCAGCTCATCCCATCATTCGCTACTCCGGCAACTTCCATATCTGGTTCGGAACCGATCACGCTAGATAATTCACTAGATAGGAGCGGATCATGTTCAGCGATAAAAACTTTTAATTTACCCAACTATAAGACATCTCCCTTCTGATGGACTTACTTAAATAGTAGAAAGGATTGTCCTCTGATTCAATAAACCTGCGCGAAATGTCCTATTTTCCTACTGATATGTATGTATTACAGAAGATGGGGAGGGTTCTTCGGTTCGGTATGGTTGAAAGTATCTTCCCCATTTTGCAATAGGAAGGTTTTCAAGTTACAAAAGCATATATCCCCTTAGTTCACATATTCCATTCTCTTGTCAGGAATGATAAGATATTCCTATATAATCATATGTCGAAATAAAGCGCTGTGTGTCGGCCCTTCAGCGCTTTATATCGTTGAATAGGTCGGGGTGAAATGAACTATGAGGACATTGGTTGAGACAGGTTTGGGGCACGTGAATACAGGAGAGTTTGACCTGGCTGTTCTCGATTCGCTTATCTATCAGGTAGCGGTTATTGACTTGCAGGGGACGATCATCGCAACAAACAGGGCTTGGAATGAATTTTGCCTTGAGAATGGCGGGACTCTTCAGCACTGTGGTCGAGGCGTGAATTATTTCCAGGCAGCCAATCAGGGAACCGTGCAGGGGATTGTTGAAGTGCTCTCAGGTAAAATAGATAAGTACCGGGAAGAATATCCTTGTCATTCTCCAAATGAGATGCGGTGGTTCATCATGACCGTTACACCATACAAGAAGAAACAAGAATCTGACCAGATCGATGGCGCCGTTATCATTCATTTGAATAACACCGATCGGAAGCTTCTTGCCCTTGCACATGAAAAGGAAATGGAACTTGCCAGGCAGCTGCAAAAAAGCGTCCTGGTACCTCCAATGAAGAGTATTGATATTGAGGTTGAGGGAGTGTATCTACCTTCTCATCAGCTATCGGGAGACATGTATGCCTGGTATCAAATCAATGATCACCAGTATGGAATCATTTTGCTCGATATCGTCGGTCATGGAATCACTTCCAGCTTGATCAGCATGTCAGTCAGGTCATTGTTGGAAGGCATCATAAAAAGAGCGAGTAACCCGATTGATGTCTATTTAGAACTGAACAAGCACTTCAATCAATTATTCCATTCGAAGGTGAAATATTGTACTGGTATCTACTTGCTGGTCGATACAAATAAAAAGTCAGTTCACTATTTCAATGCAGGAAGTCCGAATGGATTAGTATTTGGCAGGAATGGCGAAGCGGTGGAGTTGAATGTTAAAACTGTGCCAATCGGTCTGGCAGCACATCCGAACATCAAGGTTGGTTCAATCAACTACACGTACGGAGACATGATCTTTCTATTTACTGATGGTATTGCAGATACCCTGAAAGTGAGACCCTCAGAATGTGAGGATCTGCTAAAAAGAGAAGGACTGTTTAGTCTTCATCGTATGCGTCTTGAACATTTTGTCAAGGGCATTCTCGCGGGTGCTGAGCAGGCAGATGATGTTACAGTGGTGTCTGTGCGGCTATAATGTCGATACATCATAAGAAAAGGATGGGAGTTCAAGGCTCCCATCCTTCTTGGCTTCCGGTATTGCAAATCATAATCCATATCTTTAAGGGCTTTTTTGATCTTAGTAGCATTCACTTAACGCTTTTATGGATATTTTCGCTCGCTGTTTCATCTGTTTTCTATCAAATCATAAGCATAGGGAGAGAAGCTGCTAATACAGCCGCTTTTCTTTATTTTGTTTGCCGTCATCGGTTTATAGTAATAGTAACCCTGTGCCAGCTGGCAGCGGTTCTGTTTAAGGAACATCACCTGATCTGCTCTTTCGACTCCTTCACAAACACATTCCATGCCGATTTCCTCCACCAGCGCCATAATGGATTGAATGATGGCCTTGTCTTTCCTCCCATTAGTACCGTTGATATCGTGAATGAAAACACGGTCAATCTTTATTTTATCAATCGGCAACTGCCTGAAGTAGCTTAATGATGAATACCCAGAACCGAAATCATCCAGGGCAATGGAAACTCCTGTTTTTTTCAATTCTTGCAGTTTGATTGCGACTTGATCCAAATCATTTAAAAAGGCCTGTTCAGTAATTTCGAGTTCTAAATACTCAGGAGAGATTCCTGCTTCTTTTATTGCCTTGCTGTACAGAGTAGTGAAATCCTTGCTTTTAATGGAAACGGGAGAGAGATTGATAGAAAATTTAACTGGATGGTATCCTTCAATCATCCACTGATAAAATTGTTTTCCTGCTTCTGCAATAATCCACGTCGTTATTTCATCGATGATGCCTAAACGCTCGGCAATCGGAATGAACTCTGCTGGAGAAATCAATCCCAGATGAGTGTGGTGATAGCGCAATAAGACCTCGAGGCAATGAGTTTCACCAGTAAATACGTTGACTTGGGGCTGGTAGACGATTTGAAATTCTTTGTTAATAACCGCTGATTTCAACCCTTCCTCAAGTCTCATCATCCGAAGATAATTCTCCTCGATATCTGCCGTGAAAAATTGATACATATTGCGGCCGGATTCCTTTGCCTTATATAATGCTTGGTCAGCCTGGGAAATCAGCTTTTCGCATCGATCCGCCATTAATGGATAAACACTAATGCCAATGGAAGAGGTCGTTACAAATTCATGATCCTGTATTTTCCACGGTTCCTGAAGAGCGTTTATCAGCCTTTCGGCAGCCATGGTAATGTCTTCTCTTGAGGAAATTTGGGGCAACACGACCATGAATTCATCGCCGCCAAGTCTGCCGATCACATCAGAAGGACGAATCACTGCCTGGATTCGCTGTACGAATAGCTTCAGCAGTTCATCTCCGATATCGTGTCCCATTGTATCGTTGACCCATTTGAACCGGTCAAAATCCAAAAAGAGAAGGGCCACTTGCGAATCTGTTCTGCCAGCATCTCGCAGCGTTTCTTCAAGTAGCTGCTGAAAATACCTTCGATTCGGCACGCCTGTCAACGAATCATAATAGGCGTAGAACTCAAGCTTTTCCTTATGTTCTTTTTTCTCGGAGACATCCCGCGATACAACGATATAATGGCTTAATTTCCCCGCATCGTCCAATACGGGTGCGGTATTCGCCTCGACCCAGATATACTCCCCTTTTTTGTTCCTTTTCCTGTATTCCATTACCACTGGTTGGGGGTCATCATTATTCCTGAAAAAGTGTTCTCTGATTTTCTCCTGGTCTTCAGGGTGGATATAGAGGTCGAAACGACTTCCCTCCAGCTCCTCTGGTTTATATCCGAGCAGGACTTCATGTGAAGGTGAAGCATATTTTACAATTCCTTCAGCGTCTATCATCCTAATCAGGTCGTCGGAATTCTCGGCAATCAGCCTGTACTTGGCCTCTTGTTCTCTTACCTCTATTTCGGCTTTCTTCCTCAATGTCTCATCCCTTGTGATTGCGGTAAACGCTGTTACCTTTTGGTTTGCATCGCGCAAAGGAGTCAAAGTGACACTGACATCAAGAAATGCACCGTCTTTGCGGATAAATTGAGTTTCAATGATATTGATACTTTTTCCCTTAATTAATTCCTGCCGCTGCCGATCTTCTTCCTTTTTCAATTCGTCAGGGATGATTGGGAGTGGTTTTCCCAACAGCTCTTCGGCCTTCCAGCCATACATCTTTTCAAATGATGCATTCATATATAGGACATTTCCGTTTAAATCTGTGATGTTAACAGCATCCTTTGTGTTTGCAAGAAAGGATTCCAATCGCCCGTTTGTCTCTGTTAGTGAATCCTCTGTCCATTTCTCTTTTGTCAGGTCATGGACAATCAGATATTCGCCAATCGTTTTGGAATCCAGGATGAGGGGTACAGATTTAATGCTGACAAAGATATTCCCGCCATTCTTCGTACTGCACCAGATGGCTCCTGTTGACTCTCGTTGCGGAAGGTTCGTCTGAAAAGAAAATGAATTTCCATCATGTCTCACTAGAGATGAAAAGGGTCTGCCTTTGATTTCTTTTTTTTCATAGCCTGTCAATTCAGTGGCAGCAGGATTCAAATTGATAATCTGTCTCTTATCATTGAGGATGAAGATGCCATCCGGGTGGTTTTTGAATAAAGATTTATATTTCTGGCCTTTCAGCTTGACGTATCCAAACTGTTTCTCCCTATATAAGTAAAACAAAAATGGAAGGACCGCGATGATGGTAATGAAAATGGAAAATGCGGCTAAAACATATTCACTTACTGGCATAGCCATTGTCCATCCCTCCTAATGTTGTGGTAAATCTATCTTAATTCTCTTTTGGTGATCCGACAATGAGTCTATCTTAAAATGTCCTTATAAAGGGATGAAGTGTCCTAATCGCTAAAGTGAATGTGTCTTTTGAAAGAATTCCAAGTAGGTCTTCCTTCCTGAATTGACTTGAAGCAGAAAGAAGATGGGATTTGTGGCAGAGTTTGGTTAAAGAAACTACGAGGAGAAGTAAAACGTCCATTTCGGAATAGCTTTACGACATTTTAGGTGATCAAAATGACATTTCGGGATATGTATGTGTCATCTGCCAGTTAAATATTGTAATGTTTTTATACATATTAATGCACTTTGGATGTAGTGAAAAGGTCATAAATTACCATTAACTTACATGCGCGAAGGGTTAAAAAAAAGGTGGATTTATTGTAGGATAATAAAGGTGAATAGTTTTCACTATTAGCTTGTTGTTAATCCTCTTGATAAAGGTGATAGAAATGAATTCATTAGATGTGACTCAAATTGAATCTTTTTTAATAGAATGTATATCCGATAGTTTGATTGTGGTCGATCGAGAATTGAACTTAGTTTATGCCAATGAGGAAGCAAAAGAGCTGTTCTCATTGAACAGTTATGGAAATCATTTTTTAATGTTGCTTGATAAAGGTCCCGCGCAGATTATTGGGGAGAAGCTTTTGAAGGCGAAGCAACAGAACGAAGCGGTTTATTTTGATCTTTATTTGGATCGAAAAGAGCGGCTTTGGTTTGATGTGCATTTGTATCCATCTGACAAAGGCGCAACAATCCTTCTCAGAGATATCACGGCCAAGAAACAGGTTGAGGAAACGATTGAGCAACAAAATAATAAACTGCGGATTTTAAGTGAGGCGGCCAATCACATCCTGGTCAAACAGGAGCCGGGAGAGCTGTTGGAATCCTTGTTCAAAGAGCTTAACAGTTATTTGGATCTCGATGTGTATATCAACTATATGTTTAATGAAACGACGAAGCGATTGGATTTAATGTACTTTCATGGAATTGATGAACATGATGCAGAGGATATCCGCTATCTGGATTTAGGCATGGCTGTCTGCGGTACTGTAGCGCGCGATCAAATAAGAATTGTTGTAGAAAATATCGAACAATCCACTGATCCAAGAGTAACAATCGTGAAAGAGCTTGGGATAAAGACTTATGCGAGTTATCCGCTTCTCTCAGGCGGGAAGCTTCTTGGAACTCTTTCATTTGGATCCCGGAATCGAACAAGCTTTAGAGAAGAAGAACTAGAGCTATTGGACACGATATGCAGCCAGTTAGCTATCATGTTCGAACACACACTCCTTATCATGGAATTAACGAAGAAAAAAGAAGAAGCAGAAGCTGCAAATGCGGTAAAGAGCAATTTCCTTTCGATGATGAGTCATGAGTTAAGGACACCGTTGAATTCCATTTTGGGCTTTGCTCAAATCCTTCAGGATGATCCAAGCGAGCCTCCGACTATCAGGCAAAACCAAAAATTGTCCAAAATTATGAAATCCAGCCGCCATCTTCTTAACCTGATCAATGATCTGCTCGAATTGGTCAAGTCGGGTGTGCACGATCCGGAAGTAAAAAAAGAATCTATATCAGTGGAAAGCATTGTAAATGATGCATTGAAAATCCTCCAGCCGCAAGGAAAGGAAAAGGATATCCGGATTTATGACAGGACGCATTCCTGCTCGCATATCCATGTACTTGCGAATCGGACCAAAGTAAATCAGATCCTATTAAACCTGCTGGAAAATGCATTTAAATATACACCTGCAGGTGGGCAGGTTCTAATTGCCTGTCAGGTTGAAGGACAAAAGTTGAAGTTCTCAGTCACTGACAATGGTGTGGGTATCCCGAAAAAAGAGCAGGACAAGATTTTTGAATCCTTTTATCGAATTTTCCATCTTGAGAATAATATTGAAGGAACTGGGATTGGCCTGACACTTGTTAAGCAGCTTGTCGAGCAGATGGGTGGAAGTGTTGGCGTTAAAAGTGCTATTGGTTTTGGAAGCAGCTTCTGGTTCACTCTTCCAATTGACGGTGAAAAAGTTTCATATGATCATACGTATGAAACCAAGGGTAACAAAGAATTGGTTCTGGATGGGCTGGACGGGAAGATTTTATATATTGATGACAATTATAACGATCTTTCATTGCTTGAGACCATTTTTGAAAACCATTCTCGCGTGCAATTCATCTCTGTCCTGACAGGAAAGGAAGGAATGAGTCTAGTAACTGAAACTGTTCCTCCCAATCTTATTTTACTGGATATCCATCTTGCTGATATTCATGGGTTTGAAGTGCTTAAAAAGCTGAAAAGCGATCCTGAAACTCGTGACATCCCAATTATCGCTATCAGTGCGGATACAAGCAAGGAGACAAAATCCCGAGCAATAGAATTGGGAGTCTGTGAATTTTTAATAAAGCCACTGGATCTTACGGAATTGTTGATGACGATCAGAAAGTATCTATAGAAAGAAGGTAAAGAATGGAGCCCATCCGTGTCGTGTTGGTAGATGATCATGAAGACTCCATTGAAATATTGCGTTTTTTTATCAGTGGAATGAGTTCTTTTGAAATTGTTGGAGAATGTTCGAATGGGGAAGAACTGATTGAAGCCGTGATGCTTCAAAAACCCGATCTTGTACTGTCAGATATCAATATGCCGAAAAAGGACGGGATTCATGCCGTAAAGGACTGCTTATCTTTCCAGCCTAACCTGAAATTCATCTTTATCACTGGATATGATAATCATGCGATTACCGCCTTCCAGATGGCAGCCATTGATTATATTGTCAAGCCAATTGAAAAGGACCGGCTCCTCAAAGCGCTGGAAAAAGCAGAGAATGTGATTCGTTATGAACAAGGGAGCATCGAAAACGTTGTTAAGGAAAGGTCAATCAAGAATCTTGTAATAAAAGATCCTCAATGCACAAGATACATCCCGTTAGAGGATATATATTTCATTGAGAAATCAGGAAAGAAGTGTTTTATCCATACAGCGGATGAAATATATGAAACCTATGAAAATATTGGCAAACTATATGAAAAGTTGACGGATGATATCTTTTATTCTGCACATCGCTCTTTTATCATTAACTTGAAAAAAGTTACACATATCACACCGCACCATGAAACGTATATCGCTTATTTTCAACAATATGATCAGCAAGCCAGCATTTCAAAATTGAAAATTAATGATGTGAGAGAAAAAATCGCTTCACTTTAGCAGGGTTCGTTTAAGAATCACACTTAAAAGAGTTAAAAGAGGCTCTCCTAACGGGTAACTGGAAGAACCAGATGCCCTAAGGAGAGCATCGTTTTACATTCATCGTTTTTGTATGTCAGTACACTCAACAGCTGAATGCTTTTCATCCATCATCACATGGATCAGAACATCCAGCTCCTGGCTGCATTTTATTACTTCACTGGAACTCATCCCATGCAGCTTAGAAAGCTCTATCATCTTTTTGCGATTCAATTCAATCAGCGTCGTCAAATGGCTCATAGCTAAGTCACTCCTTTTAGTTGTAAGTGGTATGCCCCAGGGTCTATCTATTAAGTTACATAATATCAAAAATATTCCTTTCGTTAAGCCGCTAGCATTCAAATGACGGATTCATTGCCTGATATGTCATAATATCGGTGTCACATGCGTAAATGATGCTGTCAAAAGTGCCAATATCGAAAGACTGTGTTAGGAGAACTTTTTATGACGGTAACCCCATCCTATCTGCCAGAAATCGTCGTGCTCTCGATCATTGTTTCAGTGATATCCTCTTACTTTGGATTGACCCAGCTTAATAAAACCTACCGTAATAAAAGTGATTATGGCTCTTCTACACTAGTAAAAGGAGCAATCATATCAGGTGCAGGTATATGGACCATGCATTTTATCGCAATGCTCAGTTTCTACCCATACACCCCTGTTAGCTACAACATATGGATTATTATGTTGTCTTTATTGATTGCTATTTTCATGAGTCTCTTGTCCTTTGCCCTTGTCCTTCGCTCTGAAGGGGAAAAATGGCTTCTTTTTCATAGCTCAACCAGTCTGGCATTAGGGGTTGCGATCACCCATTACGCTGCCATGGGAGCGATGAGAATGGGCCATGATGTCGACTATCAGTTGGAGTATGTACTGGCATCCATTCTGATTGCGATTATTTTTTCCTATGGAGCATTCATCTTCACGTTTGCAAATTCTATAAAAAAATTACAATCCAAGCAATCGCTCATTCTCGGGACTCTTCTCCTCGCTATCGCTATTTCCGGAATGCATTATACCGGCATGTATGCCATGGAAATCCATCAAGAATCGAGCAGTCTGAAACCGAATGAGATTTATATTCCAAATGACGCTTTCACGATTACGGCTGATACACTCGCATTATGGCTTGGCTTGTTTACACTGTTTTTCTTCATTGTCATATTAGCCATTGCCATTAAGGCTAAAAACAACTTTGAGAAGAAGCTGAGATATTCTGAGTTGCAGTACAGATCCTTGATAGAAAACAGTCCTTATACGGTCATTGCTTTTGATATTGGACTTAAAATCACCAGTGTGAATCCTAAGGGGAAAGAAGAATTGAGGGTTGAGAGCAATGAAATAGTCGGCATGTCCCTTTATGATTTGTTTGTAGAGCAGGAGAAACTACGGAATATTATCGAAAACTTGACTACAGAAGGTCCGCTAGAGCATGCACTTAAGATAAAAACCATGGATGGTAGACAACTCCCGATGGCGATCACTTTTGTGCCCGTCATTATTGACCAGAAAATCGAGGGTTTTTTTGCCGCTGGTAAAGATATATCTGAATTGATTCAATATAGAGAGCGGATTAAGAAGGTACAGAAGGAATTGCTCGATACGGTCCGATTGCAGCAGGGGATGATCTTCAAGTACATCAATTATAACGGCCATTTTATCCATACATTAGGTGATGGGGAGTTGTTGAGAAGGCTGGGGGTTGAACCAGGGATGTTGATAGGCAAATCATTATATGATTTGTTCCCCTATGAAATGGCCGCAAGGAAATCGAAAATCTACCAGGAAGCTTGGGAGGGCAAAGTCGCTCATTATGAAGGTAATATCAATGGGGTCGACTACTTTGCAAGTTTAACTCCTGTTTTTAAAAATGGACAAGTAATTGAGGTCATTGGATCTGCTGCCGACATCACCGAGCGGAAGCGAATTGAAGCCAGCCAGAAGCGAAATGAACAATGGTATAGGAATCTGCTAGGAGTAATGACTGAAGGAATTCTGTTATATGATGAAAATGACCAGATGACAGTGTTAAACGATAATGTGTATGACATTTTTGAAATGGATAAAGAAACGTTCCATGCCCAGTCTTTGGCCGATAACGAAATTGTGTTTATCGATGAAGCAGGGGAGATTCTTACAATGGAACAATATCCTATTGTCCAAACATTCAGGACTGGTAAGTCTTTTAAGCAAAAGACACTTGGAATCAAAAAGAAAGATGGAAGGGTTACCTGGATTAACACTTCCACCAAATTGCTTGAACCATTTGAGCCAGGGGACTTGGCTAAAGTTTTGCTTACTTTTTCGGATATCACACTGCAAAAAGAACAAGAAATGAAGCTCACTGAATCTGATGCGCTGAGGAAAACGATTCTGAATAGTCTTCCGGTCGGGGTCTTGGTCGAGAATATTGACCGGAATATCGTCCTGGCGAATGATTTCTTCAGGAAACTGTTTAAAATTGAGAAAACTCTAAGTGAAATAGCAGGGGAGGCTTCGACTCCATTCCACTTATCTTTGTTGTCTGATCCTGAACGCAATCAGCAAGATATTACTGATATCATACAGAATCAGCGTCCGCATGAAGAGGAGATCGCCACTGCTGATGGCCGGACACTAAGGCGAAAGTATGTACCATTTTATATGGATAATGAATTGAGGGGGCATCTCTGGACGTTTGAAGATTATACCGAACGAAAGCAAATTGTCCAGGAATCTATTTTTGCGAAGGAAGAAGCGATCAAGGCCAATGATGCCAAGTCGACGTTCCTGTCCAATATGAGCCATGAATTGCGTACCCCGCTGAATGGGATCCTTGGTTTTTCACAGCTGCTGGAAATTGATGAAAAGCTTAATGGACAGCAAAGTCTATATGTCGATGAAATCCTTAAGGGCGGCAGGCATCTTCTAGATTTAATTAATGAAATTCTTGATCTTTCCAGAATTGAGACCGGCAAATTGAAAGTGGCGTTTAAATTAATCAATGTCAATTCTTTGATTGAGGAGTGCATAAGTCTTGTCAGCCCAGCAGCGCAAAAAAGGAGGATTTCAATTGAAACTCATTTATCTGGCTGCCAGGATGCTTATGTCAAAATTGATGAAATCCGTTTTAGGCAGATCATACTGAACCTATTGGATAACGCGTTGAAGTATAACCGTGAAGCGGGGACCATCACGATAAAGTGCCTTAACAAAGATGGATTCCTTGAAATCCATGTGTTGGACACGGGGATTGGGATCGCTGAAGATCATCTATTTGATATTTTTGAACCATTTTTCAGAGTAGGCAACACGACTGCCGAGGGAGCTGGGATAGGTTTATCACTTGTAAAGAAACTGACGATGCTGATGGGGGGCAATGTCGGTGTCGTCAGTGAAGTTGGGAAGGGCAGTGATTTTTGGATCAGTCTGCCGGTTGTCCGCCAATCTGCTTTCAAACAGGGGAGAATTGTTGAAGAGCCCCCACTTCTAATACAAAATGGAGACAAGAAGAAGATCGTGTATATTGAAGATAATCCATCCAATATTGAATTGATGGAACATGTCATGAAGCAAATACCTAACATTAAGCTCAGTACAGCACGGAGTGGGAGGGAAGGGATCCAGCTTTTGGAAGAGGACAAACCAGATGTCATCTTGTTGGATATACAGCTTCCGGATCTAAACGGTTTTGAAGTCCTGGAGCAGCTGCAATCGAAAGGACTTGTAAAAGAACTGCCGGTCATCGCAATCAGTGCGAATGCAATGCCCGCAGATGTGGATGCTGCTTTAAAGGCAGGTTTCAATGAATATATTACGAAACCAATCAATATCTCCAGCCTATTAAAATGCCTTTCTGACTATCTGTGAATGGCTGACTGAAAAAACAGGACCTACGTGACTTAGATTCAGAATATTAAATGTGGATTCTAAAACTTTATATATGAATCTCTGTTCAAACTATTCTTTAAAAACCGCTGTACTGCAAATTGGCAGTACAGCGGTTTTTTATTTCTCCAATTAAAATGTACGTATTGCTGCAGGTGTAGCTGATGGATGATACAGAAGTATAGAAGGGCACCAATACTAAAAAAAATGACGCTCACCAAAAGGCCCGCTATTCAGAAAAATGTCGTTAAATGTACCATTTGTGTCTTATTCTGTCAGTTTATCAGGGTGAGATGTCTTGATATACACCTGATATGTCCTTTGGTGATTAGACAATATATAGGACTAAAGTTACATTTATTGTATACCTGATTATCACTATTAATATATTCGAATTGAAGGAGGGGAAATCATGAGGATGTTAAATAAAGCGGACATTAGGCATATCTATCAGCCAATGTGGAATCTGGATGGATGGAAAGTATTTGGATACGAAGCCTTGATGAGAATCTCAAATCGCGCAAATGTGGAAATAGAAAATGTTTTTATTGAAGCAAGAATGAAAGGCCGATTATTTGAACTGGATACAATCGCAATCGAGAGTGCCATCAGACATTTCCCGCTGCATATACTTGAAGAAGGACTCCTATTTATTAATTTTTTCCCCTCTACTTTGATGGATGAACGGTTTTTAACTTTTGTTATGAATTTGATAGATCAATACTCAATTCGGCCAGAAAATATCGTTTTTGAATTGAATGAGACGATAGAAGAAGAGCATATATGGAATTTGCCCGAATTTAAAGAAAGAATGGCCACTTTAAGGGACATGGGATTTAAAGTCGCACTTGATGATATAGGCAAAGGTGCGGCTACAATACAGAAAATAGTTGAATTTTCTCCAGATTATATCAAACTTGATCGTTACTTCTCAGAAAACCTATCGACTTCCAAAGAAAAACAAGAAATGATCACATTACTTATTGAATATGCCAAGCAGAAAATGGGCCTGATTTTAGAAGGCATTGAAACTGATGTTGATTTGGCGTATGCCAAGATGATTCGTGTTCCTGTCGTACAGGGCTATCTGCTTGGCAGGCCACAACGGATGGATGAGCCATCCGGTTTGTCCATGAAAGCATTGAATTTTTAATAGATGACAGAACAAGATAAACGGCAGCAGAACAGCCACTTTTTTTAAAGTGGAAATAGAAACAATCATGAAAGTAGGTGAAAGAAAATGACCGGAAAATATACAATACCTAAAACGAACATAAAGGAAGCGACATTCAGTGAATCTAAACTGACTATTGGTAAAAAGGAACAAAATATTAAAATTAGCCACCTGGCAGAATTTCGTTATTTTCGTGAGGAAATATATGCGGCAACTGAAAAGAAGATGCTCCTTGTAACAGAACAGGAAATCAAAGAGCATAGTGTGGGAAGGCTTCTCTTCTTTAAAAAATTGAGAACGACAAAAGATATTCCCAAGACGCGAGAAATGCTGAGTAAGGTTTTAGAGACGAAAAATGTAGAAGATGGCTGTTACATGAACATGCTGCTTGCTGTTTCAGAACTGACCACGAATGTCATTAAGCATGCTGAGCGAGGCAGTATCATGGTCATTGAAACAGACGAAGAATATATTTGCTTGATTCAGGACAAAGGACCAGGCTTCGAGCTGAGAGATTTGAAGGATAAAACACTGGCTGCTGGTTACTCGACAAAAGATTCTCTTGGGTTCGGGTTTAGCATCCTCCTAAAACTGACGGATCAGCTTTTATTAGCTAATACAGACCATGGTTCGATCATCGCAGCCAAGTTCCGGAAGGATGCAAGTGACAGAATTTTTTATGGTGACCCGTTCCCATTGGCAAAATAAAAGCAGCGGATTTGGGACTTTTATAGAAGGGCAGAGGGAAAATGAATCAATCCATTCTTTCTAGAGGTAAAGATGTCATTGAAGCGGTTGATATTGGATTAGAGATTCTAAAGACAGACCGAAATCAAGTATCTATAGAAATCGTTCAGCATGAAAAAAAAGGATTCCTTAAGCTCGGCACTCAGCCAGCCATTGTTAAGATCACAAAGATAGAAAGTAACGAGCCCCTCCAGAATCAGAAAGATGCTGCCCCCGATGAAAATCAGACGGGCCGGAAGCTATCCCTCATTCATGAAATGGAAAAGGCAATAAACGAACTGCATGTTGAAGAAATCGAAATGAATGAACGGAAAAACAGGGATGATGATGATTTAGATAAAACCGAAGAGGAACAAACAGCAGGCAAGGTGTGGGTCAGGGACGGCATTCTCTATGGAAAACCCTCGGCTTTCCAGTATCCGACGATTACACCGGGGAAGCATGTGAAAATTTATAAAAATCAGGAGCCTGTCACGGAAACGACCCTTGTGACGGGCTCTGACAGGTTTGAGATAAAAACAGAAGAAGAAACAAAGGAAACAAAATGGCATATTACTTGTGATTCGCACTATCTCAATGTCACCTTGCATGTTGAGCCGGGGATGAAAAAGTATTACAAAGTTGTGGATCAAGACCCTGACACTCATCTCGTCATTGAGTCGGAGGAAATCATTGATATACAGAATGAGTTGGAATATAAGGTCATTTTAGGCGAGCTTGAGAGATTAAAAGTCGTACATGGTTTCAACCATGCTGAAATCATGAAGGCGATCCATGCGGAAGAACAGGGGGACTTCATTATTGCCTCTGGCACTAAACCCAAAGAGGGAAAACATGGGGTGTATGAGCTTTTGGTGAATACAAGCCGGATGAAAGGTCCGCAGCAACGTTCGGACGGGACCATGGATTTCAGGGAGGTACAGATCATTCCAACAGTCAACAAAGGACAAGTGATCGCTGTCATCCATCCCCCGATTCCTGGAATCCCTGGAGTAAGTGTATCCAATACACCCATTCCCCCAGAACCTACTTATCCATTGATTGTCCAGGCTGGTAAAGGAACGGCCCTGATCGAGGAAGGAAATAAGGTTGTGGCTACCGAAACAGGGAGGCCTATGGTAGAGCAACGGGGGCTACTGGCAAAGTTCTCAATCATTCCAAAACTTGTGCACTACTCTGATGTGGATATTACCTCGGGCAATATTCGTTTCAAAGGAGACGTTGACATACTGGGAAACATCGAAGAGGGAATGGTCGTCGAAGCTGATGGCCATATCAATATCCTACACAATGCAAATAAGGCTATTGTTTCTTCGAAAAACTCCATTATTCTCCAGAAGAATTCGATTGGCAGCACACTGTCTGCCGGTAAACACAATATTTTTGAATCTGAAATGATCAATCTGCTGGCTATCATTCTTGAAGAATTCAAGAAACTGCTGAATTCTATTCATCACCTGCTGCTTTTGCCGGCTTTCAAAATGACTGATTTTCAGAAAAAAGGGCTATATCCAGTCATCAAGCTTTTGTTGGAGCAAAAATTCAAAACAATCATTCCGCCCACAAAGCAATTAATTGAAGTCTGCACGCAAGGCAGCCATGTCCTTGGACTAGAATGGATGACGATTGCTGAACAGCTTAAACTTAGCCTTTTATCGAGCATTACGAATGAGTACCACTCGATGCACCGGCTGGAGGAGCTGGCAGAGCGGATGGAACTGCTGATTGAAAAGCATAAAAATCTAAATGATGATGATTGCCAGATTTCAATGATGTATGCCATCAACAGTACCATCTATTCAGGAGGGAACGTGTCCATCCATGGGCAAGGGTGTTATAATTCAAAAATACATGCAGGTGGAATGTTAGTGGTATCAGGGGTTCTACGCGGTGGCGAGGTCTATGCCCGCAAAGGAGTTTCCATAAAGGAAGCGGGTTCGGATGGGGGAGCGGTAACGAAGATAATGGTACCGGCCAATAAGAAAATATTGATCGATCTAGCCAATGAAGGTACAGTCATTCAGATTGGAAAAGTAAAATACACCTTCCAGGAACTGCAGAAGAACATAACAGCCTTTTTAGATGAAAAAGGAAAATTGTGTTTCTAAATAGAAGGTTGTTTTCGTAAAGATTGTAGTTAAAATCCTAAAGCCGATTTTAACGTGATAAAAAGCCATTTTATTGTTCGGTATTGAGTGTGCAAGCTCTTTTCTCATAATAAGTTTTAATTTTATGAATAAACATAGTTCATCCAATCCTATTTTGTAGTTTATAGCAACGAAGTTTGAGAAAAGAGCCAAATAGAAAGAAGGGGAACATATATGTTTTCATATAATATTGAAGCGAATGAAAATGAAGTAAGTGTTAAGATGTTCGGGGATTTGGATATAGATGTTACGGAGATGGTAGAACAGGAAATTCTGCCTCGACTGATCCCTTATCAGACTGTTACCCTGAACTTAGGTTCCGTTCCCTTTGTGGATTCGACTGGTATCGGTGTTTTGATCAATCTTGTTGAAACTTTGAGAAGCAGCGGTGAGGAACGACAAATTTTTATCAAGGAAGTACAACCACTGGTGCAAGAGGTCTTCGAGATGATTCAATTGAAAGAGATTTTGGGCGAAGAGGTTTTAGTGTAGCCTATTGGGAAATGACATTTCCAGCAGCTTATCCGCGGTCGCGTTTTGTCGAAATTTTTGATATTATTGGTATTATTGGTATAAAGCGTATTCAATAAGTATCTGTCTCATACACCTTTTTGAGAGCATTTGCCTGATGAGCAAATGCTCTTGTAATAGAGAGAAAGAGGGATAATGATGGAAAAAATAAAAATGATCATTGCTGATGATGATTCCTCATCGAGATTGTTACTGGAGCATATGATTAAAGTATTTTCAGATTTTGAGATCATCGGAGAAGCCACTAACGGAGAAGAACTACATCAGCAGGCAATAGAGTTAAAACCGGATTTGGTACTCGTTGATATAAACATGCCAGGCCTGACAGGGCTTGAGGCTGTGAAATTGTGCAAAGAAACCATGCCATCTCTTCAAGTCATTTTTACAACTGGTTACGAGGAGTTTGCTGTTGAAGCTTTCAATATGTCTGCAGTTGATTATTTAGTGAAGCCGATTGATCGGACTAGACTGTTCATCGCATTAGATAAAGCAAAGAAAGCGATCCAATTGGAACGGACACTCTCCCAGAAATCAAAACATTATAATAAACTGTCGATTAAGTCGAATAATAGTTTTTTATATATACATATTGATGAAATTCTTTACATTGAGAAAGAGGGAAGGAAGACGATTCTGCATACGAAAGACGATCGCCATGAAACGACAGAATCGTTAGCAGATCTCGAAAGGCTGCTGCCAGACTATTTCTATAAGACACATCGCTCCTATTTAGTTAATCTCTCCAGGATTACACGCATTGAGCCTTCTGGTGAGACTTATTTAGCCTATTTCGCTAACACGAAAAAAAATGCATACATATCCAAATTGAAAATTAACGAGGTCCAAGAACAAATTGAGATGAAAAAATAAGAAAATATCAATTTTATAGAAGGAAACTCGCCTTGCATGTAGAAATATAATCTCTATGCGAAATATTGGGAAAATTTTAATTAACTAGGTAACGGGGGATAAATGGTGAAAATGGCTAATCGATACATAGAATTGATTGATAAATATCAATCTATGCTAGACCGCGATTTGACAATTGAAGAAATCCAGTTCGTTAAATGGGTTGTGGCAAAAGAATTCAACCAACATGCTGATTATACTTTTACCAACATAAAAGAAAAACTCATCGATGAAGCTCCTGTGTTATCCAGCATCATGTAATTCCCTCATTTGATTGAACAACTCACTTCATTCTGCAAATTCCAACAAATGGTACTATTCGTGAATGCTAAGTTTACAGGCTTCTCTAGCAGCGTTTTTGATGGCGTTTTGTTTTGCTGTTCCAACGCCGTACTTAAGCTACAATGTAATACCAGAAAGCAAAGACACTGCCGCTAAGCAGTGTCTTTGTTAATGATTTTTGATCCCCATGACCAACTTGCCATTTTGTTTGGTTGAATCGTTTTGGAGTTGGAACTCTATTAACATGCATGTCCCCTCTGAAGCTGTGTGAATTTGCACTCCATCCGAGTAATTTCCTATCAAGTTGAAACCTCGTCCCAATGACCTTTTACTAGAGTAACCTGCAATCAGGATAGCAGTCGGTATCTCATGCAGAGGGATGCCAGACCCACGATCGGAAAGAAGAAGCTGAAGTTTCGTTGAGCTATGGTAAATAGCGAACCGGCCATCTGATGCATGCTTGACGATATTTGATGTTGCTTCTGAAACAGCTACTAATGCCTTCATATTCGAGATTGTCACCGGATATTGCTCGAGTATTTCCTTCATGAATGCGCGGCTTTTCGGAACATCTGACGCACTTCTTATGCACATCTCACCAACTAAATCTCCTAATTGTCCTTGGAGAATTTCAATGGAGGTAAGCAATTTGATCTTTCCTTGAGAGAAGACGTTAATTACGTTAACATAGGACTCCAGAACGCTCATCTCAAGTGTTTTCCTGTACTCCATATACGGAGTTATATTATGGACGAACACAACGACATCCTGACTTGAAACAGGGAGTGCATGAAGATAATAGAGTTCTTGATGATGGACACATGTTTCAAGAACGGCTCCTTTTCTTTTAAGAGCTGTCTCAGCCAGTTCCTGAACAAATTCATGGGACGGTTTTCCCCTTTTATTGAACACGACTCCATTTTTGACAAGAAGGTAGAAGGTTTCCCCGATTTGTGTGTATGTATCTGTTTCATGATAGATGTCCTCGGATGTTTCCGAAACTTCAGTCAATTCCTCGCGCACTAACTCCTTTTCCAGGCTTATAAGCATTTCCTCTATATGCGATAGGGTGATTTTCTCCACTAGCTTAGGGTCCAGAACTGTTCCGCTTTTATCATTGATTAAATTCAAGACGGTTTCTGGGTCCTGATGGCGTTGTAGGAGATGTTCCAATTCATTGCCGGTGGCTAGAATTCGCGCACCCAGAGGGATGTCTGCACCTGCCAATCCCGAAGGAAAACCATCTCCATCCCAGCGTTCATGATGATGCAGGATCCATTTGGAAAAAGACTCCTTTGGGAACATCGTTTTTACAATTTCCATGGCCTTTTCGGGATGTTTCTTATATTCACGTTCTTCTGATAAGGTGAGCGCGCCTTTTTTTCTGAAAATATGCGAAGGCAAAATGGCTTTTCCAATATCATGGATGATGGCTGCCTGGATAAGATCATGGCGCTTGCGTTTGGGATAAGCGAAATCGTCAAGCAGGACCTCGCATATCGCAGCAACCCTGCTTCCGTGACCAGTTAAATCGGATTTGATACGTCCCTCCATAACCTGTATAAAAGCGTTGGAAGTGGCCTTTCGCAGCTCAAGCTGTTTAATATACTCATGAGAAAAAAAGATGACAATCAGCAGGAAGAACAAAGTGTAGATCATTAAATGAATCAGTTCGATTTCCCCTGAATGGGCAGTGAACATTGTCAGGACAAAGATACTGATCAAGATTGGAATGATCAGTTCGATAAATTTTTGTTTGAAATGGCTAAACATTCTTTTGCCAAAAACAGTAGCTTCGATGCCTTCGATGAAAAGAAAGTTGGCGAATTCAAAAGTGATGGCGGCAAAGGCTATTTCGATGTAGTTATGTTGCCATTCAATAAAGTGGATAGCACTGCTGGCAATCAATAAAGAACCGGAATACATCCCAATGGTGACGAATAAGCGGATGGGATGGGGAGCCCCTCGTCTTATGTTTTTTAAATAATAAGCAAAAGCGGCAAGGTAAATCGCTAAAATTGAATGTGAAAACCCGCTGTACAGCAATAAAAATAAAAAGCCGATGCTTCCTGCTGAGTAGTGATCACCACTTGGAAGGCGAAGGGGAAGAACTTCAAGGATGATGACAATAATCACAGCAACTATGAAAACATTGTTATCTACCCACTGGATTTCCGATATGGAGTAAATGAGGGCAGCAAAAGCTAATATGACTAGACTGATAGTATACCAATTGATGAGTTTCATATGCTCCCTATTTCCCCCATACAGTGGAATTAAGATAAACAAGTGTGATTATGCCTGTGCCTACTAAAAGATCCCCTGGACTTAATACATATTTCAAGACGGGTATCCAGTCGCCGAGAATCCAGGTAAAAGTGGAGTCCATCAGCTGGTGTCGAGAATCATTCCCGAGGGAGGATACATCCTGTCCTGTCAGAGTCATCGCTTTTTCGGAGACAGGCATCAGGCCGCCATGTAACAGCAAAGCGAGTAAATTCAAGGTGGAGCCTGCCAGTATGAACTTAAGTCCTGGGATTTGACGATTTTTCCATAGCCACAGGATGATACCTGAAAAAGTAGCGATCAGCACCAATTCCAGCTTTACCGCTGTCCTTATAGTGAAAAAAGCCAGGGCAATTTGTGCACCAAAGCTGACAATGATGAGAAGAGGCCATTGAAATTCAACATTTTTAAAGAATGTTAGTGGGTTTTTTTTAAGAGAAAATGTGATGACAAATGCCAGCAATAAAAAATATTTCAATTTCAATGACCTCCTTTGAATTTCAAATCCATTTTTGTACTCAATAGCAACAAAGTTTTAGAAAAGAGCCTAGAAAATAAAGACTTGGATGATTATCATGCCGGCCGTCAGGAAAATCACCAAGTCTTTATCTGGATCTTACCACCAAGGCTTTCCAACAACCGGACCTAGAGCCAGGGCGATCAATGCAGCAATCTGAAGAGTGTACTTTACCTTTGCCTTCATTATTAACACCTCCTTTCAAAGGTTCATTGACAATCATCAACCAGTGAAACAAAATTAATGTGCCATTCGTCGGATCGTCACCAGCGTTACATCGTCTCGCTGATCGAAATTCGAGAATGATAGTACTTGCTCAGTAATGGTTTTTACTAATGAAGGGTAGTCAGAGTGCTGGTTTATCATTTTGATTATTCTGTCTTTTCCGAACTGATTTCGCTGATCATCCATTGCCTCCAAGATACCGTCAGTGTATATACAGACATAATCATTGGGTCCAAGAATCACTCTCTCTTCTGTATATTTACGGTTAGGCAGGAAACCGATCGCAATTCCATTTGCTTTCAGGAATTCGCTAGGATGTTTTTCCCTCTTCAGAATCGCACTTGGATGCCCGGCGGATGCGTAGGTAAATGTGTTTTCAGCTAAATCATACATTCCGCAAAATAAGGTCGCGAAGGACTTGAGCAGTTTTAAATCTTCATATAAAATCATGTTCACTTTCTGCAATAATTCAGAGGGGCTCGAGCTTTGAGGAACGAGCGTCCGGATCGCGGTTCTAAGCATCGCCATTTTAGCGAAAGCAGGAATTCCCTTTCCCATCACATCACCCGTGAACACCCAATATCTCTGTTTTTCCTCTTCATAGATAAAACCATAATAATCTCCCCCTAAATAATGGGCTGGAATAGAGACACCTTTGCATTCTAGAGATTCACAAGCAGGGGGCTCGTGCTGGAGCAGGACACTTTGGACATTGGCTGCTTCCTTCAAATCAGCACTTAGTCTGTTTTGTTGTATATATTTATTTGTGTTTTTTTCTTCGGAATGGATCATCATTGGCTATAAACTTCCTCTAGTATTATGAATGCTCCCATTTCTTCCATCACCTCATGGACAACAGGCTGAAAATCGGAAATGGTTAAAGTGCGGCCATTCTCTTTCCAATCCATGACTTTCCTGATCAATAAACCAATTCCAGAAGAATCAATAAAAGATACTCCATTCAGATTCACATTGCATTCAGGAGCTGAAATCGAATCGATCTTTTGGATAACGGATTCGATTGTGAAAATGTCTAATTCTCCTTCAAGGAAGACATTAACCTGATCATTGACACTCTCTTCAGTCATCTTAAAAGACATTTCTCATCACCTTTCATGAGTTCCGGGTAATAATACCTATAAAGGGTATAAAAAAATCCCCCTCGAAAAAAGGCGGATTGATAGATTTCCGTCTTCTTCGGCGGCCCGGCTGCCCTAGCAATTGCTTTAGGCCCGTGGCTTTGCGTCCCTGCCTTTCAACAGGTTTGCCTTTATCGGTAAGATAAAGAGTATTTATTTTAAGTACTTTATTAATATCATATATAGGTATAAAGTATCAAACCAATTTTTGTCAGAAACAATTGAAATCACTCATTTTTCCATCATTTCAGACAGGAAAAGAGGTCTTCCATTTGTCTAAAAGGACATAACAGGTTGGATTTTAGGCATTTCAATACTAAACTCATATATCCTTGGTAATAAGGTTTATGGTCATCACCTTTTTCGTAATTCCCCTAGACTTAATAGCTTTTACTACCACAGTAAAAAAAGCATGCGGATGCATCCAATGCGAAAACAAACTTCTTTTAAGAGGAGATTCTTGTAACCAGCCTCTAAAAAAGTTATATTTTAAAAAGATGATTCTAAATTTTCGTTATTTCTCTGAATGAGGTGTTTAATCAATTGGTGCTGAAATATTTGTCCGCACTGTTACTGCCTGGTTTAATGGTTGTGTTTTTCACCAGGGTTGCCTATAACCACATCCTTGCGCTCGTATTGACGGTCGCGTTGATTGCGGCTTCTGTTTATAAAGGTTACACAGATTCCTTCCTGCTGATTGTCGTCGATGCCTTTTCATTGACCGTGGGTTTCTATCTGGCGAACCGGATGATGAAGCGCAACAAGAAGCAGTCATAATTTAAAAAGTAGGTCTCTTTTCTCACTATTTGTTGCTATTGAATACAAAATTGGATTGAATTACCTATATTCCATCGTTAAGTTGACGCTTCTTATGAGAAAAGAGCATGCAAACTTATTACCGACCTACAAAATGGGATATATTACGTTAAAATCGGCTTGAGGATTTTAACAACACCCTTTACGAAAACATACTAAAAGTAAGCCTGTCGGATTGTGTCCGGCGGGTTTTTCTTATGAATAAAGGGATGGCTCCACTTTAATCAAACGTTTGATTAACGAGGATTCGACAATCTACAGCATTCTCTTTTAAAACAAAGATATAAATTCGAATGTTTGTTCGCTTTTTGTTGGTTTGTTTTCCCTTCTTTGTGGTAGAATGAGGATATGACTTTTTGACAACTATGTAAGGCTTATATATAGGAAAGTTCTTTTCGAAAAAGTTTCTGAATCAAAGAATGCGACTAAGTTTACGAAAAGAGCCTAGAAATTTAAATTACAGGAGGCTTTTCTGTGAAGGACCAATTTGAATTAGTCTCGAAGTATTCTCCGCAGGGAGACCAGCCTGCAGCAATCAAAGAGCTGGTACAAGGAATCCGCGATAATAAGAAGCATCAGACGCTCCTTGGCGCAACGGGAACAGGAAAGACGTTCACGATTTCCAATGTGATCAAGGAAGTGAACAAGCCGACGCTTGTCATCGCCCATAATAAAACCCTTGCCGGCCAGCTGTACAGCGAGTTCAAGGAATTTTTCCCGAACAACGCGGTTGAGTATTTCGTCAGCTATTATGATTATTATCAGCCAGAGGCTTACGTGCCGCAGACGGATACATTCATTGAAAAGGACGCAAGCATCAATGATGAGATTGACAAGCTGCGCCACTCGGCTACATCGTCGCTATTCGAGCGCAAGGATGTCATCATCATTGCCAGTGTTTCCTGCATCTACGGTCTCGGTAATCCGGATGAATACCGCGACATGGTCGTGTCACTCCGGACTGGCATGGAAATTGAGCGCAATAAGCTTCTTCACAAGCTGGTTGACGTCCAGTATGAACGAAATGATATCGACTTCAAACGCGGGACGTTCCGTGTCCGCGGCGATGTCGTCGAGATTTTCCCGGTCTCACGTGACGAGCATTGCATGAGGATCGAATTTTTTGGCGACGAGATTGACCGGATCCGCGAGGTTGATGCGTTGACTGGTGAGATTATCGGCGAACGTGACCATGTCGCGATCTTCCCGGCATCCCACTTCGTAACCCGCGAGGAAAAGATGAAGATTGCGATCGAGAACATCGAAAAAGAGCTGGAGGAGCGACTGGAAGTAATGCGCGCCGAAGAAAAGCTTCTTGAGGCGCAAAGGCTCGAACAGCGCACAAGGTATGACCTTGAGATGATGCGTGAGATGGGCTTCTGCTCCGGCATCGAAAACTATTCGCGCCATCTGACCTTAAGACCTGCTGGTGCGACTCCATATACATTGCTTGATTACTTCCCGGATGACTTTTTGATTGTGATCGATGAGTCGCATGTTACATTGCCGCAAATAAGGGGAATGTTTAATGGTGACCAGGCCCGTAAACAGGTGCTGGTTGACCATGGTTTCCGCCTGCCGTCAGCAATGGATAACCGGCCGCTGACATTTGCTGAATTCGAAAACCATGTCAAACAGGCTGTTTTCGTATCGGCGACTCCAGGTCCATATGAGCTGGAGCATACTCCAGAAATGGTACAGCAGATCATCCGCCCGACAGGATTGCTTGATCCGACGATTGATGTAAGGCCAATCGAAGGCCAGATTGATGATTTGATCGGAGAAATCCATGAGCGGACGAAGCGGAATGAGCGTGTGCTTGTCACGACATTGACGAAAAAAATGTCTGAGGATTTGACCGATTACCTGAAGGAAATCGGCATCAAAGTCCAATATCTGCACTCAGAGGTCAAGACGCTCGAGCGGATTGAAATCATCCGCGAACTCCGCCTTGGCAAATATGATGTTCTCATCGGAATCAATCTGTTAAGAGAAGGACTTGATATTCCTGAAGTTTCACTCGTGGCCATTCTCGATGCCGATAAGGAAGGCTTCCTTCGTTCTGAAAGATCACTCATCCAGACAATGGGCCGGGCAGCCAGAAATGAACGCGGGCATGTCATCATGTATGCAGACAAGATGACGAACTCGATGGAGCTTGCGATCGGCGAAACGACACGGCGCCGTGCGATTCAGGAAGCATATAATGAAAAGCAT
The DNA here is from genome assembly GCF_018613155.1 of Bacillus sp. ISL-55. Taxonomy (GTDB): domain Bacteria; phylum Bacillota; class Bacilli; order Bacillales; family Cytobacillaceae; genus Mesobacillus. Next base: position 71,347 of record NZ_JAGGQU010000021.1, on the reverse strand, counting down.
GGCATCACACCACAGACCATCCAGAAGGAGATCCGCGATGTGATCCGCGCAACGATGGCTGCAGAGGAACAAGAAGACTACAATCCGTCAGAGGGTATGAAGAAGCTCACAAAGAAAGAGCGCGAGCAGGTAATATTCAACATGGAAAAAGAAATGAAGGATGCGGCAAAGGCCCTCAATTTCGAACGGGCCGCTGAATTGCGCGACCTTATTCTTGAGTTAAAAGCGGAAGGATGACGATAACATGGCTATGGATAAACTGATAGTTAAGGGCGCCAGAGCTCATAACTTGAAAAATATAGATGTCACCATTCCGAGAGATAAGCTTGTTGTATTGACAGGACTTTCCGGTTCAGGAAAGTCCTCGCTGGCGTTCGACACCATCTATGCTGAAGGACAGCGCCGTTATGTAGAATCACTTTCTGCCTACGCGCGCCAGTTCCTCGGCCAGATGGACAAGCCGGACGTAGATTCAATTGAAGGATTGTCCCCGGCGATATCGATCGACCAGAAGACGACGAGCCGAAATCCCCGTTCAACAGTTGGTACGGTGACAGAGATTTATGATTATTTGCGTTTGCTATTCGCCAGGGTGGGACGTCCAACCTGCCCGGTGCATAATATAGAGATTTCATCGCAGACAATCGAGCAGATGGTCGACCGTGTGCTCGAATATCCCGAAAGGACAAAGCTGCAGATCCTTGCTCCGCTTGTTTCCGGAAGGAAGGGGACACACGTCAAAGTTCTTGAAGATGTGAAAAAACAAGGCTATGTCCGAGTCCGTATTGACAGAGAGATGCATGACCTCGGAGACGATATTGAGCTGGAGAAAAACAAAAAGCATTCGATTGAAGTTGTCATCGACCGGATTGTCGTCAAGGAAGGGATTGCTGCCCGCCTGGCGGACTCGATGGAAGCCGCGCTTAAATTAGGTGAGGGCAATGTGCTGATTGATGTAATCGGTGAAGAAGAATTGATGTTCAGCGAAAACCATGCCTGCCCGATTTGCGGCTTCTCGATCGGCGAGCTTGAGCCCCGGATGTTCTCATTCAACAGCCCATTTGGCGCATGCCCTGAATGTGACGGTCTTGGTGCGAAGCTGGAGGTCGACGTTGATTTAGTCGTCCCGAACAAGGAGCTTTCATTAAAACAGCATGCAATCGCTCCGTGGGAACCGACGAGCTCACAGTATTACCCGCAGCTTCTTGAGGCGATCTGCAATCATTATGGAATCGATATGGACGTACCGGTAAAAGACCTCCAAGATCATGAAATGGATAAAATCCTTTACGGTTCAGACAAGGACCGGATTTATTTCCGCTATGAAAATGACTGGGGACAGGTTCGTGAAAACTATATTGTTTTTGAGGGCGTTTTGAAAAATATCGAGCGCCGTTATAAGGAAACAGGCTCTGATTATATCCGCGAGCAAATGGAGAAGTATATGGGCGAGCATGCCTGCCCAACTTGTAAAGGATACAGGCTTAAACGTGAAACGCTGGCTGTTCTTGTTGACGGCCGCCATATCGGTGAAGTGACGGCATTGTCGGTAGAGGAAGCACACCAATTTTTCGAGAGTCTTGAGCTTTCGGAAAAAGAAATGAAGATTGCTAATATGATTTTCCGTGAGATTACGGAACGTCTCGGCTTCTTGATCAATGTCGGGTTGGATTACCTGACGATGAGTCGCTCGGCTGGAACACTATCAGGTGGTGAGGCCCAGCGAATCAGGCTGGCAACCCAGATAGGATCACGCCTCACGGGTGTCTTGTATATCCTTGATGAGCCATCCATCGGTCTTCATCAGCGCGACAATGACAGATTGATCGATACGCTGAAAAACATGCGGGACATTGGCAATACACTGATTGTCGTTGAGCATGACGAAGATACGATGCTCGCAGCGGACCACTTGATTGATATCGGTCCTGGAGCAGGTGTTCATGGTGGTGAAATCATCTCCCAGGGAACCCCAGCAGAGGTAATGGATGATCCAAACTCACTGACAGGTCAGTACCTGTCCGGTAAAAAGTTCATCCCGCTGCCGATCGAGCGCAGAAAACCGGATGGCCGTTATATCGAAATCAAAGGCGCAAAGGAAAATAATCTTAAAAATGTAAATGTGAAGTTCCCTCTTGGAACCTTCATGGCCGTGACGGGTGTTTCCGGTTCCGGTAAAAGTACACTGATCAATGAAATCCTGCACAAATCGCTCGCAATGAAGATTCACCGAGCAAAAAGCAAGCCAGGGGAATTCAGGGAAATCAAAGGTGTCGACCACCTTGATAAGGTCATCGATATCGACCAGTCGCCAATCGGCCGTACACCAAGATCCAATCCTGCTACCTATACTGGCGTGTTTGATGATATTCGCGACGTGTTCGCATCAACCAACGAAGCAAAGGTCCGCGGCTATAAAAAGGGACGCTTCAGCTTCAATGTAAAAGGCGGGCGCTGTGAAGCATGCCGCGGTGATGGAATCATCAAAATCGAGATGCACTTCCTGCCCGATGTGTACGTCCCTTGTGAAGTGTGCCACGGCAAACGCTACAACCGTGAGACTTTGGAAGTAAAGTACAAAGGCAAAAACATTTCCGATATCCTTGATATGACAGTTGAGGCAGCGGTTGAATTCTTCGCTAACATCCCGAAAATCGCCCGCAAGCTGCAGACGATATACGATGTCGGACTCGGTTATATCACACTTGGCCAGCCAGCGACGACCCTTTCCGGAGGGGAAGCGCAGCGTGTCAAGCTGGCGTCCGAGCTGCACCGCCGTTCGACCGGCCGTTCGCTTTATATTTTGGACGAGCCAACAACTGGTTTGCATGTCGATGACATTGCCCGCTTGCTGACGGTCCTTCAGCGTCTCGTCGAAAATGGCGACACGGTGCTCGTAATCGAGCATAACCTCGATGTCATCAAGGCTGCCGACTACATCGTCGACCTCGGACCCGAAGGCGGTGACCGCGGCGGAACAATCGTCGCCACCGGAACACCGGAAAAGATCGCCGAAGTGGAGGAATCCTATACAGGCAAGTACCTGAAACCGGTACTGGAACGAGACAGGCTGCGAATGAAAGCACAAATTGAGGAAAAAGAAAAAAGCACAAGCAATGCATAGCCCTTCCCATCAGGAAGGGTTTTTCTTTTTGTGGAGCGATGTTGGATTCCAAAATTAGGTAAACGGTGCAATTATTATGGCTATCGGTGCAATTATGATTAACATCCGTGCAATTAACACCCATCTTCGTGCAATTATCATGATTATTGGTGCAATTAATAAGGTTGAGTAAGAGAATAATTTTTCCAGTTAACGAATTAAGGAGAAAATAGTCACTCATGAAGCTCATTGGCGCCCGAAATAATTAGAAAGTGGAAAAAGAGGTCACCAATGAAGGCCATTGGCGCCCGAAACTCCGAGAAAATAGAAAAAGAGGTCAGCAATGAAGCCCATTGGCGCCCAAAATTGCGAGAAAATACGAAAAGAGGTCACCAATGAAGGCTATTGGCGCCAAAAATTACGAGAAAATAGAAAAAGAGGTCACCAATGAAGCCCATTGGCGCCCAAAAAAGCGAGAAAAAGAGAAAATAGGTCACCAAAGAAGCCAAGCCACAATTCCCTCTGAATCTAATACCCAAGGAAATCCCCCATATCTCCCATTCACACAACTTTCACCAGCCGGAATACGACTTTGACAAGGTTTCCTTTCACATTTTGTCGAACTCTTTTCATAAAGAAATGAAACTTCTCAGGTTCCCGAGCGTATTAATTTTTAAGGAGATGAAGAGGATGGATACGAAAAGGATTCTGTCTGCTTTGTGCTATTTTAGTATTATGTTTGCCGGGATTTTGTTTCCCCTAGTTGCTTATTTTGTATCAGAGGATAAGGATGTAAAGGTTCATGCGAAGAAGGCGCTGCTGTCGCATTTGATTCCGCTGATCCCGCTGCCGCTTATTCTTATTGATGTATTCATCGATATGAGCGGAGGAACGGGGGATTTCCCAGCGCTTATGTTTAGCAGTGCTATATTGATGGTAATATTGAGTTTCATTGTATTGATTTGGAACCTGGTTAAAGGGATAAAAGTACTTAATATAAAATGAGGGGGATAAATCTTATGAAGGAAGAACGGAAGCGAATTCTCAAGCTAGTTGAGGAAGGGAAAATGACGGTTGATGAAGCTTTATTTTTAATCGAGCAGCTGGAGCAGGGAAAAACGCCTCAGCAGGAAAGCTCTACGTATCTGTCAACGGATGTAAAGTTTGAAGAAGCGAAGAAAGAAGAGTACAAAAAGGAAGATTTTAATACTTACAAATTTAACTCTATGAAAGACAAAGTGCTGGATTTTGTCGATTCAGCATTCAAGAAAATAAAGGATTTCGATTTGGATCTTAACTTCGGCCAGTCCGTGGATATCTCTCACATTTTCCAGCAGGGAGATGCTTATTTGAACCAGGTCGATATTGATATGGCGAATGGTTCGGTAAAAGTCGTGCCATGGGAGCAAAAGGATGTACGTATCGAGTGCAGCGCGAAAGTGTATCGTGTCGAAAACCAGGATGAAGCGCGCAGGAAGTTCTTAGAGGACGCCATTTTCACAATTGAAAATCAGAAGCTGCGGTTTTCCGTTCAACAGAAGTGGATGAAGGTTGATGCAGTCATCCATATTCCGAAAGAAGAATATGAAAATGTTCGAATCCGTTTGTTTAATGGATCCATTGAAGGTGAAAACTTAACAGTGAAGGATTGCCGGGCAAAGACTGCAAACGGGAAAGTTTTGCTTGGAAATCTTGAGTGCGGCAAGCTGGAAACTGAAACAGCGAATGGAACAATCAATATCTCAAGAAGCGCAATCAAGGATCTTGAGGCTGAAACAATCAACGGAGCAATAAAGGCTGATGGCTCTTTTGACCATGTCGATCTTCAGTCATTCAATGGAAATGTGACTTGCACTGTAAATAACAATGATTGCGAAAGTGTGGAAGTGAAGGCTACCACTGGAAGCATCGAAGTCTTCCTGCCAGAGAAGACGCCAGCGAGTGGCGAGTTGAAATCGAACCTTGGCGGCTTTACGATTGAACTCGACGGCATCCAGGTTGTTGAAGAGAAGAGCGACATGGTTCAAAAAAATCTTCGCTTCAAGCCGGCTGATTCAGGCCAAAAAGCTGTCAGGCTGCATGCGGATACCAAAACCGGCTCAATCACCGTAAAAAAAATAATCCATTAGTAATGTTGAAATAGGAAGGGTGATATGAAATGAAATTAACCCGCTCACGTAAAAATCGAATGCTGGCAGGGGTGCTCGGAGGAATGGCTGATTCCTTCGGGATGAGTCCTGCGCTGTTACGCATATTGTTTGTAATCTTGACGTTCAGCACGGCATTCTTTCCCATGGCTATGATCTACCTTGTGCTTGTGTTTGTGCTGCCAAACAGGGAAGGGTATTAAAAATGAGATGGTTGTTAGGAATTGTCATTAACGCCGTTCTCTTCATGGCGCTTGCTGGTTACTTCGAGAATGAAATTTATCTATCTGGTTTTGGCGCCGCTTTAGGAGCCAGTTTCATTCTCTCGATATTGAATGTTCTCGTTAAACCGATCTTGATATTGCTGACGCTGCCTGTAACGGTGCTCAGCCTGGGACTATTCTTGTTTGTCATCAATGCAATCACACTGATGCTGACAGATAGTTTGATGGGGAGTTCATTTGAAATATCCAGTTTTGGGATGGCGCTGCTTACGGCGATCATTATGTCAGCCGCAAACTTGATCATCCAGAACACGTTCTTAAGAGAATCAAAAGACTAGGCTAAAGGCCGGCACATATATGTGTCGGCCTTTAGCTATTCTTTATCAATATAGACATCAAAACCGGCTTTCCTTAAACGGTCGGCAAGCTCTTTAGCGTTTTCCTCATTATCGAACGCTCCTGCCTGGACCTTATATAGTCCGTCCTTCTTGGCTGGCGAAGGAGATTTGGCCGGTGGCGGAGTGGGCGCAGGTGCAGGTGCAGCATTTGCCTTCCTCTGCAGTTTGAATTGCTCTGCCAATGCTTTAACAATGCCTTCTGCTATTGTTTTGCGGTATGTTTCGGAACGCAGCAGCTTAATTTCATTGCGGTTAGTCATGAATCCGCATTCCACTAGCACGGCATCCATTTTCGTTTCCCTCAGGACGTGGAAATCGGCTGTTTTTACACCGCGGTTATCGAGACCCGTTGCGATGACAAGATGGCGCTGAATCTTTTGGGCTAACTGATAAGCCACAGGCGGTCTGGTTGGATAGACAAATGTTTCAATACCGCCGACATTGCTCCAGCCGCCTCCGCCAAAAGCATTGGCATGAATCGAAACAAATATATCTACATTCAGGCTGTTTGCCTTATCTGTCCTGGCCTTCAATGATACATCTCGCTGATCGGAATGAGAAAAATACACTGTCACATTCTTATAGTCTGCCAGCAGCTGTTTGGCATAATTCGCCACAGCCCTGTTAAACTCATATTCTCTCATACCATCAGGACTTCGCTTACCCGGGGTGTTGTAGCCATGCCCAGCATCTAGCATGATCTTCACTATTTTCACACCTTCCGATAAAAGATTTCCTCATCAGTATATATATATGACCAAAGGCGGAAAAAGGACATAGTGACATCAGATATAGGCGGTTTTAAAACTGAGTATTCTATAAACCGTTTGGCTTCAGAGTATCCATCCACCCACGAAACGCAAATGATCACTTATTCAATTCAAAGATATCTTCCACCCGCTGCGACAGGAACTCATGGGCATCCTGGATTCCAATGTTATAAAAATGAGGAGCGAGTTTGTCAGCAACAAATTCAAGAATCAGCAGTGCAGCCAGGTCTCCCAATTCTTCCCCGCGTTCTTCAAGGAAATACCTTTTTATCTCATCTGTCATCTGGTTCTTTACATGATCATCAACCTGGAAATTCTTTAGCATAGTATCTGCTCCTTCTCTATGTATTACCCTCATTTTAAGCTAATCAGACAAATAATTCGACAAGAGGGTTCGATTATTTCCGTGGAAATAAGCTGAATGTTATTTTCTATTTCGACATTTCGCGAGGACCTATTAATGGAATATCTGCAAAAAAAAAGAGACCCGGATAGGATCTCTGCTGATAATTAGCTGCGCTGCATCGTGTGCACGAATTTGTATCGGTCAGCGCGATAGGCTGATTTGACGAATTCAAATGGCGTGCCATCCTTTAAATGCGAAGTCCTGAGAATCAGCAAAACAGGGGAGCCTTTTTCAATTTCGAGGAGGCGCAGTTCCTGTTCCTTAGCAATCGACGCTTCGATTTGCTGGGTGGCTTCGTGGATCGTAAGCGATAATTTTTCTTCAATATACTGGTAAAGTGACTGGTTGATGATTTCCTCTGTCAATCCCTTGACTAGATTAGCCGGAAGATAAGTGGTCTCGAGGGCCATCGGAACATTGTCTGCAAGCCTGACACGTTTGATTTCATATACTGGAGTATTTTCACTGAGTCTCAGACGTTCGGCTATTTCCCGTCCTGATGAGATGATTTCAAATGAAACCAGTCTGCTTCCAGGGGTAAATCCGCGTTCTTTCATATCTTCAGTGAAACTTGTCAATCCGTGCAAGCGCTGTTCGACCTTCTTTTTGTTCACGAATGTGCCTTTGCCTTTTTGACGGTACAAATATCCGTCATTGACAAGGATCGTCAATGCCTGCCTGATCGTCATCCTGCTGATCTGGAACATATCGGCATAGACGCGTTCGGAGGGAATGGCTTCATCTGGTTCGATGTCACCATTATCAATCTGGGCTTTTATGTATTCCTCAAGCTGGTGGTAAATAGGTATTGGTGAATTTTTATCAATCATAGGTCATTCTCCTGACTGCTTACAATTTTTCAGAAGATGCTTAAAGTAATGCTGCCGCATCTTTATCAGCGAATATCGTGACATTTCCATGGTTTTTGAGAGCCGAGGCAGGGAAATCTTCGCTCACATCGCCTTTCACTAAAGCAGCGAGTGCCTTTGCCTTGGAAGCACCGGAAATAAGCAGGAAGATTTCCTTGCTGTCCATAATTGAGGCAATCCCCATGGTAATTGCTTGCTTAGGAACGTCTTCCAGTGATTCAAAAAATCTTGAGTTCGCCTTGCGCGTGCTTTCTGCCAGGTCAATGATATGCGTTCTGCTGTCAAAGGGGGTTCCTGGTTCGTTAAAGCCGATATGGCCGTTCTGTCCAATTCCGAGAATTTGCAGGTCGATGCCGCCATGCTCATGAATGAACTGTTCATAGCGTCTGCATTCCTCATCAAAATCCTTGGCTGTTCCATCTGGTATATGCGTCTGTTCAAGCGGAATGTCAATGTGCTCGAATAAATGTTCACACATAAAGTAGTGATAGCTATTCCGGTCTTTTTTCGAGATGCCGATGTATTCATCAAGGTTGAACGTGTTGATTTTCTTGTAGGAGGTTTGGTTCTGCTTATGGTCCCTTATGAGCTCCTGATAAAGGCCTGTTGGTGTGCTTCCGGTAGCAAGTCCAAGATTTAGCGCTGGATTGCTCTTGATTCGCGTGATTATTTCCTCTGCGGCTTGTTGGCTAAGCTGCTCGTAATTTGAAGTTGTAATCAGTTTCAACGTCATCACCTCTTTCAAAGCAGAATTTATCGGGTATAACTCGCAACTCCCCGGCAAAACGCCATGGAAACTTCGTGGTTGGAGTCGAGTACGACAAGATCTGCGTCTTTTCCTGAAGCAATGCTCCCTTTCCTGTTAAATATCTTCAGCTGCCTGGCGGGATTCTCACTGGCTAGCTTCACAGCTTCTTCAAGACTGATGCCTGTGAATTCCATCATGTTTTTTAAGGAATCTTTCATTTTTAAAATACTGCCGGCAAGGGTGCCATCAGCTAAAAGTGCTTTTCCATCTGCAACACTAACTTCCTGTCCGCCGAGATCATAGCTGCCATTTTTAAGACACTTGGCTCGCATCGAGTCGGTGATTAAAATAACACCATCAGTTCCTTTGGCGCGAATCGATAAATCCAGCATTTCGGGAACGACATGGATTCCGTCTGCAATCATCTCTATTTTCAATTCATCAAAAAGCAGGGCGGCACCAGCGACACCCGGATCTCGATGATGCATTCCGCGCATGCCATTGAACAAATGGGTCACATGGGTAGCTCCTGCCTTCACGGCTTCAGCCATCTGTCCGTAAGTGGCATCCGAATGGCCAACCGAAGCGATGACCTCATTTTCAGCCAGGTATGCAATAAGCTCAAAGCCATTTTCCTTTTCCGGAGCGAGTGTCACGAGCCTGATATTATTGCCAGAAGCCTTCTGCATTCTCGCAAACAGCTCGATATCAGGTGTAATGATGTGTTCGGCAGGCTGTGCTCCTTTGCGGGATTCATTGATAAATGGCCCTTCTAAATGGAGCCCGAGCACCTCAGCCTTACCTGGGGTGTTATGGTGGCTGATATAATGTGCGGCATTCTCCAATGCTTTGATAATTGCCTTTTGATCCTGGGTGATTGTCGTTGCCAGGAAGCTCGTTGTACCTTCCTCAGGCAGGATGGAAGCCATCGTCGTCAAGGCTTCAGTGGTACCATCCATCGTGTCCGCTCCGCCAGCTCCGTGGATATGCACATCGATGAATCCTGGAACTACCGTGCTGTCCTCAGGAAGCTCGATGATATCAGCCTGATAATGGGGGAGGGAGGAGGCCAGCCCTGTTTCAGCAATCTTCCCATCCTTTATATAAATGTAACCTTTTTCAATCATGCCATCTTGAGTTAAAACTCTAGCGTTCATTAGGAATAAATCGTTCATTCTATATCACCTGAAAGTTATGTCCTCTTTTTTCTATACCCTCTGTTAATTATATTATACAAATACCTGTAGGGGTTGTCTATACCACAGTGTGTTAAGTATGGTAACCTTATTGGTGGTATAGACAATCTTAATTTGCGCTCCCTTTGTAAAAGTCCCTTATCGCATCCCGCAGGTAGCCATTGTGCTTTTCCAATAGTCCTTTTACCTCGGTACCCTTGAGTCCTGTCGTGATTTGAAGGATGGCGGCTTTCGTATGGTAGTTTTGCTCCTTGATTGCCGTTCGTGCTTCCTCATCAGAAGCCCCGGTTGCCATCTTGACGATATTGACAGCGCGGTTATGTAGTTTTTCGTTCGTCATCTGCACATCAACCATCAGGTTGCCGTACACTTTGCCCAGTTTGATCATTGCAGCGGTGGAGAGCATGTTTAGAATCAATTTTTGGGCAGTACCGGCTTTCATCCTTGTGGAACCGGTAATGACTTCGGGACCGACGACCGCGGAAATGGTGTGGTCGGAGATTTTCTCCATTTTGGAATCCTTGCTGCAAACGACTGATACCGTTAATGCACCGATTTCCTTGGCGTGCTCCAGTGCTCCGATTGTATATGGGGTGCGCCCGCTGGCAGCGATCCCGACAACGATGTCATCAGCGGTAAGACCGATATTTTCCAGATCAGCCTGCCCCTGTTTTTTATCATCCTCGACGCCTTCAAGTGCCTCGGTCATTGCTTCCTTGCCACCCGCAATAATACCAACAACAAGCCCGGGATCGGTTCCGAACGTCGGAGGGCATTCGGAAGCATCGATGATTCCGAGTCGTCCGGAAGTCCCTGCACCGATATAAATCAGACGGCCGCCTTTTTTGAAGGCAGCGACAATCCTGTCAACGACCTCCGAAATGTTCGGAACCTGCCTTGCGAGCACGTTCGGAACGAGGGTGTCCTCCTGGTTGATGACGGTGATGATTTCCTCTGTCGACATCAAGTCGATATTCATTGTTTTCGGATTTTGCTGTTCTGTATTAAGCTTTGCGATCTCCATGTCCATCCCTCACAATAAATTGAAATTTTTGCCCTGCCTTGATTTCCTTAAGCAAAGGCAGATCTTCTTTGATAACTTTTCCGATACAATTCACTTTTTCATCCAGTGGCAGGTCATGAATGGCTATTTGCAATTCGCCTGCATACCGTCCATAGCGTTCGTTGTCGATGGTGATTGTCCCGCGTGGTCTTTCCTGCTGATTAGAAGGGGAGACCCGTTTTTCCCCCATTGAAGCGAAGGAACGAGATTCAACTGCTCTGATGACATCGCGGGCAGGATCCATCCGGTTGGTCAGCGGCCTGCTCAATAGGTCGGAATGCTCCCGACTATCGGTCACAATACGAAGTGGAATTACTTTTTTATCAAGGAAAGCCAGTAACTCCAACTGTTCATCCGATGCAGCGTGATCTCCAATCGAAATTTTATCGGTAAAACAAGAGACCATCAGCTCTGCAGCAGCTATGTGCGGCTGTTGGCCGCGGTGCTTCTCAAGTGTAGGGAGACCAGAAAACACAGGTCCACGCAAATCTTTGTCCCCAGGCACAAAAGCCATTGTCGTAATGCCGAGAGAACGAAGCATGTTATTCCTTTCAATTAGGAACTCCTTGTCCAACCCCGTTTCAGGTCTCGGGTAAAAATTGTGCCATGCTTCGACGTTCCCAGTATTTAAACCAGCATCAATCCACGCCTGAAGTTCATCTCTAGTTACCGTGCTGGCATTGATTCCTATCTTCATTTTATGCGAAAGCTCCACAATCTGCTGTGATGTGAACCCATAATCAGCCCTGATTCCTGATAGCCCCCAATGAAGCAGTTCATCATATTGCTCCCAATCCAGTCCGAGGTAATCCAATGAGCGGGGAGATACATCCGCCATCAGCTCCATGTTGTGCTTTTTCGCAAGTTCTCCAACCCTTTGTAAAAGTTCTTTATACTCAGCTGGATTATCTTCTGGTATATGTAAGGAAGTGAAAATCGATTTAAGTCCGTACTGAGCCGCTTTTTCAATCCAGGCAGCATTTTTCTCCATCATATCCTTTTTCAAATATACGGAAATGCCAAGCAAGGGCAAGCCCTCCAATCTAGAGAAGTTAATAGAATAGAAGAAAGGAGGAAAATAGCTCTCCTCCTTTTCTTTATTTGCATCTTAAATATCTTTAGCCATTTCTTCCTTGAAGCCAAACGTCCAGGTGAAGATGAACCCGAATACATAGGCAAGCAGAAGTCCAAGCAAGTAGAGCAGTATTTGATTTGTATGGACCAGGAAAGCAAGCGGGATACCCGAAACGCCGATCGCAATCGTTGCGATTTTAAAGAATGCCTGGAATGCTCCTCCGACTGCTGCCCCTAGACAGGCCGTGATGAATGGACGGCCAAGCGGCAGGGTGACACCGAAAATAAGCGGTTCACCGATACCGAGCATACCAACTGGCAGCCCGCCCTTGATGACTTTTTTAAGTCTTTCATTCTTCGTTTTAAAGTAAATTGCGAATGCTGCACCAACCTGGCCGGCACCACCCATTGCGAGGATTGGCAGCAGCGGGTCATCACCAATCGTGTTGATCAATTCCATATGCACAGGAGTCAAGCCCTGGTGCAAACCTGTCACAACAAGAGGAAGGAATGTTCCGGCAAGGACCAGTCCTGCCAGGATTCCGCCGACATCAAGCAGGCCAAGCAAGCCCTTTGTGATCAAATCGGAAATCAAGCCGCCAACAGGCTGAAGCACGAATAGTGTAGCAATACCAGTGATTAATAATGATAGAGTAGGAGTAATGATGATATCTAAAGAAGACGGAACGAATTTACGGATTCGTTTTTCAAGCATCGCGATGAAAACTGCAGCAAGCATAACTCCGATCAGTCCACCACGGCCAGGAACCAGTGCTTCGCCAAACAATGTGATGTTTGCCAGACCCGGGTTGATGATCAGGATACCGGCAGCACCGCCAAGAGCAGGTGAGCCCCCAAATTCACGAGCCGTATTGATGCCGACAAATACACCGAGATAACTGAAGATACCCCAGCCGATCAGGTTAAGAACCTGGATGAAAGCAGACTCTGGGTCAATGATTTCAGAACGGACAATGACATTCGTAATTCCCGCAATCAAACCGGATGCGACAATCGCTGGAATCAGCGGAATGAAGATACTGGCGATTCTGCGCAGGAATAGTTTGAACGGAGTCGCATTTTTCTTGTTGAGTTCGTCCTTGGTGCGGCCGGCAAGTCCTTCGAAAGGATCCGGGTCGGACTCGTCTACTAGACTGGCAGTCTTGCCGGTAATCTCAGAAACTTCATTTGCCACTTTGGTGACAATTCCCGGTCCCAAAATAATCTGTAATGTCTCTTCTTCTACGACACCAAGCACGCCATCAATTTTTTTGATGCCGGCGATATCCACTTTGCTGTAGTCTGCCGGCTTGACGCGCAGGCGGGTCATGCAAGACGCAACATCAGCAATATTGTTCGCGCCGCCAAGCTGCTCAAGTATCTCTCTTGCCAGGCGTTCTTCATTACGCATGGTGTTTCCCCCTCTTATTGTATAATAGTCAGAAAAAAATGAATTCGCTTACAAAATGATGATAACAAGTCTACTGTATAGTTGTCTATACCTTTTCTGAAAAATATAGCTTTGGTACTAGCAGGAAGGGGTGGATCATACCGATTCAGATAATCTCAGGAAACTCAGCTTGTTTTTTATCTCCTTATATTTGGTTCTTCTTAAAAAAGTGCTAAAATAAAAGGTATTGTTATCATGTGGGAAATAAACGTTCTAATAAAGGAGGAACTTCTTTGCCTAAAGTCCGTACTAAAGACCTCATCAAGAAATTCGACATGGAATTGATCAGTGGAGAGGAAGGAATCAACCGTCCGATCACCACGACTGACATTTCTAGACCAGGACTAGAAATCGCTGGTTATTTTGAATATTATCCTGCAGAGCGATTGCAGCTTCTTGGAAAAACAGAGCTGACCTTCTTTGAAAAATTGAATCCCCGCGACAGAGCAGAGCGTATGGAAAAGCTTTGTACAGATATTACGCCAGGAATCATCGTCACAAGAGACATGGAGATTCCTGTTGAACTCGTCGAGGCAGCCGAAAGGGAATCAGTTCCACTCTTGCGTTCGAAGCAGAAAACAACAAGGCTCTCGAGTCATCTGACAAACTATCTCGAAAGCAAGCTGGCACCGACGACTGCAGTCCATGGGGTACTGGTCGATCTCTATGGAATCGGTGTCCTGATCACCGGCAAGAGCGGAGTTGGTAAAAGTGAAACCGCGCTTGAATTAGTCAAAAGGGGACACCGTCTTGTAGCGGATGACTGCGTAGAAATCCGCCAGGAGGATATCGGGACCCTGGTTGGAAATTCACCTGATTTAATTGAGCACCTTCTCGAAATCCGCGGCGTCGGCATCATCAATGTGATGACGCTGTTCGGTGCTGGTGCCGTCCGTTCGCATAAACGGATTTCCCTGATCATGGATCTAGAGATTTGGGACCAGAAAAAATCATATGACAGGCTGGGACTTGATGAAGAGAAAATGAAAATTCTCGACACCGATGTCACCAAGCTGACGATTCCCGTCCGTCCGGGCCGAAACCTCGCTGTCATCATCGAGGTAGCAGCGATGAACTTCAGGCTGAAGCGCATGGGCGTCAATGCCGCTGAACAATTCACCAACAGGCTTTCAGACGTCATTGAAGACGGCGATCATGACGAACATTAAGCAGTAAGGTGCTTTATGAATAACTGCGGCACTCGCAGTTTTACGAAAATTATTCTTAATCAAACGTTTGATTAAGAACGGCCAAAGTGCTGGTGCGACTGACTTTTATATAGAAAAAGGGGAAATGATATGGAAAAAAATATTCAGCCAATCGACCCGATTGCCTTTTCGCTGGGACCGATCGAGGTGCACTGGTATGGTGTCATCATTGGACTTGGAATTGCTCTCGCATTGTGGATTGCCATGCGTGAAGGCGAACGCCGCGGACTGCCGAAAGATATTTTTGCGGACCTGATGCTCTGGGCAATTCCGATCGCGATCCTATCTGCAAGGCTTTATTATGTAATCTTCCAGTGGGATTACTACAGCCAGTATCCTGGCGAGATTTTCAAGGTTTGGAATGGCGGCATTGCGATCCACGGTGCGTTGATCGGTTCCGTTGCCACAGCTTATTTTTACACGAAGTCAAAGAATGTTTCGTTCTGGAAGCTTGCTGATATCGCAGCGCCAAGCATCATCCTGGGACAGGCAATCGGGCGCTGGGGCAACTTTATGAACCAGGAAGCACACGGCGGTGAAGTAACAAGGGCATTTTTGGAAAACCTGCACCTGCCTGAGTTCATCATCAACCAGATGTATATTAATGGAGCATATTATCATCCAACGTTTTTATATGAATCAATCTGGAATCTGCTCGGTTTCATCCTGCTCATGTCATTGCGCAGAGTCAACCTTGGCCGCGGGGAGATTTTCCTCAGCTATGTCATCTGGTACTCAATCGGCCGCTTCTTTGTTGAAGGAATGCGGACTGACAGCTTGATGCTGACAGAATCATTGCGGATTGCCCAGACCATTTCGATTGCATTGGTTGTTTTTGCAATTGGATTATGGATTTTCAGAAGAGTCAAAGGTTATTCGAAGGTACGATATTTAGAGAACTAGAATTTCGGATTACTAAAAAAGAAACTCAATCAATAAAATGAATCAAGGCTGAAAAATGGGAGAGATGATTCAATGGGTTCTACATTAAAAAGAGGGTTGATGGTTGGCTTGAACACAACATGGGCGCTCGGGAAGGTCATCTTTCCCGTCACCTTGATTGTGTCGATCCTGCAATACACACCAATCCTGCCGTGGGTAATCAAACTGATCACGCCTTTGATGTCGCTGCTTGGGTTGTCAGGAGATGCGGCGATTCCGCTTGTCATCGGGAACTTCCTTAATCTTTATGCGGCCATCGGAGCGATCCTGACGCTTGATTTGACGGTAAAAGAAGTCTTCATCATTGCGGTGATGCTGAGCTTTTCACATAATATGCTTGTGGAATCAAGTGTGGCTGTCAAGGTCGGCGTCAAGCTTTGGATTATCGTCCTCGTCCGCCTCGGGCTTGCGTTCATATCTGCTGCAGTCATCAATCTTGTTTGGAACGGCGGTTCTGAAATCGCACAATATGGAATGGTCCCTGCTAAAAGTGAAGAGGTCTCTGGATGGGGAGCGATTTTGCTTGAAGGAATCACGAAGGCGGGAATCGGCATATTCCAGCTGGCCATCATCGTCATCCCGCTGATGGTCATCGTGCAAATCATGAAAGATAAGCAATGGCTTGCCGTTTTTTCAAGATGGCTGGCGCCGGCAACAAGAGCGCTTGGCATGAAGGAGAACACTTCGACGACAATGGCAGCCGGACTGCTGATCGGGCTTGCGTACGGCGCAGGTGTGATGATTCAGGCAGTCCAGGAAGATGGAGTCAGCAAAAAGGATGTCACGCTGGCATTTATTTTCCTCGTTGCCTGCCACGCCGTCGTTGAAGATACTTTGATTTTTGTTCCGCTTGGCATTCCAGTCTTGCCGCTGCTGCTGATCCGTCTTGGAGTGGCAATATTACTGACAATAACAGTCGCGATCATCTGGAACCGCGCGGACATTGCAAAAAGAAAGGAAGCAGTATATGAGCAATAAAATAGATACAGTCCTGTTCGATCTTGACGGGACTCTGATTGATACAAACGAGCTGATTATTTCATCTTTTCTCCACACAATGGAGACCTATTATCCCGGCCAATACAAACGGGATGACGTCCTTCCGTTTTTAGGGCCGTCTCTTCAGGATACGTTCCAGCCAATGAATCCTGAAGGCTACGAAGAAATGATCACCACTTACCGGACATACAACCTGGCTAATCACGACCTCTTGGTAAAAGGATTCGAGGGAGTATATGAAACGGTCCGAACATTGAAGGAGCGCGGCTTCCATTTAGGAATAGTGACTACGAAGCGTTTGGATGTCGTCCAGATGGGCATGAAGCTGACAGGATTGGACGAGTTTTTCGAAGTCGTCGTTGCGCTCGACCACGTTGAAAAAGCGAAGCCGGATCCTGAGCCGCTTTTAAAAGCATTGGACATGCTAGGTTCCTCTCCAGACCGTGCGATCATGGTCGGCGATAACCACCACGATATCCTTGGCGGCAAAAATGCTGGCACAAAAACGGCCGGAGTTGCCTGGTCCATCAAGGGAAAAGAGCATCTTGAGCAGTACAACCCGGATTACATGTTAGAGAACATGGCTGACATCCTGCCAATCTTGGGAGTATAACATGAGAAGGACGACTCGTTATCGAGTAGAAGGAGCAAACTCGCTCTGGCATGTGTATAAAACCGTCCCGTTCTGGAAAGTCGTCAAAAATTTCGTCGTCATCCAGGTGGCACGCTACACGCCGTTTCTCGGCATGAAAAACTGGCTGTACCGCAATTTTTTGCGGATGAATGTCGGCGACCAAACATCCTTCGCGCTGATGGTCATGCTTGACGTCATGTTCCCGGAAAAAATTTCCGTTGGCCGCAACACGGTCATTGGCTATAACACAACCATTCTGGCTCATGAATACTTGATCAAGGAGTACCGACTCGGCGACGTCGAAATTGGCAGCGAAGTCATGATCGGCGCCAATTCCACGATCATGCCAGGCATCAGGATCGGCGACGGCGCCATCGTCTCCGCCGGAACACTCGTCCACAAAGACGTTCCAGCCGGAGCCTTCGTCGGCGGCAACCCAATGCGTGTGATCTACACAAAGGAAGAGCTTGCTGAACGCTGGGCTGATGATGAGATTTATGGAATGAATTCCACTAAATAAAAGGCTCTGTTAAAGCTAAATGTTGTTTTTACATCCTGTTGATTGTAGTGGAAGGCGCGAAGACTCCTGCGGGATGAGCAAGTCATGGGGAGACCCCGGAGGCGCTTAAGCGCTGAGGAGGCTCCCCGACTGCAAGGAAGAATTTGATCTTTGAAAAATCCGGATTTTGGGATTTTTCATAATTCTTCCCCGCGGAAAGCGAAGCGCCTGGAACGAAAATCAACAGCCAAGTTTAAAAGAGCCGAATAAAAAAAGCGAAACGGAATGAACAGCTCCGTTTCGCTTTTTTTGTGCATTTTTTGTACATATTTGATCATCGGATTGACGATATTTGCAACCGAGCGAGGCACCTGGCTCGTTTCTGAGCATTATGAACTGGAAAAAATCAACGATAATTTCCAAGTCGCCAATAAAAATTGATTTTCGCCAATAAACAGTTCATTATCGCCAATAAAATCAAATTATCGCCAATATATTTTGAAAATCGCCAATAAAAATATTTTTCCCCCAATAAAAGTCTCATCCCTCAAAAACAGGCAGCCGACAACACTCAAACCATACAAGAAAAATATACTTTGGGCCATTTTGGTCTATTTATAAGGGAATTCTGAATAACAATAGATGGTTTTGTCGGCAAACTCGTTTGCTTCACGGAAGGAGCAGGTCTTCAGGCCGATCTTCCTGGCCGGAATCAGGTCGGTGCTTTGGTCCCCGACAGCGAGGTCCAAACGATATCTGTCATGCAGGTACTTATATGCATGGATATCCGGCTTTAACGAATATCCATCATCAGCAGGGCAAATCACTTCCTCGAAAAATTGGCCCAGATTCCAGTGTTCCAGCAGCTCTTCTGTTGAGCGCCGATTGCGATGGGTCACGAGTACATTTGCGTCAGAGGCAGACAATACATCTTTTACATACGGGAAAAGCGGTTTTCGATCATTTGGCAAAGTGCGTTCAATTTCTCGGAATTCTCTACCTTATTTTTATCGACACCGTAAAAATCATATGCTGTACCATATTTCAGATGAGGAAGGACTTCTTCATACGGCAGGTCTTTTTTCGAAACGACCGTGAAGGCCTCGACCAATGTCGGCCATGTGTCAAGGATGGTCCCGTCCAGGTCCCAGAGGATTTTCATTGCACCCAGCCTCCTTAAAAGCAAAATAAATTTAGCACCAACTATTAATAGGCTTTCTGATTGCCACCATTCTACCAGCACCATTTTAAAAAGCAAACATGAAGAGCTTATGGTTGACGGATAATAGAATGAGCGATAAAATACTTATAACTTCATCTTGTTACCATATTAGCGAACTAAAGGATTTAGATAATTAAGATAGAAACACCAGCAACGAAGAGGGTGAAAAAAATGAGCAGATTATTCATGTTTGAAAAGCCGCTTGGCATGCGGGATACGCTCCCGGAATTATACGAAGCGAAGGAAAAAGTCCGCAGCTCAATTGAAAAAGAAATGAAGCAATGGGGTTTTCAATTTATCGAAACGCCGGCGCTAGAATATTACGAAACAATCGGCACGGCTTCTGCTATCCTTGATCAGCAGCTGTTCAAGCTGCTGGACCAGCAGGGGCATACGCTTGTACTGCGTCCGGATATGACCGCGCCGATTGCCAGGGTCGCGGCCTCAAAGTTATTCAAAGACCAGGTTCCATTAAGACTGGCCTATTCTGCAAATGTCTACCGTGCCCAGCAGCGTGAAGGAGGCAGGCCGGCGGAATTTGAGCAGATTGGCGTCGAATGTATTGGCGACGATTCGATCAGCGCTGATGGCGAGATGATTTCGCTGGCGATTTCCTCGCTGAAAAAAGCTGGATTGGAACAGTTTCAGCTTTCTGTGGGGCATGTTGGCTTCGTCAATGAATTGTTCGTTCAGATTCTTGGCACAGAGGAACGAGCCAGGGAATTGACGAAATTTTTATATGAGAAAAATTATGTCGGGTACCGCGAGCATGTCAAATCACTGCCGCTGTCATCAATTGATTCACAAAGGCTTCTGGCTTTCCTTGAACTGCGCGGCGGTCCGGAAGTGATTGGCAAAGCATCCGAACTGATCGAGAACGGAAAGGGCAGGGCAGCACTTGATGAATTGAAGCTGCTCTGGGAGATCATTGAAGACTTCGGTGAAAACAGCCGGATTAAATTTGACTTAACGATTGTCAGCCACATGAGCTACTATACAGGCATTTTATTCGAGGTTTACGCAGGAATGGTTGGCTTCCCGATCGGCAATGGCGGCCGTTATGACAGATTGCTGGAGAAATTCGGGAAATCGACAGGGGCAACAGGATTTGCGATCAGGCTCGACCGGCTGCTTGAAAGTCTCGGCAACCTGGGTGAACCCGAGCCTGTCACTTGCATTCTTTTCAGCCCTGAACGAAGAAAAGAAGCTTACCAACTTGCAGCACAGCGCAGGGACGACGGGGTACGGGTTATCCTACAGGATATCAGCTCCGTACGCAATCTTGATGCTTGCTCTGATACGTTTGCTAACGTCGTTTACCTTGTTGGGAAGGAGGGAGTGCAGTGAATGAACAATTGACCATTGCGATGCCAAAGGGCAGGATTTTTACCGAAGCAGTTGATCTGTTGCGAAACGCTGGCTTTGATTTGCCTCCTGAATTTGATGATTCCCGCAAGTTGATTATTGATGTAAAAGAAGAGAATTTCCGATTCATCTTAGCGAAGCCGATGGATGTGGCTACATATGTTGAACATGGTGTCGCGGACCTCGGGATTGCCGGAAAGGACGTCCTGCTTGAGGAGGAACGTGATGTGTATGAGCTGCTAGATTTGAAAATCAGCGGCTGCTATCTTGCCGTCGCCGGACTTCCGGATACAAAAATGAATGATGTCGCCCCGAAAATCGCGACGAAGTACCCAAATATCGCTGCAGCCTATTTCCGTGAACAGGGTGAGCAGGTAGAAATCATCAAATTGAACGGATCAATCGAGCTTGCGCCATTAATCGGGCTCGCCGACAGGATTGTCGACATCGTTTCAACCGGCAGGACCCTGAAGGAAAATGGCCTGGTTGAGTACGAAACGATTACAAACGTAACATCGCGGCTGATTGTCAATCCAGTCAGCTACCGGATCAAGGATGATCGGATCAGCGAGCTTGTTAAAAGGCTGAACGCAGTGATATAGATTGTGAATCTGAAAGGATTTGATTCCCGATGGATATTTTACAGATAGATGGAAGCTTGTCATTAAAACGGACCGTTGATGGCGGAACCGAAGAGCAGCGGAAAGCCGTGCAGGCCATTATAGCGGAAGTCCGTGCTTCCGGTGACCAGGCACTCAGGAATTTTACCGAAAAATTTGATTCTGTTGTGCTGGATGAATTTCTGGTGACGAAGAATGAAATTTCAGAAGCCTATAAAAATGTAAGCAATGAGCTTGTGGACATCATAACTGAAGCTGCCTCCAATATACGAAAATATCATGAAAAGCAGCTGCGGCCTTCATGGATGACGACGGAGGAAAATGGCACAATGCTGGGCCAGAAGGTGACACCGCTCGATTCTGTCGGTGTCTATGTGCCTGGTGGAACGGCTGCCTATCCATCCTCGGTTTTGATGAATGTCATCCCGGCAAAAACTGCGGGTGTCGAGCGGATTGTGATGGTATCACCGCCTGGCCGGGACGGGAAGCTTCCGGCAGGCGTGCTCGTTGCAGCAGATATTGCCGGGGTAAAAGAAATCTATAAGGTCGGCGGAGCGCAGGCGATTTCCGCACTCGCTTACGGAACTGAAACAATCAAGCCTGTTGATAAAATCACTGGTCCGGGAAACATCTATGTCGCTCTCGCCAAGCGTGAAGTATTCGGTGACGTCGCCATTGATATGATCGCTGGACCAAGTGAAATCGGAATCCTGGCTGACGAAACGGCACGCGCCAATGAAATTGCTGCCGACCTGCTTTCACAGGCAGAGCATGACCCACGGGCGTGTGCGGTTCTAGTAACCACATCACGTACGCTTGCCGAAGACGTACAAAATGAAGTCTATAAGCAGCTTTCGCACCTGCCGAGAAAAGACATCGCCACAGAAGCCATCGAAAACTTCGGAGCGATTTATGTGGCAGCTGATATGGAAGAGGCTGTTGCCGCAATCAACCAGCTTGCACCGGAGCATCTTGAAATCGTCACGGAGAATCCGATGGAACTTCTCGGTAAAATAAAGCACGCCGGCGCGATTTTCCTGGGAAGATACAGCTCAGAGCCTGTAGGTGATTATTTTGCCGGACCGAACCATGTTCTGCCAACAAACGGAACAGCGCGATTTTCAAGCCCGTTGAGTGTTGAGGATTTCCAAAAGAAATCCAGTATCATCCTTTACAGCGAGAAAGCGATGAACGATAACGGTGCTAAAATCGCTGAATTCGCAAGGCTTGAAGGGTTAGAAGCCCACGCCCGGGCCGTGGAAGCAAGACTGAAATCGTAATGATAGTGGATGGAGGGAAATTTGATGGAACGCAACGCAACGGTGAATCGATATACAAATGAAACAAAAATAGATTTGGATTTTAGCATCGATGGCGAGGGTAAAACGGAACTGGAAACTGGAGTGCCTTTTCTTTCTCACATGCTCGATTTATTCGCGAAGCATGGCCAGTTTGATTTGAAGGTGGATGCGAAGGGCGATGTTGAGGTGGATGGCCACCATACAACTGAAGATATCGGCATCTGCATCGGACAGGCGCTTCGTGAAGCACTTGGCGATAAGAAAGGAATCAAACGCTACGGAAACGCATTTGTCCCAATGGATGAGGCACTGGCGCAGGTCGTCGTCGATCTTAGCAACCGCCCGCACCTCGAAATGCGCGCAGAATTCCCTGCCCAGCAGGTTGGCACTTTCGATGTCGAGCTAGTCCACGAATTCCTGTGGAAATTGGCGCTTGAAGCAAGAATGAACCTTCATGTCATCGTCCACTACGGAAAAAATACTCACCACATGATCGAAGCGGTATTCAAAGCCCTTGGACGCGCGCTTGATGAAGCGACGACCATCGACCCGCGGGTAAAAGGCGTCCCTTCAACGAAAGGCCTGTTGTAAGGAGCGGGAAACGTAGTAAAGAAATGTTGTAAAGTCAGGGGAAACGTAGTAAAGGGATGTTGTAAAGGGTCGGGAACGTAGTACGAAAGAGATGTTGCAAGGGAATCTCTACGGGTATTATAAGAGACATGATTATTCATTTTTTGGAGAGGCATGGAGCTCTTATGCCCCCCTGGTATGAAACCTCTGTAAAAGGAAGGAAGTTAACTTATGATTGGCATCGTCGATTACGGCATGGGCAATCTGTTCAGCGTCAGCAAGGCGCTCGAACGGCTTGGTGCGCCATATTTTATTTCACAACATAAGGGCAATTTGATGGATGCAGATGCACTGCTCGTCCCTGGCGTCGGTTCATTCCGTGATGCGATGCAAGTGTTGAACCGCACTGGTTTGACAGAATTGATCCAGGCTTTCGCAGCTAGCGGCAAGCCTGTGCTCGGAATCTGCCTCGGCATGCAGCTGTTATTTGAAGAAAGCACGGAAAATGGCCAGACGAAAGGCTTGAACCTGCTTCCTGGTAAAGTAGAGCGCTTCAGCGGCCAGACGGCAGAAGGGGAAAACTATAAAGTTCCGCATATGGGCTGGAATAAGCTTCGTTTTAGCGGTGATTCACCATTGGTGGCATCGCTTGAAGAAGATTATGTGTACTTTGTCCATTCCTATTATGTAAAAACAAACGACCCGGACGTCCTGATAGCAGTCGGTGATTATTATGATGTAGAAGTGCCGGCCATCGTAGGCCGGAACAATATATATGGGATGCAGTTCCATCCGGAAAAAAGCAGCGATATGGGGATGGCCCTGCTCCGCAATTTTGCCAACCTTGCAACAGAAAGGAAGACAGAAGAATGAAATTCACAATCTACCCGGCGATCGACATGCGCGGCGGCAAATGCGTAAGGCTGCTGCAAGGCGATTATGACAAGGAAACTGTATATGGTGATTCTCCTTTTGAAATGGCCAAGAAGTTCGCTTATGAAGGTGCAGAGTGGATTCATATGGTCGACCTCGATGGTGCACGGGACGGCAGGCGGGTCAACGATCAATATGTCATCCAGGCAGCAAAGGAGCTCGGCGTGAACATCCAGATTGGCGGCGGAATCCGCAGTGAAGCTGATATCACTCACTATCTGGATAACGGCGTCAACCGTGTCATCATTGGCAGCATTGCCGTTTCCAATCCAGAGTTCGCCGAGGAAATGGTCAGGAGATACGGTGACAGAATCGCGATCGGTCTTGATGCAAAAAACGGCTTCGTCGCAACTCATGGCTGGCTGAACACTTCTGAAGTGAGTGCTGTCGAGCTTGGCAAAAGATTTGCTGATGCCGGGGCGGAGACATTCATTTTTACCGATATCGCTACTGACGGCACGCTTTCTGGACCAAATGTGGAAGCAACCCGCCAGCTCGCTTTGGAAACAGGCAAAAGCGTCATCGCTTCCGGCGGCGTCAGCTCACTTGATGACTTGGCCGCTCTGCGACAGTTAAGTGATGATGGAGTCAACGGTGCGATTGTCGGCAAAGCCATTTATGAAGGCCGTTTTTCTGTAAAATCTGCGCTGGAAGCGGGTGGTGCCTGATGCTGAGCAAAAGAATCATTCCCTGTCTTGATGTAAAAGAAGGCCGCGTTGTAAAAGGAGTGCAATTTGTGCAGCTCCGTGATGCCGGCGACCCTGTCGAACTTGCACGTTTTTATGATGAGCAAGGAGCCGATGAACTAGTATTCCTTGATATATCAGCTTCCGTTGAAGGAAGAAAGACGATGGTCGAGGTAGTCAGGGAAGTAGCGTCAGAGCTGGCCATCCCGTTCACAGTTGGCGGTGGCATCAACACGCTTGAAGATATGAAGAGGATGCTCCGGTCCGGTGCTGACAAGGTTTCCTTGAACACCGCGGCTGTCAACAATCCGAAATTGATTTCACAAGGTTCCGATTTCTTCGGGGCACAGTGCATAGTCGTCGCCATCGATGCAAAATACGACCCGGAACTCGGGTCATGGCGAGTTTACACCCACGGCGGCCGGACACCGACCGATTGGGAAGTGATAAAATGGGCAAAAGAGGCTGTCCGTCTTGGGGCAGGGGAAATCCTGCTGACCAGCATGGACAGCGATGGTGAGAAGAAAGGCTTCGACCTAAAGCTGACCCGTGCCGTGAGTGAAGCGGTCACAGTCCCGGTCATTGCTTCAGGCGGTGCCGGAAACGCCGAACATTTTGCTGACGCTTTTAACGAAGGAAAAGCAGATGCCGCACTGGCTGCATCAATCTTCCACTATCGCGAAACCTCTGTAAAAGAAGTGAAATCCCACCTGCGTGAAAAGGGAGTGACCGTAAGATGAAAATGGAAGAATTGAAGTTTGATGAAAGTGGCCTGATTACTGCAGTCGTCCAGGATGCAGCAACACGTGAGGTCCTGACTGTAGCTTACATGAATAAAGAATCCCTTGGTAAGTCACTTGAAACACGAGAAACCTGGTTTTACAGCCGTTCCCGCCAGGAACTCTGGCACAAAGGCGCAACGAGCGGCAATACACAAAAAATCGTCGAGATGAAATACGACTGTGACGGAGATGCTCTCGTTGTGCTCGTCGAACCAGCCGGACCAGCATGCCATACCGGTGCAGTCAGCTGTTTTTCGGAAAATTTGCTGGAGCGTTCTGCAGCTTCCCTGGATTTTTCAGAAAACCCCATGGAGCGTCCCGCGGATCAGCTAGCGTCATTGAGTGATTTCGCCGTCATGCTCGAACTGGAAAAAACAATCCGCGTGCGCGAACAGGAGATGCCGGAAGGCGCGTACACCACTTACTTATTCGAAAAAGGCGTTGACAAGATTTTGAAAAAAGTCGGCGAAGAAGCATCGGAAGTCATCATCGCAGCGAAAAACCGTGACCCCGAAGAACTGAAGTGGGAAGCCGCCGATCTGCTCTACCACCTGATGGTCCTGCTGCAGGAACAGAAACTGCCGCTAAAAGAAGTATTGGCAGTGTTGAATAAAAGGAAGAAGCCCAGCGCAGAAGAGTAGTATTGCGCTGGGTTTTTTCTGCCGAAAATTAATCAAGGCTATTTTCGTAAAGATTATTGTTAAAATCCTAAAGCCGATTTTAACGTAATATAAAGTCATTTTGCAGGTCGGTATTAAATCTGCATGCTCTTTTCTCATATAAAGAATCAACTTTGCGAAGAAAAATAGGGCATTCAATACTATTTTTTAGTCAAAAGCAACAAAGTTTGAGAAAAGAGCATTAATCAAAGAAGCTTTTGCCCGGAAAGTAGGTGCGCCCTTTGGTTGTACCGTCAAACGTCAAACTCATAGAAGCTAACAGCCGTTTCGCAGTTGAAGGAGACCCAACTTTCATGTATTTACGGAATTGCTTGCTAGTAATA
Source organism: Bacillus sp. ISL-55 (assembly GCF_018613155.1). Classification (GTDB taxonomy): domain Bacteria; phylum Bacillota; class Bacilli; order Bacillales; family Cytobacillaceae; genus Mesobacillus. The sequence goes on along the minus strand of NZ_JAGGQU010000021.1, from coordinate 45,135 downwards.
GAAGGGCCGTAAATAAGGAAGTAATCCCTCAATGCCTGAATATGAGCATCCGCCGTTTTATGTCCACAGCTAAAACAAGTCCATTTACCCTGGTGGTAGTCCATTCCGAATGCCTCGCAGGCAGGGCACTGCACACCCTGAATCATTCTATCAAATGGGAGGTTCATCAATTTTGGATCGGGAATCAACGGTTCATGCGCTTTAATTAAATGTCTGGTGAGTTTCTTCATGTCATTTTTTGAAAGGAGAGATTGGGTATATTTTTGATAGAAAGGAGGAATCTTGAAGGCGACATTTGAGGACCGAAAGACTCTATAACTAACCTCTTTGTCATTGGTAGGATTTTTAATGATGGCCAGCGTATTGCTAATTGCGACAAGATTTTCAATCGGCAAAGGTATAATATGAAGCTTTTTAAGAAATGCGTTTAATTGAGATGCCTGGATTTTTGTCTGGAGAATCGGGTCAGGAAAAACTTCTTCTATTTCGTTTTGGACTCTTATCAATTGATTGAATTCTGGAAGGAAAATAAGTGTGCCTGCGTAATTTTTGGCATCGATAATGAGAAGAAAATATGGGGTGATGATGAGGGTGTCGATTTGGAAGTGTGTCCTGTTGATCGGTATTCTTAAATCATGCAAAATCAACATCTCAGAATGGTCAATTTGCTCTAAAAAGTAATCCAGCGTCTTTTCACCTTTGTAACCTGCCCGTTTTCGGTAAAGTTTCTTCTCGAATTCAGCTTTTTTGAAGTCATCAGGAGGAAAACGCCTTACTATGGCTTCCAAAATCATGAGTTCTTTAGGATATTCTCTTGTTTTCCCAATCAAAGCTATCACTCCTATTAATTTTTACTGTAATTATTCGATTTCATCACTGAAAATACCTTCTTGTTTAAGTCGGATATAAATTTATTGGCGAAAATTAAATTAATTCGACCACATTTTGAATTATTTTGGCGGATTTTTAATTTATTCGACCACATCTAAAGATAATTCGACCACTTTTCCCAATAATTCGACCAACCGCTAATAAAACACGCTTTTTTAACCAACTGGATACACCCTCCAAACCACAAATTCAAATCCACACCTTCTCGAATACTCTGTCCGTATGTTATACTACATTAGTTAAAGTTGCTTCGATAAAACACTGTATGTGTATTCTTATACAAACAAAAGGTTCAAAGGATATAGTTTTACTAAAATATAAATGGAGGATCATATGGGAAAAGACTCTAAAGCGATGAAGCAAAAAGGTCAATTGCTGTCATTTGTTCCTACTGGTGAATATTACTTCACCAAAGGGGTCAAGGCTTTCCACAGGCGGGACCTAAAAAAGGCTGAAAAGTATTTCCAGCGTGCGATGCACCTTGAGCCTGGCGAGCCGATGATCGTTTGCCAGCTGGCAATCGTGCAGTCGGAGCTGGGTGAATACCAGCAGTCTAACCGTCTTTTGCACTTGGTCCTCGAAGAACTTGATGAAAACATGGCAGAATGTCACTATTTCTTAGCGAATAACTACGCTCATTTGGGCTTGTTCCGCGATGCGTTCAGGCATGCTAATCTTTATATGGAATTGAATGAAGATGGCGAGTTTGCCGAGGATGCAAGCGATTTGCTTGAGCTTCTCACGATGGAAGCAGAAGAGATGGATGAGGATTACTATGAAGAGGATGACCTGATCGTCAAGCAGGAGGAAGCACGCAATCACCTCGAATCAGGCGAATTCCCGAAAGCGATCGAGATTTTTCAGGAAGTCATCGAGGAGTATCCGGAATATTGGTCGGCTTACAACAACCTGGCATTGGCGTACTTCTATCTTGGTGAAACAACAAAGGCCCGTGACATCCTGAACGATGTCCTGCAGCAGAATCCCGGCAACCTGCATGCATTGTGCAATGCCCTCGTGTTTGCGCATTATCAGGGACAGGAGAAAGAAGGCCAGGACCTTAGAAACTCTCTTGAAAAAATCCACCCGATCCACGTGGAGCACCAGTTCAAGCTTGGTGCGACATTTGCGCTTGTCGGCGAATATGAACTGGCTTACCGCTGGCTGAAAAAACTGCAAAAAACAGGTTTTGAAGGCGACGGTGCTTTCTATTACTGGCTGTCTCATGCTTCTTATTTTACCGGCAGAGAAAATACAGCGCGGAATGCCTGGAAAAAGGTACTCGAGTTCAGTCCTGAAAAAGAAGGAATGGAGCCGTGGGCAGACAAATCGGGCGTAAAGTTCGAAGCGCAGGTTTCGGCCATCCTGAACCAGCTGAACAGTGATTATCCAGAGGAGCGCCTGTTTGCGCTATTCCTCACATCCGTTTCCGCGAAAAAGAAGGAAATTCTCGCAGCGGATACCTCAACGGATAAAATGACGGAAATGGAAAAATCATACCTAGATTATGTAACTTCAGGCAAACTGAGCAGCAAGGAAGAGGAAGTGAAGGGCGCACATGAAACAGCGAAGCTCCTTTATGACCACCACCAGCCGATCGGCAAAAATGAAGCTGGTGTCTACATCATGTGGTTCTCAGTTTTTGAGCAGGCAGCACAGGCTGGCTATGACTTCAAAAACAAAAAGGCATGGGCCGCAGCAGTTGATTATCTCTGGGATAAGCTTAGAAATATCAAGACATCGAAAGCAGCAGTAGCAAAAAAATACGGATTGTCTGTCTCAACGCTTTCCAAATATATTAATTTGGCAAACGAGTTTCTTCAGGAAGAAGACAGCATTTAAGAGGGTAAACTAAGTCTGTGATGAGCAGACGAGGTTTACCCTTTTTTCTCTTTTTAGAATATACAATTAAGGGTATAGAAAAACTATATGGCAATTCCGTGAACTTAAGCATATTTTTGGACTATGCGCGTCCTGTTTTATAGGATATGTTTAGGAAGGAAATACTATCTTGGATGAAAATACAGGGGATTTTTATAAAAGGAGTTGTACACCATGTCAGAAGAGAAAATTTATGACGTCATTATCATCGGTGCCGGACCAGCTGGTATGACGGCCGCTGTTTATACTTCACGTGCGAACTTGTCGACACTGATGCTTGAGCGCGGCGTGCCGGGCGGACAAATGGCGAATACAGAAGAAGTTGAAAACTATCCTGGTTTTGATCATATTCTTGGACCTGAGCTTTCAACGAAAATGTTCGATCACGCGAAAAAATTTGGTGCTGAATATGCTTACGGTGATGTAAAAGAAGTCATCGACGGCAAAGAATATAAAACAATCAAGGCTGGCAATAAGGAATACAAAGCACGTTCCATCATCATCTCTGCTGGTGCAGAGTACAAGAAACTGGGAGTTCCTGGCGAGCAGGAGCTTGGCGGCCGCGGTGTTTCTTACTGTGCGGTTTGTGACGGCGCATTCTTCAAAAATAAAGAGCTTGTTGTTGTCGGCGGTGGAGACTCAGCGGTTGAAGAGGGCGTTTACTTGACTCGCTTCGCTTCAAAAGTGACAATCGTTCACCGTCGCGATGAGCTTCGTGCGCAAAAAATCCTTCAGGATCGTGCATTTGCCAATGACAAAATCGATTTCATCTGGAATCACACTGTCAAGCAAATCAACGATAAAGAAGGCAAAGTTGGCAGCGTGACCCTTGTTTCAACACAGGACGGAGCTGAGCAGGAATTCGCGGCTGATGGTGTGTTCATTTACATCGGCATGGTTCCGTTGACAAAGCCATTCGAAAGCCTTGGGATCACGAACAGCAATGGCTACATCGAAACGAACGAACAAATGGAAACGAAAGTCCCAGGTATTTTCGCAGCTGGTGACATTCGTGAAAAAACACTCCGACAAATTGTCACAGCAACTGGCGACGGCAGTATCGCGGCGCAAAACGCTCAGCACTATGTCGAAGAATTGATGGAAGAATTAAAAGCAAACGTATAATACAATGCCAAACCCGCTGGATCTGATTCAGCGGGTTTTTCCAACCTGTTGGTAAAAACATCCCGTCTCGGCAAAAATTACAAAACGTAATTATATATTAATTCTCCTGTAACAGTAGTGAAACAATCGTGGGGTATTATAGGAGTAGAAATTGACCCCCTTTTAAAAATATAATCCTTTGACGGCACAGGTTATCCTGTGCTCTTTTTTTTACATAAAAATGAAACAGGCCCTAGTAAAGGATTATAACACCATTCGTTAGCAGGATTTTGAATCTGCATTTCCCACATACTTCTTAACAAAAATATCATCTTTGTATTCATTGTGGCGAAAAACTAAAAATAGTATAATGGAAAGAATAAAAGTTGAGCAGATTTTCAGAACTGCTCTTTTCAGAATGCTGTTTTTTGTTATTGATTTGAATCGAAAAACGGCAAATCATCACGAAGATTTTTAAAAGCCTAGTTGGCCTACATATAAAGAGGTGGATTGGATGCAGCGAGTGACGAATTGTGTTTTAGTAAAAGATGATAAGATTTTGCTGCTGCAAAAGCCGCGCCGAAATTGGTGGGTGGCTCCAGGCGGAAAAATGGAACCAGGAGAAACCGTGAAGGATTCATGTGTCAGGGAATTTCGCGAGGAAACAGGAATTTACCTGAGAAATCCCCAAATCAAAGGGATTTTCACATTTGTCATCAAGGAAGACGATCAAGTCGTTTCTGAGTGGATGATGTTCACGTTCTACGCGACGGAGGCAGATGGCATCAATCTCGATGTATCAGAGGAAGGCACGATTTCCTGGCATGAGCTTGATCACATCAAAGACCTGCCAATGGCAGCGGGAGATTATCACATCTTAGAATATATGGTCCATGGACAAGGAATTATCTATGGCACTTTCACTTATACACCGGATTTTGAGCTGATAAATTACAGGCTCGATCCAAATTGATAAATAACTTAATTTGCAGGGGGAAAGAGAAATGAGTACCGGTTCAAGCACTGATACCCAGCTCGTGATTATAACAGGTATGTCTGGCGCTGGTAAAACTGTCGCCATCCAGAGCTTCGAAGACCTTGGATTTTTCTGCGTCGACAACCTGCCGCCAACGTTGCTGCCGAAATTCCTCGAGTTAATGAAGGAATCTGGCACGAAAATGAACAAAGTGGCACTTGTGATGGATTTGCGCGGACGCGAATTTTTTGACTCTCTTTTCAAAGCGCTGGATGATCTGGCGGAAACGTCTTGGGTGACACCGCAGGTATTGTTCCTTGACGCGGATGATTCCACTCTTGTGCGCCGCTATAAAGAAACGAGACGTTCGCACCCGCTTGCTCCGTCAGGATTGCCGCTCGAAGGCATCCAGCTGGAACGAGAGCTTTTGGAAGAGCTGAAGGGCAGGGCACAGCTTCTTTATAAAACAACGGGCATGAAACCGAAGGACCTCCGCGAAAAAATCCTTGAGGAATTCTCGGTGAACAAGAAGACGATTTTTACCGTCAATGTCATGTCCTTCGGTTTCAAGCATGGAATACCAATCGACGCCGATCTTGTTTTCGACGTCCGCTTTTTGCCGAACCCGCATTATATCGAACATATGCGGCCGAAAACTGGTCTCGATGAAGACGTGTCGACATATGTTTTAAAATGGAACGAGACAAGTAAGTTCCTTGAAAAGGTGACAGATTTGCTGAGTTTCATGCTCCCGCATTATAAGCGGGAAGGAAAGGCCCAGCTCATCATCGCCATCGGCTGCACAGGCGGCCAGCACCGTTCCGTGGCATTGGCAGAACACATCGCCAAGTTTTTCGAAAAAGATTACCATACCCGTGTGACTCACCGTGATATCGAGAAAAGGCAGGGACATATAAAATGATGGCGGATGGATTGCCAAGAATCGTCATCATCGGGGGTGGAACGGGCCTCCCAGTCCTGCTGCGGGGGTTGAAAAAGCACCCTGTCGATATCACTGCGATCGTCACTGTTGCTGATGACGGCGGCAGTTCGGGCCGGCTGAGGGAGGATATGCAAATCCCTCCGCCAGGTGATATCCGGAATGTCCTTGCTGCACTATCAGATGTGGAGCCGCTGATCGAAGAGATGTTCCAGCACCGGTTCAATACAGCCAACGAATTGTCCGGCCACTCGCTCGGCAATCTGATTCTTGCTGCGATGACGTCGATCACCGGCAATTTTGTTCACGCGATCCAGGAAATGAGCAAGGTCCTGAATGTGCGCGGAAAAGTGCTGCCGGCAGCGAACAGAAGCGTCATGCTGAATGCCGTGATGGAAGACGACAGCATTGTCAGGGGAGAATCCAAAATTCCTTACTCAGGAAAAAGGATCAAAAGGGTGTTTTTGAATCCAGAGGGCGTTAAGCCATTGCCCGAAACGCTCCAGGCAATAAGGGAAGCAGATTTGATCGTGATCGGTCCTGGCAGCTTGTATACGAGCATCCTGCCGAATTTGCTCGTGAAGAGACTCGGCAAGGAAGTATGCAAAGCGAAGGCACGGAAAGTGTATATATGCAACCTTATGACCCAGGCAGGGGAAACACATGATTTTGCTGCCAGTGATCATATAAAAGCGATCTATGACCACATGGACTGTGCTTTTATCGATACAATCCTTGTCAATAGTGAGACCATCCCGCCGGATGTTGAGCTCCGCTATAAGGAGGAGCTTGCCCAGCCTGTCCATTTTGACCTCGACCGGCTGATGTCTCTGGGAATAGAAGTCGTCCAGGAGGAAATTGCTGAGCTCGATGGCAATGTTATCAGGCATGACACAAAAAAAGTTTCAGAAATTTTATATTCTATGATAATAGATGAAACCAAAAAGAGATATAACGCGTAAATATAGGATGCAAGCGTTTGTCTCTTTTTGAATAAGTGCTTTTTTTAGGCATCAAGCCTAAAAAGCCATTTTCGCAATAAAATAAAAAGACAGCTGCTGCGCTTGCTGATTTACCAGAGTGACAGCGCTATTGAAACAGGGGGGTGAGAAGGTGTCGTTCGCTTCGGAAACAAAAAAGGAACTCACGAATATTGACGTGAATGGCTGCTGCGCTGACGCGGAACTGTCCGCTTTAATCCGGATGAATGGATCCCTTTCCTTCTCAAATCGAAAACTCATCGTAGACATACAGACTGAAAATGCCGCGATTGCCAGGCGGATCTATACCTTAATCAAAAAAAGTTATCAGGTACAGGTAGAGCTGCTGGTGCGTAAAAAAATGCGGCTGAAAAAGAATAATGTTTATATTGTCCGCCTTAAGGAATCTGCCAGGGATATTCTGGAGGATTTAAAGATTATTGGAGAAGGCTTTGAAATTATCCATGAAATTTCACCTGAACTGGTGAAAAAGAAATGTTGTAAGCGTTCTTATTTAAGAGGTGCATTCCTTGCAGGAGGTTCTGTGAACAATCCGGAAACGTCCTCCTATCATTTGGAGATTGCCTCCATGTACCAGGAGCATAATGACTCATTATGTGAGCTGATGAATACATTCGGACTGAACAGCAAAACACTAGAGCGAAAAAAAGGCTTCATCACCTATTTGAAGGAAGCAGAAAAAATCACTGAGTTTTTGACCATCGTAGGCGCATATAATGCGCTTCTGCGATTCGAGGATATCCGGATTGTCCGCGACATGAGGAACTCGGTTAATCGTCTTGTGAATTGTGAAACAGCTAACTTGAATAAAACGATTGGCGCTGCACTTAGACAGGTAGAGAATATCCGCTTTATCAGGGAGACGGTCGGCCTGCAAATACTACCGGATAAGTTGAGAGAAATCGCTCAGCTCCGTGTCGACTACCAGGATGTCACCCTTAAAGAGTTGGGCGAGATGGTAAGCGGAGGTGCGATCAGCAAATCAGGAATCAATCACCGGCTGCGAAAGATCGATGAAATAGCAGATAAACTGCGTGCCGGACAAATTACAAATAAATAGAGGGCTAGAGGAGGAAAACGCAATGGTGGAAAAACAGGTGGAAGTAAAATTGAAGACTGGTTTACAGGCTCGCCCTGCGGCTTTGTTCGTACAGGAAGCAAACAGGTTCTCATCTGATATTTTTCTTGAGAAAGACGGAAAAAAGGTAAACGCGAAAAGCATCATGGGATTGATGAGCCTTGCCGTAAGTGCTGGAGCATCTGTGAACCTGATTGCTGAAGGCAATGATGAAGAAGAAGCTGTGGAAAAGCTGGCTGAATATATCCAGAAAGAGAATTAATTTTTTTAAAAAAATATAGCCCATTAAAAAACTCGCTTCTGGAAACCAGGAGCGAGTTTTCATTCAGCTTATTTATCTTTCTTTTCTTCAAGTACGTTGCGGGTGATGATCTGGTCAACAAGACCATATTCCTTCGCACGCTCAGCTGTCATGAAGTTGTCACGGTCAGTATCTTTCGCGATGACTTCAAGCGGCTGGCCAGTGCGCTCTGAAAGGATAGTATTCAGCTTTTCACGAAGGAAAAGAATGCGCTTCGCAGCGATTTCGATTTCTGTCGCCTGTCCCTGAGCACCGCCGAGTGGCTGGTGAATCATGACTTCTGCGTTAGGAAGAGCATAACGCTTGCCTTTTGTACCAGCAGCGAGCAGGAATGCACCCATTGAAGCAGCCATACCGATACAAATTGTTTGTACATTCGGTCTGATGAACTGCATGGTATCGTAGATTGCCATGCCAGCGGTGATGCTGCCGCCCGGGCTATTGATGTAGATGGAGATGTCTTTTTCCGGATTTTCAGCTTCCAGGAAAAGCAGCTGGGCTACGATTGAGTTGGCAACATTGTCATCGATTGCGCTTCCCAGCATAATGATGCGATCCTTTAAAAGGCGGGAATAAATATCATATGCCCTTTCGCCCCGATTCGTTTGTTCAATAACTGTAGGAATCAAGTTCATGTTTGTTTTCCTCCTTTAACGTAAAGATCTTTTTACTGCACTTTTTAAAAGCGGTTGCTGCCATAAAAGGGCAATGTACTTTCTTCTAAAAAGGCAAATTGCAGGCTGGCATAAACTGGTTCGCTTGCCAGAACACCTATGTAGTTTTATGATACACGCATGGTCAATAAAGGTCAAACGAATCGCTTGATTAGCCTGCAGAAACTGTTCGACAATAATGTATATTCCAATTTACTGTACCGTATCCATCTTACCCAAGAAAGTCTTTTTTAAACAAGAGGAACGCCTGACATCCCAAAAAATCCTCCTTGCAAAGCGAATAAACTTACCCTATAATAGGTAAGCGTAACGCTAACTTGAAACTTGCCCTCGTGGTGCAACGGATAGCACGTAAGATTCCGGTTCTTAAAATGGGGGTTCGATTCCCTCCGAGGGCGTCATTAAAATCCCGCTGAGCTTTTATATAGCTCGGCGGGATTTTTTTATTTTGCGCTGCAATAACATGTGAATCTTCCTACTTCATTCAAATTAATGAATACGGCTAGGAGCATTCACCTAAACAAGCTTACCCTTTCTTTCATAGAGTAATAGAGAGGTGCATAAAAACCTCTAATAATTTATGAAAGGAAGATGTAAATGCCACATTTTAATTTATTGCAGCAATTTCCGGAAGGCTGTTTTGAGCCGGTACCCATTGATGGCTTCGTTGTGACATTGGTTGATGTTGAGCGGTTTGGGAGCGGTTATCGCTGGATTTACCGAATTGACAACATTGATGCTCCTAACGCTTTAAGTGACTGGGTCTTGGCAATTGATTTACCGTGTCAGGATTTCATCGGCGATGCGTTTATCACTCCAGTATTTCCTTCTGAGGAATTGCCTCCAGAGCTTGTTTTGTATGGGGATGTTGGAACTGATGAACCCGCTCCTGACCCATGTCCTGATGATGCACCATGCAGCGCTGGTGAGGTTGTGCGCGGTTTTAAATTTGATAACTTGGGAACAGGCACCCAAGGAGAATTGGATCCTGGCGAGTCCCAGTTATTTGCCTTCGTCTTCAACCAGCCGCCGATTGCCACAGAAGCTTGTGCGGCGTTAAAGTTTGGTGATAACGAGGCTTGCGGATTGATTTGCGTTCCAGACTGTATTGAATGCCCAGATGCTTGCGAATGCGGTGAAGATACTTTTAACTGTGTTTTTGAATTTCCAGAAACTTGCTTTACCTTACCAGATGATGTGACTGTCGATGATGTATTAAGCGGCTTTTGTATTGGAGAGGTAAGTGATGTAGCGACGGAAGTTTGCCAAGGTGTTGCTGAAGTTTTTGTTTGTGGGGAGACATTGATTTGCTGTACCGATGTTCAAAGATATTTCCGTACAGCAACCTTCCAAGTCCAATTGAACCTGCCTAAAGTGGGAGATTGTGGAGGTCCAGTTTTTGAATGCTGCTTCCAGGAAGTCACAGTAACACAAAATTGCTTTACATGTATCGGTGACCCTGCTCCTGTGTTCCCGGAACTAACATGCGACAATGTCAGCATTGAAATCAATTCAATAACAGAAAATCCACAAACAGGAGATGTGACAGTTAACTACACTATTGTTCTGCCTGAATGCACAGAAGGATCGCCAACACCAGCAGTACAGCAACAAGCTACTCTGCGCAATACTCAATCTTCCAACAAACCAGCTGTAAACAATTCTATTCGACGCAGAAGATATAATTTGTGAGAAATGCAGCGGAAGCTTTGAGAAGACGGTAAATTTGCTGCTGAAAACCTCTTGCTGAAAACGGCGAGAGGTTTTTTATTCATACCAAATTCTTTCCATACACCAAAGCCTGTTTATCATGTAAAATGAGTGCAGGGGTGATTGGATGGATTTGAAAGCTGGATTATGGCAAAAGCAGACATTAAAATTGGCGATGACTCAGGAACTGACCCAGGCGATTGCACTTTTGCAATACTCCGCACAGGAGCTTGCCGCGTTTCTTGAAGCTAAATCAATGGAAAATCCCCTGATGCAAGTGGACTTTAAAAACATCTCCCATTTTGATGCCAATATGGATCGAACTCGAAAAACGAGGAAGAAGACGTTCGAGCGGGACCAGAAGAACTTGATCGAACAAATTGGCGAGGGGACGAGTGATACCCTTGAAGACTATCTCCTATCCCAATTAAACTTGTTAAAAGCAACACCTGAAGAGAAATTGATTTTACATGAATTGATTGAAAACATAGATGAAAACGGTTACTTGAATCTGCAAAGAGAAAACCTTGTTAAAAGGTTTTGTGTGGATGAAGAAATTGTCGATTGTGCTTTTTTTAAGCTTCAGTCCCTTGATCCGGCCGGAATCGGGGCCAATGACCTCAGGGAATGCCTTCTGCTTCAATTGACAAGGCGGAAGCGCACACCTGAAAATGAACTGGCAATAACGATTATCCGTGACCATTTCATGCTATTTGCTGAAAAAAAGTGGAAGGCACTAGCGAAGATGCTGAATATCGATGTAAAAGAAATTCAAAAAGTCCATGACGATATCCAGCAGCTTAACCCGAAACCGGGTGCTGCGTTCCAGCGAGAGAAACCTGCCTACATTGTCCCTGACGTAGTCGTCAAACGTGAAGGTGACGAACTCTCAGTGAGTGTGTTCGATGCGCTGATTCCCAAGATTTCTTTTAATGAAGGATATTTCCGGCAGCTATCTGGACATAAGGATCCGGAAGTGAACAAATTCCTCCAGGAAAAGCAGGGGGACTACCAATGGATTCAGCGCAGCCTGGTGCAAAGGAAGGAAACGCTCTTGAAAGTATCGATGAAAATTATCGAGAAACAGCAGGATTTCTTTTTGATCGGACCTTCGCATCTGAATCCAATGACGATGAGGGAGGTTGCCGAAGAGCTAGAAATCCATGAATCAACAGTAAGCCGAACGGTCCGGGAAAAGTATATGCAGACACCTGCCGGCACATACGAATTGAAATCATTTTTTACAAGTGCAGTCCAGACAACAGAGAACGACCAGGCTTCATCCCAAAAAGTAAAAGCAGCAATAGAGCATTATATAAAAGAAGAAGATAAAAAGAAGCCTGTTTCAGATCAGAAACTGGTAGAGATGCTAGAGGAACAAGAAGGAATGGTCGTATCCCGGAGAACCGTCGCCAAATACCGCGACCAGCTGGGTATACCATCATCTTCAAAGCGGAAGAGATTCGATTAATGCTCTGATGATCAAGTGTTTTATATATTTATTTTTCTGACGCTGTAAATTGATTGTTTGAACGAAAATCATTACTGATAAGTTGATTGGAACGGAAGGTGCGAGACTCCTCCGAAAATGCTAACGCATTTTCCTCGTGCGTGGGCAGGTTCGGAGAAGCTCAATCAATGTCCTGCGGGATCAGCGGGACAGGTGAGACCCCGCAGGCGCTTTAGCGCTGAGGAGGCTCACCGCACGCCCCGCGGAAAGCGAAGCATCCTGGAGTGGAAATCAACTTATTAGCATTACAAAGCATACGAAAAGCATTTTAAAGTTTAGTCGAAGGAGTTCAATATGAAGAAAACAGTCAAACTATACTCCCGTCCGCGCTGCCATTTGTGCGAAACAGCGCGTGAAATCCTGGAAGAACTTAAGCAAGATTGGAATATTAAAATAGAAGAGATCAATATCGACCTTGACGACGAGCTTGTGGAGAAGTATGGAATCATGATTCCTGTAGTGGAATTGGACGGGGAAGAACTTCAATACGGTATTGTGAACAAAAAGTTCATAAGTGAAGCGTTTTCACGAAAAAACCTTGAGTTTATAAGTTGATTAAGGTTTTCACTCCTGTTAGAATGAAATCTGTAGCAGGGGTGATTTTTTTTACCGCGAGCGGGACATAATATGTCTTAGCGGGACATTTTTAGTCCAATGCTGGAAAAGGAGAATATCAACATGGACTTTTCGCTCATTGATATTCAAAAAAGAATATTGCCCGATTTATTGCAAGTTATGCAAAAACGATACCTCATCCTCCAGTACATAAACGTGATGCAGCCGGTTGGCAGGAGAAACCTTTCAGTAAGCCTGAATTTGACTGAACGGGTTTTGCGTTCTGAGGTGGAATTTTTGAAAGACCAGAATCTAATCTCGATGTCGGGTCAGGGAATGACAATGACCCAAGAGGGAAAAGATATACTGGAAAGTCTTGATAGTGTAATGCGAGACATTATGGGTATAGACAGACTAGAGCGCCAGCTTCAGGAACGCATGGGAATCAGGAAAGTGATTGTTGTCCCAGGGGACAGCGACCAGTCACCGTGGGTAAAAAGTGAGCTCGGACGCGCGACAGCACATAGTATGAAAAATCTTCTTCAAAGCAAAAATATAATTGCTGTGACCGGAGGATCGACTATGGCGGCTGTGGCAGAAATGTTGACACCCGATGATTTCGGCGAGAAGGAATTGCTGTTCGTGCCGGCAAGGGGCGGAATTGGCGAGGACGTCAAGAATCAGGCAAACACAATTTGCGCGATCATGGCGGACAACACGAATTCACGAAACAGGGTCTTTTATGTGCCCGACCAGGTCAGCAGCGAAGTCTATAAAACCTTCATCAAAGAACCGCTGATTTATGAGGTTTGGAATTTAGTAAAATCAGCAAGCATGGTTTTACATGGTATTGGAGACGCTATTACAATGGCAGAACGTCGCAATACCAGCCAGGAGGATTTACAAAAGATCCTCAAAGGAAAAGCAGTTGGCGAGGCTTTTGGCTACTATTTCAACGAAGCCGGGGAAATCGTCCACAAAGTGCTGACGATCGGTCTTCAAATGGACGATCTCAAAAATATAGGGGATGTCATTGCAGTCGCCGGCGGAGCGTCAAAGGCAAAGGCAATCAGAGCCTATATGAAGCAGGCACCTTCCTCAACGATCCTGATTACGGACGAAGGAGCCGCTAAAACATTGTTACAAGGGTAACACCTTAATATAAACAACACCTTTATAGGAATCAAAGGAGGAAATACTCATGGCAGTAAAAGTTGGTATTAACGGATTTGGAAGAATTGGACGCGTTGTTTTCCGCGCGGCATTGAAGAACCCTAATGTGGAAGTAGTAGCAGTTAACGATTTAACTGATGCAAACATGCTTGCACACCTTTTAAAATATGATACAGTTCACGGAACATTGAACGAAGAAATCACAGTTGACGGTGACTACCTTGTAGTTGACGGCCACAAAGTGAAAGTACTTGCTGAAAGAGATCCTGCACAACTTGGCTGGGGCGACCTAGGTGTAGAAGTAGTTGTAGAATCTACTGGACGTTTCACTAAGCGCGCAGACGCTGCGAAGCACCTTGAAGCAGGAGCAAAGAAAGTTATCATCTCTGCACCAGCATCTGACGAAGATATCACAATCGTTATGGGTGTTAACGATGACAAGTACGATGCAGCTAACCACCACGTAATCTCAAATGCATCATGTACTACAAACTGCCTGGCTCCATTTGCAAAAGTATTGAACGACAACTTCGGAATCAAGCGCGGTATGATGACAACAGTTCACTCTTACACAAATGACCAGCAAATTCTTGACCTTCCGCACAAAGACTACCGTCGTGCACGTGCAGCTGCGGAAAACATCATTCCTACAACAACTGGTGCTGCAAAAGCAGTTTCTCTAGTATTGCCTGAGCTTAAAGGCAAATTGAACGGTGGAGCTATGCGTGTTCCAACTCCAAACGTTTCACTTGTTGACCTTGTTGCTGAGCTTGAAAAAGACGTAACAGTTGAAGAAATCAATGCTGCATTCAAAAAGGCTTCTGAAAACGAACTTAAAGGCATCCTTGGATACAGCGAAGAGCCACTAGTATCTAGCGACTACAATGGCTGTGCAAACTCTTCTACAATCGATGCACTTTCAACAATGGTTATGGAAGGCAGCATGGTAAAAGTAATCTCTTGGTATGACAACGAGTCTGGTTACTCTAACCGTGTAGTTGACCTTGTTGATTTCATCGCTAAAAAAGGTCTGTAAGCAAATATTGGATTAACCATCCATTAACGACTATAATGTAGTGGGATGAAAAGGGGAGCGGGGTAAATTCCCTCTCCTCTTTTTCTGCTTAATCGCGCAATTGCGCTATTCTAAAGGAGGTCTCTAGCCTTGAACAAAAAGACAGTAAAAGATGTGGATGTAAAAGGAAAACGAGTTTTTTGCCGCGTTGATTTCAACGTGCCGATGAAGAATGGACAGGTAACGGATGAAACAAGAATCCGTGCAGCGCTGCCGACAATCCAGTACCTGGTTGATCAGGGTGCGAAAGTCCTTCTTGCAAGCCACCTTGGCCGTCCAAAAGGGCAGGCTGTTGAAGAACTGCGTTTGACTCCAGTGGCAAAGCGTTTGTCTGAGCTGCTTGGCAAGGATGTAAAGAAAACAGACGAAGCGTACGGTGAGTCTGTGAAATCCGAAATCGACAGCATGAACGAAGGCGATGTCCTGCTTCTTGAGAATGTCCGCTTCTATCCTGGCGAAGAGAAAAACGATCCTGAACTAGCTAAAGCATTTGCTGAGCTGGCTGATGTTTATGTAAATGACGCATTTGGTGCAGCACACCGTGCGCATGCTTCAACAGAAGGCATTGCTAAGTACATTCCTGCGGTATCAGGCTTCCTCATGGAAAAAGAGCTTGATGTACTTGGAAAAGCTTTATCAAATCCTGAACGCCCATTCACAGCTATCATCGGCGGCGCGAAGGTTAAAGATAAGATTGGCGTAATTGACAATCTATTGGAACAAGTAGACAACCTGATTATCGGCGGCGGACTTGCTTATACTTTCGTAAAAGCACAGGGCCACGAAGTAGGTAAATCTCTTTTAGAAGAAGATAAAATAGACCTGGCTAAGAGCTTCATGGAAAAAGCAAAAGCGAAGGGTGTAAACTTCTACATGCCTGTAGATGCCATCGTTGCTGATGATTTTTCTGCTGATGCGAATACAAAGGTTGTTGGTATTGAAGAAATTCCTGCAGATTGGGAAGCTCTTGATATCGGGCCTAAAACAGCTGAAACTTATCGCGATGTCATTCAAAAGTCTAAATTGGTCATCTGGAATGGACCGATGGGCGTATTTGAAATTGACAAGTTCGCACAAGGTACAAAAGCTGTTGCACAAGCTTTAGCCGATGCTAATGATACATATTCGGTGATCGGCGGAGGAGACTCTGCAGCAGCTGTTGAAAAATTCGGCCTAGCTGAAAAAATGAGCCACATCTCCACAGGCGGCGGTGCTTCCCTCGAATTCATGGAAGGCAAACAGCTGCCAGGCGTCGTTGCATTGAACGATAAGTAAGATTTGAATTAAAGATTAGCAAGACGGTGCAGGCAGCAGTGTAAGGGTGCGGATCCTGACCGCTGTTGTCCTAGCCGCTCAAGCAAAGATAAAATAGTTTAGCCCAACATCCAGTGGGAACTTTTTTAATAAAGCATTACAAAGCTGTGAAAAATAGCAATCTTGAAAGGAAGTGTCAGCATGCGAAAACCTATCATTGCAGGTAACTGGAAAATGCATAAAACGCTGCCTGAAGCAAAGGATTTTATCGAAAAAGTAAGCGGACTTGTTCCATCAACGGACAAGGTTGAATCTGTTGTATGTGCTCCGGCTTTGTTCCTTGGACAGCTTGTCGAGCTAACACAGAATTCAGACGTTGAAATCGGCGCGCAAAACATGCACTTTGAAGAAAGCGGTGCTTTTACAGGCGAAGTCAGCCCGAAAGCATTGCAGGACATCGGTGCGAAGTACGTGATCATCGGTCACTCTGAACGCCGTGAAATGTTCAATGAAACAGATGACACAGTTAATAAAAAGACTTTGTCTGCATTCAAATACAACTTAACTCCGATCGTCTGCTGCGGTGAAACACTCGAGCAGCGTGAAAACGGCGAAACAAACGAGTTTGTTGGCGGACAAATCAAAGCTGCACTTAATGGCCTGACAGATGAGCAAGTGAAGCAAACGGTCATCGCTTATGAACCTATCTGGGCGATTGGAACAGGTAAATCTTCTACAGCAGAAGATGCAAACGAAACTTGCGCGCACATCCGTAAAGTGGTTGCAGAGCAATTTTCACCAGAAGTGGCTGAAGCGGTCCGCATTCAGTATGGCGGCAGCGTGAAGCCGGCTAACATCAAGGAATACATGTCACAGCCTGACATCGACGGCGCATTGGTCGGCGGAGCAAGCCTTGAGACAGATTCCTTCTTGCAGCTATTGGAGGCAGGTTCCAATGAGTAAACAGTCACCAACAGCTTTGATCATTCTGGATGGCTTCGCTTTGCGTGGCGAACGGATGGGAAATGCCGTTGCCCAGGCGAAAAAGCCAAATTTTGACCGCTACTGGAACCACTATCCGCACGCGCAGCTAATTGCGAGCGGAGAAGCGGTCGGCCTGCCAGAAGGCCAAATGGGTAACTCTGAGGTTGGACACCTGAACATTGGTGCTGGCCGCATTGTTTACCAGAGCCTTACACGCGTGAACATTTCAATTCGTGAAGGCGAGTTCGAAAAAAATGAAACCTTCCTTGCAGCAATCAAGCATGCAAAGGAAAAAGGCACTGCCCTTCACTTGATGGGCTTGCTGTCTGACGGAGGCGTGCACAGCCATATTGAGCACATGTTTGCTCTATTGAAGCTTGCTGCCAGCGAAGGTCTGGAAAAGGTATACGTACATGGTTTCCTTGACGGACGCGATGTCGGACCGAAGACGGCACCAGGTTATATCGAACAAACATTAGAAAAAATGAACGAAATCGGTGTCGGTGAATTTGCGACGATTTCTGGGCGATACTATTCTATGGACCGCGATAAGCGCTGGGAGCGTGTGGAGAAATCCTACCGTTCAATGGTGTACGGTGACGGACCTACGTATTCGAACCCTATGGAATTGATCGAAGATAACTATAATAACGGGATCTTTGATGAATTCGTTGTCCCATCTGTGCTTGTGCGCCCGGATGGTTCACCGGTTGCGACGGTCCAGAACGACGATGCTGTGATTTTCTACAACTTCCGTCCTGACCGCGCAATCCAGATTTCTAACACTTTTACAAATAAAGATTTCCGTTCGTTCGATCGAGGCGAAGGTCATCCTGAAAACCTTCACTTCGTGTGCTTGACGCATTTCAGTGAAACAGTTGACGGTTACGTGGCTTTCGAACCATCAAACCTTGATAACACTGTTGGTGAAGTGATTTCACAGGCTGGCATGACTCAGCTTCGCATTGCTGAAACGGAAAAATATCCGCACGTAACGTTCTTCATGAGCGGCGGACGTGAGCAGGAGTTCCCTGGTGAAAAGCGGATCCTGATCAACTCGCCAAAGGTTGCTACATATGACTTGCAGCCTGAGATGAGCGCTAATGAAGTGACAGATGCATTGATCAAGGAAATTGAAGCAGATAACTTCGATGCGATTCTTTTGAACTTTGCAAACCCTGATATGGTTGGACACTCAGGCATGCTTGAGCCGACGATCCAGGCGATTGAAACTGTTGACGAGTGTCTGGGGCGCATCGTTGACCTGATTGTTTCAAAAGGCGGTACTGCGATCATCACTGCTGACCACGGAAATGCAGATGAGGTCGTGACACTTGAAGGAAACCCGATGACTGCCCATACGACAAACCCGGTGCCTGTCATTGTGACGAAAGAAGGCGCAGAGCTTCGTGAAGACGGAATCCTCGGCGACCTGGCTCCAACTATATTAGAATTACTAGGACTGGATAAGCCAGCAGAAATGACAGGAACATCATTAATTAAAAAATAAGGAGAGATTACTATGCCATTCATTACAGACGTATACGCACGTGAAGTTTTAGATTCCCGCGGTAACCCAACAGTTGAGGTAGAAGTTTTCACTGAATCAGGAGCATTCGGACGCGCAATCGTCCCAAGTGGTGCATCTACTGGTGAGCACGAAGCAGTTGAACTTCGTGACGGCGACAAAGGCCGCTACCTTGGAAAAGGTGTTTTAAAAGCAGTTGACAACGTAAACGAAATTATCGCTCCATTCTTGATTGGCGAAGAGTTCAATGTTCTTGACCAGAACGGAATCGACATGGCGCTAATCGAATTAGATGGAACAGAAAACAAAGGCAAGCTTGGTGCTAACGCAATCCTTGGCGTGTCCATGGCTGTTGCACACGCTGCTGCAGACTACCTTGACCTTCCTTTATACCAATACCTTGGCGGATTCAACTCCAAGCAGCTTCCAGTTCCAATGATGAACATCGTTAACGGCGGCGAGCATGCTGATAACAACGTTGACATCCAGGAATTCATGGTAATGCCTGTTGGCGCTGAAAACTTCCGTGAAGCACTTCGTATGGGTGCGGAAATTTTCCACAGCCTGAAGTCTGTACTTAAAGAAAAAGGCTTGAACACAGCTGTAGGTGACGAAGGCGGATTCGCTCCAAACCTAGGTTCAAACGAAGAAGCACTTCAAACAATCGTAACGGCTATCGAAAAAGCAGGCTACAAGCCAGGCGAGCAAATCATGCTGGCTATGGACGCTGCATCTTCTGAGTTCTTCAACAAAGAAGACGGCAAGTACCACCTTTCTGGAGAAGGCGTAGTGAAGACTTCTGCAGAAATGGTTGACTGGTACGAAGAAATGGCTTCTAAATACCCAATCATCTCAATCGAAGACGGTTTGGATGAAAACGACTGGGAAGGCCACAAGCTGTTGACAGAGCGCCTTGGCGGAAAAGTTCAGCTTGTTGGTGACGACCTGTTCGTTACAAACACTAAGAAGCTTGCTCAAGGAATCGAGCAGGGAATCAGTAACTCTATCCTGATCAAAGTAAACCAAATCGGTACTTTGACAGAAACTTTCGACGCAATCGAAATGGCACAGCGCGCAGGCTACACAGCTGTAATCTCTCACCGCTCTGGAGAAACAGAAGATTCAACAATCGCTGACATTGCTGTTGCAACAAACGCTGGCCAAATCAAGACTGGTGCACCATCACGTACAGACCGCGTAGCGAAGTACAACCAGCTTCTTCGCATCGAAGACCAGCTTGGCGAAACAGCTCGCTTCAACGGAATCAAATCTTTCTACAACCTTAAGAAGTAATATTGCGAGGAAGAATCGCTATTGTTGCGAGGAAATCCGTTAGATCAGGACGCCGGTGGCATGACGATGCTGCCGGTGTTTTTTTGTGGATTGAGGGACATTATGAGTGCTGAGTATTTTAAATTGGCTAATAAGAGAGATATAAGGGACATCTCCGGAGGATGAGCTACACAAGATGTCTAATAAGCGAGGTTTAATGGACATTTTAAGAGGATGAGCTATTATAAATGTCTAATAAGCGAGGTTTAATGGACATTTCAAGAGGATGAGCTACTCAAAATGTCAATGATTAGAAAGGTATCTTATTTCCACAGTATCCCGCAATAGATCCCCCCTTCTACTAGTAAAAATAGGCAACCCTCCAGATATGAAATAAACTGGTCGAAAATCCACAATACTAACTTAAAACTCAACTAAGATGGGAGCAGGTAGTTATGAAAAAGTTTCTCGTCGCCGCAATCTTACTCACTTTCTCCACACCCTCAATCGGCTCGGAAGCCGCTGTAGCTAAAGCGGTGGAAAACTCCGATGAAACAACATCAACATTAAAAAAATCCGATATTAAGGAAGAGGCGCCTTCCTCATTGAAAAGAGCGAAATTTGAAAAGACAGGCCACGTTTTCTGGGATATCCCGGTAGAAGAGAAGCTTGTGGCGTTTACATTTGATGACGGACCTGATCCTACCTATACTCCCCAAATCCTTGACACCTTGAAAAAATACAAGGCCAAGGCGACTTTTTTCGTGATTGGCGAGGAGGCGGAAAGATACCCGGAAATCGTTAAACGGCAGGCAGCAGAAGGGCATGAAATCGGGAATCACACCTACAGGCACCGCTTCCGGGACGGCTATTCTCCAGCGATGCTCAAAAAGGAACTGGATAAGAACGCCGAGGTCATTCAAGGCCTGACTGGAAACAAACCCTCCCTGTTCCGGCCGATTGCAGGCTATTATGATAAGGAAATTGTCGATACCGCAATTGAAGGCGGCTACAATGTCATCCTCTGGTCATGGCATCAGGAGACTCGTGACTGGAGCAGGCCTGGTGCGGCAAAGATCACGCAAAATGTCATATCCGATACTCGGCCAGGAGACGTGATTATTTTCCATGATGCTGGGGGAGACCGTTCGCAAACCGTGAAGGCGGTGGAAGACATTCTGGAGATTTTATACAAGAACGGTTATCAATGCACCACCGGTTTCGGACCTGCTGTACAGATCAAATGCGCTGCTTCCCGCACCATTGCATTAAAAGTCATGGAAATCAAAGTACCTGCCCAATAAAATTCAGAACAATTCGGACAAGTATTGTTTCATTCCTGAAAATGTGATAAATTTAAAATACTGTTAGCAGTTTTATCGGGAGGTACGTCATGCATACATTATTAACTGTTCTTTTAGTGATTGTCAGCCTTGGGTTGATTGGAGTTGTTCTTCTTCAATCAGGCAAGAGTGCTGGTCTGTCCGGTGCGATTTCTGGCGGCGCTGAGCAATTGTTCGGTAAGCAAAAGGCAAGAGGCCTTGACCTTGTCTTGCACCGTGTTACAATCGTGTTGTCTGTTTTATTCTTTGTCTTGACTATTGCCGTTACTTATTTCGAACTATAATACACACAATGACCCGGCTTCAATAGAGGCCGGGTTTTATTGTGTTTACATAAGCGAAATCCTCACATATTTCTGGTGAATATGGGTATTTACATATTTAAAGGCTTTTAATTGAATGTTACAAGCAGGTTTGTTAAAACTAAGTAAGATATCTGATAGAGGGAGTAGGAAAATGAGAAAGTTAGTGCCAAGACCTTTTACATTTAAAGCTGGAAAAAGAGCGGTATTGCTGCTGCATGGTTTTACCGGCAATTCTGCGGACGTCAGGATGCTGGGACGTTTTTTAGAAGGAAAAGGGTATACCAGCCATGCGCCTGTTTTTAAAGGACATGGAGTCCCGCCGGAAGAACTGATACATACTGGGCCTGAGGATTGGTGGCAGGATGCGCTTGATGGCTATGAATTCCTGAAAAACGAAGGCTACGAAGAGATTGCTGTTGCTGGTTTATCTCTGGGTGGTGTACTATCGCTGAAACTCGGATATACCAAGCCACTCATGGGAATCGTGCCAATGTGCGCACCGATGCATCTTAAGACGGAAGAATTAATGTACCGCGGTGTGCTCGAGTATGCGCGCGAGTATAAGAGGATGGAAGGCAAACCTGAGGAGCAAATCGAGGCGGAAGTAAAAGAGCTTGAACAGAAATCGATGGCCACTCTGAAAGACCTCCAGGAGTTAATAAAAGAAGTCCGAGGAAGCATCGACCTGATTTATACCCCGACGTTTGTTGTCCAGGCGCGAAATGACATCATCATTGACCCTGACAGTGCGAATATCATCCATGACAACATCGAGTCTGAACATAAAAAGTTGAAGTGGTATGAAGAATCAGGGCATGTCATCACTCTTGATAAAGAACGTGATCAGCTCCATGAAGATGTTTTCGAGTTTCTCGAGTCATTAAATTGGAAAGAATAAAAACATATAAAAAAATTTATTGTGTTGTTTTTTACACCATGAGTTGACAAGATTACGAAAATAGCCCAATAAAGGAGGGATTTATTAATGGATGAGAATATTAAAGGCCATATAGACAGGCTATTGCATTATATGAAGGATGAAGCTTACAAACCTCTTACAGTTCAAGAATTGGAAAGCGCCTTTGGAATCGAGGACTCCTCGACATTCAAGGATTTTGTTAAAGCGTTAGTGGTTATGGAGGAAAAGGGGCTAGTCGTCAGGACTCGAAGTGATAGGTACGGACTCCCTGAAAAAATGAATCTCGTACGCGGACGCTACAGTGCCCATGCCAAGGGGTTTGCGTTTGTCATCACTGAGGAACAGGGCATGGATGATGTCTTCATTCCGCCGAATGAAACGAGCAATGCGATGAACGGTGACACAGTCCTTGTGCGAGTCTCATCGGACAGCTCTGGACAGCGCCGCGAAGGGACAGTTGTGCGCATTCTCGAACGTGGTGTATCGCAAATTGTAGGTACCTACACCGAAAGCAAGCACTTCGGTTTTGTGATTCCAGATGATAAAAAGTTCACAAGTGACATCTTCATACCGAAAGAGGCAGGGATGGGTGCAGTCGAAGGGCATAAGGTCGTCGTAAAATTGACGAGCTATCCTGAGGGACGCAAAAGTGCTGAGGGAGAGGTTACCGCGATTCTCGGCCATAAAAATGACCCTGGCGTCGATATCCTATCGGTCATTCACAAGCACGGACTGCCAATGGAGTTCCCGGATGAAGTTCTCAAGCAGGCGAATAATGCGCCTGACCAGATTAATGAGAGTGAGATTGCGAACCGCCGCGACCTGCGTGATGAAGTCATCGTCACAATTGACGGCGCCGATGCAAAGGACCTTGACGATGCTGTTCAGGTCACAAGACTTGAAAACGGCAATTATAAACTTGGTGTCCATATCGCAGATGTTACGTACTATGTAACCGAGGACTCACCGATTGACCGCGAAGCAGAAGAACGTGCAACGAGTGTGTATCTGGTTGACCGGGTAATTCCGATGATTCCGCACAGACTATCAAACGGAATCTGCTCATTGAATCCGAAAGTCGACCGACTGACGCTATCGTGTAATATGGAGATTTCTCCTGACGGCCAGGTCGTAGATCATGAAATCTATCAGAGTGTCATCAAGACGACTGAGCGAATGACATATTTTGATGTGAACAGGATTCTCGTTGATCAAGACGAAGAAACGCGCTCACGTTACGATTCTCTTGTTCCAATGTTTGAGATGATGGAAGAGCTGGCCGCTATCCTTCGTAAAAAAAGGATGGAAAGAGGCGCCATCGATTTTGATTTTAAAGAATCAAAGGTACTGGTTGATGAAGAAGGCCAACCAACGGATGTTGTTCTGCGAGAGCGTTCTGTCGCTGAAAAGCTGATCGAGGAATTCATGCTGGCGGCGAACGAAACGGTCGCTGAGCATTTCCACTGGCTGGATGTGCCATTCATCTATCGTATTCACGAAGATCCAAAAGAGGATAAGCTGAGAAAATTCTTTGATTTCATCACAAACTTCGGATACCTTGTCAGAGGATCCGCAAACGGAGTACACCCAAGAGCACTTCAGGAAATCATCGAGGAAGTCCAGGGCAAGCCGGAGGAAATGGTCGTTTCAACGGTCATGCTCCGTTCGATGCAACAGGCGAAATACTATCCTGAAAGCCTCGGACACTTCGGGCTTTCAACAGAGTTCTACACGCACTTTACATCACCAATCCGCCGTTATCCTGACTTGATTGTCCACCGCTTGATCAGAACCTACTTGATCGAGGGCAAGCTTGACCAGGCAACGAAGGAAAAATGGAATGCAATGCTGCCGGATATCGCCGAGCATTCATCCAATATGGAACGCCGCGCTGTCGAAGCCGAACGTGAAACCGATGAACTTAAGAAAGCGGAATACATGGAAGACAAGGTTGGTGTGGAATACGACGGCATCATCAGCTCTGTTACGAACTTTGGGATGTTTGTCGAGCTTCCTAACACAATCGAAGGCCTGGTACATGTCAGCTACATGACAGATGATTATTACCGTTATGATGAACGCCATCTGGCGATGATTGGCGAGCGAACAGGCAATGTCTTCCGGATTGGGGATGAAATTACCGTCCGAGTCATCAAGGTGAACAAAGATGAGCGCTCGATTGATTTTGAAATCGTCGGCATGAAGGGCACGCCAAGACGTGAGCGTCCGGCCCAGCCAAAAATCTTCAAAACCGGCAGCAGCGACAAAAAGCCGCGCCGAGGTAAAGAAGAAGAAGGCAAGCGAGGCAGCAGAGGTTCCGAAAGTGGTAGAGGATCAGGAGGAGGCAGAAATGGCTCCGGTTCCGGTTCAGGCTCTGGATCAAAACCGAAGAACAAGAAGAAGAAATTCTTCGAGAATGCCCCGGCCGCAAAACGTAAATCAAAAAAGAGAAAATAGGCAATTGAAAAAGAGAGCTCCTGCTGAAGGGGCTCTCTGTTGCCCTCTATTGCCGGCAGCGCTTGTCGGGGCTGACCAAGACGCTTGCGCTTTTCGTATTGTCTAGCTCCAGCGCCTAGCCCCTCGAGTCGCTTCGGTCCGCCAAATGAAGTCAAAGAACGACTTCTTTGGTCGGCCCTCCAGCGCTTGTCGGGGCTGATCAAGGCGCTTGCGCTTTTCGTTGTGGGAGAAGGGGATATTTGCTAAAATGAGAGAAATAGAAGGGGGAAGTTTTTATGCCAAAAGGTGAGGGAAAGGTCGTCGCACAGAATAAAAAAGCGAACCACGACTATTTCATCGAAGAAACATATGAAGCCGGAGTGGTCCTTCAGGGAACAGAGATCAAATCGATCCGCAACGGACGCGTCCAGCTAAAAGATTCCTACGCAAAAGTCCATAATGGTGAGTTATTCTTATATAACCTGCACATCAGCCCGTATGAACAGGGGAACCGTTATAACCATGATCCGCTGCGCACAAGGAAGTTATTGCTTCACAAACGGCAAATCGCTCAATTGATCGGTGAAACGAAGGAAGCAGGATATGCGCTTGTGCCGTTGAAGATTTATCTGAAGAACGGATTCGCAAAGGTTTTAATCGGTCTTGGTAAGGGTAAAAAGAACTATGACAAGCGTGAAACTCTTAAGAAGAAGGAAGCAGGTCGTGATATTGAGCGTGCATTCCGCGAACGCCAGAAAATGTAAGCTTGTCAGCTGAGGAAGAGTGTACCAGTTGAAAAAAGTACTCAGTGTGTTATAATAATAACTGTCACCACGAGTGACAACATAACTTAATGCTCGGCTTTCCGAGTTCTCCTAACGTCTGTATCATGGATACAGCAACCTTTTATATGGGGACGTTACGGATTCGACAGGGGTAGTTTGAGCTTAGGTGGCGAGTCGAGGGGATCGGCCTCGTAAAAACGTCAACGCCTATAACTGGCAAACAAAACAACAACTTCGCTTTCGCAGCTTAATACTGCATAGCGGTTCGCCCCTCCATCGCCCATGTGGTAGGGTAGCGGACTCACTCTAAGTGGGCTACGCCGGATTCCACCGCCTGAGGATGAAGGAAGAGAACAACCAGGCTAGCTGGCCGGCCGCCTGTCGGTAGGCAAAAGGACCAGCGAATCGCCAATATGCCGACTACACTCGTAGAAGCTTAAGTGCCAATATCTTTGGACGTGGGTTCGATTAGTAATTAGTCGCCTTGTGTGGCAACACGCAAGTGAAAATCCGGCTTTATCGGTGAAACCTAAGTCGCGAATAGCGATAGGGCAATGCCGAGTGGTATGTGGAGCAATCCAACAGCCATGTATCGAC
Source organism: Bacillus sp. ISL-55 (assembly GCF_018613155.1). Classification (GTDB taxonomy): domain Bacteria; phylum Bacillota; class Bacilli; order Bacillales; family Cytobacillaceae; genus Mesobacillus. The sequence goes on along the minus strand of NZ_JAGGQU010000021.1, from coordinate 18,843 downwards.
TTATAGGCTGCCAACCTGGCAGTACTAGGATGCGTGATCTATTCGGGAGTCCGGATAAAACTACATCTCGCATAATACGCCGGAGGACCTGTAAATGCAGGTTCAAGATATAGTCAGTGCCATGACGAAAGCATGGAATAGCACGTCCCACCGTCTCCACCAATACATATGTTGGTGGATTTTTATTTTGACTTTAAAACATCAGCTTTCTAGCTGATGTTTTTATTTTGGATTTTATTTACGATTGATCAAGGTTACAGCTCCAGCGCCTAGCCCTTCGAGTCGCTTGTCCAGTGTCACCTCCTAGAAACTCCGAAACTTCTACTCCGCTGGCAGAAGCAAAAAGCGCTTCTTTGTCGGAGTCTCCAGTTTCTGCGTTTCTGGGCAGTCGGCTATACATTTCGATTTCAGTCCTGCCAATGAAGTCAAAGAGCGACTTCATTGGCAGGGCCTCAGAGGCACACGATGTGCTAGACCCGCCAGCCACAGGACGTGGCGTTATCGGCGGGCAGCGCTTGTCGGGGCTGACCAAGGCGCTTGCGCTTTTTGTTCATCGATGACGGGCACCCGCTTCACGAAGCTTCAATATATTAGTACATAACATCTTTGAATTGGGGTTTGGTATATGGCGATCAGAAGAGCAACTCTGGAAGAGACGAACCATCTTATTCAGCTGTCCGGGAAAGTGATGAAGGAAAGCTCGATGGGCTATGCTGAAAATAATGCTCAGAATGCGTATAACCTTTTTATGTCCGTCATTCAAAATGGAGGCTATTTTCTCATCGATATAGAACAACGCAGACTGAGGGGATGGATTCTCCTGGTTACAGATTTGAATACTATGAAAGGCCAGGTCGTGGGAAATTTGCTCAGTGTATATGTTTACCCAAAGTACAGAAAATCGGGTGTCGCCCGGGAACTTGCGGTAGCGGCGATTAATGAGTTTAAGGCGTTTGGGATAAAGACAATCCAGCTTAATGTGTTCAATGGAAATCCCTCCAGGATACTTTGTGAAAGTTTAGGGTTTGAACCTGTCTCGACTGTAATGGAATTGAATATCCCATAATCCATTGGACATCTGTTCATGCGATTGATTTCACCTCTTGTTCCATCATTGCAGTTTTATTAGCAATGGTTTTGGGATACTGCATGCGTTGGGCCCAGACAAAGTAGGCAAAACATGCATAAACATGGAGAAGAGGAGGTTTTTAAAGATGCATCCATATGGAAATGGTTTTCGACGAAATGATTATAGATTTGGCACTGGTTTTGGCTGGTTGCCGTTTTTGGGCGGTTTAGCGGGTGGCTTCCTTGGCGGTGCTTTGGCCGCTCCCCGTCCATTGCCGCCACCACCTTTCGGATATCCTGGAGCAGGCTTTCCTGGAGGAGGTTACTTCCCTCCTGGCGGTTATCCTGGAGCAGGCTTCGGCGGTTATCCGGGTGGCAATATAGGCGGCTATCCAGGTGGTTATGGCGGCTACCCAGGAGTGGGGGCAGCAGGCTATCCTGGTTCGGCTGGTACCGGCTACCCAATGGCGCCTGGCGGGGGTGGATACCAGGAAAATGGTTATCCATTCTACGGAAATTCAGGTTTAGATTCGTTCGGCTCTGGATATCCGGAAAATGCTAATAAAGCTCTTTCTAAATTTTAGCTTGTGAAAAAGGCCTCAATTGGAGGTCTTTTTTCATGGCTATTTTCGCGTTATTTGTTTCTTTTTGTAGTATACCTGCACTTTCCGTGATATTTCTGGACAGGCTATCCCTCTACTTCCGCTCTTCTTTAAATAAACCAAGCAATTCGGCAGAAAAGCTTGAATAGATATAGGCATGACGATAAAAAGCAAGAAAAAGTCAGGAGTGGGGATATGCCTGCAATCAATGGAACTCAGTTGAAAGAAAGAATCAGGGATTTGAAAAGCAATTTCTGGTTTGATGGGCAGAAAATCACCGGAGACATCTTAGAACATCCTGCCTTTAAGGGAGTGATTAATAGCAAGGCCCGCTTGTATGATTTTCAGCTGGAAGAGGAAAATTTGCCGCTGATGACCTATAAATCGCCGACAACTGGAAACAGGGTTGGCCGGTCTTTTCATCCTCCCGCCAGAAAAGAAGATCTGGAACTCAGGAGGCTTGCTGCCGGGGAATGGGCAAAGCTGACAGGCGGAATGATGGGGAGGACCCCTGATTACATGAATACAGCCTTAATGGCTCTTGGTGCTACAGCACATGTTTTTGAAGGGAAAAATAAATTAGGCAGGAATGTGAGGGATCTTTATGAAAAGGCAAGAGAGAATGACCTTACATTCTCTCATACGTATGTCACCCCGCAGGTGAATCGTTCACTCGCGTATTTTGAAAATAAGGAGCAGCCTATTTCTGCGCGGGTTATCATGGAGACATCTGACGGGATTTTTATTAAGGGTGCCAGGTTGTTGGCTACACAAGGCGGCATTACAGATGAGCTGATGGTTTTGCCGGCCGGCGGGAAATTCATCGAGGAGGATTATGTATACGCTTTTTCAATTCCGAGCAATACAGAAAATGTAAAGTTTGTCTGCCGGGAATCCTTTGTCTATAATGAATCCCATTTTGACCATCCGCTCGGGTCACGGTTTGAGGAAATGGATACGATCGTGATTTTCGATAACACCTTTGTGCCATGGGAAAGGGTATTTTTATATAAGGATCTTAATGCAGCCATGAATCTCTACAACGAAACGGATTTTTATACCTTCCTGGTTCATCAGACATTATCAAGGCAGCTAACAAAATCAAGGCTGTTCCTGGGAACTGCCCAATTAATCACGGAAACGATCGGGATTGGCGAATATCAGCATGTAAAAGAAAAAATCAGTGAAATTATATGTGGTGTGGAAATCATGAAAGGGCTGCTTTTATCCTCGGAAATGCAGGCGAGGGAAAATAGTTCCGGCTTGATGGTACCAGATGCCAGCTCTCTTACTGTTGCGAGTCTGATGTTTCCAAAGCTTTATCCAAGATTCGTAGAAATCCTTCAGTTGCTGGGAGCCAGCGGAACCATCACCATTCCGACAAGCAATGATTTTAACTCCGATCTAAGAAGTGACCTGGACTTATATCTCCAGGGAGCAGAGACGGAAGCGAAGGAAAGAGTCCGATTGTTCAGATTGGTATGGGATATGTGCTCAAGTGCTTTTGCAGGAAGGGAAACGATTTACGAGCGATTCTTTTTCGGTGATCCGGCCCGGATTTCAGTGGGCCTGTATAATCAGTATGACAAGAAATCAGCGGTGGATTTGGTGAATGATTTATTGAAAAGTTGAAAGGGAGAAAAATGATTAAGCCCGGAGATCATCTCTGGGCTTTTTGCTGTCTTTTGGTCCAGAAAGCAATTAAGGTTCCGTATCTAGTTATGCTGATTTTCCCGATTCATCTGCCTGGCAACCCAGAACGGGAAATACAAAATCACAAAGGTGATCAGCGCAATAACCTCCAGGGAAAGGATATACCATGGCCACGGTCCGAGATAGTCAATAATGGATGGATTGACCGGCTTTTCGGAAATGTACATATAGTTTCCTTCAATCAAAAAGTTGACGATGAAGACGATGAGTGTATAGACGTTCAACCAGAGAAATGCTTTCCAGATGGATTTCCCGGTCGGTCTGTATCCTGCAACAAACACCATGAACAGGTTGGCAATCACTGTTCCGCCATGTGAAATGAAGAAATGGACATAGCGGTAGTGAGGGAAAGTATACAGGCTGATGTCAGGCGTGATCATTGCCTGCATTGCGCTGCCGACACCGACAAAATAGGTGAATTCAAATAATCTATAACTTTTAGTTAAAAGTAAAATGGCAGAGAGGATGAGTGAGATACTGCTCAGGTGAAGGGGCAGCGAATATTGATAGCTCCAATGGCCGCTCCACCATAGCCAAGCCTGCAGGCTAATTTCAGAAATAATCAGAACTAGAAATAATCCAACCCGTGCAATACGATTGATACTGGGATTTCTTAACGGTTTTCGGAACAAGAAGAGCAACATGATCAAAAGCAGGAAAGCTCCAAGTGTATATAGATGAACACTAGAAAATAACTGAAAGACATCTTCTGTACCCGGCACAAAAAGCTCTCTCATATGCTCTCCTCCAATCATTAAATAGTTCAATTTTTCCAGTTCACACTCTTACTTTAACATATTCTCTGCTGGCGTATATATGGTTAGAAAAACACTCTAATAAATTTTGTATATGAAAATATGTATTTCATCAGTAAAATAAAGGTAATGAAAAATGAATCTGGGCAGCTAGTTGGTGCTGCCTTGTTTCGAGTTCTTCATGATTAAAACAGCTGATGCTTGAGAGGGTTTGCTATGAAAGTATTGATTTTTTCCTTAAAAAGAATCTTGATCGCCGTTCCTAGTTTGCTGCTGACCTCAATGGTTGTCTTCTTTTTGTTCATGATGATGCCTGGGGTGATGGGGACTGATTATGAACTTACTATTCTATGGATGGAATATAAAAAGTGGATTGGCAGTTTTCTGACGGGCGATCTTGGAATGTCGTCGTATTATCGTGTGCCAGTTTCGCTGATTCTTCGGGAAAAAATGACCAATACCCTTGTTCTCGGAATTGTATCCTTGCTGATTACCTATGTGTTGTCTTTTTTCATGGGAAGGTACGCTGGCCGGAACCCTAATACACTGGGGGACAGGCTGATCAGCGGGTTGAATTATACTGGACTTTCCCTGCCGTTGATTGTTGTTTCTGTTTACTCGATCTATTTCTTTTCGTTCGAGCTGAACTGGTTTCCCTCCAATGGCTCGGTCGATATCACTGTGCCTGAAGGGACATGGGAATACTGGCTGGACAGGATCCATCATCTCATTTTGCCGGCAACTGTATTGGGAATTGTCGGGACAGCTACATACACACAATTTTTGAGAGATGATATCGTCGAAAACAGCCGAAAGGAATTTGTCAGAACGGCAAAATCCATTGGTGTTTCGGATAAGAGGATTTATAATGTCCACATTTTAAAAAATTCCCTGATTCCAATCGTCACTTTTCTGGGAATAGATTTAGTCAATATCGTGAATGGAGCAATCATTGTGGAAACGATTTTTACTTATCCAGGAATCGGCCAGCTGTTCATCAAGTCGATAAACATGCGGGACCATGCGATGGTGATGAATCTGACGATGATGTTCTCCACCATCATGATTATTGGGAACATGATTGCCGATATCCTCTATGGTGTGGTGGACCCGCGTATTAAGCTAGAGTAGCTCATCCAAATGGGTGAGTTTCTTTGTAATAAAACTCCTAGTTTTAAAACTTTCGTTTATAGAAGGATATCTGTTATGATTATATTGAAATAGAGAAAAGGAGGAATTTTCCTATGTATGATGTAGCAATTATCGGAGCAGGCCCAGCTGGCGGAAGCGCAGCGATTTTCACAGCAAAGGCTGGCAAGAAAACAATCGTGCTGGATAACAATAAAAGCGTAACGAAGCGTGCCTGGATGGAGAACCACTACGGAGCACCTGAAATTGCAGGACCAGACTTAGTTGAAACGGGCATCAATCAAGCCAAAAAACACGGTGCTGAATTCGTTGAAACGACAGTGACTTCTGTCAGTAAATCTGACAGCGGCGTTAAAGTGGTAACGGAAAATGGCGAGTATGAAGCAAAGCACGTCATCATCGCGTCAGGCATGATGACTGATGTAGCTGAAGCCTCAGGTCTTGCAACAAAAGACGGCACAGAGCCAAGAATCAAGACGATTTTTGATGTCGATGCTGCTGGTAAAACAAATGTAGAAGGCGTTTGGGCTGCAGGCACTTGCGCAGGCGTAAGCATGCACACAATCATCACAGCTGGAGACGGTGCGAAGGTCGCCATCAATGTCATCAGCGAACTGAACGGCGAGCGTTATGTCGATCACGATGTTTTTAAATCATAATAGACTTAAAGCCTTGCAGCAATGTGCAAGGCTTTAATTTTGTCTGAGATTCATATTTTTAGCAAAAGGAACAACATTGTCGTTGAAAAAAATCAACGACTAGTTGCTGTAGTTAAACTGGTCATCAATCTTCCCATCCTCATCATGGATGTAGGCCATAGTGCCAGCTTCTTCAGCCAATCTTTTTGCTTCCTTCACTGCCTCGGATTTTGAACCAGTGGTAAGTTCAGGATCATCTTGTCCCTCTTTTTTGACAGCCCACCCCTCTTCATCATGGGGCACGGCGTGGAATCTTGCATTATCCGTTCCAGCGCGGTCCTTGAAATAATCTTCACGTTCCATATTTTCATTCTTTTTTTGAGCCATCTTAATACCTCCTTGATTGTTTTGGTTGCACCTTGGAAAGGTATTAAGACTTTACCCGAAAAAAAATGTCCAAAAACGCTTCGGAAAATGATGAATATTTTTGGCGAGGAACACTTATAGTATTTTGTCATCTTGCTGGCTGTCTGCATTAGCAGCAACCTGCCGTGGGTATGTGACCTGCAAAATGCCATCATGGAAGCTGGATTGAATGAACCTCGCCTCGGCAGGTTCAGGAAGGGGAATCAGGCGCTCAAATTCACCATAAAACCTTTCTTTTTTAACCTCCATATCAGGAGGGAACAAGGATCTGGATCTTCCTTTCACCACCAGAGTCTCCTTATTTCTTAGAACCACAGAGAGGTCGCTTTTGCCCAAGCCGGGCAGTTCAATGATCAAGCAGATGGCTGAATCATTTTTGTATATATCATATAAAGGAAAATCTTCACCTGCTTTGACCACTCTCTCCGGGATACCATGATTGAATAGCCCCCGCCAAAAATCGTCTTTTTGATATTTATTCGTCAACTCAAGCCACATTTTCACTTTTTCCATATCCATCTCATGGCACCCCCAGTGAGAATTCTATATTTGATTCGCAATCGGGGCAGAAGGGTTGGCAATTTGATCCTGGTCACTGACGTCCGGATCCAGAATTCCGGTATTCTGGATGGAAGATGCTGGCGATAAATCACCTAGTGAAAAATTGACCCCAAAATTTTTGCTGTTAGCCGTGTGGCTATTATGGACTGTTGGCCCAACATCCAGGTTTCCGTTTTGAGCGATTCCATTCACTTTGATATTAAAAATATTTATTTGGTAAGGCATCGAAAACCTCCTTATCTTCCTCAAAGCAGCTGTTTGACTTCTAACTGTCTTCCAGGTTATTTATTCAGTCAAGAGGTGACAGACTTTTGAAAGCGAACCCTCCATGTAATCATTATGGGATTAAATAATGGGTTCATCAATTGGGGCCAGCGGAACTCCCTGATAGGTTGAATCTGCCGTGGCAATCGCAGCTTGGTCATTTACATCCGGATCAATATAGACATTATCCATTAATGCTTCAGTTGGTGAGGCATCTCCAAAAGAAGAATTTATTCCTTGTGACTTATCATTGGCTGTATGGCTGTTATGGATTGCTGATCCAATGGTAATGGAGCCATTTCCCGAAACACTATTAACTTTGAAATAAAAGAGGTTTATTGTGACTGGCATAATATTTCATCCTTATTCCGTCTTTGAGGTACTATATGCAGTCTTTGGCCCAAATGTTCATTTATATTGAGAGAGGATATTCTGCCGGAAAATGGACAAATACCTATAAAACTTTTGATGAGTGGATAAACACCCAGAAAATTTCTTTGTTTTTGCGTAATCTTTAGTAACCTTAGCCGCGGGACTGCTTGTTGCAGTGCTGTTCAGTCCGATCTATGGATATGATTTTGGTTATCCATACTATGCCCCATACCCTTATTCTTGGTGAGTATGAAAAAAAGCTTGCTGCCAGAAATGCTTGACACGGAATATTAGTGATAGCACAAGCCTTCTGAAAATAAGATGTAATATTAAAGGCTGGAGGTTTTAACCATGGCAGTTGTGAAGCATACGGACGCTGATGTCGATTTGTTGGCCCGATTGTTGCGAGCGGAGGCTGAGGCTGAAGGGCAGCAGGGAATGCTGATGGTGGGAAACGTAGGGATTAACCGGATACGTGCGAACTGTTCTGATTTTAAGGGGTTAAGGACCGTGCCGCAGATGATTTATCAGGAGCATGCTTTTGAAGCAACGCAAAAGGGTTATTTTTATCAGCGGGCAAGAGAGTCTGAGAAAAGACTCGCAAGGCGTGCGCTTAAAGGGGAGAGACTTTGGCCGGCAAAATTCAGCCTGTGGTATTTCCGCCCACCTGGGGATTGTCCGCCAACATGGTACAATCAGCCGCATGTCGGCCGATTTAAGCTTCATTGTTTTTATGAGCCAACAGGTGAAGAGTGTGCGAATATTTATAACACCTTTTAAATAGCTGGACTGTCCTGGTTTTAAACCTGGCAGTCTTTTTTTGTTTTCATATTGACAATAGGAATTGATTAGGATTAAAGTTAAAAGGGTTAATAGTTAAACAGTTGAACAGTTAAGGTGTGGAATAAGTTTTAGACGGGGTGAATATATAAACATGTGTGAGAAATCGATCAAGGATTTAGTGGACCATTATATCCATGTTTCATTTTCGGTCAACAAGATTGCCGAAGGTTTGATCAAGGAAGAAATAGGTTCTGATCTAACTAATGACCAGCATTATACACTGCGGTATATCAACAAAGTAGGTTCATGCACATCCTCTGAGCTGGCGGGAGTTTTTGATGTAAAAAAAAGCGCAATCACCGCGATTATTACGCGCTTGTGGGAGAAAGGCCTCATTCAGAGAACGAGGGATGAAAATGACCGGCGCCTTGTTTATCTGGCATTGACCGACAAAGGAAATGACCTGTTCCAAAAGACAGAGGAGCGGATTCATGCCCTTGTTGAATCGTTCATTACGCAGTTTGACCAGGATGAAATCGTCAGTTTCCTGAAGATGTACGACAAGCTGAATGATATTTTAATTGATAGAAAGAGCAGGGTGGAATAACGTGAAATTCATAATTAAGCAAAAATGGTTAGTCCTTATTGCGTGGATTTTGGTGGCTGCAGGCCTTTTCATGGCCGCACCGAATATGGCGGAACTTGTCCGGGAAAAAGGGCAGATCACAGTGCCTGATGAGTACTCATCAACATTGGCCGGTAAAATCATGGATGAGGTAAGGAAACAAGAAGGCGGCGGGGATGAAACCCAGGTCGCACTTGTTTTCCATAGTGAAAAGAAATTGACACAGGAAGAAATCAAGGAGGCGGAGAAGGCAATCTCCGAGCTTGAAAAAAATAGTGAGGAAATCGGTATCACCGATATCCTGACACATTTCAATGAAGAAAGTCTGAAGGATCAGCTTGTCTCCGAGGATGGAAAGTCCATCCTTACATCTGTTACGGTCAGCTGGAATGACCGTGAACCAGCAGAAGTCAGCAAGCTGCTCTATGAAACAATTGAAAACGTTGACGTTGACTATTATTACACAAGTCAGTGGCTAATAAACGAGGACTTGATGAACAGCTCTGAAGAAGGCTTGAAGAAGACAGAAGGCATTACGGTTGTCTTTATCCTTGTTGTGCTGCTGCTTGTGTTCAGGTCAGTCGTCGCACCTGTCATTCCGTTACTGACAGTGGGGATGTCATACCTTGTATCACAATCAATCGTAGCGATGCTTGTTGATCAATTCAACTTTCCGCTCTCGAACTATACGCAAATCTTCCTTGTGGCCGTTCTGTTCGGAATCGGCACAGATTATTGTATCTTGCTGCTAAGCCGATTTAAGGAAGAGATGACACATCATGAAAGCGTGCCGGCTGCGATTGTCGCGACATACAAGAATGCGGGACGTACAGTATTTTTCAGCGGTGTAGCTGTTATGATAGGATTTGCCGCTATTGGGTTCTCGCAATTCATTCTCTACCAATCTGCTGCAGCAGTAGCGATTGGTGTCGCGATGCTTTTGCTTGGATTATTCACGATTGTCCCATTTTTTATGGCGGTATTAGGACAAAAGATATTCTGGCCTTCTAAACAAAGCGCTGAACATGGTGAAAGCAAGCTATGGGGAACGGTCGGCAGCTTTTCACTGGCCCGCCCATTTCTCAGCCTCCTAATCGTAGCCGCGGTATGCGTACCGTTCCTGTTTGCCTACGATGGGGAGTTAAGCTATAACTCATTGGATGAAATCAGTGGCGATGTAAACTCAATCAAGGCATTCAATGCCATTGCCGATAGCTTTGGACCTGGTGAATCGATGCCGACACAGGTCATCCTGAAAAATGACGAAAGAATGGATTCAGCTGAATACATCGAGCTGGCTGAGAAAATCAGCTCTGAATTGGAAAAGGTCGACCTCGTTGATACAGTCCGCTCGGTCACAAGACCAACCGGTGAACCAATCGAAGACTTCTTTGTTTCAAAGCAAGCAGAAACCCTTGGTTCAGGCCTTGGAGAAGGAAAAGAAGGCCTGGATAAAATCAGTGAAGGCCTTCAGGAAGCAGAAGCTGAGCTGTCTAAATCAGCTCCAGAATTGGAAGGTGCTGCTGACGGCATCAACCAGCTGATTAATGGCACAACCGAAATCAAGTCAGGCCTCGGTGAAATCCAGAACAACCTGGCAAAAATCGAAAATGGCATCCGCCAGGGATCTGTCGGGTCTGATCAGATTCAGGCTGGATTAGCAGAAGCTAAGGCTGGAGCTGAGGCATTGCTGGCTGGGTATCAGGAGCTACAGGGGAAGTATGTGGAGATGCAGACTGGCCTTGCAAAGATTGAAGCTGGGTACAAGGAAGCTGACGCTGGTGTTGCTCAGCTATCGAATGGAATCTCAGAAACGAATGGACAACTATTCAGCTATTTGGAAAATAGAGACGGCACTTTAAAGACAGATGGAGATTACCAGAAGTTAAAAGGAGCCCTAGGTATATATCAACAAAAATTAGCTGGAGCATCAGATGGGATAAATGAATTGAACCAAAAACTTGCGCTGATTACTGGCGGCATGGCCCAAACAAACGAAGTCTTTGCCGGAGCCCTTACCCAGCAGGCAAACTTCGGCCCTGGCCTTCAACAGCTCATCGACGGAATCGAGCAGCAGCAGGCGGAATTGAATCAGCTCGCTGATGGACAGGGGCAGATTGTTGCTAACTTCCCTAAGTTATCGGATGGGTTGACTGGAATCAATGCCGGTCAGCAACAATTGCTTTCAGGATTTGGCGGTCTCGGCGGCCAGTTGAGCCAGCTCACAAATGGTCTTAGCCAGAGCACAGATGGCTTGAACCAGGTATCTGAAGGTCTTGTCTCTGCGCAGGAATATTTGGATGGACTGGCTGAATCGGATTCCAAGGGGTTTTATTTGCCAGCTGACGTTCTTGAGAGTGAAGAATTCACCCAGGTATTTGATGTTTATATGTCAAACGACCGTAAAGTCATGACGATGGACGTTATCTTTGAAGCAAATCCTTATTCAAATGAAGCGATGGCTCAGGTGGCTGAAATCGAGGAAGCAGTCAAGCGTGCGACGAAAGGGACGAAGCTTGAGAACGCAGATGTGGCAATCGGCGGTATCACGAGCACGAACGCGGACCTTGATACAATGTCAGGGCAGGATTATTCACGGACAGTAATCCTGATGCTGCTCGGGATAGGCATCATCCTGGTCTTCCTGTTCCGTTCGATCATCATGCCAATCTACATTATCGGCTCATTGATTTTAACCTATTATACTGCTATGGCTGTCAATGAGGTCATTTATGTAGATATCCTTGGTTATTCTGGCATCAGCTGGGCAGTACCGTTCTTTGCATTCGTCATCCTGGTTGCTCTTGGAGTCGACTACAGCATCTTCTTGATGGATCGTTTCAATGAATATAAGAATCTATCAATCTCTGAAGCGATGCTGCTGTCGATGAAAAAGATGGGAACTGTCATCATTTCGGCAGCCATCATCCTGGGCGGTACCTTCGCGGCGATGATGCCATCAGGAATGATGTCCTTGCTCCAAATCGCATCGATCCTCCTGGTAGGATTGTTCTTATACGCATTCATCATGCTGCCGCTGTTCATCCCGGTACTTGTGAAGAACTTTGGTGAAGCAAACTGGTGGCCGTTTAAACGAGCGTAAGTGAATGGGAAAAAAGAGGCTGCACGCTGCAGCCTCTTTTTATATCATTAATATTCAATGACCACCATATCCCAATATGTGAGCGACGGCAGAGTGAGAATGATTTTATCCCCATTTTGTCTAAAAGGAATGGAGATGGGTTTCCCGCCTTTGACATCCGGAGAAGCCATCCAGATCTTCTCTGCTTTTTTATCATCAGTCATTACAAAGGCAAGGTTTTTCTGCGTTTCCGGCTTTGCCTGGTCGCCGTTTGTATCTTGCCATTCCATTGAATTGGCATCAAGGAAATTAATGAAGTGAAGAACTTTTTTATTCTCTTTCTTCTTCGCAATGACCCAAAGTTCATTCTGCTTTGCTGCATCAATGGATAATGGCAATCCATCTTTTGATTCCAGTGAAACATCTGATTCAGTTACGGAATCTCTTAACAAATTTTCATATCCTGTCAGGAAATCGTAATAAGAAATCAGTTTCCTTTCTAAATTAGCTGGAAGCTGTAACTGGTTATGAGGGAAATATTCTTTGGACAGCATATGTTCTCCAAGCTCGAGATGGGCGCCTCCATTCGCAAAAATAACCGAATTCGCGAGCAATATACCAGGTTCATTGAATTCACCTGGCTGGTTGGAATGCTGGTAATTCATATAAGCAGCAAGAACCGAACTCTTTCCGCCTGAAAGAGAGGAGTTTTCATCAAGGATTTTTTTGAGGTCATTGAAATATCTAAATTCATCCCAGACTTCCGTATATAAGAAGGCTGGTGATGCCTGTGAGATCGAAGCTTGTCCATACTGGTTCACTGCATTCATGACAATCTGTTTGCCGGGAAAGTTGTTTTTGAACTTTTTTAAAAATGGAGCAAAGCTTTCATCGATCAATATTTGGTCTCCCCACTCATTAAAGACTTCGCCGCGATCACCTAGCTGGTCAATATGCCATCCGTCGAAGGGAAGGGCCTCATAAACCGAACGCTGCTGGTCAATCAGATAGTCCTGCCACCATGGATTGGTAGGATTCATGATGTTGATATTGCTTTTCCACTCATCAGGAAGGGGGTGCTGGTCAATCTCTGTCCGTTCACGGTCCTTGAACAAATGCCAGTCGTATTCAAGCCCTCTGTCTTCGAAAGAGCCATACAATAAGTTGTAGGCCATTGTTTCCATATTACGTTCGTGGGCGAAAAAAATGTATTGGTTTATGGTATGAAGTGATATATTCCGGTTCGCTACATCCTGCCAATGTAATGCAGGGACGTCAGAGTTCAGCTTGAGTGGCTGTTGATGTTCAAAATGCCAATCATAGAATTGCAATCCATTGAGGTGATATCGATTTAACGACGAGATCATTTTTTTTATGTTTTCGGAAGGCATATCGTCGAAGCCCGATAGGAAACCGTAACGGGGAAATTTGCGCCAGTTACTGGACACATCTACAGCTATTGTCTCGGTTTGTATTTCGTTTCCAGCAGATAATTCAACTTCAATCAGGTATCCTTTGAAATCGGTCTTCGGCGGAGCCCATGACCAGGAGCCTTTGTTTACGAAAATTTCCTCTTTCAATTTCTTATCTAAATGAAAATAGGAAACTTTGATATTATAAGCCGTGGCGTTTGTATTCAGTTTGAAGTCTACTTTTTCACCTGGAGAGTATCGAGCTTGATCTGTTTGCAAGTCTGTGAACAGGTTCTGCACATGAACAGGCTTTTGCTTTTGAGATTGCTCTTTTGGATTTGGGTTCATCATAATGAATACCAGAAAACAATAAAATAAGCCATTTCTTTTTTTGCTTCATCTCGTCACCACCAATTATCAAAAATAATAGAAGGGACTAATCACAATTATGATTAGTCCCTAAATTCATTAAAATTTAATTTGTACTTTTTTGCTTTCCTCTGCTGGAACGTTTACGTACAGAGTTTTCGTTTCAGTTTCATAGAAATATGAACGTTGAGTATCTGTCATCTCTTTCATTGACTTAGCTGCTTTGTAATGATTTTGAGCTGCCTGGACTTTTCTAGGCGCTTTTTCATTATTCAGCTTCAATGTGTATTGCTTGATCGCTGAATCGTAATTGTCAGCTGACATCGTTTTAGAGAACTCGATTTTGTTACCGTTTTTCTTGATCTGGAAATCCGTTACATCAAATTCACCCATGCGATGGTCAAGTGATTCACCGTCATCTTCATAGAAGCTGTATGTTGCTTCATTTTTAAGGTATGTGTCCAATACAAGATTGGTCAGGTCTTTTTCACCTGTATATTGCTGTATTTCACGAGTCGGAATCATTGAATCCTTCTTCACGAAGATTGGCAGGTGACCAAGTGGTGCATCCACCTTGATTGTTTGTCCACCGTCATACTCTTTGTTTGACCAGAAATCTACCCATGTTTCACCCTGTGGCAGGTATACGTCACGGCTAGTCTGGCCTTGTGTAACAACAGGAGCAAGCATCATCGAATCGCCAAACATGAACTGGTCGTTGATGTCATAAGTGTTCTCATCTTCCTGGTAATGGTAGACAAGCGGCTGCTGGACCGGTGTGCCCGTTTCAGAAGAATCCCTGAATGCATTGTAAAGGTAAGGCATCAACTGGTAACGCATTTCGATGTATTTCTTGGAGATTTCTTCAACTTCCGGACCAAATGCCCAAGGCTCCTGGCCCTGTTTGATCGCGGCTTTGGCATCACTATCATAATGGATACGAGAGAATGGCAGGAATGCTCCGACTTCAATCCAGCGCGCAAACAATTCAGCATCCGGACGCTGAGCGAAACCGCCGATATCGTTTCCTACGAATGATACCCCAGAAAGACCGATATTGGTGTTCATAGGGATAGACATTTGCAAGTGTTCCCAGTTACTTACGTTATCGCCAGTCCAAAGTGCAGCATAGCGCTGTGTTCCGGCAAACATGTCACGAGTCAGAACGAAAGGACGTACATTTGGCTTGTGCATTCCCCAAGCATTATAGGTTGCTTCTGCTTCATCATGTCCGTATAGATTATGGTATTCAGTATGCAGTTTTTTATCATTTTCATAGCCAAAATAAGAATCGAGCGGCATCGTATGATTATGCTTTTCATCATCAAGGAATACAGCAGGCTCATTCATATCGTTCCAGATACCGTCAATTCCTTCATCAAACAAGATGTTGTGGTTCTTAGCCCACCATGTGCGGACTTCTTCTTTTGAGAAGTCAGGGAAAGCAGATTGTCCTGGCCAGACTGGACCAATGAACGGTGTCCCGTCTGCATTCTTTCCCCAGTAATCATTTTTCGTGCCTTCCTGGTACAAACGGTAGTTTTCATCCTGCTTAACAGCTGGATCATTGATTGCGATTGCGTGGAATCCAGGCATGGACTTCAGCTGTTTCAATGCTTGCTTGTATTTCTCGTCCCAAGTGAATACACGGTATCCATCCATGTAATCAATGTCAAAGTGCATCGTATCCAAGGGAATATTCTTTTCGCGGTATGTTTTCGCCACATTCACGATCTCATCCGCTGTGTATCCCCACTTACTTTGGTGCAGACCTAATGTCCATTTTGCAGGCATGTCCATTTTACCGGTTAATTCTGTATAAACATCCAGTACATCCGAGATTTCAGGTCCGTTCATGAAATAGTACGTAAGAGGGCCGCCATTGGCATAAAAGTAATAGTAGTCATCTGACTCGCTCGCCATTTCATAGTAAGAACGGTAGGAATTATCGAAAAGTATTCCGTAAGCTTTTTTATCCTTCAAACCGATGAAGAAAGGAATAGAAGTATAAACATATTTCGTGTCTTTTTCATATGAATAAGCATCTGTGTTCCACATGCCGATACTTTCACCGCGCTGGTTGAAGTTCAAGCCAGCCTGCTCACCGAAACCATAGAAGTTCTCGCCTTTTTCGGTTTTCTTGAAAACATATGGCTTGCCGTCTTCATAACCAGCGGCCGAACCATTTTGCAAGTAGTCTTCATTAATGACATTCCCTTGCTTGTCCATAAACTTCACACCAAATGGTGCTTTGCTGATTTTGATGGTCAATTCATCCGTTGAAATGGTGAATTCCTTTTTGCCATCCTGTGTCTTGAATCTTGGAGTCTCCCATTGTTGCTTTTTAATCGCAGGAGAAAACTCTTCCTTCTCTCCATCTTTTAAAATAGAAACTTTTACAAGATCTTTTGAAAAAATACGAATAAATGCATTGTATTCTCCTAAGTCGAATTGAACACCATTGTCCAATTTCTTGACGCTTTGAGCTGACAGCTTTTGCAGATTTTCCTTTTTCAAAGGTGTATCTGCTTCTGGCTGTGTAACAGCTGCAAAGGCAGAGTTTAAGTTCGCTGAAAGTGCCAGCATGATCACAGTGCTGATCATGACAAACAATCTTAGCGTTTTGTTCATAGGTCTCATGTCTACAACTCCATTCAATTTTTCTACCTCACTGACTCTATTGATTTAGCAGACTGCCGTCAACACCTGTATATACTTGTTTGGAGGCAGGTGTCATAAGTCCCGAGTGTGGGCTTGAACGGGAATGAAAACGATTCCGTTAAAAAATGGAAGCGGTTTGAACGGGATTTTAAATTAGTGCGATGGTCTGATGCTGTAAAAAAAGAAATCTAATGCAGGTCATTATCGCTAGGTTTTGTAATGTACTGAAATAATGTGTTTTAAAAAAAACGATCTGAAGACAATATTTGTTTATTTTTGGAGGATATATGGAAATGTTGTGTGTATGATGGGGAAGTGGAAGGAGGATGCAATGTATTTGTAATATATATCTAACGTTTACTGAATTCCCGATAATAAAAAACCGGACATATTTTCATGTCCGGTTCAGTCTTTTAAAGGTGCTTTTGCTTAATCAGCCAGGAGTTTATGACTAATTTGCTATTCTGAAGCTGTATTTAAATTCCTGGGTAATCCCAACTTTGTGAAGATCCAGCCAGCAAGTGCGCCAACAAGAGCGCCAACAAGAGCGGGCAGCAGCCAGCCGAGTCCCTCCGCATACAGCGGCAGTGATTTTAAAAGTGATGCTAATGCTTCAGACTCAACTCCGAATGTTTTCAAACCGTCAACTACGCTAACAAGTGTCGTTGCAAACACCGCACCGACATAAACTCCACGAGATCCCTTGAAAAAACGGTCCAGGAAAGATAGCATAACAAGCACGATAGTGATCGGGTATAGAACGATCAACACTGGAACTGAAATCGAAATGATCTGGTTAAGACCAAGATTCGCAATTAATAAGCTAACCACGGTTACAACTAGTGTGTAAGTTTTATAAGGAACCTTTGGCATCATTTTAGCGAAAAATTGGCTTGTCGCCGCAACAAGGCCAACAGCGGTTGTGAAGCAGGCCAGCGTTACAATCAAGCCGAGCAGCAGCATGCCAGGTGCCCCGAACATCAGCTTTGCCGACTCTGTTAAAATAGCACCGCCATTTTCGTATTCGCCAACTGAGGCCATTTTAGCACCGAGAAGGCCGACTGTTACATATACAAAAGCCAGTCCAACACCAGCAATTACGCCAGCTTTCAGTGTTTCCCTAACAACCTGCTTTCGTTCAAGAGATTTTTTCTGCTGGATAGCCCCAACAACAATGATTCCGAAGGCCAATGCAGCGATTGTGTCCATTGTTAGGTACCCTTCAAGGAAACCAGTGGCAAATGGTGCTGCCGAGTATTTTTCAGATACCTCTCCAAACGATCCATCCAGTTTTAAAAAGCTGCCAATCACAAGCAGGACGATAGCTGCAAGCAAAACAGGCGTCAGGATGCTGCCAATCCGCTCAACCATTTTTGAAGGGTTTAACGTAACCCAGAAAACGAGTGCGAAAAAGACTAATGTAAACAGTAAAAGTACTAGAGAATTTGTTCCGGATCCACCAAGGAACGGTTTAACGGACATTTCAAAAGCGACATTTGCGCTTCTAGGAATACCGAAGAAAGGCCCAATCGACAAATAAACAGCAGCGCTGAAAACGACTGCAAAAACCGGGTGTACCCTTGAACCGATTTCCTTTACCCCATCCTTAGCCATTGAAATGACAACCACAGTCAATAATGGGAGCCCCACTCCCGTAACAACAAAACCAAGCATCGCTGGCCAAAAATTCGCTCCGGCTTCCTGCCCCAGGAACGGCGGAAAAATCAGATTCCCTGCTCCAAAAAATAATGCAAATAACATCAGACCGATCGTGAGTGTTTCTTTACCTCTTAAGCTTCCCATCCTTTTTTCTCCTCCTAATATAATGTTCTGGCACTGAGAGTATAGGAAATTCGGAACGGAATGTTATAAAATGAAAAACAAAAAACTCGCCCCAAATTAGGGACGAGTTGTGCTCGCGTTACCACCCTGATTCCGCACAAACATGCGGCTCTCATCAACGTACCATCATACGTGTTCCATCTAACGGCGGACAAGCCGGCAAAAGCTTACTGCAAATAAGTTTCAGCTTTGCATCTCGGAGAGGATGTTCCTCTATAATCTGAACACCGGCTTGCAGCAATCACCGGCTCTCTGGGGATCAGGTTCCATAAAGGACGTGTTCTCGTCATTGATTTTTATTATTGTAAAATATATTTACAAGAACTATATTAATATTCAGATAATAATATGTCAATACTATTAGCCAAGGAAAGTTTTTCATTTTCAGACCGATACCCTCGGAATGTCTATGAGCCCCTGCATAATAGACACTTTGAAGCCCGTTTACTTCGAAATGTCTAGGAAATGCTGTTTAATAGACATTTTGAAGAAGGTTACTCTTGAAATGTCTAATAAGTGCT
>NZ_JAGGQU010000020.1 GCF_018613155.1 Bacillus sp. ISL-55 | reverse complement strand
TCGTTCGAGGACTTAACCAAATAGATTACTCGTTTTTCTTCTTCTTCTTACAAACATTATCTAGTTTTGAGGGAATAAAAATTTCCTCTTGAAAAATGCATAAAAGACAGTATAATAAATATTGTCCTAAAGAATTGTCTGGTGGCGATGGCGAGAAGGTCACACCCGTTCCCATACCGAACACGGAAGTTAAGCTTCTCAGCGCCGATGGTAGTTGGGGGTTTCCCCCTGTGAGAGTAGGACGCCGCCGGGCAAAAATGCATTTCATCTTGGACAAATTCCTAAGGTGAGGCATTCGAATCATCTGCAAGAGTTATGATAAATTACCACTATTCCGCAGTAGCTCAGTGGTAGAGCACTCGGCTGTTAACCGAGCGGTCGTAGGTTCGAATCCTACCTGCGGAGCCATTATCTCTAAATGACGAAAGTCATTTGAGCTGGCAGCAATATGCTTCCATAGCTCAGCAGGTAGAGCACTTCCATGGTAAGGAAGAGGTCAGCGGTTCGAGCCCGCTTGGAAGCTCTGAATATATTATTATATGGCCCCTTGGTCAAGCGGTTAAGACACCGCCCTTTCACGGCGGTAACACGGGTTCGAATCCCGTAGGGGTCACCATCAACTTTAATAAACAGTTTAACAATGGAGGATTAGCTCAGCTGGGAGAGCATCTGCCTTACAAGCAGAGGGTCGGCGGTTCGATCCCGTCATCCTCCACCATTATTTTTACTCAGTGATATTTCCTAATGCCGGTGTAGCTCAATTGGTAGAGCAACTGACTTGTAATCAGTAGGTTGGGGGTTCAAGTCCTCTTGCCGGCACCATGCTTCTTTCTTCCTTGAATAAACTTCAGCGGAAGCATGCGAGAAATCCCGAAGGGATTTTGAGCATCTATCTAGGTACAGAAGCATTTATATGTGGAGGGGTAGCGAAGTGGCTAAACGCGGCGGACTGTAAATCCGCTCCCTCAGGGTTCGGCGGTTCGAATCCGTCCCCCTCCACCATTTTAATACATATTAACATTGGACAAGCTACTAATGTCCTTTTTATTTTTTCATTGGGCTATAGCCAAGCGGTAAGGCATCGCACTTTGACTGCGACATGCGTTGGTTCGAATCCAGCTAGCCCAGCCATTAACGAGCCATTAGCTCAGTCGGTAGAGCATCTGACTTTTAATCAGAGGGTCGAAGGTTCGAGTCCTTCATGGCTCACTCATGTTAAGACCCCTAAGAATGAACTTAATCCTTTATTTTTAGGGGTTTTATCAATTATAATAAAATCATGCGGAAGTAGTTCAGTGGTAGAATACAACCTTGCCAAGGTTGGGGTCGCGGGTTCGAATCCCGTCTTCCGCTCCAAATGGGGCCTTAGCTCAGCTGGGAGAGCGCCTGCCTTGCACGCAGGAGGTCAGCGGTTCGATCCCGCTAGGCTCCACCATCACACTACATAAATACCATTTCAGCCATAAATCCAACCGGGTTTATGGCTTTTTTTATTCCTCCTAACAGTCTATTGGATTTTTGGCCTTCTATTTCAGTGATATCAGTAGGTCAATGTTTAGACAGCATTGGAGGAGAAAGAGCTAGAGCTAGCGCTGTCAAGAAGCTAGTGTGATTTTGACAGGTTTCAGGCAACAGAGTCCAAAGCTGTCAAGAAAGTGCTGTTATTGTGACAGGTTTCAGGCTGCAGAGTCCAAAGCTGTCAAGAAAGTGCTGTTATTGTGACAGGTTTCAGGCTTTGGAGGCCAAAGCTGTCAAGAAAAAGCGGTTATTGTGACAGGTTTCAGGCTGCGGAGCCCAAAGCTGTCAAGAAAAAGCGGTTATTGTGACAGGTTTCAGGCTGCGGAGCCCAAAGCTGTCAAGAAAAAGCGGTTATTGTGACAGGTTTCAGGCTTTGGAGTCCAAAGCTGTCAAGAAAGTGCTGTTATTGTGACAGGTTTCAGGCTTTGGAGTCCAAAGCTGTCAAGAAAGTGCTGTTATTGTGACAGGTTTCAGGCAACAGAGTCCAAAGCTGTCAAGAAAGTGCTGTTATTGTGACAGGTTTCAGGCAACGGAGTCCAAAGCTGTCAAGAAAAAGCCGTTATTGTGACAGGGTTCAGGCTGTGGAGCACAAAGCTGTCAAGAAAAAGCCGTTATTGTGACAGGTTTCAGTCTGCAGAGTCCAAAGCTGTCAAGAAAGTGCAGTTGGATATACGGGTTCCGCTGCTACTCACGCTAAAATTGTTCAAACTCCCCAAAAAGGTGGTACAGGTATCCCTGAATCCAGACCATAAATTCACTTAATTCCAAACTGTATATATATTCACGAAATTGTCCGGTTGAGTCATTCGGATGAAAGCGTTTAAAATAGGGGGTAGATGAGAGAAAGCTAGGGGGAATAATATATGAAGAAACTTTCGATTATTGGCATGCCTATGGATTTGGGTCAGATGAGAAGGGGAGTCGACATGGGCCCAAGTGCGATCCGTTATGCTGGAATTAATGAAAGATTAAGAGTGTTATTTGATGAGATAGAGGATTTGGGAGATATAGCAGTTGGCCGGCCGGAGGTAAAGATTGATCCTAACAGCAATCTCCGCAATCTGGAGCTAGTGGCTGAAAAAAACAGCTTGCTTGCTGGTGAGGTAGACAGAATTATTGAATCAGGGTCTTTTCCGCTTGTCTTAGGAGGCGACCACAGCATTGCGATTGGCACTTTAACGGGTGTATCCAAGCATTATAAAAACCTGGGTGTCATTTGGTATGATGCACATGCTGACTTGAATACAGCAGATACTTCACCATCAGGGAACATCCACGGAATGCCATTGGCTGCCAGCCTGGGATTAGGACATGAAATGCTGACTCAGTTAGGCGGGTATGCACCAAAGGTAAAACCAGAAAACATTGTCATCATCGGGGCACGTGCGCTGGATGATGGTGAGAAGGATTTAATCAGGGAGCTTGGCATCAAGGTGTTCACGATGCATGAAATTGACCGGCTCGGAATGGCTGCGGTCATTGAGGAAACAGTCAACTATCTTAAAGATAAGACAGATGGCGTCCATCTTTCACTTGATCTGGATGGGCTGGATCCAACAGATGCTCCTGGTGTCGGGACGCCGGTAACCGGAGGAATCAGTTACCGTGAGAGCCATCTGGCAATGGAAATGTTGGCTGAAGCAAAAATCATCACTTCAGCTGAATTCGTCGAAGTGAATCCAATTCTTGATGAAAAGAACAAGACAGCTGTCGCAGCAGTCGCGTTGATGGGATCTTTATTTGGAGAGAAACTTTTGTAATGCTCCAGTAGTTTTGGAATAGACTCATATTAGTGAGAAAAAATAGGAGCAGCGGCCATGTGGCTGCTGCTCTCTTATTATTAATATAGAAATGTATTTTTTGATGATAAGTGATAGTATTTATTTAGTAAATGGTCGAGTTTAGTGCTGATATCTACAACCCGTTGATTTGACAGCGAGGTTTTTGCGGCTAATTCAACCATCTCTTTACGGCAATTTTCAATATCCTTCAACAACGTTTCTGCACACATTAATTGTTTCCTCGCTTTCAACTGAAATATAGTCCATTTATACCCCTGTAAAAACTTTTTAAACCAAACTGGTAAAAATTTGTTAATATTAACTTATCGAGTTTTTTAGACTTTTTTTGCAAGAATAAGTCAGTTCGTAGATGATTTTGTCAATTACATACTTAAATAAAGTTTTTATAAAAAAAACGAAACCTTTTACGGAATCGATTCGTATATCGATTAGCCGCATGAAGCGCGGAGGTAAAATAATGGAGACAATTGTAAAACACAGAATAAAACAGGTGATCAAGGGTGACCAGAATGCCTATGGAGAGATTGTTGAAGTATACAAGGACAAGGTATTCCAGCTTTGCTACCGTATGCTCGGGAATCGGCATGAGGCAGAAGATATTTCACAAGAAGCTTTTATCCGTGCATATATCAATATCAACAGCTTCAATCAAAACTTGAAGTTTTCAACATGGCTGTATAGAATTGCTACTAACCTATGCATTGACCGGATCCGTAAAAAGAAACCTGATTATTTCCTTGATGCGGAAGTGCCTGGAACAGAGGGCTTGACGATGTATTCTCAGGTTCCATCGGAAACACCCTTACCAGAAGATGAGGTTGAAAGTATCGAATTACACGATACAATTCAAAAAGAAATTTCAAAACTACCCGATAAATATCGGTCGGTCATCGTATTAAAGTATATTGAAGAACTCAGCCTGAATGAGATTAGTGAAATACTGGATTTGCCGCTTGGCACAGTGAAGACGAGGATCCATCGAGGAAGAGAAGCCTTAAGGCAACAGTTGCGACACGTATAAGGTGAGGTGAAAGAATATGAAATGTTCTGAACAAATTATCGACTATATGCATGAATACCTAGATGAAGAAATCTCAGAAGAACATGAAAAGATTTTAAGGGAGCACCTGCAAAGCTGTTCAGATTGCCAGGAATACTTCAGGGAGCTGAATAAAGCAATCGCTCTTGTTCAGAGTACCTCTCACATCCAGGCTCCGGATGATTTTACTTCAAAAGTAATGGCCGGATTGCCAAAGGAAAAGAAAAAGACGGAAATACAGCGGTGGTTCAGGAGTCATCCAGTTTTAACAGCTGCCTCGCTCTTTTTAGCTTTAATGACCGGCAGCATCTTTTCAACATGGAACGAAGAACATCAGTTTTCAGTATCGAAGCAGCCTAATTTGATTGTCCAAAACGATACAGTCATCGTGCCTGAAGGAGAAGTCGTCAAGGGTGATGTCGTTGTCAGGAATGGCAAGGTGAAAATTGAAGGCGAAGTCCAGGGGAATGTCACAGTGATCAACGGTGAGTTGATCAAGGGTGAAAATTACATGGCTTCTGCGGGCAATGTCACCGGTGAAATAACAGAGGTTAATGAAGTGTTCGAGTGGATCTGGTACCATATTAAGAAGACAGCTAAAAATACGGCAGATCTTTTTGAGAACGATGATAAAGAACAGTCATTCCAGTAGGAATGGCTGTTTTTTAGAGTCCATCAAAAAGGATTAATTGGCAGGGAACTGCAGTAGACTTCATTATTAATTTAAACAACGCTTATGTTATAATAAGAAAGTTATCTTTGTTTATAGGCTGAAGTGCATTGGCATCTTCCGCTTTTTTTTACAAAGGCTGTTTGAAAAAAGAGCCTTTACAAACGCTGTTTCGTCATTTTTACGAAAAGAGCTTTACTACAAGGCTGATTGAACTTTCAGGAAGGTTAGCTGCTTTTCTGAAACAGTCTTACTACTCAACTGGAGGAAGTGCAATGTCGTTTGCGGATTTCGATTTTTTAGAATATCTAGCTAATATTGTTGACATTCTCCTGGTTTGGTTCGTCATTTATAAGCTGATTGCGATAATTCGAGGAACAAAGGCTGTCCAGCTTTTAAAAGGGATCTTTGTTATCCTGATCGTAAAGTTTGTCAGTGATTACTTCGGATTGAATACTCTTAGCTGGATGATGGAACAAGTACTAACCTGGGGATTCCTGGCCATTATCATCATCTTCCAGCCCGAATTGCGACGGGCACTCGAACAGCTCGGCAGGGGAAGGCTCTTTGCCAGATCAGGGCTGCAGGAAGAGGAAGACGAAGAGAAGATGGTGGAGGCCATTATCAAGGCAACCGATTATATGGCGAAGCGCCGGATCGGAGCATTGATCTCAATTGAAAGAGAAACAGGAATGAGTGATTACATAGAAACAGGCATTCAGCTTCAATCAAGAATCTCATCTGAACTGTTGATTAATCTTTTTATACCGAACACACCGCTTCATGATGGAGCTGTAGTCATACAGAAAAACATCGTAGCAGCGGCTGCATGTTATCTGCCGCTGTCGGAAAGTCCGTTCATCTCGAAGGAGCTGGGTACAAGGCACAGGGCCGCTCTTGGAATCAGTGAAGTAACTGACAGTATCACGATTGTGGTTTCTGAGGAGACAGGGAATGTATCGGTTACCCGGAATGGTGAACTTTACCGCGACTTGAGCGGGGAAACGCTTAGGGAACTGCTCACAGCCGAACTGATTTCCCCATCAAGAATTAAGCAGGCCGCTTCTACCCGCTGGAATTGGAGGGGGAAGAAAAATGGATAAATGGATGGATAATCCCTGGTTCATAAAAGTGGTTGCCCTGGTTCTAGCCGTCCTGCTCTTCGGGTCTGTACCTAAGAATGATCCCGATAAGCCCGGTGATGTGTATGTACCATCAGATGAAAAGGTGGAGACGGTTGAAAATGTACCGGTAAAAAGGGTTTATGATACCGATACTTTAGTAGTATCCGGTGTTCCTGAGACTGTTACAGTCACGCTGCAAGGCCCAAAGAACCTTGTTCAGCAGGCGAAAACTCTGCGGAATTTCGAAGTGTTCGTAGATTTGACAGAGGCGGAGCTCGGAAATCAGCGAGTCCCGATTACGATTAAAGATGTTTCGGATCGCCTGACCGTTACCATCGAACCTGGTTATGCGAATGTTTCCATCCAGGAAAAGGTGACGAAGGAATTCAAGGTGGAGGCTGAGTTCAGCGGTAATATAGTTGAGGAAGGCTATATAGCCGAGAAGCCAGCGGTAAAGCCTAATAAAGTCCAAATAACAGGTGCCAAAGATGTCGTGGATAAAATCACTTTTGTGAAAGCAACTGTCAATTCTTCAGGGAAAATATCAGAAACAATTACACGAGAAGCAAGTGTACTAGCTCTGGATAAAGATATGAACAAGCTTAATGTCGTTGTGGAACCTCAGGTTGTCGAGGTAACAATCCCGATTAAAAGCTCAAGCAAAAAGGTACCGATTGATATTGTCCGAAAAGGGACTCCTCCAAGTGGAGTAACAATCGATTCAATAACGTTGGAAACGAAGGAAGCAGAAATCATCGCTGACCCAGGCGTACTCGAGGAATTTGATAATGTCAGGGTAGAAGTGGATGTCAGCAAGATTGATGAGAATACGGAGATTACCCTCCCAGTCATCATCGGTGAAGGAATTGTCAAGGTATCACCCGAAACGGTAAAAGTGACCGTGAAAGTCACAAAGGCTTCCGAGAAAAGCATTTCCAATGTTCCCATAGAAATAGATGGAATGGATGAAGGCTTTGAAGTCAACTTCCTTGATCCTGCAAACGGTCAGACCAACTTGACCGTTTCTGGACCGAGTGATATTGTTTCAGCTCTGTCATCGGATGATTTTAAGATCCTGATTGATGTGTCGGAACTGGATGAAGGAAATCATGAAGTCGACATGAAAGTGACAGCACCTCAAAATATAACATGGAAATTGGCTAAAGAAAAAGCCAGTATATCGGTTGCGAAAAAAGATGCGTAATTGACTGCAATTTTTCATACAAGGAGAGATTTTAAGAATGGGTAAATATTTCGGTACAGATGGAGTACGTGGTGTTGCGAACAGCGAATTGACACCAGAATTAGCTTTCAAGCTTGGACGCTTTGGAGGCTATGTCCTTACAAAAGAACATGACCGCCCTAAAGTTTTAATTGGAAGGGACACTCGTATTTCCGGACATATGCTTGAAGGAGCGCTGGTTGCCGGCCTATTATCAATCGGAGCGGAAGTAATGAGGCTCGGTGTCATCTCTACTCCAGGGGTAGCGTATTTGACGAAGGCCCTTGGTGCACAGGCCGGAGTTATGATTTCTGCTTCCCACAATCCAGTTGCGGATAATGGCATCAAATTCTTTGGCCCGGATGGATATAAGCTTTCTGATGATCAAGAGAATGAAATCGAACAATTGATGGATATGGAAGTGGATGAGCTTCCTCGTCCTGTAGGTGCTAACCTAGGACAGGTGAATGATTACTTTGAAGGCGGCCAAAAGTACCTTCAATATCTTAAGCAATCAGTTGATGAAGAATTCACAGGGCTGCATATCGCGCTGGACTGCGCACATGGGGCAACATCATCTTTGGCTACGCATTTGTTTGCTGACCTTGATGCTGATACTTCAACAATGGGAGCATCACCTAACGGTTTGAATATCAATGATGGTGTTGGGTCAACGCATCCTGAAGCACTTGCTGCATTCGTTAAAGAAAAGGGTGCAGATCTTGGGCTTGCATTTGATGGAGATGGCGACCGCCTGATTGCGATCGATGAAAAGGGAAACATCGTTGATGGCGATCAAATCATGTATATTTGCGGCAAGTTCTTAAAGGATAGAGGCCAGCTGAAGCAGGGTACTGTTGTTTCTACCGTAATGAGCAACCTTGGTTTTTACAAAGGCCTGGAAGAGCACGGAGTACATAGTGTTCAGACTGCTGTTGGCGACCGCTATGTAGTGGAAGAAATGAAGAAGAATGGGTACAACCTCGGCGGCGAGCAGTCCGGGCACATCATTTTCCTTGATTACAATACAACTGGTGACGGCCTGTTAACTGGCCTTCAGCTTGCCAATATCATGAAAGCAACGAACAAACCGCTTTCTGAATTGGCTGGAGAAATGAAGAAGTATCCTCAGATGCTCGTGAATATCCGGGTGACGGATAAGCACCATGTAACAGATAACGAGAAGGTAAAAGCAGTGATTGAACAAGTTGAAGCGGAAATGAACGGCAACGGACGGATTCTTGTTCGTCCTTCCGGAACAGAGCCATTGGTACGCGTTATGGCAGAAGCAGCAACAGCAGAGCTTTGCGAAGAATATGTAAGACGGATTGCTGTCGTTGTAGAAGAAGAAATGGGATTAAAAGAATAGGAAACAGTCTTATGCATAAGGGCTTCGGCACGTAGAAGAGCCCTTATGCATATTTATTTATAGAAGAATTTTTTTCACTTAGAGGAGTGTCCAGCTCCAGCGCCTAGCCCCTCGAGTCGCTTCGGTCCGCCCAATGAAGTCAAAGAGCGACTTCACTGATCGGCCCTCCAGCGCTTGTCAGGGCTGAACAAGGCGCTTACGCTTTTCTTGTGAAGGGAGTTTTTAGTCATCCTGTAAAGGGTATTTGTACGGGAAGGCTGTTTTCCTTTGTTTTCTATTGACGGATGCATGAGTATCATGTATGATAATCCTGTTTTTGTAAATAAGGCTGTGTGTGCAACATATGCCTTATAAAACGATCTTATTGGAAAGGTGGGCAGAGGTAGATCAAGGGGAAACTAAAGCGCCAGGACTAATCCTTGACCGTAAATGTGGGTTAGTTGACGAGGTGGAGGTTTATCGAAGTTTCGGCGGATGCCTCCCGGCTGAAAGCACAGCCGCGAATTCCATCTTTAAAACATTAAGGCAACTTAATGCACAAAGAGATGGGGATGCTAAATCTAGCGGGGATCGGATATTAAAGTTAAAGTCTGACCTCAAATCAATTATATGAGATAAGGGGGCAAGCGCCCCTATATAAGAGGCTTCTTGCCCCCTGTCGTACAGGAGGAAAAGAAGTTATGTGTGGAATCGTTGGATATATCGGAAATAATGACTCGAAAGAGATTTTATTAAAAGGTCTGGAAAAGCTTGAGTACAGAGGCTATGACTCTGCGGGAATCGCCGTCATGAACGAAAAGGGAGTTCACGTTTTTAAGGAAAAAGGACGCATTGCAGACCTTCGCAATGTTGTGGACAACGATGTAATGGCGAACGCTGGTATCGGCCATACTCGCTGGGCTACTCACGGTCCTCCAAGCAAGGTGAACGCTCACCCTCACCAAAGCTCAACTGGCAGATTAACTCTTGTCCACAATGGTGTGATCGAGAACTATGATCTATTGAAGCGCGAGTATTTGCAGAATGTCGAATTGAAAAGTGAAACAGACACTGAAATTATCGTTCAGTTAATTGAACTGTTCGTAAAGGATGGTCTGAGTTTAGAAGAAGCGTTCAGTAAGACGCTGTCACTTTTACATGGTTCATATGCACTTGCCCTGATAGATGAGCAAAACGAAGATACGATTTTTGTGGCGAAAAACAAGAGCCCGCTACTTGTTGGCCTTGGCGATGGCTTCAATGTTGTTGCTAGTGACGCGATGGCAATGATCCAGGTGACAAACCAGTATGTTGAACTGATGGATAAGGAAATGGTTATTGTCACAAAGGATGAAGTGACAATCAAGAACCTTGATGGAGAAGTGATTTCTCGCGCTCCTTATACAGCTGAGCTTGATGCAAGCGACATTGAAAAGGGAACATACCCACACTACATGCTCAAGGAAATCGACGAGCAGCCGCTTGTGATGCGCAAAATCATCCAGAACTACCAGGATGGCGAAGGCGCTCTTGAAATCGATTCTGACATCGTTGCTGCAATGAAAGAAGCAGACCGCATTTATGTTATCGCTGCGGGTACTTCCTATCATGCAGGCCTTGTTGGCAAGCAGTTCATCGAAAAATTGGCGAAGATTCCTGTTGAAGTCCATATCTCAAGTGAGTTCGGTTACAATATGCCGCTTCTATCTGAAAAGCCATTGTTCATCTTCATTTCACAGAGTGGAGAAACTGCGGACAGCCGCCAGGTTCTTGTTCAGGTGAAGGAAATGGGCTACAAAGCATTGACGATTACGAACGTACCTGGTTCAACGCTTTCCCGTGAAGCAGACTACACTCTTCTTCTTCATGCTGGCCCGGAAATCGCGGTTGCTTCAACAAAAGCGTATACAGCGCAGCTTGCTGTCCTGGCAATTTTAGCAGAAGTAACAGCTCGCGGAATCGGTCACACAGTAGACTTTGATCTTGTACAGGAATTAGGAATTGTAGCGACAGCAATGGAAGCTCTTTGCGACGACAAAGAAGAATTCGAAAGCATCGCACGCGAATACCTGACTGTCACAAGAAACGCATTCTTCATCGGACGCGGAATCGATTTCTACGTAGGTCTTGAAGGCGCGTTGAAGCTAAAAGAAATTTCGTACATTCAGGCTGAAGGCTTTGCTGGCGGAGAACTGAAGCACGGAACAATTGCTTTGATCGAAGAAGGCACACCGGTAATCGCCCTTGCAACACAAGAATTCGTTAACCTGAGCATCCGTGGAAACGTCAAGGAAGTCGTTGCCCGCGGAGCCAACCCGTGCATCATCTCCATGAATGGACTGGAAACAGACGAAGACCGCTTCGTCATTCCAGAAGTGCACAGCCTATTAACACCTCTTATCTCAGTAATACCAATGCAATTGATTTCTTACTACGCTGCATTGCACCGCGACTGTGACGTCGATAAGCCACGTAACCTGGCTAAATCCGTTACAGTTGAATAAAATAATTTAAGACTCCAGAAGGGTCGTGTCTCCCCATAACTCTTTCTTACAATCTGTAACTCACTTATACAATCTGTAAGTAAGTTTTACAATGAACGGGAGAAAGCATGAAACAAATATGTAGCACCCAAGAAGAATCGGGAGCGTACCGTTGGTACGCCTTCTCGGTTCTTTTTTATTATGGGAGAAGCCTGAAAAGGCATGTGATACAAGAGATCCAGGGAAATAGGCAGGAAAAAAGGCGTGAAGAAAAGAGTGGGAAAATGCCTGAAAATCCTCCATCCCTTCACCTGCTCCTTATTTCTACTCTGTAAAACCGAGTTCCATTTTTCGATCCTTTCTGTCCATAATTTCCACCTGATATCTTTCAAAAATGGCAGGTTTCATTGTAAAACCTACTTCCATAAAAAGAGCGGGGAAAAGGGCGTGAGGGCAAGTGGGAGAGGGGCTTGCGGGGGATGGGGGAGGATTGTAAAACTGAGTTACAAAGGCACATAGTAGACGGTAAGGGTTAAGGAAAAGAAATACTTTTTAAGATTATACAATATGAAAAATGTTGTAGGTTAGTCCTACAACATTTTCTGTTTCAATCTATATACAGCAGTTATATTATCATTTTCATCGTATTCAATTTGAAGATTAACTGGATCTTCAACCAAGTCTTTTTGTTTACTTTTCAATTGATTAATTTGCTGATTGACTGCTGACATGTTGTTATAAATCGTATCATAGTGATATGATAAATGCTTTTTAATTTCCTCTTTTTTATTATTCACTATTTTATTTCTTCTAAAGGTTGCATCAAGAGTAAGGTTTTTATCTTTTAGGATTTTTTCATATTTGTTGTGATACTCGTTTAATTGCTTATAATAATTCTCAATATCGTTTAATCTATTAATGTTGACTTCTGTATTATTACCTAAATCATTCATGATTTTTAAACACACTGACATAACTTCTAAATTACCGTATCCTAATAATACTTTTTGCTCAAACGTAAATATAGTTTCTTTAATATCATTAACAATTCTGTCTAATCCAAACTTTGCCTTTTCTTTTATAAGTGAAGCGTCATTTATTAGTAAGGGTAGTTCTCGCAATATAGACTCTATTTCATTGTAAGCTGTTGATGAAAAATCTTCTATTTTTATTAAATAAGTCTGTAACTTTTCATCTTGGTTAAGAATACTTGGTAAGATGGATTTTAAATAACGGATATTACCTTGTATTTTCCCGAATTTATCATTGTTATATTGCCTAATTAATGTATCAATCTTTTGATCAATAACAGTTAATTGCTTATTTATCTTCTCTAAGTGTTCCTGAGCAGTAATAACAGTCATTACTCCCAAAACAGCATTTGCTAATTGAGCAGGATTCACTTTTTTTAAATCCTTAATTTCTAACCAACCATGATTTTTAATTCTATTTTTATTGTCAACGGCAATGGCTCTAAACTGGTCACCAGTGCCCTGTTTCTTCATGATATTAAGTTCTCCTGATTTTATTTTTTCGAGAACTTCCTCACTAAATTTAACTATTACTTTTTTTTCACTTTTAACTATGTCTTTAGCATTTGGAGAAAATCTAATTACTTCTCCAATGTGACTCTTTAGTTGATCTGTTAAAATCAAAGATTCTGGTTTACGGTATAAAGTTAGATCTGTTGAATTAAAACTTTGTACCTCCCAAGGCAGTTCAGTTAAAAGAGAATCTTCATTTACTAATTGTTGATAATTTGACCATTTTCCTTTGTTATTCAACTTATAATAAATGTAATAGGTTATGATAATTACTACTAAAACCAAAACAATTGTCCCCAAAGTATTGCTCACCTATATGCCCTCCAATGAAATTATCTACACTAAACGTTTATAGTAGTATTATAAACTTGATATACAATATTTAGTAGATTAACTTTACTTGCTCTCCGCCCTTAACCCTTGGGATATGGTGGAGAAAACAAAAGGAGGCGTTATATAATGACATTATCTTTTGAACAAAAAGTTGCTATTTTCGAAGATGAACAATATAGTTTGGAACGATATTCGATTAAACCAAATAAGGTTAATTTCAAGTATAAGGGAAAGGTCATCGTTAGGGAGATGAGAGAAGGAAGCTCTGTTGCATACGTGTGGGGAAAAGATATTTACCAAATTACTAAGGAATATGAAGTTGATGACCGCTATTGGATACATATTCATGATTTTAGGGAGCAGGAAATAAGGGAATTGTTAGTAAAGGTTTTAGCTTTACGAGATAAGATTCATTTAAAGAATGACTAATGGGATGGAGGCGAGGATTTGTGAGAGTAAGAGATGGGAAATGTTTGTCAAAAGTATATAACAGTTATTTCCCTACTAACATACATAATCCAGACATAAGTTGTCATGAGGTATATGGGTTGAAGAATCAGTGCAGTGGTAATTTTGTGAATCCTACAGAGCCAATTATTGTACAATTACTATCAAACTATCTTTCCTTAAATAAGTTAGGAGAAAGAGATGGGATTCGATTATTTTGGGGGCCACATTATATAGGGAAAGCAGGTAATAATCAGGAAATTGATATTTCGGTAGAATACGATGGGAAAATTATATTTGGTATATCAATAAAGAGTCAATTTGGGGGCGGATACTTAGAGAACGCAGATCTCGACCTATCTCTTATACAAGAATATAAAGATACCATTAAAAATTACCAATATAGAGGTTCTGTATCTGATGTTCTTCAAGACATGGCAAGAATTGAAAATATTAAGGAAGCTACAGGACAGTTTGAGTCTATTACAATTCTTTATAGTAAGGTTAGTAAAAAGAGATGGACAGAAGCATTTTCGAAACGCTACTCTCACAGCTATCTCTTCCTGGAAGAGAACCAACAATCCTTTTTTCAAGTAATGGAGGAGAAGTTACCTGGTCTGAGTTCATTAAAAGGAATTTCTGATAGGAATAATGGAGTCAGCCTTACTTTGAAGGAATTAAAGACAGGGAGGGCTATAAAAGGAAGCAGATTTCTACTGCAAAATTATGTGAACAATAACCAAGGAAAATTAAACGAGTTAATTCTAATGAGTTCTCCATCGTTGTTAGCTTTTATTGATAAAGAGCTTACCATCGAATGGAAATCTCCCCTAAAGAGAAGTGGATATCGGGAGTATAGAAATGAATTCGTAGAGCTTGAAGATGAATGGAAGGATAAAAGAATTCAATTAGAGAAGTATTGGCCAAAGATTGGGCCACAGTGGGATGGTATTGCTGTTGTCAAAGGGAAGAACGGAAATTTAGGATTATTATTGGTTGAAGCAAAATCACATTTGAAAGAATTACGTTCAAAGATTCAGGCAAAAGATGTAGATAGCAGAGCATTAATAGAGAATACAATTGCTGAAGTTAAAACATCTGTTGAATCTAACGCTCCCATAGAAGTCTGGTTAGAACAATACTATCAATTATCCAATCGTCTTACATATTTATATTTATTGAACAAGAAAGTGGGAATTCCAACCTGGCTAATACTTGTGAATTTTGTTGATGATGTTGCTCATATACCAACTGCAACTTCTGAATGGATTCTGCATTATCAAGACGTATATACCAGTTTGGATATTAGTTCATCTTCTGAGTTATTTAATCATATTATCTCAATTTATCCAAATGGAAATGAAAGGGTTGGAAGATTATAAATCCAACCCAATGATTATTTTAAATACTATTGATGTCCAATCAAATGTAATTACGATAGGTTTCGCCATCCCTCTAAAGGATCGTGGTTTACAGATGTTACCTTCCAATGTTGGTCATCACTTAGATACTCTAAATTAAGAGAGACGTGATTAAATAAGGTAGCACCACCGAATATTTTTACTAAGAGAGTTTGATTATATATCTTGTTTAAATCGTATAAATCTTTTTCAAGCGATACTGTACGTCTCTCCTTAAAGATTTGAATGACTACTGTTGGTTTCCAACTAAGTTTGATTTTGTTTTTGATGTTATTACCTACGTATTTCTCTACCGATTTGAACTTATGTTCAAAAGTATCCCCTTCTTTAAAAGTAAATTCAAAAAAGTCCATATGCTATCCCCTTAACGATAAGAAAGTATTATTGAAGGTGTGTCTATAATTCATTCATATTTGGAACATACATTGGCTTCTAATTTATTGTTACAGATATAAATTTTCAAAAACGGGATTCAGGAGTAAAACCACTCTACTAAAGCCTTTCACTGAAATCACAACACTCCATCACAACACTCCAATTACTATCTGAATTAATTTGTTTGTGCTACTCTAAAAATACTAAGAGAGTATGGATGTATGATTAGATAAACTAAATGGGGGCATTTAAAGTGGATAATGTACTTGTTTGTGATTTTAGCTTCGAACACATTTATGACATCGCACCTGAAAAAGAAATAGACGGCAATATTAAGGCATTCTATCCTCAGAATAAGTATGAGAATTCAAATGACCTTGTGTTACATAAGTATGGCAAGGGGCCATTTTGTAGGTTTGCGATTCCAAGAGAGCATAGGAGAGAAGGAGTCTATCTAATAAAAATAGACGAAAAAATTAAGTATGTAGGAGAATGCGAAAATCTTGCAAAACGTTTTAACTTGGGATATGGAAACATATCACCGAGGAATTGTTTTGTTGGAGGCCAATCAACTAATTGTAGGATAAATAACGAGATTTATAAGAATGCAATAAACAACTACAATGTTGAACTTTACTTTTATGAAACTACTAATAGATTTGAAGTTGAATGGGGGTTGATCAATACGCTTAATCCATCTTGGAATAGATCTAAAGGTAAGAAGGTGGAAAATAAAAACAGCGTGGATAAATCAACTATTCCCTCTAAGCAAGTGTCGTATAAGAAATCAACTTGTAGAGAAGAAATTTTAACCGTAGTTAGAACTATTGTGGGGAATAAAGGAATCAATGAGTTTACTGTTAGCGAGGTAGTAAAGTCTATGCTGAAGAATGATTCTGGATTCAAGGAATCAACGATTCGAACACATATTACTTCAAAGTGTTGTGTGAATACTCCGAGACATCATGCAGTTGTTTTCAATGACTTTGAAAGGATTGGTAAAGGGCTGTATAAGTTGATTAATAATGAAACTAATATCAAATAGCACAATATAAATAGATGGTAGGTTTAGAGTTATTGTAAATATAATAAATAAAGTAGGTGCATCTTGAATACTGAAGCTGTTATAAGAATCAAAGAGACTGTTGATGGTTATAAGAAATTACTTGGTATCCTGGCTGAGAATGAGGATAATGAGCAAATTTGTAGATTATCTAAGAAGCGAATTTCTGAGATATATGGACTATCTTATACAGGTACATGTAAAAAGCTGAATTTCCTCTTACGGTATGGACTTGTAAAGCAAGTGGATAGAGGTTTAATAAGAACTGGAAAGGAAGTAATGGAAGCAAAACCATTCACATTACTTCAAAGAATTATGTTGTTGGTGTTAGATAAACCAGAAGTCTATAGTAGTTTTAAGCAACAGGCAGAGTTACTTAGTGAGCCATTTGAAGAAGTTCAAACAGCATGGGGATTTTACTCGTATTTTTTTGGATCAAAGTATCCAGATAAAGATGAACTTAGTTTGTTAGTTCAGGAGAAGATTTAGAGGCATGAAAATAGATAAGAAGAATTAGGAGGGATAAACCGATGAAGAAACAATATCTTGACTTAATACAATTTTTTGAGGGATACGTTCGTAATTATAGAAGGTTGAATTTGTCCAGAATTCATAATCGCTCGATGTTTACTCAAAGGGAAATTGATTACTTTGCAAATTTGGGCGAAATGCTTGGTTTTGATAGTTTTATTGAAGATGCAAAATATGATAAGAGAAAGGATCGGTCAAGACCAATGGATCTCGCTTGGTGGAAGTGGGATGAAAGAATAGATAAAGAGAATTATGTGCTTCTTGCACTGCATTTAGAAAGAGAAAACCAATGGAATAAAGATGAAGACACAATCGATAAGCTCTTTTCTGATACAGAAGAAGGTTTCATTCCACATAATGTGATAGGAATTCAAAATGTAGAATCAAGTGACCGCATTAAATTTCTGAACAAATTGATAGTAAGGAAGAATGCGGTTCAAAAATCAAATGTCTTAATGGTATATCGCTATTATGACTTAGAATTTGATTTAGAAAGGGTATCTGCATACAATTATAATGCGAAAGGTTTATCTGAACAAAGAAGTGCCATCTGCAAGCAAGATGAATTGGGTTATTGGTTTATGTGTTTTGAAGAAGAATATGAAACATTGCAGAAAAACAAAGAGGAATCTGATTTGAACAGAAAGGTATTGCTATGATTCCAGTAAATAAAGAAAAGCCAGGCAGTTATTCTACTGAACTGGCTAATATTTATGATTTCGCAATGCCTAAGTGTTTTATTTGTTTTTTTGCATTAAGTCTTTATCAAATTTTACTTTTTGAATCAAAGGGTTATCTTTAGAGTAAATCTCAACAATAGCAGTAATCCAATTATCCTTCTTATTAATCTGACGATCACCGAAAACCCACAAGCCATGTTCCTCCAGTTGTTTAATCTCCTTTGATAAATTATTCTCTAAGTCAAACCTCTGACTGATTTCAACCATATTCCATATATCTAATACATCCGCAACTGTTGTTAGGAATACTTGGACAACTTCAGTTTGCTCTTCTGTTTGACAATCATGGTAATCATATCCATATTGATGTGCATGGGAGATGATTCTAACCAAGTCTCTACCACTCTGGATTCTGTGAAGGAACTTAACATCTGTATGCTTTTCTGTACTCGCTTTCTTTATAGATTCATCATCGCTAAAGATGTTATCAAGTTCACTCAAATTTGTTTCTAAAGCATCTAAGATAGATAAAAGTGTTGCACTTTCTGCTGTACCAGAGGACTCTAACCTTCGGACAGTCCTTTCGCTGACTTTTGATCTTTCTGCTAATTCAGCCTGTGTCCAGAGCTTTAATTTTCTTAATTCTTTTATTTTCTGACCAGTATGCATCAATTAATCTCTCCTTGTTTTGTTTAATTGATTTTATTATAAACGCAACGGTACTAATGTTTAAGGTCATCTTGTATTTGGCAAGCAAAAAAT
>NZ_JAGGQU010000019.1 GCF_018613155.1 Bacillus sp. ISL-55 | reverse complement strand
TACGCATCGTTGCCTTGGTGAGCCGTTACCTCACCAACTAGCTAATGCGCCGCGGGCCCATCTGTAAGTGACAGCCGAAACCGTCTTTCAGCTTTCCCTCATGAGAGGGAAAGGATTATCCGGTATTAGCTCCGGTTTCCCGAAGTTATCCCAGTCTTACAGGCAGGTTGCCCACGTGTTACTCACCCGTCCGCCGCTGATCTTCAAAAGCAAGCTAATGAAGATCCGCTCGACTTGCATGTATTAGGCACGCCGCCAGCGTTCGTCCTGAGCCAGGATCAAACTCTCCAAGAAAGAGTATGAGTTTAGCTCATAATTTAAAACGTTGGCTCATGTTCTTCTATAATAGAAGCCATGATCATTTATTGTTTGTTGACGCTTGTTTGTTTAGTTTTCAAAGAACAATTTGTTCAGTTCGTCGCCCAGAAGCGACTTTATTAATATAACACGCTGATTTGTTATTGTCAACATCATTTTTGTTTTTCTTTTTCGTAAAAACTGATGTTTATTTTTTCAATTCAACGTTGTTTTTCTGAAGCGAGATTAAATATACCATGGATAAAATATGTTTGCAATATAATTTTAAAAGAATTTTTC
Organism: Bacillus sp. ISL-55; assembly: GCF_018613155.1. Classification (GTDB taxonomy): domain Bacteria; phylum Bacillota; class Bacilli; order Bacillales; family Cytobacillaceae; genus Mesobacillus. The sequence continues at coordinate 43,459 of NZ_JAGGQU010000019.1, read as the reverse complement.
ACAATGGCAGAATTCTTTTTGTTTTTCCGAGTTTCTTCTTATTAAATCTTTTTTATTAATAATTTCTCCATTGTGCTCATATAATGCTTTGGACAAACTAATTTACTGAGGTGAATCTATTTGCTGCAATTAATCGCACTTTATCTCTCTCTATTCATGGCGGTACTATTATTTAGTATTGCCTACATTGAAGCCATTAAAATCGCCAATGCTGAAGGAAGGGTTCATGGAGGAACTTTAATCTTATCAACTGTTTGCGCATTACTGTTTTCCAGGTTCACATATCTATTTATTTAACTCTTTTTAGTTTATCAGTTAAAAATTTGAATTCGTAGTGCTAATAAAATAATTGATAAAAGCCCAAAATCGCTTAACATACTTGTTAAGCGATTTTTATGTATTTCATTTAGCTAAACCATCAAGGCGGTTTGGACACAAAAGGTTATACATCCTTAATTTTGAACTTAACAGATACAACTCTTCCGCTTAACACCAATTTTGTTACGACTTGCAATCTTTTCTATATAAGGAACGGCAAGAGGAACTTTGCACGCAGTGTTACCCATATTGACTTGAACCTTCCCGATTGTTTCAGCAACTTTAATTGCTTCATCATGCAGGTCAATTATATAGGCTCCTACACTAATTACAAATCCATTAATACAATATCGAACTCGGTTTTTTTCTTGATGAATAGTTGTTTCTGCTCTTTGCAGCAGGACTCGGATTTCTTCTAAGTCCAGTTCTTCATCAGGAGTAATGGATAAATAATTAGCATATGTGCTCCAACCCGCAACTGCGGTCATTTCTTTTTCTGACTCCATCCATTCACGTGCAAGTTCCAAAGCATAATGACTTTCAGCCGCTACTCCTGCAACAGTATATTCTGCAAGCATGTACCAGTCTGCTTTTTTCACCCATTTTTGGAGGGTTTCCTTTGTCACCAATTGGGGGTTAATTGACAGACCTGCTAAATACATAGCATCAAAATTTCCTGTATCATATAAGGCAAGAGCCAACTCGTGGTCTTTTTTCACATGTTTAACAAGCTTTTTCAAATCCCCAATCTTTACGCCGTATAGATTTCCACTCGCTCCATGATTCATGAAAGTTTTCTTCGTTTGCTCTGAACTCAGCTCCGCAAGCATGGCCATGATCTCTTGAACGTTCATTTAAACCTCCGTTTAATATTTGTCTTTATAAATCTATCTCCTTAATTTTTCTATGACAGTCTGTTGCAGGATATTTAGTTCCTTCCAAGCATATGCATATTCGAGATACTCTCTGCCCGCAATTTCCACAACTTCTTCTCCAGCTTTTTGGGGGTTAAGGCTTTCATAAAACTTACGACTTTCATTATCTGCTAACACCCAAACGAGCATGGATTCATAACCTTTCTTTAATAAATCTTCCAGACCTGCTTGGAGCAGCCTTAAGCCCAGTTTTCCTCTTTGGTACTCTTTACGGATATAAATCGCATATAATTCTCCATCAGCTGTAAAGTTCCCTGACCTTTCTTTTCCGAAAGATGCGAATCCGACTATTTCCCCTTCTGAGTTAACAGCGACGAAAACCGGAGAAGTTTCAGCATTTAGTGACAAGCCTTTTTCCCATAAAGCTTTCCGGTCCTCCACCTTCAAAGAATCTAAATATTCCTGGCTTACCAATCCCTGATACGTTTCTTGCCAGCTTATAACGTGAACCTTTGCGATACCGCCCGCATCATTCTTCGTAGCCTTTCTAATTTGCACATTAATCCCCTACCCCGATATTGATTTAATTTCTGCTTGATTTTTCAGCTTCATCTTTCTTTCATCCACTAAAAATAATGTTATCCCAGCAATAACAACCAGTCCTCCGATCACCTGTGTCAAAATTACTTTTTCACCTAGCAGGTAAAAGGCCAGGACGGTTGCGCCCACTGGTTCAAATAGTATCGCCATAGAAATGACCGAGGCGCTGATCCACTTTATAGACCAGTTGAACAATGTATGTCCAAGCAAGGTTGGTATCAGCGCAAGGAGGATGAAGTAAACCCAATCGCTTGTAGGATATGGATAAAACGAATCACCTACGGCTATTACATAGAAGAACAAAGTAATTGAGCTGATACTGTACACGATAAAAGTATAGGTTATTAAAGACATTCTCTTCCTAACGGTTTGGCCAAATAATAGATAGACAGTTACCAAGGCGCATGCAACAATCGCCAAAAAGTCTCCAAACAGTGCGCTTCCACTGATCTTAAAATCACCCCAACTAATGATGACACTGCCGCCAATTGCTATTAAGCCGCTAAGAATCGCCTTAACGGATACACGTTCCTTAAAAAACAGGTATGCGCCAACAAATGCAAATAGCGGTTGAAGAGTGACCAGCACAGTTGAACTTGCTACTGAGGTATAGTTAAGTGATTCAAACCAGAGGATAAAATGAAAAGCCAGAAAAATTCCGGCTATCCCTGTGAATACCCAATCCCGTTTCGTAATAAGACGGAGTTCAGAAACATACTTTATTAGAAATACCGGCAGCATTAACAGCACAGAAAAGAATAATCGGTAAAAAGCTATGACTCCAGAAGGTGCAGACGAGACTTTAACGAGAATCGCAGAAGTTGAGACTGCCACGACTCCAATCGCTAACGCCATATAAGGATTTACTTTAGGTGATTCCATTTCCATTCTCCTTTAATTAAATTCATTGTGAATTATATGTATTTTACAATGAAATCGAACTTTTATCTTGAAATAAAATTGATTTTTATTGGAAAAGTTTAATTCGCCATTTTTAGGGAAAGTAAATACATCTTATCAGGGGCAGGAGATACGATATGTTCTATTCGATTGATATGGAAATTTTACTTAAGCTGGGGATATCCGCTTTCTTGGGCCTGGTCATAGGGCTTGAAAGGGAAATTAAAAGAAAACCTGTTGGTCTTAAAACGAGTTTGGTTATATCGATTGTCAGTTGTCTTTTGACGATTGTATCCAGTGAATCAGCTTATATGTTCCCAGGGGATGAGGATGTCAATATCACGATGGATCCTCTCCGTTTGGCAGCCCAGATTGTCTCGGGAATCGGGTTCCTTGGTGCCGGGGTTATTTTACGAAGAGGGAATGACACAATTTCGGGCCTGACTACGGCCGCGATGATTTGGGGTGCCGCTGGTATCGGAATAACGGTTGGCGCCGGATTTTACTGGGAAGCCATTGCTGGTGTAGCTTTACTCATTGTGAGTGTGGAATTCATCCCATTCTTGATGACTTTCATAGGGCCAAGACAATTAAGGGAAAAAGAGATCCGCCTGCAGTTCAATGTCGATAGCCGGGAAAGCATTGCTGATATTATTACCAAGATCAAGGAAGAAAAAATCGCTTTGAAAAATGTCCGCATCAAGGATCTTGCAGAAGGTTACCAGCTGGTTCAGTTGATTGTAACCGTGGACTTCCGCAGAAAGACGACCGATGTTTACGAAACGGTGTCGGAAATCGAAGGGATTAACCGGGTTGAAATTGAAGGTTTGTAGGAAGCCGCTCAATCGCGGCTTTTTTAGTTTCCTCAAAATTTTGTCTTGCATGTCCGGCAAGATGGTTATATAATCTTTCTTGTACCTTATTTATTTAGATACGGGGGATTAGCTCAGCTGGGAGAGCGCAACGCTGGCAGCGTTGAGGTCAGGGGTTCGAGCCCCCTATTCTCCACTTACTAAAAAACTGCAAAACCAATTGGTTTTGCAGTTTTTTTATTTGTCCATTTAGGATTTACATATCATTTACATCTCCTGAAGCTCGTTTACCGTGATGAATGTATATCCTTCTGTACTCAATGTCTTTAAGATTCCCTCAAGTGCTTTAAGCTCTTCGCCTGTCTTATCGTACATAGGATGCAATAGAATAATGGATCCCGGTTTTACATTTTTCTTTACATAATTTATCTTGTCGGATGACTTGGTGTAATAGGAATCCGGCTCGAGATTCCAGGTGATCGTGTCGATATTTTGCTGATTCAGGTAATAAGGGAGACCGAGCAGTTTTTTTCCATTAGGCGGCCTGAAGTCAATTTCACCGGTAAAGCCTGCTTGTACTATCAGCTTATTGGTTTTCTCAATTTCCTCTTTGATAAAGGAAGGGGATTTCAACACCATCCTTTTGTGCGAATAGGTGTGATTTCCAATTTGATGACCTGCCTGGGCAATCATTTGTGCTGCTTCTGAATTTTTTTCGATTTCATTTCCAATCAGGAAGAATGTTGCCTTAGCATCGTACTTCTCCAATATTGGCAATATATCTTCCACTTTATTTGTTGGGCCATCATCAAAGGTTATAGCGACTACTTTTTCTTCGGTTTCCACTTGGGATGTTAGGCCGCCGAACAATTGAAAAGTCCGGGAATTCATTAATTTATAAGTCCCCAGCAAAAAAAGGAATAGGATTGTAATTATAATTCCAAGATAGATGATTATTTTTTTCATAAGTAACCTCATAATAAACTAATTTTTTCAGTTGTTTATTTCCCTGCTTTAGATTCAAAGCTTCTCCTTAAACAATCCAATACGCTTGATTTCTTCAAGGTGAATCTCAGAAAGGCCTTCAAGAATCTCCATTCCTTTAGCAGTTACATCAACGAAGACACTTCGGCCATCTTCCGGGTTTTTCCTGCGTGAGACCAGTCCTGATTTTTCACTGCGGTCAATCAGGCCAACACATGAATGATGGGTGATTTGCATTCGTTCTGCCAGTTCGCTCGGTGTAGCATAATCCCTTTCCGGGTACCCTTTTATCGCTAGCATCAATTGGTGCTGCTGGGCTGTGATGCCCATATTTTCAGCTGCTGTTTCACTGAACTTCTGGAACTTCCTCAATTGGTACCGAAACTCAGCCAGGTACTCATATACGTCTTTACTAAGCAAAAATTCCACCTTACTTTCTTATTGATAAATATATCTTAACACGATATAATTAAAATACAAAATATCGTAATACGATATTCACATATGAATAAAGGGGTGCTTTTTATGGATTTTTTACATTATCTATCTCCAAATTCTGTTTCGGGAGTCATTATTTTTCTGGCTGGCAGTCTTTTAACGATCTATTTGAACATTAAAGTTTATAAGATTTAATCCGGGATTAAATCTACAAACAAAAATCGTTCTTTTTGAGTGAAATAATCCTTTGTCACTTTTTTCTCACCTAATCTAAAGTTGATAGGAAATTCAAAGTTAGGACCATCAAATACAAATGAATGGAATTCTCCATTCTCTCCGCAAATATCATGGTCTTTCGGATATTCCGTGATAAATTTTCTATCATATACTTTGCCTGCATAGGACGGCTCCAGACTTTCTAAATCAACACATGTTAAAACCGTTTTGAATCCAAGATTAACAAACTCACGACTTACTTCCTCAACCGGTAAACCCCAGAGAGGAAATAATGGGATTATTCCCGATGATGATAACATTTTTTCTCGATATTCTCGAACATCCTGAAGATGTATATCGCCAAAAGCGATATGGGTAACTCCGTCTTCTCTCATACCAGCAACTGCTTTCCCCATTATTTCTTGATACTTTTCGTCCGGACAGTCCTGAGGAAGCCATACCTCTCTTAATGGAATGCCTAATGACTCAGACTGCAGCTTCAACAGCTCGTATCGGACTCCATGAATCGTTACGCGATCGAATCCTTCTGTCAGGGTCACAAGCAATGAATCAACCTCAAAATCAGGATTGCTTTGTATTTTGTATAATGCTAGCGTAGAGTCCTTCCCGCCACTGAATGAGATTGCTATTTTCATTTTTGGTCCTCCTATACTGGTTCGCCACCGATCCTAATAAAAATACCTTAAACTCATTATACCTGATTACGCAACATAATCTGCCAGGCTGCAAACGGACACAATGGATCAATATCTACTCATATAATCAAGGATCCACTAACGCCGTATACGCTAAGTAAATCACCATACAAATCGCCATATGAACTATCCCCACTCTGAATCACTTGGACACCTACTAAATAGATGGCTGATTGTTTGCTTGATTATCTAGCCAGTAAGCCTTGTAAGGACTCTTATTAAAATATTGGTGTTCAGAAAAAGTTTATTAGTTTTCAAAAGCGGGTAAACAATCATCTATCAAGAAAGCCAAATTCGGTTTTTCCATCATGAGATTTTAAATTTCTCAACGCATTCAACAGGAGGATTCATATGTTTAAGGATATTTTGACTTCAGAAGAGCATAATTTAGTGAAGGAATTAAAATACAAGGTTATAGATGTGGCTAATAAAAATGAAAGAGATTCCATTCATGGCGAAATCAATGCCATTTTCGAACAGGCAAAAGCTCGCTTTCTATCCAGATTAAATAATTAGTCTGTATTAATTCTCCCACTGACAAAGAGGCAGAAAAACCAATTGGTTTTTCTGCCTCTTGTCTTAATTGATGTTCCAAAATTAATTTATTTCAATAATCCCGCTTCCTTCAAATATTCCCGTGCTGTTTCCTCAGCCGACTTCCCTTTTACATTCACCTCGTAATTCATTTTCCGCATTTCGTCATCGGTGATTTTACCTGCGAGCTTGTTAAGTGCGTCGACGATTTCGGGATATTTTTCTGCTGTTTCTGCTCTTAGCAGAGGAGCTCCCTGATACGGAGGGAATAAGTTTTTATCGTCTTCAAGCACGACGAGTTTATAGCGCTGGAGCTCACTGTCGGTTGAGTATGCATCGACCAAGTTAATTTCACCATTTTTAATCGCTCGATATCTCAGTTTTGGCTCCATCGTGATCAAGCTTGGCAGCTTTAAGCCATAGAGTTTTTTGATACCTTTGTAGCCATCTTCACGATCGGAAAATTCAAGTGTGAAACCTGCTTTCAGCGAGGATTCAATCGATTTTAGATCTGAGATGGTTTTTAAGTTGTTTTCTTCTGCAAACTTTTTAGGAACAGCTAAAGCATAGGTATTGTTATAATCCATTGGCTGAAGCATTTCCATACCAAACTCTTTTTTCATTCCTTCTTTTGCCTGCTGGTATACTTCTTCCCTGTTTGTGCTGCCGGCTGTTTCTTTTAAAAATTCCGAGATGGCCGTGCCAGTGAATTCGGGATAAATGTCAATATTGCCGTTTTCCAATGCTGTAAAAACAAACGAAGTCTTCCCCAGACCAGGTTTCAACTGGACAGAATGGTCTGTTTCTTCTTCAATAAGAAGCTTATACATGTTGATTAAAATCTCTGGTTCGGAACCTAGTTTTCCTCCAATGACGAACTCTTCTTCATTTTTCCCGCCTAAAAATGGAATGACCATTATTAATAGAACTGCTAAAGATATGGCACCAATCGTGATAAGAGATTTTTTAAAGGACACAGTTTCAAACCTTCTGAGCACAATGTCGAACAAAATAGCAAGCAAGGCAGCCGGAATGGCGCCAAGAACGATTAATGCAGTATTATTCCTGTCGATTCCGAGGAGGATCAGGTCTCCCAAACCACCTGCTCCGATCAGCGCGGCAATCGTCGCTGTTCCGACAATCAATACCATAGCCGTCCTGATTCCCGCCATAATGACTGGCATCGCCAACGGGAGTTCGACTTTCATCAGTCGTCGCTTGCTGTTCATTCCCATGGCACGAGAGGCCTCGATTAAGGAAGGATCCACTTCATTGATTCCTGTATATGTATTCCTTAGGATCGGCAGCAGCGCATAAACCACAAGCGCGATGATTGCAGGGACCTTCCCAATGCCGAACAGAGGGATTAATAAGCCAAGCAATGCAAGCGAAGGAATCGTTTGCAGAACAGCTGTTATCCCGATGATCCCTTCCGAAATTTGCTTCCTTCTGGTAAGAAAGATGCCCAATGGTATAGCAATTAGGACAGCGAAAAATAGTGCTATAAAAGAAATTTGGATATGTTCCAGAAGGGAACCTAGTAGCTCTTCCTTTCTATCTATAAATGTGGAAGTCCAGCTATTCATTTCATCCCCTCCATCTGCCTGGATAAAATCATGATCATTCCCTGCCTGTCTATGGTCCCAATTATTTCATCCATTTCTCGAACCGCCAGCTGTTCATGCTCACTCAATAACGAGAGAATTTCATTAATAGACACTGTTGAGGCAATTACAGGCAGATTGTTCAGTTCTTTAGATGTTAACGGTTGGATAGCTTCCCGCACATCAACATTTGTTCTGTTTCCATGATCTATCCCTACAAATTCACGGACAAATTCATTTACAGGTTGTTGAATCAGCTCTTCAGGTGTGCCAGTCTGCACAACTTCTCCTTTCCTCATCAAACAAACCCGATCTCCAAGCTTTAATGCTTCGTTCATATCATGGGTAACGAATACAATGGTTTTCTTTATGTTTTTTTGAAGTTCAATTAGATCATCCTGGAGCTTTTCCCTGCTCAGGGGATCCAGCGCACTGAATGGCTCGTCCATTAAAATAATCGGCGGGTTTGCAGCCAGCGCACGGGCTACGCCAATTCTTTGCTGCTGCCCTCCTGATAATTCATGGGGCAGCCTTTTACGATAGGTTTTTGGTTCAAGTCCCACCATATTCAGCAATTCATCTATACGGCGATCAATCTTTTGCTGCTCCCATTTCTTCATTTCCGGAACAACCGCAATATTTTCTTCGATCGTCATATGCGGAAATAGCGCTATTTGCTGAAGGACATATCCAATGTCCCAGCGAAGCTCATGAATATCATAGTCACTGATCATCCTATCCTTGATTTTAATGTAACCTTCCGTAAGAGGAATCAATCGATTGATCATTTTTAATGTGGTCGTTTTGCCAGAACCGCTTGGCCCGATCAGGACAAGCAATTCCCCTTCTTTGATATGTAAATTAAAGTTATTTACCGCATAGGTTCCATCGTCATATTTCTTCGATACATTTTCAAAGCTGATCACTTTTTTCACCCCTATATTCTCTTGTATTTTAATTAATAAATAGTGTTAGCACTTTGAGGATTTCTTATTTTCAGTTACATCAAGCTAAGCTAAATACTACCAAAGCATCCACCTCTAGTAAAAAGAGAACTCTTGATATAAGACCAAATCACCTTTACCCTAAATACAAGAAAACAATTCCGTTATACAACAAAAGCTGTAAAACCAAATGGTTTTACAGCTTTTTTGAAGAGTTATTTTAAGATGTCATCGATCATATTCAGTTCTGATTCACTGAAATCAAGGCGTTTCAGCGCAGCGACATTTTCTTCGATTTGGCTGACCTTGCTTGCACCGATGAGGGCTGAGGTGATTTTCTGTTCCCTGAGCACCCAGGCAAGTGCCATCTGGGCAAGTGACTGGCCGCGGTCCTGTGCTATTTCATTTAATTTTCTAACCTTAGTAAGAACTTCTTCAGATACATCTCCCTCATTCAGGAAGCTGTTTGGCTTTAAAGCCCTGGAATCTGTAGGAATTCCATTGATATATCGGTTTGTCAGCAATCCCTGAGCAAGTGGAACAAATGCGATCGATCCGACTCCTTCATCTTTAAGCAAATCAGTCAGTCCGTCTTCTACCCATCGGTTAAACATCGAATAAGCAGGCTGATGGATCAGCAATGGAGTACCCAGCTCTTTTAAAATTCCGATGGCCTGCTTCGTTTCCTCGACACCATAATTTGATAGCCCTACATACAAAGCTTTACCCTGCCTGACAACATGATCAAGCGCCATCATTGTTTCCTCTAATGGAGTTTCCGGGTCCGGTCTGTGATGGTAGAAAATGTCGACATAATCAAGTCCCATCCTTTTCAAGCTCTGGTCAAGACTCGAAACGAGGTATTTTCTTGAACCCCAGTCGCCATAAGGCCCCTGCCACATGCCATAACCAGCTTTCGTAGAAATCACCATTTCATCACGGTATCCTGAAAAATCCTTTTTAAGAATTGCGCCGAAGTTCTCTTCTGCTGATCCTGGCGGCGGGCCATAGTTATTCGCAAGATCGAAATGAGTAATGCCAAGATCAAAAGCTCTTCTAATTAACGAACGGCCATTTTCAAAAGGATCCTGGCCTCCGAAATTGTGCCAAAGCCCTAAGGAAATGGCCGGCAATTTAAGACCTGATTTTCCGCACCTGTTATATGTCATTGTTTCATAGCGATTACTGTCTGGTTGATATGCCATTATTTAAAACCTCCAAAAACTCTATATTGTTTTTCTACCATCCCAACGGGGCGGCTTGCAGCTTTTGTTCCCAAATCTCTTCTATCTTTTTCGCCTTCTCCGCTGAGATCCTTTTATTTGAAGCAGATAAATTCTCAATCAGCTGCTCAAGATTCTTGTTTCCAGGAATGACTGTAGAGACCTCCTGATAATAAAGAATATACCTTAAAGCCAACTGGACAAGCGACTCTTCTGGTTCGAGCATATCCTTAAGTACAGGCAGGAGCTCTGCTCTTTTTTTAAGCTGATCCCTGTCCCAACGGCTCCTTATGTCTGTAAATACACTATTCTCATCATACTTACCTGATAGCCACCCAGAATCAAGCGGAACTTTTACAATCAGCCCTACATCTTTTTCCGCTGCCTTCTTGAAGGCTTGTCTTGGCTCCTGATGAAAAATGTTGAACATTACCTCAATAACCTGGCTTCCAGTATTCCGAATAAGCTCGTCCATTTCTCTCGCAGAGTCCACTGAAGCTCCATAAGCCCGAATCTTTCCTTCATGCTTGAGGGATTCCAACACATCGAAATGATCCGTAACCCCGGTCAGGATTTCAAACGGTGGGTTATGCAATAAAATTGAATCGAGATAATCCGTTTTAAGCCGGCGTAAGCTATCTTCAACCGAACTTCGGATTTTCTGCGAATCAAAATTGAGGGTATTATCTGGATGATGACCAAACTTGCTGTTAATCACCGCCTCGCTCCTTTTTCCAGAAAGAGCTTTCCCAAGCAAGGATTCACTATTTCCCCCGCCATAATTCGGAGCGGTATCAAAGAAATTGCAGCCCTGATCAAGCGATTCATGCACCAGCCTGATTGCATGATTGTCCTCCATACCTTCCCAGTCCCTGGCGTTGCCGAGCTGCCAGGCACCAAAACCAACTTCTGACACCTTTATCCCTGTGCTTCCAAGCTGTCTGTAATTCACCTTCTTGCCCTCCTCTCAAAAATCAACGATCATGCTGTTTGTACCCTTTCTTCAACCAGGACCTTCTTCTCCCAGACACGGCTTCTCCATCTGATATACATGATGATTCCTCTGAACCATTCATCAATGATAAACGCTATCCAAATACCAGAGAGGCCAAAACCCATATGAATCCCTAAGAAATAGGAGAGTGGAACGCTGATTCCCCACATCGAGACAAATGCCATTTTCACCGGGAATACGGCATCTCCGGCTGCCCGTAGTGAACTGATGACAACAATGTTGAAGGTTCGGCCTGGTTCAAGGATCAAGCACAGGAGCAGGACCTTGCTCCCTTCCCTGATGATTTCCTTATTATCGGTAAAGACCCCAAGTATAGGTTCTCTGATTGCAACGATTACCACGGTGATCGCCATCGTGATGATGATACTTAGTTTCAGGCTTTTTAATAGCTGGTGATAGGCTTTATCAAACTCTCTCGCCCCTACTTTGTATCCAATCAGAATTTGCGTACCCTGCCCAATTGCGATCCCGAAAAGCATCATGAATGACATGATGTTAAAGGTGTATACCCTTGTTGTCAGTGCCATAGCCCCCAGCAAACCAATTATGACGGTAATGGCCATCTGGCTGGTGTTATAGACAACATTCTCTCCAGCAGATGGTACACCTATTTTCAGGATCTTTTTTATAAAAGATTTATTGAAGTTCAAATAATCTTCTACTGCAATTTTCATAGGAAGCCTGCGGTATAGCAAGCGGAATATGAGTATGACGGCGATGGCACGAGAGATGGCTGTCGAGATCGCTACACCCTGAACGCCCATTTCCGGGACGCCGAATAGTCCATATATAAATAGGCTGTTCCCGACAAGGTGAATAACATTCATTATAATTGAAATGAACATTGCCTCTTTCGTTAACCCATTTGCCCGCAGTATGGCCGACGCAGTAACAAGGAGCGCCTGGGTAAAAAGTGTTCCGCCAACTATGGTCAAATACTGTTGGGCCAGTCGGTGTATTTCCGGAGTGAGATTGAACATTTGTAAAAATAAATCATTGAAGCCGACAACAATGACACTGACTAATACTCCGAATACTAGATTGAGAGATAGCGAAAGACCCGATATCTTCCTCGCATCCACTTGAAGTCCCGCCCCAAGGTTTTGTGAGACTAACACGGCCGTCCCTGTGGCAACGAAACCAAATACGAGGATCATGAAAAATACGAGCTGATTAGCCACCCCTACAGCCGCAACGGCCTCATCCGAAATATGGGACAGCATAAAAGTATCCGTGCTGCCCATTAACATATGCAAAAATAATTCTATAAAAATCGGCCAGGTAAGTGCTAATAATCCAATCTGTTTAGGCAGACTGTTGTTTTTTTGTATAGTCATCTTGCATTTTCCACCTTTAAAAAATTCACTATGATGGTCAGTATTACGCTGGCCTTGTCATATTCAACGGCAAGTTAAAACTTATTTTCTGAAATGGAAGAAAAAGAGGCAGAATGGAATTGCTGTTCTGCCCCCTAAAGAACTTAATTTTTTATGATGCTTACATTGTCGAGATAAACATTTGTTGCTGCATTGCCTTCTAAAATATTGCCGAGCTCGAAAACGATTTTGCCATCGTTAAAGGTTTCTTCAGTCATGGCAAAAGTGAATGTGTATGTTTTCATTTCTGTAGTTAAATCAATTGTTCTCGTTGGCACATAACCAATGAACCAGGGATCATATGAAAGCTCTTTCCCTATATTGACATTCATTTTCCTTGGCACGTCAGCTCTTGCCTCAAAAGTTACTGTATAGCTGCTGCCATTTTCAAAAAGCAAGTCCTTCTGAAAGACCTGAGGAGAATACGATGCACCGCCAACCTGTGAAATCGCAACCTTCAGTTCTTCGTTTTCAACATCCATTGTACCTTCAGCATTACCGCTCCACTGGTCGCCCCACCATGCGGTCCAACTTTTTGTTCCATCTAAAAAGTTTCCATTATCAATTCCAGGAGTGGAAACGGGCTCTGGGACCTGCTCGTTCGGTGCGTCCTTAACCTTCAAAACCACATTATCAATGAATACATCATGTTGGCCGATTGGTGACAAAGCAGTCTTGCCAAGCAGCATCTTCAAGGATACGATTTCATCGGCAGGCATTGTGAACTCATACGTGAATTGCTGCATTTCGTCACTAATTGTTATGGACTCACTTATGAATCTGGTGTAAGCAGCGTTTTCAACCGTAACTTCAGCCTTTCTTTCCACTGTAGAACGAGCGGCAAAGCTAAGCTCATATACGACTCCTTGAGCAAGGCTTAAGTTTCCTTGTTCCAAAAGGACACTCCATGGTTCATTGCCTTCACTGTCGATTGCCACTTTTGCTTCGCCATTTTCCACTGAGATACCGGCTTGAGCATCAAAGTGGATGTAATTCGTCCATGGATCAATACCATCCGCAAAATCACCATTTTTCAGCGGATACAAGTCAATGTTCCCATAATCAGGGATGTTCGAGGTCTTCAGCAGAACTACATCATCCAAATAGACATCGCCATCTCCGCCGCCAAAGTTAAAGACAAGTTGCGCTTCTTGATCAGAAGCATCCTCTGGCATTGTAAATTCAAATGTATGCTCTTCCATATTGGAAGTGAGCTCAATTATGTTAATGCCAGAGTAATCAGTTGTGCCTGATTTATTCAACAGGGCAGCTTGAATCGTTCTTGGTTCGTCTGCTCTTGCTTTAAAGCTAAGCTTATAATCATTTCCCGCAACCAGGTTCATCCCTTGTTGGTCAAGCTGGACTGCTTCAGGATGACTGCCGCCATTTTCAATTGCCACAAGCAGTTCTCGTGTGTTTTCAGAGACAGATGCCGTTGCAGCTGCATCTTTAACTGAGAAATTCCAGAACATCATCCGATCCATGCCACCTTGATCGAATGTTCCATTATAAACATGGTTCCCATTTGGCAGCGGCTGTTTAGGCGCATCTTCGTCTACAGCTTCGCCAGTGATATCCTCGACTCTTACATTGCCAATCCAAACTGGATTTGTTCCGTTCCCGCCAAGATTAAATTCAAGTCGGGCTGCAATATCCGTATCATTCAGCATATCAAAAGTGAATTCATAGGTTTGCAATTCATCAGAAAGCTGGAAGGACTCCTCATTTGAATACTTTGCCCATCCTCTTTCACTGCCCGCACCGACTTTTACCATTATGTTTCTGGCAGCATTCGACTTGGCGTCAAAGCTGACTTTGTATTTTCCGCCATTGCCAAGAGAAAGGTTCTGTATCATTTGCAAGGAATACAGCTGGGTTCCAGGATTAGCAATATCGATCTTTGCAAAATGTTGCTCATTAAGATTATCTAATGAAAACGCGCCATCACCACCAAACTCTGGTAACTTCACAAAGTTCCAATACACAGGATTTAGTTCTACACCAGGCTGATCCACAAAGGTAATCGGCTCTTCATAATTCTGGTCATAAATCAGATTCCCATCTTCCAGCGGTTGCTTAGCTCCTGCAGGCAATTCCACAGGCTCTGCCGGCGGTTCAACCGGTTCGCGGTAATCGCGTTTTTTCAGATCGTAAACCCTGACATAGTCGACTTCCATCTGGCTTGGGAATTTCGTCTTCTCATCAGGTTCCCCGTCAAACCATCCGCCAACTGCGAGGTTCATAACTAAATAGAATTCCTGGTCAAAAGGTGCAGGGTATGAAAAGTTTGCTGCGTTATCCTTTCCTTTTGAATACCATTTGTTCTGAGTTTGATAAAGTTCTCCATCTACATACCAGCGCAATTCTCCTGGTTCCCACTCAAGCGCATATGTATGCCACTTGTCGATCCCTCTGTTTTCAGGAAGTTCGAATTCCTTGCCTGTATACTTGTTATTTGGCCAGCCTTCGCCATAGTGAATTGTTCCTGCCACCGTATGCGGCCTGCTGCCCCATGACTCCATAATATCAATCTCACCCGAGGCTGCCCATGTACCATATTTATCTTCCTCAGGAAGCATCCAGATTGCCGGCCAAAGTCCCTTACCAACCGGAAGCTTTGCTTTGATTTCATATCGGCCGTATTTTTTGCTGAACAGGCCTTTTGTTTTCAGCTTGGCTGAAGTATAATCATACGTTCCAAATTGATCCGTAACCTGCTCTTTTTTTGCTTTTATGACTAGCTTGCCATCGTCAATAAAAGCGTTTTCATTTGAATCCGTATAATACTCTTTCTCATTGTTCCCCCAGCCAGGAGTTATTCCATTTCCATCCTCGTCCACGATCCAGTTCCCGATATCATAGGTCCATTTGCTGCGGTCGATTTCCGGGCCACTGAACTCATCTGACCAGACCAGGGACCACTCGGATTTGTTCTGTTTGTTTTTCAGGTCTTCATTTCCCAGCTTATCTTTAGGAGCTGCGATACTGGCTGCAGGCAAAATCATCATGGCACTCAACAAAAGAGCCAAGGTCTTCTTCATACCAATTCCTCCTTCATTATTTTACAAGTGTTAAAAGACTTCTAAAATAAAACCACCTCCTTTTCATATTCATCACATAGCGTAAAGTACATTTTGTCATGACAAGGAGGTGGCAGATCTTAACTTTCTATAAGGAATGTTGTAATCGAATGATCAGGCAGCTCGGCTTTGGCAGTTTTGCCTCCGACCGATAGTGTGAATGACTCTGTAGTGTCTGCATCATTCATGACAACAGCAACAATCGAGCCATCTTCGTTTTTGAATGATACTGCTTTTAAAGATTCATGGTTTAGTTCATGTCCAATTCTAACTGCGTTCGGCTTAATGTATTTGCTGAAGTGTCCAATATAGTAAAACGAGCTGTTATAGTGAACCTCTCCAGTTTTAGTATCGACGATGACCGGTGCGTCGCAATAATTGCCTACATGGTTCGGCCCGCCCTGTTCGTTCAGGACGATATTCCAGTCAATCCAGCCTTCAAGCCAGTTGTTGATATCACCCATGATGTTTCTTGCGTAACGTTCTCCCGTATGCCATGCGCCTAGCTGTACTCCGCCTTCAATGCAGCCTTCGGTAAAAATCAGATGCTTATCAGGGAAATCTTCATGAATCTTGCTCAGATTCTCGAATTCTTCTGATACATACCAGTGGAGCCCTGTGCCCCAAATATATTTTGCAGCCTCCGAATCTGATAAAATCGTTTTTGCCCTTTCATAGGCAATATCCCGGTTGTGGTCCCAGATGATGATTTCCTTATCACCCAGACCTTCCTGCTCCATGACTGGACCCAAATGATTTTTCACAAAGTCACGTTCTTCTTCTGCTGTATATCTGCAGGAATCCCAGACCTGTGTTGCTTCCGGCTCATTCTGGACAGTGATTCCCCAGATTGGAATTCCTTCTGATTCCATTGCCTTGATGTATTTCGTGTAATACAAAGCCCATGTATCATTAAATTCTGACTTCAGCTTTCCGCCATTGTTCATTTCATTATTCGTCTTCATCCAGGCTGGAGGGCTCCAGGGAGAAGAAAGAATCGTCAATTCTTCTCCCCTCGCCTTCATAGCGTCCTTAATTAGCGGCAATACGTATTTCTGTTCCCGTTCAATTGAAAAAGTCTTTAACTCAACGTCATTTTCTTCGACATAAGTGTAATTCTCCAGGGCAAAATCGCAGCTATGGATATGGGTCCTGCCAAGGCTGTAACCAAGACCTGTCTCCTGGTTAAAATAGCTGTCGATTATTTTTGCGCGTTCTTCCTCAGGAATTTGCGCCAGCGTGTAAGCAGCTGCCTCTGTAAAAGCTCCGCCAAATCCCATGAAGGTTTGATATTTCTTTTCTGGATCAAGCTTCATCACAAGATCTTGGCCTGTCTCATCTGTAAAAGAAAGATTGCCCTTGTCAGCAAAACGTTCTCCGGTATTCTTAGCACTCTGAATGATTTTTAATTCCATCTGTCAGCACCTCATCTATTAATCTAGGTAAACATCTATCTTTGAAACTTTTCCTTCCCTAACAGCTTGTGCATAGGATTCTTGCAGCTGGTCGCCATGAACCTCTACCTCTTCTCCATTCATATGGAGTACATACTTTACTGTCTTTGCACCTTCTGCACCGAAAGTATTTCTCCTAGATGGATTGTGATAGGTTACCTGAGTCTTGCCCAACATTGTAAATTGCACCTTGCCCTCTGAATCAAAAAGCCATGAAGGAAGGATCGGCTCAAGCTTCAGCGTCAAACCTTCTTCGTTTACGTCAAAAAGCTTTTTCCCCATCATCATCATTTGCCAGATACTTAAGAATTCTGCGGTTGTTCCACTCAGCCTCGCGACAAAACCTTGTCCATGGAGGCTGGAATCAGGGTTCACGCTGCTAGCGATAAAGGATGAGTTCTCGAGAACACTTCTTCCATACACTTCTGCATCCATGAATGGCGGCATCGCATAGTTGATATCTTCATAGAACTCATCATACAATCCGGACTTCAAGACACTGAGCAGATACTTGAATTCCATATGCATGAAGATGGATTCGCGCTCAAGCCATCCCGGGGTGAATGCTCTCGCCCGGCCGATATCAAATGTTTGGTCTTCAAGAGAACCGGAAGTTTTGTACATTTTCAGCTTGCTGTCGTAAATTTCAGAGTTTCTAACATGTTGATATGTCGACAAGGCTGTTTGAAGATCCGCAGTCTTCAATGCCCTTGCAGGACCTTCAAGGAAATGCGGAAGAACAGACACCTCAAAGCTATTGACCTGAACTAACGGCAAGCCTTTTTTATTCAGGATTTCATTTCCGTTGTCATCGACAATCTTTTCCCAGTCAACTGCTTCGTAGGAGAAATAAGTTGGGATGAGTCCATTTCCAAGATCTGTCGCTTTGTCTATTCCTGCTTTTGTTTTAAGAAGCATTTGCTTTGCATAAGAAGTAAGCTTTTGTAACTCAATATTCTTTTCCGTACCTTCGAAGCCGTTTTTCACTGATTCGCGATATTTTTCACGGGCAGCCGCTGTTTGATTCCAGTAGCTGTAATCATCGAGTTCGCCATTTTCAAATTGATTCAGGAATTCTACAACTGTCTCAGCCAGTTCGACCACTTCTGCAGGAAGTGTAATCTCCAAGTCACCAGCCTCACCAGAAGCAATGACAAATTCAAGCAGGCGTTTCAGCTCTAATGTCTCACTCATGGCTGAACCGAAAATTCCTGGCAGGCCATTCATCGAGTCATTCCAGCCTGGCTTATTCGCTTCCATTTCCACACCCATTCCATAAGGGTCCAATGTAGAAAATTTCAGCAATGCTAGCGAGAACAATTTGCTGTAAAGATTGGATGTAAAGAACTCACCGTCAGGTCTCCTCACCCAATTCGACTCTTTCTGATGTCCAAATTCATTGATGGCATCGTATTGGCGGACCTTACCATTAGCCAGTACATATTTTTCAGAACGCGGATTCACAAATACCGGACTGTGGAAATATTTGTAGCCATAATCATCGAACAATAGCTGCGCTTTATTTTCCGGATAAACCTTCAAATAGTTTTCAACCAGGTCGAGATTGTACGTCCAGTGGTCCATCCAGTACCCTTCTCCAAACTCCGCTTCAATGTTCTGGGAGCTCCTTGAAAGAACTTTTTTCAGGAAATCCGGAAGTGAAGATGCAAGCTGAATATCGCTGTCAGAAATCGTTTGAAGCAAATCGCCTGGTGTATAGGTTCCGCTCAGCTTCTTTTTAATGAAATCTGCATCCTTTTGGACTGGAACCAGTTCATCCAGCCATCCCCAATCAGACTGATCACTTAGTTCAAAGCTTGCTCCTTTTACGACGAGCGGGTTATAGCCATCCGCCTGGATCAGGCTCATGAACAGCTTGATATTATAGTCACCCGTCTCAGGATGGAAAAACACATCATTCCTGCGGTTCTGGTTCACATCACGGAAGTTGCCGTTCCCCTGAGAGAAGTATTCAGGCGCAAGCGAGAAAAAGTTATAATCCCGCTCCAGATCTCCGTGTTTACGGGAAAAAACATAATAAGTAAAGGCAGAATCATCCGTTTCCACTTCAATTGGAAAACCGCCGCGCAGCACATTGTCAAGGTAGCTTTGGTTTACATAGGCATCAAATAGAGGGGACGCTGTCTTTGTTTCAACATCCCTCGTAATCTCCGTAACCAGACTCTGCGCTTCTTCGTATTTTCTTTCCATATATCCGGCAGCTCTAATGTCAGCTGCTTTTTCATTGATGATCTCAATGTCCTTCACATGTCCGATCAATGTATGGAAGCTCAATTTCCCACCTTGCTCAAGCACTCTGCCCAAACCAGAGAAACCGCAAGGAACTTTATTGGAGGTTACCGGCTCAGCTGCTGATACCTCTTTAACAGATAATTTCTCAAACTCATCAGGATAAGACAGCGAACTGTTCGAACCAAAAATCAAATCCGCGTCCACAATTGGTTTAATCAGTTGGCCTTCATCATCAAAGCTTAAATAAAAATGTCCCTTTGTCACCTCTTCAACTTCCGCCGAATCATTCGTTGATGACCGGACTCGGTAGTACGGAATGCCATTTTCAAGGTTGAATACATCCATCCAGCTTTTTAGTGTATTTCCCACTGCTTTATAGGCAGCATCATCAATTCCGAACGGGATGATTGCAGGAAGCCCATCAATGACCTCAAGTTCAAGCGGACCATCAGAAAGATTCTCGACCTCCACCTTTCTCGCAAGAGCTCCAAAGTTCTCATTCGGAAGCGTGAAATACGTTACTACTGTTTTCACGCCATATTGATGGTTGATTTCTTCCAGCTTCATTTCATTTTCTTTTATAGACATCGTTCTCTTTCGGTCTTTTTTGCTGCCGTATGAAGAGAATGGCTCGAAAACGGTACTTCCATTCAGCTTGATAAATGTGCGGAAACCATTGGTCCCTACTCGCTGATATGCCTGGTTTGCAGGGAAAAATTCAGTTATAGCATGATTTTTATCCTGCACACCAAAGCTGACGATTCCCTGCCCTCTGTTGACGTAGAACGCCCAGATTGGTATTCCGTATAAACCTGCCAGACCAGGAAGGAAGCTTGAGAATGTTTTTGCCTGGTCAAATTCCTCGATTACAAGATATTGATTATCATCAAAGCGGTATCTTTCCATAATTGATCACTCCGAAGTCATTGGATTTAAATTGAACGGTTCCTGATTATTTCTGCATAACGGTAACCGCTATCCTTAAGGATTCTTTCCTGAGTTTTAAAATCAACATACGTGATCCCAAAACGTTTGTCGTAGCCAAATGCCCATTCAAAATTATCGAGCAATGACCATAGATAATATCCAGCGATGTTCATGCCGTCTTCATTAAGCTCGGCGACTGCCCGAATATGCTTTTCAACATAATCCTGCCTGTCGGGATCATGGACATGGTTGTCCTCAGAAACCTGATCATCGAATGCAGCGCCATTTTCAGTTATATAGATTGGTAGATTCGTATACTCTTTACGCAAACGGTGAATCAGATCCTTGAATTCAGCAGGCGAAATATCCCATCCCATTCCCGTTTTCGGATAGTCTGAATACGCATGTGTGAACAGGAAATCCGAGGCAGCATTGAATTTAACTAAACCGCGGCTGTAAAAATTAATTCCGAAGAAATCACATTCGATCGAAATCTTCTCCAAATCCCCTTCCTGGATAAAGTCGTAGGAGTGGACATATTTAGAGAACAGATTCATCATATCTGCAGGGTAAGAACCTTTTAGCACAGGATCAAGGAACCATCGATTAGAATAACCATCTGCATTATTGGCAGCTAGCTGGTCATTGGCTGAATTGCTCTCAGGATACATTGGTGAAAGATTTAGTGTGATGCCAATTGGCGTTGCCGAAGCAAACTTCCCCTTTAAAAGCTCAACCGCTTCTCCATGAGACAGCAATATATGGTGGACAGCCTTTAGCGCCTCATCCATATTCGTGTGTCCCGGAGCGTGTATTCCTTGATGGTAACCAAGAAAACCTGCACACCACGGTTCATTATGGGTAATCCACATTTCCACATGCTCATCAAGTTCCTCGAAGCATTTCTCTGCGTACTCCATGAACCAGTTGACGGATTCCCTGTTCGTCCAGCCGCCCTTTTCGTGGGCCCACATTGGCAAATCCCAGTGATAAAGAGTGACTGCAGGCTTGATTCCATTTTCGATCAGACGAGCTATAAGTTTTTTATAAAAATTCATCCCAGCTTCGTTATACTTTCCTTGCTCTGGAAAAATTCTTGGCCAGGCAATCGAGAAGCGATAGGAATCCACACCAAGCGTTTTTAAAATCTCAATATCCTTTTCATATAAGTGGTAATGGTCACAGGCGATATCCCCATTATCCATGTTGAAGACCATCCCGGGAGTCCGGGAAAATGTATCCCATATCGAAAGCGTTCTGCCATCTGCCTGATAGGCTCCTTCAATTTGATAGGATGATGTTGCTGTGCCGAAAATAAAATCTTTTGAAAATCTAGTCATCCATTTCTCACCTCAAATGTTATTGATCTTTTCTCTCGTAAACTTTGATGTAATCAACTGTCATTCTCTGTGGGAACTGGGTTGTTTCATCAGGGTATCCCGGCCATTTTCCACCGACAGCAAGATTCAGCTGCAGGTAAAATTCGCGGTCAAATGGTGCAAAACCAGGCTGCTTATCTTCTGATTCCGAAGCCTTGCTGAACCATTCAGTCTGTCTTGCATAGAGGACATCATCTACATACCATCTGAATTCGCCTGGTTCCCAATCAAGGGTGAAGACATGGAAATCATCAGAGAACTTCTTACCTTCCGGAAGAGTGAAGTTGTCTCCTGTGTAGGTGTGAGGCATGCCATAATGGAGCGTTCCATAAACCGTACCAGGTTGATGGCCGATACTCTCCATGATGTCGATTTCCCCGCAGGCTGGCCATCCAGTATACTTTTCCATATCCTCTGGCATCATCCAGATGGCAGGCCAGATTCCCTGGCCTTCAGGCAATTTAGCCCGAAATGAGAATCGTCCGTAAGTCCAAGCTGCCTTGCCTTTAGTCGTCAATTTCGCGGATGTATAATCCATCCCTTTATACTCCTCATTCCTCGCCTCAAGCACCAGCATGCCATTCTCGATTCGAGCGTTTTCATTCCGTCTTGTATAGTACTGGGATTCTTCATTCCCGAAGCCATTGCCAGCCTCAACAAAATTCCAGTTGTTTTCATTTATCTCAGAAAGATTAAAATTCTCTTCCCAAACTAACTTCCATTCCGCTTCTGAATTTGAAAGCGTCATCATTTCTTTGCTTAAATTGCCCTGATTTTTTGACTCCACCTAAACCGCCCCTTTCTGAAAAAACTCGTTGCTGCGAACAAAATATATCTCAATTCCTATTCTACCTTTGCCAGTCCTGCATCTTGAGATAGAGAATTTTGTTTAGGGTGTCAATATTTTAGAAGAGCGTAGAATCCTGTGAAAACACTTCCAAAAAACGTTAAAATAGTTCGAGATTAATTGGGTTTTAAGTGAATTCCCATATAAACGCTGATAAAAATGAATTGGGAGTTACTTCGGACAGATTGAAGATGCTCCGGTGAGATTTTGTCCGAACTTGGGGTGACTTCAGACAAATTGAAGACGCTCCAGTGAGAATTTGGCCGAACCAGAGGGGACTTCGGACAAATTGATGACGCTCCTGCGAGATTTTGTCCGAATCCGGGGTGACTTCAGACAAATTGATGACGCTCCAGCGAGTTTTTGTCCGAACTTGGGGGGACTTCAGACAAATTGATGACGCACCGGCTTGATATTGTCCGAATCCGGGGTGACTTCAGACAAATTGATGACGCTCCTGCGAGATTTTGTCCGAACTTGGGGGGACTTCAGACAAATTTAACCTGCACCGGCGTGATTTTGTCTGAACCTAGGGGGACTTCAGTCAAATTGGAGACGCTCCAGCGAGATTTTGTCCGAACTTGGGGGGACTTCAGACAAATTGTAGACGCATCAGCGTGCTTTTGTCTGAACCTGGGGGGACTTCGAACAAATTGAAGACGCTACAGCAAGATTTTGTCCGAACTTGGGGGGACTTCAGACAAATTGAAGACGTTCCAGCGTGATTTTGTCCGAACCTGAGGGGACTTCAGACAAATTGAAGACGCTCCAGCGTGATTTTGTCCGAACCCGAGGTGACTTCGGACAAATTACAGGCCCCTCCGACAAGATTTTGTCCGAACCCCGGGGGACTTTTCCATTTGTGCCGAGAAATTATAAAACTTATTACCTAATACTGATTGAGCATTCTTTTATAGAGATTTAATTTGCCCCCCATTAATAACTTGAAAAAACAGAAAAAAGAGAGCCTATTCAGCCCTCTTCATCCATTCAGTTCCCGATATTCTTTTGGTGAAATCCCTTCAACATCACGGAACACTCTCGCAAATTGTTTTGGGTTTTTGTACCCTACCATCTCACTGATTTCCAGTATCTTGAAATCCGTCTCTTTCAGCAGCCGCTTTGCACTTTCTACTCTGACCATCTTCAAGTAGTCAACGAAGTTTTGTCCAATATACTCCTTGAACATATGGCTGAAATAGGAATAATTCAATGAAATGTAATTAGCGACTACAGCTAAATTCAAATCCTTATGATAATTTTCCCTAATATACGCAATTGCCCGATCCATGTACTTTTGCTCTGAATACACTGCTTTTACCTGTTTATTGTATTCATGGATTCTCATCAGCAAATCCTCGAGGGCATGGAAGTATTCATGGAAGTTGTCAAAGTTATAGATATTGTCTATCTTATTTAAAAGCTCGAACGTTACAAGAGATTCTTCCCCCAACCTCTTGAAAAAGCCTTTGAAGATCGTCTCATTGATTTCCTCATTAAGGTTTTCAAGATAGTCGATGCTGCTGTGGGCAATGACATCGAAATCCATAACCTGCCTGAGGTTATCTTTAATTTCCTTTTCCCGTTCAGTCCCCAGCATATTGGAAATTTTATTGATAAGGTCAGCTGGGAGAGAGTCCACTTCTGGTTTCTCTTTAACATTCTCATATAAAATAGTCTGACGACGCGGATAGAGGAAATGATACTTGATTGCTGTGGCTGCCTGGCCATAAGTTTTTTTAAATTCCCTTATATCATGCGCCTTTTCGCTAATGCCAATGGTAAAAATCAAATGTCTGTCCCTGCCAAGCTGTTCTTTCAGAAACGAAAATTGCTCAAAGTCTGATGAAATGATTGTCACCCGGCCGTCTTTATCAAGGAACGGGATGCTATCACTGCTGGAATGGATCAGCTGATTGATCTTATTAAGAAAGTCCTCACCATCTATATCTCCATCCACCTGAATGATTCCCACATAGTAACCATCCGGATACGAATCTATTTTCATTTTCTTATACAGATCTTCTACATCTGCCTGTTGAATATTAGGATTAAGCAAAATGTAATTCAGTTGACTGGCACGGTAGTCATCCATATGCTGGTAGGTCATTTTCTGGCTGTTTTCCAGTTCTTCTATGATGGTATTCAATGTTTTGAATAGCTCTGTCCGGTTTACCGGCTTCAATAAGTAATCCTTTACCTTATGTTTGATCGCTTCCTTGGCATACGTGAAATCATCGTAACCGCTGAGAATCACAATCGATGTATTTATGTCTTCTTGCTGTTGGAGCTCTTTGATTAATTGAATGCCATCCATCCTTGGCATTTTGATATCAGTGATCACGATATCCGGTTTATTTTTCAAAACACCGTCCAGGGCTTCCTGTCCATCTGATGCAATGAAAGTTTCGAAATTTGGATATTCCCGCTTGATCATAGCCTGTATACCCAATCTGATATTTTTCTCATCGTCAGCTATAAGAACTTTATACACTTTGGCTGCCTCCTTTCATGATTTTACAAGGCATTTTTATCGTTACCATCGTGAATTCGCCTTTCTCACTTGTCACAAACACTCCATACTCCGGTCCATAGTAAAGCTGGATTCTCTCATTCACATTGTGGATACCTATGCCATTTCCACCTTTAGAACCGGAATTTTGAGTTTTTACCCCTGTTTGAATGGATAAGTTGAGGGATTCACATTCCTCTTTTGTCATTCCCACACCATTATCTTTTATCTCAATGATGATATGGTCCTCTGAACATATCCCATTCACCTGCAGGATGCCTTCATTTTTCTGGTCATTTGGAATGATTCCATGTTTAATGGCATTCTCAATGATCGGCTGCAGCGACATTTTCAGAACTTCCTGATCATGCAATTCATGGGGGATATCAATATTCAAGGTTAGTAATCCATCCAGACGCAAATTCATAATGTCTACATAATTCTTTATATAATTCAACTCTTCATCCAGCACTACAAAATCATTCTTCCATTTAAGATTGTAGCGCATCATTTCACCAAGGGAGGTCACGGCATCAGAAATAGGGTACTGCCCTTCTATTTCTGCCATCATCTTGATGTTTTCCAACGTATTGTAAAGGAAATGAGAGTCAATTTGCGTTTTCAAGGCCTTTAATTCTGTTTCTTTGGCTGTCGCCTGCTTATTGACAGCTTCGGCGATCAATCCATTCATTTTACCAAGAAGACTTTTAAAATGAAATGCAAGCTCCGAAATCTCATCTTGTCCATTAATCTCAACATCAACAGAAAAGTCTCCTTGTTCTACCTGCTTCATTGAATCTTTCAATTTGTACATTTTTTTCAAAAGCAATAAAACCAATACATAGGTAACAAAAGAAAGAATAATAACAAGAAAGATAATTCCGCTAAAAATAACATTCCTGGTCTTTGCCGTTTCAGCATAAAGGCCTTCAAGGGAAATGACATTCAGCAGGTATGCATCCAAATCATCAATATAGGCAGTGATAACCAGGTACGGAGTTTCATTGTTTTCAAATTCAAAACTGCCTGTGCCTTCATGTTTTGATTTGTTGAATTTACGTTTCAGATCTTCAGTGTCAATACCGGCATCTTCAAAATAGGTGTGATGAAAATTCCTGATCATATTGTTATCCTTATCAATGACCACATAGACCGAATCAGGGTCCTGCACCGTTCCGAACATTTTAGGGAAGAAGTTTTTCAAAAACATATTGATTTCAATGATGCCTAAATGTTCATCCTTTGGGTAATCCAATTCCCGCAACAATGAGATCTTAGCTGTGTTTTGTGATGGAAGTCTTTCAAGGACATCCTCGGTCTGCTGGTCGAACCACCATACCTCCATCCCATTCCTGTTGATGACCTCTTCCCTCCATGGCTTTTCCATGATTCGATTTTCTTTAAAAAGTATCGGCCACATCTCGGTTATATATGGATTGGTGGTATACAGCCGGATATTTTCAATAGCTGGATTATTAGCCTGCAGCCTGGTCACATTCGACAACTCGTTCATTCTGAAATCAATTAGCTGATCAATATTTGCTTCGTTCCTGCTTTTAACAAAGTCGATGAATTCCATATCCGAAACGACCATTTGAGCCGTTCGTCTCATAGATTCAATATTGTTTTTTATATGGATTTTCTCGATTTCAAGAGCATTTTCACTTTTAATCCTGATTTCATTGATCGCCCTGCCATAAACGTTACTGGAATAAATAGAAATGAAAATGATAATAGGAATGATAATAATAATGATATATAAGGCAATCAGCTTTTGTTGCAGGGAGAGTCGATTTAACCATGATCCAGCTTTTTTTATTGTCTTTTGAAAATCCATATTTTCACATCCATCATTTGTCCGCTAAAAAATATTATAAATGATATTCAATATTAATATTGTGGTAAAGTGTTTCAATTTGATGAAGTTATTTCGTGTAATCAAACGCCAAAAGCCGTGATTCCTGCCTGTATGTAAAAAGAGGAATAGACTGCCCCTTCAAGAAATTTAATTCGAGAAGGAACAGTCTTTCCATAGTTATTTATTTTGCTGACTCAAGTTTTGCCTTGTTCTTTTCATATACTTCCTGCTGATACTTTTCAACTTTTTCATAGCCGAAAGAATCACGCTTCTTCAGGAATTCGTTGAAAACCTTATCGAACTCTTTATCAGATTTAGCTAGTAGAAGCTTAGGAAGAGTTTTGCCCCATTCCTGTGCGATCTTGCTTGCTGCTACACCTTCTGCAGAAGTTCCAGTTGGGCTGATGCCATCAAATTCTGCATAGCTGACTGTCTTTCCTTTTGTCCAGTCTTCCATTTGCTTGAATGGTTCAGAAGCTGGCGGTGCCCATGCAAGGCTCATGTTTGTATCCATTAGCATCCAGTATTTGAATGAAGCGCCATACTGCTGGTCAAATGCTGCACGGTCTTTGTTCAATAGATCAAGAACTTCCGGTTTGAATTCAGGCTTACCGTTTACCATATCATACGTTTCGCCTTCTTTACCCATGTAAAGGTCCATTTGTCCTTCTTCACTGATCATGTAAGTCAGGAATTGGATTGCTCTTTCTTTGTCTTTTACATCTTTAGAGATCAAAGTCACTGTCCAGCCTGAGATGCTGTCACCCGCTAATGCTGGGCCGTCTCCATTAGAGTTCGCTGGGCCGTCTACTGCAATGTAAACTGAATTAGGATCTTTTGCATACAATGCGTGCTGTTGTGCTGCAAGGTCACTGCGCTGGTAAAGCATTGCGAAGTAACGGCCTTGTGAAATCTTTTCTTCCATTTGTGGACGCTTGTCAATGAAGATGTCCTTTGCAAGAAGTCCTTTGTCATTTGCTTCTCTGAAAGTCTTTAACCATGCAAGATATTCAGGATCCTGACTGCGGTCATAAACCTTTCCGTCTTTTTCCATCGGGATGTTCAAGAAGTTTTGCAGATAGCCTTCAAGAGAAGTGTTTCCTACATCTGTAAATTCATTCAATCCGAATGGAATCAATGGTGCACCGTTCACTTCAGGGTATTTTTCCTTAGCAGCTTCTAGAGCTTTTAAGAATCCTTCAGGAGTGCTCATATCCGGGCTGCCAATCGCTTCATACATATCTTTTCTTACAAGGAATGTCTGGTTTGATGGCTTAAGGTTTTTATACTTGTCAAAATCCTTTGGTGAAGAAGAAGCATTTGGATAGCCATATGTGTTTCCATCTTCTTGCTTATACCACTCGATTTTTGCTCCGTCTGCTACTTTATAAAAATATGGATCATATTGATCTGCAAGTTCATTTAATGGAAGGACAAGCTCGCCTTCAATCATCTTCTTAACAGCATCTTCCCACCAGCCGATTGTGATGAAATCAGGAAGTTTTCCAGATGCAATCATTGTGTTCATTTTCTCTGCTTCGTTACCTGCTGGTGAAATAAAGTTAACTGATACACCAGTTTTATCCGTTACATATTTGGAGACAGCATCGTCGCCCCATTTATGTGCGAACCATGAAAAGTTAACGTACCAGTCAAACGTAATTGGATCTTTATTGTCTTGCCAGCCAGGTGCATCTGCACTTGCTTTCGGTTTATCTGCGTCCTTTTCATCGGAAGCGTTTTCATTTGTCTTGCTGGAACAGCCTGAAAATAGTGCTAAAACCAATGATAGAACTAGCAATAATGAAAAGCCTTTGGAAAAGAATTTTTTCCTCATTTTTTGACCCTCTCTCTTTTGTGTTATTTTGGGCCACATTACTAAATGTACACTGCTTTTAAAGAGCGGGAAAGGCTTTTTTCTTAAGTACCAGCCTTTCCCAAGGTCAGAAGGGGGTATCCTTCATGAATAAAGCACGTCATTCAATAATGAAGCCTGGGTTATTTAAATTTCTTCAGTGAAGAAAAATTTAAATCGAAGTTTAATAGATCAACCTTTTACTGATCCAATCAGCATTCCTTTTACAAAGTACTTTTGCAGGAATGGATAGACTAACATGATTGGAAGTGTTGTTACAACCATCGTTGCCAGTTTGATAGACTGGGATGTTACCGTCTTCGTGGCAATCGATCCTGCTGCATTCGTCATCATCTGATTTGAGCTGGACTCAGCAACCACCTTGTATAAATACGTCTGGATTGGCTGCAGGTCGGGATTATTTACAAAGATAACTCCGGCAAAGTAGTCGTTCCACTGGTATACTCCCTGGAACAATGCGATTGTTGCAATAACCGGCATTGAGAGCGGGATGATTACTTTGATAAAAATCATAAAGTCATTCGCTCCATCTATTTTTGCTGCTTCTTCAAGAGAAGTTGGCAATTCCCTGAAGAATGATACAAAGATGATTAGATGGAAGAAGTTAAACATTGTTGGAATGATATATACAAGGAAGTTATCAAACAATCCAAGATCCCTGATCAATAGGAAGTAAGGAATCAATCCACCGCTGAAAAACATTGTGATGACACCGACCAGCATGTAGAAATTCCTGCCGTAAAGGTCACGTCTTGAAATGGCATAAGCAACCATCGCTGTAAAGAATACGTGTGTGATTGTTCCGATAACCGTTTTGGCAATTGTTACGCCAAAGGATGTGACAATACCTGGTGTTTGAAACACAGCCTTGTAGTTTTCAAATGTAAACTCTCGAGGCCACCAGTAAATTCCGCCTCTCATAGCATCAACACCGTCATTCAGTGAATTGACGAGAACATACCAGATTGGGTAGATCGTTATGGCACATATAAAGAGCATGATGAGAATGTTAATGTTGTCAAAGATGTACTCGCTTGTTGTTCGCCGGTTCCGTTTAAAAAGTTTAAACACAACCTCACCCCCTTAGAATAAAGATGTTCCATTCAGTTTCTTGACAATCTTGTTAGCAGACAGGAGCAGGATAAAGGCAATGATTGCTTTCAATAAACCGACTGCTGTTGCATATGAGTAGCGGGCATTTTGCAGACCCATCTGGTAGACATAAATATCAATTACATTACTGGCGCTTTCATTCAACGAGTTACGCAGAATCAAGATCTGGTCGAAGTTTGAATTTAAGACACCGCTTACAGCAAGGATAAAAAGAATTGTGATTGTCGGGCGAATTGACGGCAATGTGACATGCCACATCTTTTGGAAGCGATTTGCTCCGTCAATCGTAGACGATTCGTATAGTTCTGGAGATACACCAGCAATTGCTGCAAGATAAATGATTGCTGACCATCCAAGTTCTTTCCATATATCCGAGAGAATGACGATTGCCCAGAAGTTATCAGGTGAAGCAAGGAAATTCGTACGTTCACTGATCAACCCTAAACCTAGCAAAATATCGTTTAAGACCCCGATATCTGCGAGCCATGTTGTCAAAATCCCTCCAAGTACAACCCATGAAATGAAGTGCGGCAAGTAAGAAATTGTTTGAACCGCTTTCTTAAGCTTCATTGATGTAAGTTCATTAAGCAAAAGAGCAAATATAATTGGAAGCGGGAACCCGATAATTAATTTAATCAAGCTGATTCCGAGAGTGTTTTTCAGGACGATCCAGAAATTCTCATCCTGCAGGAATTCCTTAAACTGCATCAAGCCTACCCAAGGTGCTTCTGAGATTGTCTTGATGATGCTGTATTCCTTAAATGCGATGATTAACCCGTACATAGGAATATAGTTGAAGACGAACATCCAAACTACACCGAGAAGGGCCATCACTTGCAAATACTTTTGAGAAATGATTGTCTTTTTAATTTTTTTAAATTTTTCTTTTTTTGTAGGCTCTACCATTATGGTGTCACTGACTGGTTGTTCGACTGGCTGTTGAATCTTGACTTCCATTTCTTCACCACCTTAGTTGCTGTTGTCTTTCTTGTACCTTTATCATAAAAAAAAGGGCTTACATTTATAAGCCATCGAATTTTGCTTATGGTACCATTTTTTTAGTTTTAGGTTTATAGAACAAAATATTGATACCATCATGTTGTTATCGTTTTCATAGAAGTGGATAAAGTTTTAGTTGGGGAACTTATAAAAACAGGCAACCAGTCCTTTTTAATGGTCCATAAAACTCAAGGTTGGATTTTCGTACTCAAAAAGGATAATCTAATCGTAGGCTTTTTAAATCGATGTTATTGGAAAGGAATATATCATGATTGCGAAAACAGAAGAAGATTTTAGCGGCTTGAAAGAAATTGGCAGGATCGTGGGCTTGATACGGGATGAGTTAGTCGGGAAGACTGCACCAGGTATCACCACAATAGAGCTTGATGAAATTGCGGGCAGGTTATTTGAAGAACATGGGGCGATTTCAGCTCCAAAGGGAGAATACAATTTCCCCGGCTATACATGCATAAGTGTGAACGAAGAGGTCGCACATGGCATACCAGGCAGCCGAGTGATCAAAGAAGGCGATATTGTGAATATCGACGTTTCCGGATCAAAAAACGGGTATTTTGCCGATACAGGTATATCCTTCGTCGTTGGCGAAGGTGATCCTATCTTATCCAAGATATGCGAAACGGCCGTCGAGGCCTTTGAAGCAGGTTTGAAAAAAGCGAAACCAGGTTCGAAGAAAAGTGGTCTAGGAAAAGCTGTTATCGCAACTGCGAGAAAAAACGGACTGACTGTCATCAAGAATTTGACCGGACATGGAATTGGCCGAACAATCCATGAAGCGCCAGATCACATCTACAACTATAACGAGCCATGGGATGACGAGCTTTTAAAAGAAGGAATGGTCATCGCTTTCGAGCCTTTCATCTCAACTCGTGAGGAAGAAGTTTTCCAAAACGATAATGACGAGTGGACATATGTTACAGAAAACAGCTTTGTTGCTCAATGTGAGCACACGATTATTCTTACGAAGAATGGACCGATTGTCATTACCAAATAGAGCTCCCTTTTCTCGTTTGAAACCCTTGCTGCTGCAAGGGTTTTTATTTTTTCACCTATCTCTTGGCATTTCATACTAAATTCCTATTTTTCGTTTTACTAAAGAAAAAATCCACAAAATGATTGACACTCTTTCTATGACGCAGTAAAGTAATAAACAAGATTTACAATTCAATATTCGTTACTTCTTATCAAGAGAGGTTGAGGGACTGGCCCTATGACACCTCGGCAGCGGACTCCTTTGGAGGACTGTGCCAAATCCAGCAAGCATGCGCTTGACAGATAAGAAGAGGCCGACTTTTCATTTAATGTCCTCTTCTTTCTGAAGGGGACTTTTTGTTTTTCAAAATATCCCCTTAAACAATTTCATATCGACTTTCTTATCAAGAGAGGCAGAGGGACTGGCCCTATGAAGCCTCGGCAGCGGACTCCTTTTGGAGAACTGTGCCAATTCCAGCAAGCAATAGCTTGGGAGATAAGAAGAGACATTGTCCAGCATTTGTTGCGGCATACCCTCTTCCTGTTTCCAGGAAGAGGTTTTTTTTATGCATTTATAAAGGAGGAAATCAGTTGATTACGTTTGAGAGAGTGGAGAAAGTGTATGAAAGCCGCGGAAATAAGGTAGCGGCACTGAATGGAATTGATCTGGAAATCAAAGAAGGAGAAATATTTGGAGTCATTGGATTTAGCGGTGCTGGTAAAAGCTCACTGATCCGCTGTGTGAATCTGTTGGAACAGCCGACATCTGGCCGGGTGATTGTTGATGGCTGCGACATGACTTCCCTTGCTGTAAAAGAAGTACGGGAAGTGAAAAGGAATATTGGAATGGTGTTCCAGCATTTCAATCTCTTAAACTCCAAGACAGTATTTGAAAATGTCGCGATGCCACTAGTTCTAGGTAAGCTTCCGAAGGCGAAAATCAAAGAGCGGGTTTATCAGCTCCTCGACTTTGTCGGTCTCGCTGATAAGGCAAATAATTATCCGGACCAGCTTTCAGGCGGCCAAAAACAGCGGATTGGTATTGCCCGTGCACTGGCAACCCAGCCTAAAATCCTGCTTTGCGATGAAGCGACATCAGCGCTGGATCCGCAGACTACTAGTTCGATTCTTCAGCTTTTAAAAAAAATCAACATGGAGTACAACATCACGATTTTGATTATTACCCACGAAATGTCCGTTATCAGGGAAATATGTGACCGGGTGGCAGTTATCGAGGAAGGAAGAATCATTGAGGAAGGGTCTGTCTTTGAAGTCTTTTCTGCTCCTAAAACAGTTACAGCCAGGAATTTCGTCAGCACCATCATGAATGACAATATTCCCGATTCAGTCCGCAAAATCATTGAGGGCCATTCAGGGCTGCAAAAGGTATTCCGGATCAACTTCGTCGGTGAAGCAGCTGGCGAGCCTCTGCTGTCTCAGCTGTCAAAAAAGTTTGATATCCATGTCAATGTTCTGTTCGGCAATATTACTGAACTGCAGGGAATTCCTTTCGGAAATCTGATTGTCGAGTTCCAGGGCAGTGATAAAGAAATATTGAGGGCCCTTAATTTTATCGGCCAGCAAAAAGTCAACATAAAGGAAGTGACAGCACATGCTAGTTAATTCAGAACAAATCATCCAGGCCTTAATTGAAACACTGCAAATGGTTGCCTTCTCCCTGCTTTTTTCAGCAGTCCTTGGAGTGCCGCTTGGTATTGCGCTTGTCGTCACCAGGAAGGGCCATTTGCTTGAAAGCACCCCTGTCTTCAATGTACTAAATAGCGTCATCAACGTCTTTCGCTCAGTGCCATTCATTATCCTGCTGGTCGCAATCATCCCGCTGACCCGGTTGATTGTTGGCACATCGATTGGTACAGCTGCGGCTGTTGTCCCGCTTGTCTTCTATGCAGGTCCGTATATTGCAAGATTGGTAGAGAATTCTTTGTTGGAAGTCGATCCCGGAGTTATTGAAGCAGCCGAATCAATGGGTGCCACTCCCTGGCAGATTGTTTTCAAATTCATTCTTCCAGAAGCGATGAGTTCACTGATTCTTGCTTTCACGATCGCAACCGTCGGACTGATCGGTGCATCGGCAATGGCCGGGGCAATCGGCGGCGGCGGACTGGGTGACCTGGCAATTACATATGGCTATCAGCGTTTTGATACTCAGACAATGTTCATCACAGTAGGCATTTTGATTGTCATGGTACAGGGTTTGCAATCACTTGGAAATATAACAGCTAAAAAAATCAGAAGAAGATAACCAGGAGGAAAATAAAATGAAAAAACTTTTACTAGCATTGATCGTACTTAGTCTGGCATTAATCAGCACCGCATGTTCCAGTTCTTCATCATCCGCGAAAGGCGGAGAAACTGTCAAAGTAAAGCTTGGGGTCAGCGGAACAGATCACCGAGTCTGGGATTTTGTTGCTAAAAAAGCTGAGAAAGAAGGAATTGACGTCGAAATTGTCACATTCTCGGATTATGTCCAGCCGAACCTTGCGCTTGCTGAAGGTGAATTAGATGCAAACTCATTCCAGACCGTTTCCTATTTTGATGCTTTTATCAAGGAGCATAATCTTGACCTTGTACCAATCGCAACCACACTGATTGCACCAATGGGTCTATACTCTGATAAATACAAAGACGTTAAAGATATTCCTGAAGGCGGGAAGATTGCCCTTGCAAATGAAGCTACGAATATGGGAAGAGGACTTCTTTTACTCCAGGAAGCTGGTTTGATCAAGCTTGAGGACGGCTTCGATGGTATTGGCTCCCTTGATAAAATCGTGGAAAATCCCAAGAACCTTGAATTTGTGACGCTTGTTGCCGGCCAAACTCCGAGGGTACTGCCAGATGTCGCTGCATCCATCATCAATAATGGTATCGCAGTAGACGCAGGACTTACACCAAAGAAAGACGCCATCTTCCTTGAGAGTGCAACTGCCACTCCATACATCAACATCATCGCTGTGCGGGAAGAAGACAAAGACAATAAAACTTTGAAAAGATTAGCTGAACTTTACCAGCAGGATGACACAAAGGAGTTCATCGAGAAGGAATATAAAGGTAATACACTTCCTACCTTTGTGCCGCTTAGCAATATTGGTTGGTAATCAGCATCGGCATTTCCGTGACAACAAGGTGGTTTTGTAGATCTAAAGAATTTGCACGGTGGGGCAAGTATCAGCTTTTAAGGGTGGAAACTGCCCCCCCTTCCATCCATTTTTTTAAAAATTAAGGAGGATTCAGGATGTCAACATCAGTAAAAGCAATTAACGAGTTAAAAGAAACTATTATAGGTAACGTTGAGCTTAATAAGGAGCTGTACTTATCAACTAGCCATGAAATCCATGAAAGACCGGAAATCGGCAATGAGGAATTTTTCGCATCTGCCCGCCTAATCAAGATTTTAAAGGATGAAGGTTTTGAAGTTGAAAAAGCGGTAGCGGGACACGAAACCTCCTTTGTTGCACGCAAAAAGTCCGGAAAACCAGGACCATCAATCGCCTTTCTTGCAGAGTACGATGCCTTGCCTGGGATTGGCCATGCCTGCGGACATAACATCATAGGCACGACCAGTGTCGCAGCTGCAATTGCGCTAAGCAAGGTATTGAATGAAACTGGCGGTGAAGCAGTCGTATTTGGAACGCCTGCCGAGGAGGGCGGACCAAATGGAAGTGCTAAAGGGAGCTTCGTAAAGCATGGCCTTGTTGAAGGAATCGATGCAGCATTAATGCTGCACCCTTCAGGACAAACAAGATTGACATCGTCTTCCCTTGCTGTTGATCCACTCGACTTTGAATTTATCGGCAAACCAGCCCATGCAGCCGCATCGCCTCATGAAGGTATTAATGCATTGGATGGGGTGATTCAGCTCTTTAATGGTATCAATGCCTTGAGACAACAGTTGACGGATGACGTCCGAATCCACGGAATCATTACCCATGGAGGCGATGCACCGAACATCATTCCTGAATACGCAAAAGCAAGGTTCTTCATTCGTGCTGCAACACGGAGTGGATTAAATGAGGTTACCCGGCGCGTAAAGGCAGTTGCTGAGGGAGCAGCCCTTGCAACAGGTGCTAAGCTGAATATAATAGCCTTCCAAAATGAAGTTGATAATCTTCTGTTGAATGATCGATATAATGTAGTTTTCAAAAATGTTATCGAAGATCTTGGGGAGTCAGTTGCAACTGATGAAAGGGAGGGAATTGGCTCAACCGATACCGGTAATATTAGCCAAGTCGTGCCAACCATTCATCCTTATATCAAAATTGGACCGGACAATCTTGTTGCCCATACTGTTCCGTTCCGTGAAGCAGCCGCTTCGCCTCAGGGTGATGAAGCCTTGCTTAAAGGAGCAAAAGCACTTGCTTTGACAGCTTTTGAATTAATTACAGACCAGGAATTATTAACAGATATCAAAGCTGAATTCGAGCTAAGAAAAGCAGCGGAGAATAATTAATCATTATTTACTTCAAATAAGAACCCTTGCACAATCGCAAGGGTTCTTTTGTTGCTATTGACTACAAAATGGGGTTGAATAAACCTATTTTCTTCGTAAAGTTGCTGTTAAATTCCTAAAGCCCGATTTTAACTTAATAGAAGGCTATTTTGCAGATTGTAATTGAGTTTGGATGCACTTTTCTCACAAAAGGAGAGCGAGACTTGAGCTTTAATTAAACAAACGCTGTTTTCGTAAAGATTGTTGTTAAAATCCTAAAGCCGATTTTAACGTAATAAAAAGCCATTTTGCAGGTCGGTACTAAGTTTGCATGCTCTTTTCTCATAAATAGAGTCAACTTTACGAAAAAAATAGGTCTTGAAATCCTGTTTTGTATCAAAAGCAACAAAGTTTGAGAAAAGAGCCTAAACAAAAGAACAGGAGAAAGCCTACTTCTGCTCTTTTCTTTCTGCCATACTGATCAAGAAGTCAATTGCTTTCATTTCTTCTTTTGTCAAATACCGGACAATTTCCGGATTCTTCAATATGGCTTTTGCTTGTTCGATTGTCATCAGATTCTCTCCCGAATAAAATTTTTCCTTCTATAGTATCGGATGGGGATAGCATTTTTTACAGCGACTAAAAAATAAACTTTCTCTTGTGAATAACCATATTCCTTAAATGCACGGCTGACTTCTGTCCTTCTATTCGAAAAATACTAAAAACTCAATTGACTTGTGAAGAGTTAGTCTATATAGTAGTGTGTATTATTCTTCTTTTGGGTTGGTTTAGAAGCTAGGCTATATTCTCTTGTGATAGATTGAACATTCTTTAACTGTCTTTCCAATAATCGGAATTTATCTCCCTGTTTTTAAGGTTTTATGGAACTTTCTCCTAAACCAACTAAAGAAGTCGTTGAACCAGAATTCACAACATCAAGAAGAGGAGACAAGTGTATATGCAGCAAAAAATTTCATTTTCAACTTATGCCCTGATTGGGACCATGCTATTTGGAATGTACTTTGGAGCGGGGAATTTGATTTTCCCTATTCAACTAGGACAACTGGCAGGCACGAACTTCTGGACTGCATTGATTGGCTTCCTGGTAACAGCCATCGGCCTCCCCTTTCTGGGCATACTGGCTATAGGCCTTTCAGGAAGTTCAGGGCTGCGTGATTTAGCCAGCAGAGTGCATCCTATTTTTGGTGTCGGCTTTGCGACAGTTCTTTACTTGACAATAGGACCTTTTTTCGCGATACCGAGGACAGCCACAGTTCCATTCGTTGTTGGTTTTGAACCCTACATTGATTCTGGACAGACTGCTTTATGGCTGGGCGTTTTCAGCTTCGCCTTCTTTGCCATTGTTTACTTTTTTTCACTGCATCCTGCAAAAGTGATGGACTACATTGGAAAATACCTGACACCTGCTTTTCTCGTTTTTTTATTTTTATTAATAGGCATCTCAGTCATGAAGCCAATGGGGAGCTTCGGGGGACCAAGTGGTGAATATGCTAATCTAGCTTTTATTACCGGATTCAAAGAGGGATATAATACAATGGATGCCCTTGCATCCCTGGCATTCGGGATTGTTGTCATCAACGCCATTAAAAGGCAGGGAATTACCTCCAGGAAGGAAATTGCCAGGGCAACATTAAAATCCGGCATATTCGCCATGTCATTGATGATGCTGATATATGGACTAATAACGTATATGGGAGCATCTAGCGTATCAGCTATCGGAACCTTCGAGAATGGCGGACAGATTTTTTCTGCAGTTGCCGAACACTATTTTGGGCCTTTCGGGGCAATCTTGCTGGCTATCATTATTGTTCTGGCATGTTTAAAAACAAGCATTGGATTAATTACGGCCTGCAGCGAATTTTTTCATGATTTACTGCCAAAGGTTTCATATCAAAGGTTTGTGCTCCTCCTATGTATCGTTTCTTTCACAGTAGCAAACTTTGGTTTGAACAATATCATCCAATTTGCTGTACCGGCTCTAATGTTCCTTTATCCATTAGCAATCATCCTTATCTTATTGACGCTGCTATCGCCGCTATTCAAAAATAAGCAAAGCGTATATACCGCTTCAATATCGATGACATTCATTGTGAGTGTTTTTGACGGTTATAACGCATTAGTGGCTAACCTGCCAAATATCAATTTTTCTTTATTCAATAATATAACCTCTCTTTATATGAACTACCTTCCTCTATACGATGTTGGTCTAGGGTGGATCATTCCCGCTTTCCTTGGGGCTGTAGTGGGGTATATTTCACCTAAAGCTCTATTACCAATGAAAAGATACCAAAAAGAACTGTAGATTTTCTCTGCAGTTCTTTTTCTATTCCTGGGAATAATTTTTCAAAAAATCTTCAAGTGGCTGTCTTATAAAATTCAGAAGCAAATCATTTATTTTGTTTCCGTTGAGCTTTTAATGCTACCTTTTCAAAACCATTTCCTCTTTCCTCAGCAAATTCAATATCTGCTTTTGGAAGAGCTTTATCATGCTTAGGTTTCTTCTTCGCCATATGATCACCCCCTTTGTATTTAAGACCTGGTGGTTAAGAAACTCTCTATGTGACCTTTTTTGCGGATTCTTCCTCGTTTTAGACTTATAGAATCTTTCTATGTGACCTTTTTGCAGGCTTCTCCTCGTTTTGGGCTTATAGAATATTTCTATGTGACCTTTTGCGGGTTTCTCCTCTTTTTGGGCTTGTAGAATCTTTCTATGTGACCTTTTTGCGGATTCTTCCTCGTTTCGAGCTTATAGAATCTTTCTATGTGACCTTTTTACAGGCTTCTCCTCGTTTTGGGCTTGTAGAATCTTTCTATGTGACCTTTTTGCGGGTTCCTCCTCGTTTTGGGCTTATAGAATCTTTCTATGTGACCTTTTTGCGAGTTTCTTCTCGTTTCGGGCCTATAGAATCTTTCTATGTGACCTTTTTGCAGGTTTCTCCTCGTTTTGGGCTTTTAGAATCTTTCTATGTGACCTTTTTGCGGATTCCTCCTCTTTTTGGGCTTATAGAATCTTTCTTTGGCTTTAGTTTTTGTACTTTTTAGGCTGATATGCTTTTATTTTCAATAAAAAACTTCTCACGTTTATAAGGATTATGACCGGGTATGTTTTAGATAATAATAATCCTATCCAAACAAGGTGTTTTGGAAGAAAGGAGTCTGATTATGAAAAAGAAACTTTTCTATGGAATCCCATTGGCACTGGCGATATTTATTGGAGGTTGTTCCGCAGAGACGGACGAGGAAAATGAACCGCCTGTCGAGGATACTGAAAATGATGTGGAAGATGAAGATTTCAAACTGGATGATGATAAATCTGATAGCGATGGGAAGTAAGACATCAAGACCTTTTACCTTTTCAAAAAATGCTGTTTCTTCATATATAGAAGGAACAGCATTTTTTCTTTGTTATCGTTTGTACGTGATTGCCTGTTTTCCGAATTGCTCCCAGCCTGCTTCTCCTAATTATGCAACAGGGCCATGGTAGACACCGAGTCCCGGCTCGTCCGAGGTTTCAGATGATCAACGGTATAATGGCTTTTCTCAACCTTTTTCTCTCCTTGTAGCATATTGACTTTTATTGAAAAAACCTTAGTACAGGTACGGTTCTAAGGTTCTTTTCCTGCGTTACTCTTCAGTAGACTCCTCAATGATCTGCTGTTCTTCTTCAGTTAATTCCTCGTCATTCTCGGTTGTACCTTTTCTTGGTTCGTCAGGCAATTCATGTGTACCATCTGGTGCCGGAGGAGCTTGTTCATCCTGTTCCATCACCGGATCTTCTTCCGGCGGGGGCTCTTCAGTGGCTCCACAGCCGGCAAGCAATAGGCCTGTCCCCAATGTGAATGAAAGCATTAAGTTTCTTTTCTCCATGTCGCCACTCCTTCCTTTTACACTCTAATATACTTATAGCCTAACTGGACGCTGGTAAACATTATCCGAGAAGAGATGAAATGTAAATATTGGAAGACAGTTGCTCTTTGGAAATTGAAAAACTGCAGGCCTGTGGCTTGCAGTTTTTCATCATT
The DNA here is from genome assembly GCF_018613155.1 of Bacillus sp. ISL-55. Lineage (GTDB taxonomy): Bacteria > Bacillota > Bacilli > Bacillales > Cytobacillaceae > Mesobacillus. The sequence continues at coordinate 3,126 of NZ_JAGGQU010000019.1, read as the reverse complement.
ATAAAGGTTTCCCAGCATCGTTTTTCGCACTAAGCTTTTTTCGTCCTGTAAACATCGGAACTAGAATTGTCAGCAGGCTTACAATGATCAGTGTCAGCGCGATTGGCTTATCCATAAAGATAGCCAGACTTCCGTTTGAAATGGTCAGCGTTTGTCTGAAGGCTTGTTCCATCATCCCACCGAGAATAAAGGCGAGGATAAATGGCGCCGCCGGAAACGAGAACATCCTCATCAGGAATCCAATGATTCCAAACGCGACTAACATGTACAAATCGAATGTGTTGAAGCTTATGGCATAGACTCCAATCAAGCTGAAAATGATTACGAGTGAGATCAATAGCGGTCTTGGAATCCTGAGTACCCTGGCGATGTAAGGAATCAACGGAAGGTTCAGGATTAATAGAAAAATATTCCCGATATACATACTGGCGATGATTCCCCAGAATACTTCAGGACGGTCCTGAATTAATAGTGGTCCCGGCTGTACTCCTAATACTAAAAAAGCACCCAATAGAACTGCTGTAGTCCCCGACCCTGGAATTCCCAGGCTGAGAAGTGGCACAAATGCTCCTCCAGTTGCGGCATTATTCGCTGTTTCGGGCGCCGCCAACCCTTTGATTGACCCCTTTCCGAATTCCTCTGGGTTTTTCGCCAGCTTTTTTTCGGTAATATAAGCAATGAAGGAAGCGATCGTTGCTCCCGCTCCTGGCAAGACACCGATAATGAAGCCCAGAAAGGATTGCCTTGTCATCGGACCACTCATTTCTTTTACATCTTCCTTAGACAAACGCAAGCTGCCAATCTCTTTATTTTCACTCATTGAATTATCTTTACGATTCAAGATAAGTGTACTAACCTCCGCTAAAGCGAATAATCCCAGCGCAATGACTAGGAAGTCTATTCCCTCAAGAAGATTCGGGTTCCCAAAAGTGAATCTGCTTGTACCAGTCTGACTGTCGATTCCAATTGTCACTACGATAAACCCTAAGGTTGCCGAGATGAATGCCTTGATGGTTGAGCCATCTGACAAACTTGAAATGGCAGTCAGTCCCATGAACATCAAAGCAAAATACTCAGCTGGCCCGAACGATACCGCCACAGCTGATAAAACTGGCGTGAATAACATGAGCAAAATAACACTGACTGTTCCGCCAGTAAACGAGGCAATAGCGGCAATTGCCAGTGCCTTGCCTGCTTTACCCTGCTGGGCCATAGGATATCCATCAAACGCAGTAGCGACCGTTCCGGCAACACCCGGTGCGTTTAAGAGAATCGAGGAACTTGAGCCTCCAAAAATGGCACCATAGTAGACCCCGGCCATCATAACCAATGCTACCGTCGGATCCATGCTATAAGTAATCGGGATCATGATGGCGATTGCACTGATTGGTCCCAATCCTGGCATCATTCCGATGAATGTCCCCACAAAAACACCGATAAATACAAACATGATTCCTTCTATACTAAAAGCCACTTGAAACCCTGACATTAAACCTTGAAATGCATCCATGCTCTACCCTCCTTTTACAACGGGATAATTCCTGCTGGTAGATTAATTTTCAAAAGATAGTTGAATAGTCCATAAATAACTAAGGAAAATGTAATCGAAACTATTGCATTTGCTACATGCTTTTTATATCCAAGGAATAATGAACATCCAAATATAAATAAAGCAGTCATGAGTAAAAATCCAATGATTTCTAGTAGAAAAATATAGATTAATATAAAAACAAGAACCGCTAATAACAATAGAACATTCTCTTTAGTGATTGTACGCTTTAGCTTTTCAGCTTCAGTCTCTTCATTTTTATCAAAATATAGAAGGACAGCGAAAAACAGCAATAGTAAGCCTAAACCCTTCGGCACAACATCCGCATCGATGATGGCATTTGGGTATTTCGGCAGGTTATAGCTTAATAGCAAATAGAAGCCTGATAGAATCCCCAGGATGACTGCAATTTTTTGGTTGATCCTGCTAAGCAATGGTGGTCACCTCTTTTAATAGAATGAAAGATAGAACAGGCCTGACTGCTCTATCTTCCGATACGTTTCCTTTTATTCAGACTAGAAGTTAGCGTGACAATCCTAACTCTTCAAGAAGTGTCTTCATGTCTTCCGCTTCTTTTTTCAAGAACTCGCTGTACTCTTCGCTATCCATGTAAAGTTCTCCCCATCCATACTTCTTGCGGATTTCATCCCACGCAGGCGAGTCGCTTAGCTCTTTGAATTTTTCTTCATAGTACTTAACGGCTGCAGGGTCCATTCCCGGAGGTCCGAAGAAGCCCCTCCAGTTTACAAACGTTTCATCAATTCCCTGTTCCTTGGCAGTTTGGAAGTCAGATAAGACTTCTCCTTCCAGTCTCTCCTCAGAAGTGATACCGAGAACTTTGATTTTTCCTGCTTTTACTTGTTCAATCGTTTCTGCTACACCTGTTGTATAAACATCCACGCTTCCATTCAATACAGCCGTTAAACCACCAGCATCCGGGTCAGAAATATACTTGATTTTCGTTACATCAACGCCAGCGGCCTTAGCAATCTTCACAAACTGCATATGGTCCATACTGCCCGGTGATGAAGTTCCAATAACGCTGACGCTTGCAGGATCCTTTTTCATATCTTCAAACAGATCATTCAGGTTATTCCACTTCGCATCTGCTTTAACAACGAATGCACCGTAGTCTGCAATCAGGTTTGAAAGAGGTGTGAAGTCTTCATATCCGTACTCGGATTGCCCATTCAAAGGCACTAACACTAATGGTGGTGAAGCAACGAACATATGATGCTCGCTGTCCTTTTTACCGGCGATATAAGCCCAGCCAATGGCTCCCCCTCCACCAGCCTTATTGACAACCGGCAGACGCTTGTCAATGATTTTCTCCTGTTCAAAAACCTGTGAAGCCATACGTGCTGTTGTATCCCAACCGCCGCCTGGTCCAGCTGGAGCGGTAATTTCAATCGGTTGAGTCGGTTTCCATTCCCCATTTTCCCCTGTTGCATTGCCATCGCCAGAAGACTGGTTAGAACATCCTGCTGCCAGCAGCATCGTGAATGCCGCAGCCGTCGCTAAAAACTTTTTCATTTTGTTTCCCCCTTTGTAAAGATCGTATTGTCAAAACTTTTATA
>NZ_JAGGQU010000001.1:1847-291450 GCF_018613155.1 Bacillus sp. ISL-55 | reverse complement strand
CTCGAGGGGCTAGGCGCTGAAGCTAGACAATTCTCGAAGGGGAAATCTACACTTCAATATATTGTAAGAAAAGCATCGACTACGATGCTTTTTAATCTAGATATTCAGCCATTTTCTTAAGCAGCTCATCAGAATTCTCTGCAGTTACGAAATCGCCATTGACCATTGCATATGGAGACATCCTGCATTCCTTGCACCTGCTCTGGCATTCGAAATCCTTATACACCACATTTTTGCGGCTTAAGAATTCATTATATGCAGCATAATTCTCTTCCTGTAAAAACTGTTCCAAATTCCGCTGACAAAATTCAATTTTTGCTTTCTTTTGTTTGGAAAAAAGCTTCTGGATTACATTCATTTATGAAACTTCCTTTACTGGAAAAGTCCTTTGTAAAAAGCGATCTAAAACCATGTTTCCAAAAGGAATGAACGCAACGGCAAACGCACTTACGGCCAATAAAAACGACCATCTGACCTTAAAAGTCGTATATATAATCATAAGCACATATAAAACAAATAAAAAACCGTGCAAAGAACCTACGAAACGAACGGCCTCTGGAAACCCAGCCCAATACTTAAGCGGCATCGCAATGAACACAAGGATCAACAATGATGCACCCTCAAACATACCCATTAAACGAAACCGGCTGATAGCTGTATTTTGCATACATAACACCTACTTCCTAACCAAGAAATTATACCATTTTTTACGAGTGACTAAAAATACTAAATTCTAGCACATAGTCAACTGACGATAATAGAAAGAGGTGAAGTAAAATGATTATCCATAAGCGGAAACATGAATTTGTGATGGTTGCTCAGCATGACCATGCCAAGGTTTCGCGGGACGCTGCACAATGTTGGAGGGATGAATATTTTCTCGGAAAAGACAAGAAAGATTCGGTGATCCTCGCTGTACGGGAACACGACAGGTGCTGGCTTGAACCAGACAAAAACCCATTATGGAATGAACAAGCTCAGCAACCTTACTCCTTTATGGATTACCCGGGAAGCCCGAAGCTTGCCTTTTATACAAAAGGAATCGACGAAATCGTCAAAATGGACCCATACGCCGGCCTCCTTTGCAGCCTTCACTACGCATCATTCCTGAAGGATGCCACTAGTAAAATCGGAAAGATGTTTTGGATCGAAGAAAACCAAAGGCAGCAGGCGTTGCTCAAGGGATTAGGAATCGAAAAAGACCAACTGCTTACCTTCCATTTAAATCTATTGAAATTCTGCGACAATCTATCATTGTATATTTGCCTGAATGACCCAGGAACACCAAAAGAACTGGAGCACTTTTTTTACCGAAATGGCTTTCCACAGAAATTTTCATTCGCCAATGACAAATCTATCGATGCAAAGTGGCTTGATCAACAAACAGTTTCTCTTTCAATTTCACCCTTCACGAATAAACTCCATGTCAGCCTTCCCTATAAAACTGTCGATAAGAAACTCATCAAAGAAATCGGGTTAGCAGCTGCTTACCAAGAAAGTCCTGTTTGTTGGAGAGAAGTTACGTTTGTCTGAAAATCCGCCCGGAGAACATCGCCGTGCGGATTTTTTATTACATCATTAAATCTATTTGTCAGCAGATTTTTAAACAAATGTAATCAAATCATACTAAGAATGAAATGTAAGTATGGGATAATGACTACTTCACTATAAAGATGGAATAGGTTTTGGTGGTGGTAAAATGGCAATAAAAAGAAGAAAAGTGAGATGGCCGAGAGTATTAGTGGCCCTGATGATCCTCGGGGTCTTCATGGTTGGAATGATAACCATATTTCAGTACATAGAAGGAACTTATAAAGCAATAAATCAACCATTTAAAAAAGCTGAAGCAGATTCCTTTCATGGAGAGAAGAATACCACAGAAGAAGTAAACGTTCTTTTATTAGGAAGTGACTCACGCGGAGAACAAGGCGCCCGAACGGATACCATTATGGTTGCACATTATAACCCTCAATCCAACGATGTAAAACTAATTTCATTTATGCGAGATATGTATGTCTCCATCCCTGGACATGGGAATCAAAAATTAAATGCAGCCTATTCCTTTGGAGGAACCGAATTACTGAGGCAAACAATTAAAACGAATTTCGGATTAGACATCCATAATTATGCCATCGTTGATTTCAAAGGCTTCGAAAAAGCAGTCGACATCCTCGTTCCCGAAGGAATAGAAGTAGACATACCTTATGAAATGTCCGATGGAATAGGTATGACTTTGGAAAAAGGAACCCAACAGCTGCATGGCAGGGAACTGCTGGGATACGTCCGCTTCCGACAGGACCGGCTAAGCGATTTCGGACGAGTCCAGCGACAGCAAGAAGTGATTTCAAAACTAAAAGATGAAGCAGTAAGTCTAAACAGCGTGACCAAGCTGCCTGACCTGTTGGATCTTTTACATACTCACATTGATACGAATATCGACTCCCCCACTCTTTTAGCCATCGGAAAAGACGTAATGACTAATCAAGGCGGAGAAATGGAAACAATCCGGATCCCGAAAGATGGCAGCTTTGAAAATGAAGTTTATGAAGGGATTGGTGAGGTGTTGGAGGTGGATTTTGATCAGAATAAGGAAGCACTTAAGGAGTTTTTAACTGGAGATTGAAACTAGTACAGGATTCCATCCAATAAGGCCTTGCTCTGTGATGGGAGCAAGGCCTTTAATTAGTCTATTAAATCCAAAGTCTAAAACAAAAGCTATTTAAATGATACAACCCTAACATTGCATTTCCACTAATCCATTTTTTTAATTTCTTTCACTTTGCCTCTTCCTGGCTTTGACCCGATTTTACTGCCGTCTATCGTTGCTCGGATTTTATCACCAAGTTGGAACTCTTCAATAGAAACTCCTTCTAGTTCGGTAAAATCAAATATAAATGAATTCATGTCCATCTGCTTTATTTCGTCTTTCATCCATTCATATTCAAGCTTGTTTAATTCTTCCACTATTAACAGAGTGTTGTTTTTCCGTTCGAGCACATAGCCTTGAACGATTACTTCTGGTTCTTCCGGTTGTATCTTCTCAGATTCCTCAATGATGTACTTTGCAATCTTTGTAAACTCCATCCCATCCGGGCTCTCGTCACAATCCTTCCAGTTAATTTCCTTCTTTGCTCCATTGATATGCACCTTTAAATTGTACTCAATGGCGTTAGGTAGATCACATGATGCACCGATCTCTTTTTCATCCAAATAATTTGCAAATACTAGCCTTTTATACAGCTCTTGCTTCACATTTTCCGCCATATAAAACGGTTCAGTCTTACCATTTTCTTTTTTGATCTCTCCGGATTTCGTATTGATTTCGTTCTCTAAGTTCTCTCCATACTTTAGTTCGATTTCAAACAGATCCTGTTGACTCATGTTGTATTCAATTTTTAAAATCTCATCCATCCCATATGGCAAATCCTTGCAATCGGTGGCTATGTAGGAGGTATTCGTAGGATTCACTTCTTCAATCAATTGGCCACATCGAATCGTTCGTATTTCTCCACTACCATATGCATCACGGGACGAATCATTCTTCACCTCAAGAGATTCTCCATTGTATTTCAAATCCCTTACAATTGGATCCCCTTCAATCGTGTAGAAAACAATACGTAAATCAGATGGCACCCCACTCTTCACATCGTCATAGAAACGCTGCATCCTTTCTATCCCTTCAATGCCTCCGTGTGTATTCAAAACATCAACATTCTCCACTTCTTTTACAATCGGTTTACCTGGTGATCGAGATTCTCCATTGCCATTTTCGGTAACTTGCGTATTACAGGAAACTAGCAAAAGCATCAAAATAAAATAATAAAGCAATTTTTTCATGCTTTTCATTTGACCCTCACATCCATTCAATAATTTCGCCTATTCTGGATAAATATCGCACCCTTCAATAAATAGACGAATGTATGGAGAAAACGTCACAATATTGGTTTACAGTAATCACGATTCGTATTTCTATGTCTTACTTGAAAGAACTACTTATGCAAACAAATAAATTTCATCTTCCCCGACAAGATTCTTTTTACAGTTTCTAGAATCAAACCAAAAACTAATTAAAAATATTCTGTATTTTCTAAATTGTGTTAAAATATTTATATATCATTTGGTTAGGGGGTAAACCATGAAAAGAAATAAGTTAGTTGTTGTAGGAGTAGGCCATGTTGGTTCTTATGTTCTGGCAGATGCCATGAAATTAGGACTTTTTGCAGAAATAGCTGTCATTGATATAGATAAAGATGTTGCTCACGGCGAAGCTCTTGATCAAGAACATGCAACCGCTCTAACATATATGTCAAATACAACGGTACATGCTGGAGATTATTCCGAATGTATGGATGCAGATGTGATTATCTGTGCTGCTGGTCCCAGCATGATAAAAAGTGATGAAGATGCGATGCCGGACAGGGCACAATTAGCTGTTGTCAATTCTGAGGTAATTCGTGAAGTTATGACTGGAATTACTAAATATACGAAAGATGCAATCATTATTCTAATAACAAATCCGTTAGATACCATGGTGTACATAGCAGAAAATGAATTCGACTATCCGAAGGGACACATATTCGGAACAGGAACTATGCTCGATTCTGCACGACTTCGTAAAATAATTGCTACTAATTATGACATCGACCCAAAAAGTGTAACAGGTTATATGATGGGCGAACACGGGCATACAGCTTTCCCAGTATTAAGCCGCTTAAGTGTGCAAGGATTTGGTGAAAGAGAATTGGACAAAGTTTTTCAAGGAAAAGAACCATTAAGTCGGGACGGTTTGAAAAAACAAGTTGTAAAGGCAGCCTTTGATGTTTTAAATGGAAAAGGATGGACAAATGCAGGTGTAGCCCAAGCTGCTGTTACACTAGCAAAGGCAGTTATGCTGGATGAACGCAGTGTTTATCCGGTGTCCACAACATTACACAGACAATATGGATACGATGGAGATGTTGCATTAAGTATGCCATGTATCATCGGGAGAAATGGCGTAGTAAAACAATTAGAAATTGCTCTCGACTCCCAAGAACTTGAATGGCTACATCAGTCAGCGGAATATATTAAAGAAACGATGAAAGTTGCAAAGACAGGCAGAAATCATCATTCTAAAATTCAAGGTTGAAGATTACACTTTAGACGAACAAGATTTGTATTGTTCGTCTTTTTATTTTAATTCGTTTATTTCCTCGACACGGCAATAATAAAAAAAAAAGCTTCCCTTAAGTTTGCTCAACTTATGAGAAGCTTCAGGTAAAATACATGAAATCAACTAATCAAGAAACATCCAAAGTGATATTCCAAGCTGTTTTGAAGTTTGATAGCATCACCATTATAAAGCCTGATCATCAACTGTATCCAAATAAGCTTCAATCTCGTCAATCACAGATTTCACACAACCATCTTCAAATGGTGAAATTAAGTTCGCTTCTTTGACAAGCTCTGTGAATGATTGGCTTCCACCTTGCTTACAAAGGTGCAGATAGTCTTTCCAGGCATCCTCTGTATTTTCCTGCGTACGTTTCCAGAATTGCAGCGCACAAATTTGAGCTAGTGTGTAATCAATATAGTAGAAAGGAACTTTGTAAATATGTCCCTGTTGCTGCCAGAAACCACCGTTTTCAAGGAAGTCATTTCCTTCATAATCGCGATGTGGCAGGTACTTCTTCTCGATTTCTCTCCATGCTCGCTTGCGCTCAGCTGGAGTTGCTTCCGGGTTGGCGTACACAAAATGCTGAAATTCATCAACTGCTACACCATAAGGAATAAATAGAACCGCTTCACTTAAATGAGAGAACTTGTACTTATCCGTATCTTCCTCGAAGAAAAGGTCCATCCATGGCCAAGCAAAGAATTCCATACTCATCGAGTGAATTTCACACGCTTCTAGTGTAGGGAACCCATACTCAGGCACTTCAAACACATGGCTTTCAAATACTTGGAACGCATGCCCTACTTCATGCTTTAATACACGAACATCACCTTTTGTTCCATTAAAGTTTGCAAAAATGTAAGGTGACTTATGTTTGCTAATATAGGTGCAGTATCCACCGCCAGCCTTACCTGCTTTACTTAAGAGGTCCATTAGGTTGTTTTCTACCATATAAGTGTAAAACTCATTCGTTTCAGGAGACATTTCCTCGTACATTTTCTTCGCTTGATGTACAATCCACTCCGCATCACCTTTTGGATCAGGATTTCCTGTTTTAAAGCTGAAGCTGTCATCGTAATATTTAAATGTGTCGACACCAATGCGTTCCTGCTGTCGTTGTTTTAGTTTCGTAGCTAAAGGTACGATGTACTCTTTCACCTGGTCACGGAACTTTGCTACCATTTCAGCATCATAATCAGTACGAGAAAGCCGAGCATAGGCTAACTCTGTAAAAGAAGAGAATCCTAGCTTCTTAGCAATACTAGTACGTACTTTTACAAGCTTGTCGTATAAATCATCTAATTGATCGGCATGCTCAACGAAAAAGTTGTACTTCGCTTCATTAGATTCCTTCCTAATGGTTCGATGAGCTGATTGCTGATAAGGAACTAACTGTGCAAGATTTTTCACTTCCCCATCAAATGGGATTTTAGCTGAAGCAAGTAAATCGACATACTCACTAACCAGTTTGTTTTCTTCCTGCATGTCTTTCAACACATCAGGAGAGAACGTCTTTAATTGACTGTCAGCTAATAAAAATAACTGTTTGCCCCACTTATCTTCTAACTGAGAGCGGAATTCAGAACCTGTAAGTGCCTCGTAGTATTTTGTGATCAGACCCTTGTAGGCCGGTCCTACTTCATTGAAAAAACCCTTCTCTTTCTTATAAAACTCATCAGTTGTATCAATCGTCTGACGAATTTGCACAATCTGTCTCATGCTTTCAAACTCAGAGCGCAACTCATTGATTTCTTTCATTACTCCGTCCTGAACCTCAAAGGACTCAGCAGATTGAAACCTCTCAAGTAATTGATTAAAGTTCCCCTCCACCTCTTCAATATTTGGTCTGGTATATGGATAATCGTTAAACTGCATGAAAAAATCCTCCTATGTAAAAAAATTCGGATAAAGAAACTATTTCGACAAAGTAAGACAATCTCCTTTTAAATTTAGAAAAAACTTCGTTATTCGAAATATAATATCTAAGACGCACCATAAATTGAAAAAGGGACTTCACATTTCGGATTGACCTGGAACAACTATACTTCACCAAAAAAAAAACCGCCCAGCATGCTGAGCAGCTACTGATTGATGTATGTTGGCGGGACTGCGTGAGAATCGAACCCACCTGACCTCGCACGCAGTCAAAAGCGGTTTTGAACTTTAATAGCATCTTGTTTTCTAGTACCTCAATGCATACAGATGTACTGATAGATCAAGGGTGATTTACTATATAATGATTTTGAATATTACTGGAATCTCCAATAACCATCCAGCATTTCAAAGAAGTGACTTTGATAAGTGTCAATCAGGTTCACTAAAAAAGGAGTCTCCCCTTTTTCTTTTAGTACTGTAGCAGCCGGTCCATCACCAATTGGTGTTAAAAATAATAAATTAGTACTGTTTAACACTAAACTTCTGCAACGCGCATTCAGCTCCGTATCGATATACTCTTCACCTTGTTTAAGTCCAAACATTTTACTCCAAATTTCAAGTGTTTTATCCAAATCATTTACGACAAACCCAACACTTTCTAATTTCGGCTGGCCGACTATGTGTGACCCTATGACTCCTTGTTTTTCTAATTCCAAATACCTTTCTTCATCTGATTTTTCCCATTGAATAAAAAACGGTAAAGGAACCTTGTTTTCTGCGTATTCAGGGAATAACAATGACCACCTGATTACTTGACCATCAGCACGAACTCTCTCCCCAGCTAGCGGCCCATATACTGTAAGTCCTTCTGTCTTAAGTTTTATTGCTAGTTCTTCTATTTGATTTGTTCGGATCGCAATTGTCGCAGGACCTTCCCGATTTTCTTTTGCTAACTGTTCAACAATTTGCGTAATCAATCTATTTTCATCATGCTTTTCAGCTATTAATAGATTTTCAATTCCTAAAAATTCAATATAACTTAAGCCAAAATAAGTTAGGGTATTATATGTTCCCCAAGGCTCATGACGGCCACCCTTCACAACATGAAGTCCTTTTTCGTTTAAGGGAGAAATTGCTTTCTCTGGATGTTTAAAGAACCAAACTAGGTGATCAAAGAAATATTGCATTATTTTACCCCTTTTTATTAATATAATAAATATTAGTAATATTCTACTAATTTCTTCTATTATACTATAAAGGAAGGAGAGGGACGTACCTAGATTCCTAATAGAAAGAGATGCTTACCTTTCCAAGTAATAAATAAAAACCACCCGTGAGAACGGGTGGTTTTCTCTGCGGCTGAAAGCCTTTGTTACTGACCAAACCCTAAAGGGCTACTGAAAGGTTCGCCAATTGTACTACTTCTACTGGCCAGACCTCAAAGGCCTTCTCACCTTCTAACTTCGTTTCTTTTTCTTCACTTCTTCTCCTGTGAATGGATCAATGTATTCCATCATCGTTAATTGTTCTGCGACTATATCATCTTGTATTTGATTTCGAATGTATTCTTCTATTACCTTTTTGTTTCTTCCAACTGTATCGACATAATATCCTGTACACCAGAATTTTCGATTTCCATATCTGTATTTCAGGTTTGCGTGCCGATCAAAAATCATTAAACTGCTTTTCCCTTTTAAGTAACCGACAAAAGAGGATACACTTATTTTGGGCGGTATACTCACTAACATATGTACGTGGTCCTTACACGCGGTTGCTTCAATTATTTCTACACCTTTTCTTTCACATAGTGTGCGAAGTATTTCCCCAATATCTTTTTTGATCTTCCCATAAATGATCTGTCTCCTGTACTTTGGGGCGAATACGATGTGATACTTACAATTCCAGGTAGTGTGTGCTAAACTGTTATTGTCTTTAGACATAGGACTTCCTCCGTGCTGATATTTTTGGTTGGCGAACCAAAAAATATTTTAGCACCGTGGGGAAGTTTTTTTAATACCACGCTGAAAGCTTTTTGGAACCCCGGGCCTAGCCCGGGGTTTTCATTTTCACAAAAAAACCGCCCAGCATTCTGAGCGGTTACTAATTTATGTATATGGCGGGACCGCCTGGGAATCGAACCCAGCTAACCTGGCACGCAGGTCACAAGCGGTTTTGAAGACCGTGGGGGACACCAGTACCCCATTCAGCCCCATTTTGAAGAACAAGGTCTATTATACTTAGAAGCTGGCTATTTTACAAGAGAGTTACTCAAATTGTCACAAGACTTGTCTTCCTTTGATGGCTGGTACTATAATAAGAAAAGATATTAGAAATGCGTGGGTGAAGGGTTATGTATCAGCTTGAAGGTTGGTTTTTGTGGTTTATGATGTTTTGGGTCGTTGTATTGGTTGGTTTATTCGCGATTGGCGGATATTTCATGTTCCGCAAGTTTTTGAAAAAGCTGCCAAAGAACGATGGCAAATCAGATATGGACTGGGAAGAGTATTATGTGAATCAAACGCGGCATTTGTGGCACGATGATCAGAAGGCATTGCTTGAAAATTTGGTGAGTCCAGTTCCTGAATTGTTCAGGGATGTGGCAAGACACAAGATCGCAGGCAAAATTGGTGAGCTCGCACTTGAGGAAAAAGCGGACAGGATCACTCAGGAGCTTGTCATTCGCGGCTATATCCTCGCCACACCAAAGCGTGACCATAAATTTTTGCGAAAGCGGCTTGCTGAAAAGCAAATCAGCACCGCACCATATGAGAGCTTGTTCTAAAACTGCCTTGCGATAAGGCAGTTTTTTTCATGGATTGCCCACTGACTTCTTCCGCTTTTTAAAAAGCTTGAATACATCATCATTTTTAGTTAGTATGATGACCTTGTCTTTATACGGCTTCATCAGCTTGATTGCCTCTACCAGATTAGTTCCGTCATACTGATGGTTCCATTTTAGCAAGTCAGTCAGCGTCTTCAGATTCTCTTTTCGCGGAGAAGAAACCAGTTTAACTTTTCTGAGCACGAACTGCTTTACAATTCTCCAGTCACGCACATAGACATTCGTCTTTAGAATGAAAATATAATCTGACTGGCGGAAACTCTCTTCCAGCCAGCTATGATACACCCCTTCAATAATCCACTTTTCCTGACCGATCACCTTATTCAGCTTTTCCGCCCTTTTTACTGGAGGGGTTTGCGAACCGAAATACTCGGACTCATGATCCCAAAAAAAGTTATCCAATTCATGCTTAGGCAGTCCCAGCATTTTTGAAAGTTTTCCTGCTATGTAAGATTTGCCACTTCCAGGCCCGCCAATAATATGTATTCTCGTCACTGTCTTCCACCCTGCTAATTAGTCTTTATCGAGATCATTGTCAAAAACTGAAGGAGGTTTTTCATCTTTGATCCCCATTTGCGCTTTTATTACGGCCAAATCTCTTATGATGATTCTTGTATTATACCAGGCACCAATTGCCGCGAGAAAGGCAACCGCCAGAATGACGATTAACCAAATATTGATTACTGTCAAAATGCTCACCTCTCAGGCAATTTTACCACATTCTAACAGGCATTTGAGATAAAAAAATGATAGAATTCCAAAGGGAGGTTATTTTTATGATGGAAGTTGTCTTTTGGATTATTTTATATTTGTTGTTAATGATTATTTTTGTAAGGGCTATTTATAGTGTCATTAAGAAAAAACAAGTTCCGCTGGCCATGATTGCGATCCTCGTCATTATTTCGGTGCCTATGGTCAGTCTGATGAATAGTATCGGCCGGCCATTGGATATGAGTGAATTCGAATACCTGGCGAGGGAGTTGAAGCAAGGAGCACTTTGGGCGATTTTCATTATCGCAGGATATCTCTACCTGCTTGTTTGGTTTATTCTTTCGTTAAAAAAATAACGAGTTTCAGATACTGAAACTCGTTCCTCACTTCCTGAATCTTCTCCGTCTAAAGTATTCGCCATTGCGCATTGCCTTTGCTTCAAACACATTTCCGACGATTAATAAAACGATCCCTATTGCGATCAAACTAAACATTAGCGTAGGAGAAATGGTCGCTATATATCCCATCCCCTTCATAAACATTGGTACAAGGAAAACGGCAAGGCCCGCAGTTTTCAGTAAAATCGCATAAACCTTCAATGACATCCCGACTCCTCCTGACTTAATCGAGTGGTTTTATCATTGTATTCAAGCAGGCTTGTCTAAATTCACAAAAGATTCAATATTTTATTTTTGGTAAAATAGTATGATTAAGTAGACTAATATCGGAAGGAAGATGCTTGTGGCTTTTAAGGAACGCACGGAACCTATTATTTTGTCAAAGATGAGAATTTTGAATAAGCGACTTGAGTTATCAGAAGAGGAAAAAAGGTATTTTTCATACCTCGATAAGGGATATAAAGGCGAATTACAATTCGATGCCATGACCGAAAAACTGACTAGCAGCTGCTTGATCCTGAATGATTTGCTGCTGGAAGTAGAAAAAACAACCTTTCAAATCGATACTTTAATTATATTCGCCGGCACATTATATCTCTTTGAAATAAAGACGAACCAGGGGGATTACCTGTACAAACAAGAAGGTCTAACCTCAACAACAACTGGAGTAACAATCAAGAATCCACTCGATCAACTCAACCGTGCTAAGCTGCTTTTTAAAAAACTATTAAATCAACTAGGCTACAACTCTAAATTACAAGGTTCAGTCGTGTTTATTAACCCCGAGTTTACCCTGTATCACGCACACCCAGACCTCCCATTCATATTCCCCACCCAGATCAAACGACTCCTCGACAATCTCAATAACCAGCCAGGAGAAGTAACCAGCAACCATAAAAAACTTGCAGCCAAACTAGTCTCCCTGCATCGGATTGACACCTCATTCGATAAACTGCCTAAGTATAATTATGATGAACTCAAGAAAGGCATCACTTGTAGTGAGTGTGAATCTTTTTCGGTAGAAGTTAATCATAAGTATTTAGTTTGTAGGGATTGTGGGAGCAAAGAATTAGTAGAATCAGCAGTAATGAGGACAGTGGAGGAGTTTAGATTGCTATTTCCAGAACGAGCAATAAAAACAAGTATTATTAAAGAATGGTGTGTAGTAATTCAAGATGGTAAAAGAATTAGAAGAATTCTAGCAAAACACCTTAATATTGAAGGCACCAGAAAATGGACTAATTATAAATAGAAGAAGCAGAAGATGATATTAGTCTCGGCAATACTATCGGACGATTTTCCTTGTTTATGCCTTCCGTTTGTCCGATAGAGCTTTCTATCGGACATTTTTACGACTTCATGGCTTCTGTTTGTCCGATAGAGCCCTTCTATTGGACATTTTTAACGCTTCATGCCTTCTGTTTGTCCGATAGACCCCTTCTATTGGACATTTTTCTCACTTCATGGGTTCTGTTTGTCCGATAGAGACCTTCTATTGGACACTTTTGCCGTTTCTCGCCTTCTGTTTGTCCGATAGAGCCCTTCTATTGGACACTTTTCCCGCTTCATACCTTTTGTTTGTCCGATAGGGCCCTTCTATTGGACACTTTTGCCGTTTCACGCCTTCTGTTTGTCCGATATGCGCTTTTTATCGGACACTTTTACCGTTGAACGTCTTCTGTTTGTCCGATAGAGCTCGCCTATTGTACATCTTACGCGCCTCACGTCTTCTGTTTTTCCTATAGATTCTTCTATCGGACACTTTTACCACTTCACGTCTCCACTTTGTCCAATAGAACTCTCTCCGCTCTGTTCTTAATGCTCAAAACACAAAAATAGCAACCGGCCCCACCTTCGCCGGTTGCTGTGATAGCCACACTTGCTATCCCGCCTAGTATTTATTTTAAAAGACTAAAATAAAGTTCATTGCCGTAATTTGTTAAGACATTATAAACATTTGTTAAAGCAGATAGAAGTGGGCACATACCAATAAGAAATTTATGATGACTTTTTTAATCATCTCCAACACTCCTTAATTGTGAGTTCCCTTACATTTATACTTTAACACAGTATTGTAAAGCTGAATTAAAATAAATACGGCTATTTTGTAAACTTTTTACCTTATTTTCTATTAATATGTAGGTAAGTTAGAGTCTACCAACTTTAAAGCTGCGGCTAGATCCACGTCCTCTTTCAGATGTTGTGGAGACCAGGGGATATAAATATGAGGTTCGACCCCTACTCCTGTCATTCCCTGGCCACTATCAATCCTGGATAACCGTGATGTCGGATACCATAATTCATAACCCTCATCCCAACGCTGGATCGCCAGGTTCGCATAATCATTCAACCCCGCAGTTGGTCTCCCAATAACCGTAACTTTGCTGGATTTCTTGCAATTCTCGATAAACGAGTCTCCAGCACTGCCGCAATAAACATCTGTCATTACAATGATGGTTTCAGGTGCTTCCTTTCCTTTTACAAAAGTATCAGGAATGAATTCACTAAAATCGAACTCAACAAAACCTTTGCCTGCATTACGTTCCCATTCCCGCTGCCAGGCTCTCAAGAAAACCAGAGTTTGTTCATCCTGGACGCCTTTCATCTGCTCCTTGACTCCTGCGAGCTGTCTCTGCGAGTTAGCTTCGGTACAGTTAAAAAGCATTTTTTCATCAGGATCTGCGCGATCTATTCCTTCTTCTGGCATCAAGTATGGAAGCAGATTAAAATAATTTGCGTCACCGCCGCCGTAATTCACTCTTACATCAATAATCCAGTTTTCCACAGACTCAAGGAGGTCTTTATGATCATTAATCATCCGTATTATTGCATCGGGATCTGCAAAGTCCGTCATGGTCATAAGCAGCGTTTCTTCGTTTAACTTTCTAACTGAATAAACCGGCCGATACTCTGCCTTTTGGTAAAAACAAAAACAAAATTCCTGCCCATCTTCCGTTTTCCCATATTCATATAGAGCAAGAATAGGAGTCCAATTTTCCCGTTCAGCATGATTCTCATTCAGAAGCCTCTCATGCCGCTCCCTTAGCTCCAAAATCGAATGGCCCCCAATCGTTACAAACGCCATTCCCTTTTCAAGTCGCGTTTCGGAACCAACTTCGATTACATATAACTTATCTTCAAATCTTCTAACTTTGAATCCTCGATCCTGATCAACATTCCTCTCTGCATTCAAATCTGTAAAATATATATGCTTATCCCTGAAGTCCAGTAAATATTCTTTTACAGCATCCGCAAAGTTAGCATCCTTCAGTTTGCCAAGAAAGTAATCAGGCCGATCCCATCCCTGCTTGTCATTCCATCCTGCGTAGTCATGGTGCATAATATGTACGATTTCTTTAAAAATAGCCTCCACCTTACCCCTCCTCTTCAGGAAAATAAAACAACTAGAACTCCTCTGATAACTTATTCTCCCCGCTTCGTACTAGAGATCAACAAAACCAGTGGAATTCTCATCCGACGCTCGTACTCTTCCTTGCTGGAGAAACTATCCGCTCTTGGCGTGCCTTCTCTAAGATCATCTACCGCGAAGCCGGCTTGCAATAAGAGCTTGAAGTATTCTTCGATTGTTCGGTGGTATTTAATTACCTTTTTTCCGATCCACGGCTCGGCCCGTTCGCCCTGGTTAAAATAGTCATCCACTATCCAATCACTTCTCCTGCCCGAGCCTTCAACACTTTTCGCGGAGGAAGTGAGAACCGGATGCTGCACGCTAAAAATAAACTTCCCACCAGGCACCAGTGAGTCATGAACCTTAGTAAAAACACCATTTAAATCCGCTAAATAGTGGAGGGCAAATCGAGAAATGACCAAATCGTATTGCCCTGGCTGCGGCTGCCATGCTTCCATAGAAGAGTGTAGAACCTGGCCAGTAGTAGTTCTTTCCAGACTTAAAGCTGCAACTCGAGCCATATTCTTCGAACCGTCCACCCCGAGATAAGAATCTCCGCCTTGCTGTAATAGCTCAACCCCAATTTCCGCATCACCACATCCCAAATCCAGAATCCTTTTTCCAGCCACATCCCCAATCATCTCTAATAAAATGGGCTTTTCAATGATGTTGTTTGGACTTTCCGGCCGGTTTCTCCGCTTCATATAATTCTCGTAAAATTTTTCTTCGTCATATACAGAGGCACCTCTGAACTCCATCCTATCCCCTCCATTTTCAAAAGAAAGACAAATCTTTAATACATTACCATAAACAATACAAAAGACAACGAAAAACGTTGCCCTAGTCTTTAATAGGAATATATATTTCTACTTCCTCCACATCATTTTCCATCGGATGGTAGGTTTCTATAATAAAATCCTTAAAAGTGTCCCGCGTGTAGCCCTGCTCATCAATCCATTGATCCAGCGATGAATATAAGCTACCCATCTCTGTCCCTTTCCCTCTGATCATTCCATATGAATGCTGAATATCGAGAAATTCCGCACCTTCCGGTAAGGTGTCCAGCGCAGTATTAACCAATAACCCAACATAGAAAGTTCCCTCAGTATGGCTCTCACTCGCTTTAGGCTCGTACACGGTAACCTCAGTTCCTGCAAGGTTCGGTACACGCTGTAAAAATTGATGTGCTGCCTTTGGTACTAGCTCGGCAAAATCCTTGTAAAGCCCTCTATGTTTCGCAGCAATCACTTTGAATTCTCTTTTCACAACCTGGCACATTTATAAGCCTCCTAAAATTGAAAATAACGGAACTCTTCATTGGAAACCCTATATCTATAAAATCACTCTATTCCCCATAACTATGTTTCGGTCCCCACTCGCCGCTTCCTTCCGGCAACAATTCAAACAGTGACCAAATGCTGCAATAATCGTCACCGGGACCGAATGCTGCTTTGGAATAGTGAGTGATTGTTCCATCTTCGCCTCTTAACAAAATAGAAACACCAGGCCAAAAACCGTCTTTATTTTTAAACCCGAGGTCTTCTTTGAAAGTCGTCCCTTTCGTCGAAACGCTTTTGAATGACCAGTCGCGTTCCTTTGAAAAGTCTGATAGAGTTTGGTAATCATCCGGACTGGTTAAGACAAATGCTGCTTTGTTCTCAAGATGTTGGGTAAAACCACTGAACCCATCAGCCCAAAGTGTACAGTAAGAGCAGGATTTCCCCATATTATGTATAACAATCATTTCATCTTTTTCGCCAAAAAGCTCACTCAATAGAACCTTTTCACCTTCTGTATTCGTCATTGTATAATCTTCTACCGTAAATGAAGGATGCTGTTTTCTTAACGCTGCCAGCTCTTGTTTTATACTCATTAACTCTTTCTCTTTGCTCTCTATTTCCTTTTCTAACTGTTTAATAGAATTCATTCTTCCACTCCCCTTTCAATTACAAATCAAAATGTTCTTTAATATGTTGAGCAACTTCATTAGCGCTTAAATTCATGTTATTTATCCGAATATAGTTCTCTCTTTCTATCTCACCTTCAATTGAATTCAGGCGATATTGATCCATCGTTTTCACCAGTTCCCGTTCCGACCTTTGCAGATTCCGCTTTGTGGGCTTGTGTTGGAGTCGATGAGGGCTTTTGTTGCGCTCCAGTCTTTCGTCCAATTCAGTCTCCAGTTCGACAAAATATACCGTTCCACCTTTTGACTCAAAAATCTGGCATACTTTGTCCACATACTCCCAGTCTTCCTTCATATCGAATGCCCAGACATAGGTGAAAATCAAGCCATACTGATCGCTTTTCGCCATCGCCTCAAAGATTTCCTGACGGAAGAGTCTGACTAATCGCTTCCCCTCCTTAGTTCCATAGTCGAAGAAAGGATTCACTAATTCAATCGTCATATGGTTATGGAAAAGCTTTAATTCTGTAATTTTTTCAAGTTCATGCCCTACCGTCATTTTACCGACAGCCTGCGGCCCAAATATTAAAACAAATTTCATACTTCCTCCTTAACAAACCTTCGCTTAAACACCTGGCTCAACTCACTCCAGACATCGAACTTATTTCCATCCAGGTCGTAAAACACAAAATTCCTGCCTGCATGACCCCTGTTTTCAATGTCCCCGACTTCAATTCCTCGTTCTGTAAAATCTGCGTGAATGGAAATAAGAGCTTCCAAACCATCGACCTCATATGTAAGAACGAACCGTTCCACACCATTTACATCAAGAAAGTTCGAGTTCTGTTCCACTGCCTTAACCAAAAACATACTAATATCAGCCAAATCCAAAATAGCTTTGTCATCGTCCAGGTAATTTAACTCTGCACCAAGTTTTTCCTTGTACCATTCTGCTGAACTCACCGGGTCCTTAACCGGAATGTAAATCGTACCCACTCGGATTAACTGATTATCCACTACAATCACCCCTCTATTTAAGATTCTATAATTCTCTCTTTTCACCTTCCTTGTTAATAATTGTTTTCCACTTCAGTAGCTTTAAAAAATACAAAACCGCATAGATTATAGCTTTCAACTAAAATCCATACGGTTCAATTTTCTTTTCTTATAAAAAATAAATGCCACCTAACAAAGTAGAAAGCCGCTATGTAATAAGGAACAGAATACCACCATTCCCAGCCTGTATATCGAATAAATCCCACTTTGACCATGAGCAGCTCAAAAAGAATTGTCATAACTAACCAGGCTGCCATATATGAAGCAAATGCCTTCATCTTTCCTGGCATGAAGTTGAGAAAGATTATCCCAAAAGACGCTCCAAGAGTTAATTCTATAAGATGCACTCCAATCTGAACTCCAGGACCACCTATTTCGTAAAGCTTAAAATACAAATCCAAAGTAACATCGGTACTTAAATTGACTAATGCAATTACAGCCCAGGTAACATATATATCTCTTTTTGTAAGGTGCTTCGGCATAAACCTAATAATTAGCAGGTTGATGACCAAAGCCAGATATGGTGCCCAATACATACTGTTATACACTCGCTTCTATCTCACCTCTTCTTGTTTGCGATCAAGCCACTGAATCCATTTATAAAAACCTAACAAACAGAATAAAATGATAGGGTCAACGATGGCAGAATCCCAAATTTTCCACCACCCATAATGAAAATAACCCCAGGGCTGCGGCAGCAAGGTGATGAGTTCATATACTAAAATTAAAATAACAAAGAAGACTACATATAAAATCTTATTTAATACTTTTTTTTCAAACGGATATAGATTCAAAAATATCATGTTCACCGGCGGAATCAACACTGTCCTGGGAATCAGACCTACCCAATCAAATCCTGGTGAAAAATACCAATAACTGTGGTATTTGAATTCTACGATGAAATCGAATAGCATCTGGAAAGCAATCGTGAATGTCCAAATCTGCACAATCTGACTGGGGAGCAATCTTTTATTAAACTTAAAAGCAATCAGGTTAAAAATTAAAACTGATAAGAGTAGTCCGATCATAAGCAAAACCCTTCATTCTTTTTCGTTCCCTCTAATTTTTTCCCTTAGGTTTTCGAGTTCCTCAATTGAAAGGTCTCCAAGAGCCTGTGTTATTTCCTCTTCGATCTTTTTTCTGTTCTTCTCCCGGTATTGATTCCACCATTCACGCAATCCCTCGGTGTTCTCCAATAAATATTCAATATCAATAACTTCCACTTCATCATCTGAAAGGTAATCAAGAACCGCGGCTAGCAAGCGGTTTAAGTTTTCAATTTCATCTTTTTTATTGTTCACCACAGGGTCAGTTTCTTCCATTTCGTTTGCGTGTTCTTCAGAAATTGCTGCTGGCTTTCGTGGCAAGATCTCACCTTCTTTTTTTGGTTTATTTGTATTATTCCCCCTGCCTTCATATTTGATTAAATTTCAATACTCGAAGTGAACTTTAAAATGAGGATACATAAAGGAATCATATTGTTGCATTTTAATTATGAGGTGGTATTCTTGCGTAGAAAAAAACAAAGATTATCTGCAACAATGCTATACACTTCCGCTGTAGTAGCCTTAATTTTATTGCCTTTTGCCATTGTAAAACGTTCCTTCAAAGACTGGATCATCGTTTACCTGGTAAGTATAATTGGGAACTCATGGGCAGACCGGTACCTTGTTTCAAAAGGATATCTAAAATACGAAATCAGGCCGTTCAAGAAAAAATTCAAGATTCACTTGCCCTTTGACTATGTTCATTATCCACTGATGCTCCTGTATTACAACCAATGGACGCTAAATAGTAAACCAATAGGTATATTTCTTAAACTGTTTCCATTTATCATTCCACAGGTACTGATTGAGACATTTGCTGCCAAGAAAACAAAGCTGATCGATTGGAAAAAGGGGTGGACATGGTATCACTCTGCTATTAGTTTAGTCTTAAAATTTTTAATATGCCGCTGGATTATTGGAATGATCCGGATTATAAATGATAAGGAGCTTTCTATAAATACTTCGAGTGAAGATTCTAAATAAATGTAAAGAAGACCAAATCCATATTGATTTGGTCTTCTAGCTTTTATTGACGGCAATTACAAAGGGTGTCTTGTAAATCCCAAATAGCGGGTTCCTTGAAAGTTCAGTTCTCCATAATCCCCTTCAACCAGCTGTCCATATTCTTGGCCGTTGACTTGAAGTTCGAGCCTGTCGCCGCTTTCAAATTCAAACGTCACATAATATAGGCTGCGTGCATTAGTTTCTCCACCGCCTCGCACACTCGTTCTTTTCGTGACCACTTTAGCATTTGAAGTCAATCGAGGCGATTGGTTATTTTTACTCCAGGTCCCTATGCTTTTAATAATTGTAAAAATGATTATTCCAAATACTAAAATGAATATGGCACCCATAAAAATCGGAGCAAATGTAAACATAAAATCTCCTTGTGTTTCTACCATCATGCATCCTCCCCCTGTATGTATCTATATGTATTTATCTTTACGCATGAGGGAGACACAAAGTTTCAAATCCTTCCATTTTTTACACTTTATAAGCTACCGTATCCCTTAGTTCCACATCTATATTCGCAGGATCAGACCATTCATGAAAAGCTTCTAAATGCCATTTATTTGTTAATCTCTGATAACCGTTTGCTTCAATCCATTGATGTAACTCGTTATACGCCTGCTTAATTTCAACGTTAGCACCTCTGTGTCTTAAAACGGCGTACATTTGAGCAGGTATGGTCAGGGTAACCATGTCTTTGGGGATCTCCTCAAATTCTGATACTTCAACACAAACCCAATACCCATCTTCCTCACTTGCACTGTTATCAACAACAAATGCTCCATGCTGTAAAGCTGGATTCACCACATTCGTAATTTCCGCCACCCGCTCACTCAACACCTTCGAAGCTTTTGGAATCTCGATGACATATTGGTCACCTGGACACAACACCCGAATCCCCACCAGCTTCACTTCTGGTAACTGCTTTACTTCTGGCATAACTGAATCCCCTCTCCTTCTTGTCTAAGCTCCTTAGTTCTGACAGCTTTTCCTCTTCCACCACCAAACCTGTCCGAAGTTGGCCTCCGAACTAAACATCTAAATGATAAATAAACATTTCTCCCTCTCTTCCCATTGCACGAATGCCTTTATCCACGAAGCCGCCTTTCTTATAGACAGATTGAGCAACTATGTTTCCGTGATTTACAGCCAATATGACTTCATTTACCTCTGAAAAATGCTCTTTTACAAATGGATTCAATAGCCTTATAGATTGTGATGCAATCCCTTTTCCTTGGATTTCTGCATTTATTGAATAAGCACGCAATAATATCGCTTTTTTATTTTCACTAAAAGCTTTTACCCCTTCCCATCCATGCAGGACAAAAAAACCAGCTGGCTGATTGCCATATAAGATGACAATTGGGTGCCTGTCTGGCTCTGATTCACATAATTGCAGAGCATCTACAGGAAATGCCGTATATCTTTGCTGTTCCACAGATAAACTGTAATTCGACAGCCTCTCTTTATATTCCGGTTTGTAAGGTACCAAAGTAACGGCTTCTTTTTCAACGATTGACATAATTACCGCTCCTAAAATAAAAATCCAGTAACTTATGTATTTTTAACCACAACTTTTCCTTCTGTGTTCTCTTCATGATTCCACTTCACCTGGATTTCGAACGTTCCTTCCTGGAAAAACAACGGGAACCTTCTTCTGATTGATTCCTGCATAGGAAGGTGGTACGCCTCTTCTATGTCAACCCACACTGCTCTTCCTTCTGGCCCGTTTTCCAATAGTTCTCCTTTAAAATCACTGGTTATATAGTTAAAAATCATATAACGATCCATAGCGACAGGATTTACATATTCATATAGACCTTTATATTTTAATTTCCACACATCTAGACCTGTTTCCTCTTTTACCTCTCTAATCGCACTTTCCATGATACTTTCCGGAAAATCTACTTTACCGCCTGGAGGAATATACCCTTTAAAATGATCATGTTGCCGGTCGATAAGTAAAACTTTATCTCCATTTTGAATCATGCACACTGTCCAAAGTTTATAGTTGATTTAATCGTTCATTTTATCTCCCTTTCTAATTAGCCACTATGCTCGCACATTCCCCATTTAAATGATTGTTGCATATACTCTTTATTAGGCTGAAACCCTTACTTATAAAATAAGGAGAGATCAAGTTGCACACTAGACAGAATGCGACGCAAATTTTGCCGGTTCCATCACGCTGGGGGATCGACGCGGAGATTGCTGGGAAACCGATTGTCAGAGGGACAATTACGTTTAATTCCCTCTCAGGAAATACCTTGACTGGAACCGCTAATTTTCGGGGGAATCCCATCCCAATCCAGGGAACCTGGGATGAAAATGCGAAAACAATCCGATTCGATTCACCTTACGCTTCATTTGCTGGCCAATTGACGATTTATGATGATACGGGTATCAATGTCCGCCATTTGGTGTTAAGCGGCAAGTTTCTGATGAAGCCTCCGTCCTTACAAGCCGGTGAATTAGGCAACTGGATTGCTACCACTGATACAGCTTTGACCGGTCCGCCAATCAATACAGGAGCTATTCCGCCTGTAGGTGTTTTTTTAACATCTGATCTCCTCTATAACACCGGAAGGAGAAATACCTGGAGATTTCACAGGTGAATGGGAGGCACTAATCTTCAGATACTTTCAGTCTGAAGATTACGTTCTCCCTCCCTTTGGACAAACTTTATTGCTTGCTGACGATTCCGAATATGAGTTTGAATTTTTTACTGTTCTTCTCCATGGTTTTTAAGCCTTCTTTAGAATCGAAAATGATTACTGATTTCCATACCCACAATCTAATATAGGCTGAATGGAAATGTACTGGGCCCTTTATCCACTTTTCCTCATATTCTTCTCCGTTCTCATTTTCAACTTCCGTTCGTATAAGCCAGGGATTACCTATACCTATCTCAATATATTTTGTTGGGGCCACTTTAACCATCTTTACCTAAGATAACCTTTATTCTTCCATTCATTGCTTGCTCTGCGATGTATTCAAAAAAACCAATTAGATTGCCCCACGGATCGGAAAAGGTTGCCCATTTCACTGGAACTTCATCTCTTACAAAAATCTCAAATGACTCGATATGTAACTCATTGATCAATCGTAATCTTTCTTCTTCTATTGATTTAACACCTAAACGCAGTGGACCGCTTCCCTCAGCAGGTGTTCCTTCTGCCACCTGCAGCCAGCAGCCAGGAATCACTTCCCACTCGGCAAAGCCATCATGCGGGGTAAAATCAGGATCTTTTTTCAATAGAGATTTATACCACTTTAGGCCTTCATCAAAATCAGTAACTCGTACCTGGTAAGTCATTTCAAAAATATTCATTATTGCCTCCTGACTTTCCTTTGTCGTTTTCACCAGATGTTCAATTCACCGAAGTTTTTTAGCCTCACAAAATTGCCTGCTTTCTCGTGTAACTTCCAACTCCCATCTTGAAGGGTTTCTTCATTCCTCCCGAATTTTCCTCCTATTAAATAACGGACAGGGATCTGATTCGTTTTTCGATTGATTGGAGTAGTACGTTAAAAAGTCTATCCCTTTAATTGAGTTCATTCATTTATCTCCTTATCATTTGTTAACCATATTTAAAATTCATTTCATATTAAAATAATTGCCAAAACCAGATATTATGAATATTTACACTTCATACCCAAGTATCCAATCCAGCCTTTTTATTTTTAGTTCATCGGGCACTATCCTTAAAAACTGATTTCTGACCTTCATCGCCGCCGGATTTTCAAGTTGCATCATCCTTGCCATCATCCTGGAACCTTGGACAATCTTTGTAACGCGTGGTACTCTCTCTTGCTCATAGCGACTTAAAGCTGACTCAAGATCCTGAGGAAATTGCTTGAGACAGCGTGAAAGAATTAATGCATCCTCCATCGCCTGTGCTCCACCCTGCCCTAGATTCGGAAGCATCGGATGAGCTGCATCCCCCAACAGAGTCACTCTCCCTTTGTGCCATCTTTTTAATGGCTTTCGGTCAAAGATCTCATGAACAAGGATGTTTTCCTCACTTGTAGTACCAATGACATCTTCAATCGGGCCCCACCAGCCTTTGAAATGCTGCAATGCGATATGTTTTTTATTTTCACCTGAAAGAAATGTCCCTTGAGGAGCGTTGACAGCCACAAACCAAAAAACACGCCCCTTTCCTATATGGGAAAAGCCAAATCTTTTTCCTTCTCCCCAGACTTCGAATCCCCCACCAAGCTCGGCTGGAAAACGAGGATCTTCATAGTGAGAAATTCCTCTAAATGCGCTGAATCCTGAATAACGCATTCTCGATTTCTCAACAATATTTTCTCTCACTTGAGAATGTACCCCATCAGCACCTATAAGAAGTTCAGATTCAATAGATTCGCCACCTTCAAAAAAACTGGTCGTTTTATCCCCGTCCTGTTCCAATCTTAAAAACTTTCTATTAAGCACCATTGTATTGGGTTCTAATTTTTCAGATAAAATTCTCTGTAAGTCGGGCCGGTATATCAAATAACTGTACGTTCCATATCGTTCAGCCTGTTTGTGAACCGGCATATTCACCAAAAGTTGGCCATCGGGTGACCTGATTTCTGCTTTTTTCACCGGCGAACCTGCCTGGCGTACCTGATCCGCAACTCCGAGCTTTTCCAATGTCTTGATTGCATTTGCAGACAGAACTATACCGGCACCCATTTCCTTTAGTTCCGAAGCTCTTTCAAAAACTGAAACTTTTTGGCCATGCTGTTGCAAAGCAATCGCTGCTGAAATTCCTCCGATTCCAGCCCCGATAATGGCAGTATCTAGTTTTTCTGTAGTATTAATCATTCTGTTCGCCCCTTTCTATCGGACATTTTTCTCGTTTTTCACCTTCCATTTGGTCGATAGAGCACTTCTATCGGACATTTTTCCCACTTTCCACCCTTCGTTTGTCCGATAGAGCCTTCCTATCGGACACTTTTCCCGGTTTGCAACTTCCATTTGGCCGATATAGCTCTTCTATCGGACATCTTCCCCACTTTCCACCTTCTGTTTGTCCGATATAGCCTTCATATCGGACACTTTTCTCGCTTTGCAGCTTCCATTTGGCCGATATAGCTCTTCTATCGGACATTTTCCCCACTTTCCACCCTCCGTTTGTCCGATAGAGCCTTCCTATCGGACACTTTTCCCGCTTTGCAACTTCCATTTGGTCAATAGATTCCTCTTATATGTTAAAATATAGTAAAATACCCAAAATACAACCAGTGAGGTGTATATCATTTTGACTAGACCAAGAGCATTTGCTGCAATCATTAAAGACAATTATATACTTATGACAAAGCATGTCTATCCAGACGGTTCCTTCTGGACACTGCCAGGTGGGGGTCTTGAAGCAGGCGAAACATTCGAAGATGCAGTCATTCGAGAAGTACGGGAAGAAGTTAATTTGGATGTGGAAGTGGTGGATTATCTATTCACTGGTCAATACAGCCATGGAGAGGAAAGGTGTTTTTTAGTTCGCTCAATAAACGACAAAGAAGCTTCGCTCGGTTACGACCCCGAAGTTGGCGAGCAACAAACCTTAAAAGAAGTGAAATGGCATTCACTTGAATCCATGAAGGATGATCTTCACGTTTCCAGGGTATTAGAAACTTTAAAATTAATAGTATGAGAGGTTAATAATGAAGACAGAAGTATATTTTGTAAGACACGCTCATTCGGTCTTCTCCCTCGAGCATGAAGAGACACGGGAACTTTCTGAAAAAGGCTGGAGAGATGCAGAGAAAATTACTGAAATTCTTTCACATGAAAATATTAATCATATTATTTCAAGTTCATATGTCAGAGCAAAGCAAACGGTCGAAGGACTGGCAGATTTGTTGGATTTGGAAATTGAAATAGATTCCCGGTTCAGAGAACGGGATTTAGCTGCCCGGAATCACCAATTTGAAAATCCAGAAGAAGCCATGCAAATGGTATTCTCAAACCCTGTATTCAAATACCCTGGAGGAGAATCCAATCATGAAGTGCAACAGCGAGGAATTGATGGCTTAAGAGATACTATAAAGAAATATAAAGGCAAAAAAATCGCAATAGGCATCCATGGAAATATTATGACCTGCACCATGAACTACTTTGATAAAAAATATGATTTTGAATTTTGGAAGAAAACCACCAAACCAGATATTTATAAACTAATAATCAATGACCGTTTTGAATTAATATCTTGCGAACGGCTTTGGAAGGAAGAAATCCCTACTGATTGAAAAAGGTAACTGCAGCCTCCCCGCCAAGCGAGGCTGCCTTCTTCCCCCATGTGAAAGCTAGAACCCATTGACCTCAAATTGAAAATCCTTTTAACCAAAACACATTGCCATTACAAGGCAATCGTTCAAACGGCATGACCTAAACCTCAAATACTATACTTATGAACAATCAGATGCTGCGGAACTTCAGGCAACTCACTCAAAGATGTTCTAATAAACTCAGGATATAGCTTGATTTTTTCAAGATTGCTAATCGGCACCCATTGGTAAATCAACCGTTCACCTTCTTCACCAAAGAACTCATCTTTGTGAAAATTAAAACTGCCATTGAGAGGGGCAACTTTATAATACAGTCCAATTTCATGATAATCTTTATTGTTGTAATCAAAGAAGTTTTCAGTGAACCAGAGCAGTCTGTCCACCTTTATATCTATTCCTAACTCTTCTTTCACTTCTCTCACGACGCTTGTCTGTGAATCCTCCAGTAGCTCGACCCGTCCTCCTGGCAACGCCCAGTGCTCGTCCTTCACCTGTTTATGTATAAGCACATGGTTGTCCACGATCATAACCGCCGCTACCCGGTAATTAAACACGGCTTTTTCCATGTAAAAAGTTGCATCCATTGTTCGTCCTCCTCATTTTAAGCTATCTAGTTCTTTTGCCAATCTTGATTTTCGGAAGCCCTTTTGTCGCTTTAATTCCTTTATTTCTTCTATCGTTTGATAGGATAGGCGAACATAGTAGTAGTTAATATGTTCGATTACAGCAAAAAGGAAGACAAAAACAAACCAATACAATTCAATTGGTTTGCTGATTATTTGATAGATTAATACAAACAAACCTATTACAATCAAACAGGTATTCAGCCTTTTTAAATTCGCAAAAATTTTTAACTGACGACCAGGCAAGGGTGTAAAATCATTTTGGTGAACCTGTTTTAGCTTTAAATACCAGTAATAGCTCCCCTGCAGCAAAATAAATTCCAGCAGAGCAAACGCATATAATGACGAATAAGAGGTTAAGTAGGGGACTGACCATTCAAAAAGCTGAACATACAGGATCCAAATGAGAGCAAAAGTGAAAACAACAAACAATTCCCCGGTATACAAACTAACTAACTTTTTCTTCACTCTTTTTTGCATGCAAAAATCCTTAAACCTCTACCATAAATTGTTTCATCATATTTTTTATTAACGGATTCAGCTGGTCAGGCAATTCACTCACACTGAAAAAGCGAGCTTCGGTTGTTTCAACACCATCCGCCCTGAGTACTCCACCCAGGATTTCTTTTGATACATAGGCAACAGTTACTGGATAAAAATTCATCCCCATTTGGCAGCTTTACATAGTGCTGCTTACCCGAAAAAACACCAACCAGATTTAGTTGGCCGATTTCCAGTCCAGTTTCCTCGAATACTTCCCTTCTGCCTGCTTCCTCGGTTGATTCACCTAACTCCATAAACCCGCCTGGAACACCCCATTGCCCATCGCGTCTTTTCTGAAGTAAAAACTTTCCCTCTTCATTGATTACTGCCACTGCAACCCCAACCAAGATCAAAGGCTGGTGACCGATATCCTTCCGCAAGTCCTCTATGTATCCCATATTTCCTCCCTGATAAGTAAAAATTTTCTAGGTAAACAGAATTCGACAGAAGCAGCTTATTTCCTTCTTTTTACCATAAATAAAAAGCGATTCTTTAAAAGAACACTTCCTAGAAATTTTTACGTATTATCTCTTTTAAACTCTAAAATGATGGACACTTTTTCTCTCAATCCTGCTCTTTCTTCCGTCATCACGTCCATGACGGACACTTTCCCCCTCAACCTCACTCTTTCTGTCCATCATCATGTCAATTCCCTGGCCGCTTTCTAATTAATATAGCAGCTACTATTAAAAGGCTAACCAACGGAAGCCAGATATAGCTGTAGCGGACTACTGGATTTCGTAACTGATTTTTCAGATCCGCTTCTTCGGTTGGCATTGTCCCTTTTCCTAGCGCCGCTAAGTCTTCCCCTGCACCGCTTAATTCCTTTGTTCGGTCACATATATTGGTTGTCAATTCATCCTGGAAATCATACGCATACACCAAGTAGGATTCTCCCTTGAAAAAATCAAGAGAACAGCTGGACCTTTCATCTTTCAAAAAGATTTGTGTTTGTGATACACCTTTCCATGTTTCTTCAACCTCAAATAATATCTTTCTACTATTTTTCTCGGTTCTAATGTCTATGATTTTTCCGCTGAATACTGCTTCAGAGCTTTCCAGCTCTTTTTCAACACTTTGCGGTTCCACACATTTGCAAGCATGGCTGACTGTGGGGAAGGTTGTAAATACCGCACCGAAAAGAAAAGCTAATATAAAAACGGATATTAATTTAAAATATTTCATCCTTCCATTCTTCCTCCATAGATAAAACGAGCACTGCCTTACCATTAATAAAGCAGTGCTACCTTCATTATCTCTTTGTAATCTCAATTACTCCGCCACAATGCGAAATAGGCAAGAATTCCAGTTTGCAGTAATCCTCCAACACAGAACGGATCTCATTAATAACAAAGTAAAATTCATCGTCATCCCAAAATTCTTTACTGCCATTTTTACAAGTATCGAGCTGCTGTCTCGTTTGAAAGGAAATATCGCCTATCAGAATTTTGCCGCCCTCTGATAGCATTGGCAGTAATTCTTTTATAAATGAAACTTTATCTTCGTCTGTTAAATGATGCAATACGTAGGTGCTTACAATGTAGTCGTAACTTTTCATTTTAATTTCATTAGGCAAGCCTTTGACAATATCCCATTCTATTAAGTTGGCATTCGGCATTTTAGGCAGCGCCAGAGCAATCATTCTCGATGAAAAATCGATTCCATCAATTCGATGTCCATTTTCATACAATCTGGCCGTCAGAACTCCTGTCCCGAAACCAATATCCAAAATTCTTGAATTTACTCTTTCCATGACTTCATTAAAAATCGTATTCAAGATCGCTTTATAGCCTGCAAATGGATATACTCCACTTTCTTCACTAACTTGTACAGTTTTGTCATAGCCGTCTGCCCACAAATTAAAACCTTGTTTATTTAACATGAATGCTCCTTCAAATTTCCGAGAACATCGAGCACTCCCTGGCAATTCCCCTGCGATGTCCCCATTATTTTTTTGATATCCCTGATTCTTCTTGCCTGTTTCCTCTCAATCTCCACCTTTCATAGAGTTCTTTTAACGATAATACTCCAGTACATCTTGTTCAAATTCTGCAACCGGCGTTCCAGTGATTTTTTCCAAAACTGTATTAAACCCTTCGGTATTGTTCGTCTTTTGGATTAATTCCACTAAAATATCTTCGCCATATACCTGTATCAAATAGTTTACTGATAAATAACTTTGCATATAGGGGTCTGCTGTTTCAATCTGGCGTGCTTCCTTCCAGCCATCTCCCCAAGTGATGCTTTCAAGAGGCAGGATTTTGTATTGATTTACATCATAATGTACCCCTGTCTGATCGCTCGCAACATATTCTGCAATCCCCTCAATGAACCATAGGGGAAACAAATCAGCAAAGCGCCGGCTTCCTCTATTTTTCTGAATGTAGCGTAGTGCGCATATTCATGCAGAATCGGTCTTTGTAAATAGTTTAGCGGTGTTTCTAAAATGCTCTCCACATTGTCAGGATGAACATGGATTCCCATTACTTTGTCAAAATTGGAATAATATCCGGATACCCCATCCAAATTTGATAGTTTTTGCAGATGTTCTCTATCCATAAAAATCAGATCGGCTGGCTTTTTTTCGTAACTTCCAAGTAATCCACTGGACACATCTTCTGCCCACTTTAGCGTTTCAACTGTCATTGGAATCAACTTTTCATTCTCTTCCTGATAGAATATCGAAACATGTTGGTACTCATTCTTCATGCTTTCAGCTTTTAGTTTCTTCTCTAACTCACTGTCATAATTTAATGTAAAAAAGCTTTAGCTGTTGTATAAAAAGTTTCATTCTCACCAGTCCTTGCATTCAGTTCCTTTTGGAACACTTTGAGGACTCCGAATATACTGAGTAAAAATATGACCAGTATGATGAAGAAAATCGTCACCCACAACCTAATGTTCGGTCTACTCATCTCTTCCTCTTTTCACCAGTTCCTCAAGCAAAGAAATCATTTTTTCGTTTTGTTCAATCATTTCCTCATTTTGCTGCCTTAGCTTTGTAAAATCAAACATGAATACCAATAAAACAATCGTTATAATGATTAACACTTCGTTACTCCTTCCCCCATAAGCCAGCTTATGGCCTCATTCAAATTACTTGCCATAAAATCCGGTTGAATTTCTTTCCATTTGCCAAAATACTGCTTGTTTATGTATTTATCATAAGCATCCTGGCCGCTGCCCGTTTTGACCAAAATCTTTAAGCAGCCCGCTTCATCAGCAGCCAGCATGTCCGTCCATCTATCTCCGATTACTGCACAACGATTTAAGTCCAGCTTGTTTTCAACTGCAGCTCTTTTCAGCATTCCGGGAGAAGGTTTTCTGCAGGCACAGCCATCATCATGGCGGTGAGGACAAACGTATACCTGATCAAACCCAAACGTTTTCAACTCACTCTCAAACTGGTCAACTGTGGCTTCTCCATTCGCAATCCCTGGCTGGTTCGTAAACGAATAGACTAAGATATTGTTTTCTTTTAATAGCTTGATTGATTTCTGGACACCGGGGAATAACTCAAAATCTCCAGGATAGATCACTTTGTCAGTTCCTCCAAGAGTCCCGTCCCGGTCGATAAAAACTGCCTGGATATTCAACAGAATACCTCCCCCTCCGAACTCACTTTTCTGCCAGCAATCCCGTTAAAACCTTAGCCTTTCAATAACGCAAGCCCTGTGTTCCTGGCTGAGATCGTGAGCTTTCTTATAAAGCGGATTATTCTTTCCTTCCTTCAAATCTCCGATAAACCTAATCTCCACTTTCCCTTTGTACTGATTTCACACTTGATTCAATTCATTTATGTACTGTTTTACGGGTCCTTGGTAAGCTTGCAAATCAATAGAGAAACTTGAGGTCCAGGCTTTCTGATCTGTTAGAATAATTGCTTTCTTGAATTTTTTCTTTTTCATCAGCTTCAATGCATCGAGAATTGCTAGCAATTCACATACAATCGGTTTAGTGGTTTTAATATTTCTCACTGTTGAATAACCAGCCGCTCCTTCTCCGTTCCTGACGATGACAACTCCAGTTCCAGCAGTGGCATTGTTAAAATTATAGGAGCCATCGACAATTAAGAATGGAACATCAGCGGGGACTTTTTCGACTAATGGCATAAGCAGGTTTTTCAATACCGGCTTACCGACATGATCTCCTTTACGATAAAAGTCGAGGATATCCTGAACATGATAAAAATCCTTTTCTCCTACATGCTGAAACGGGAGCCCATTTTTCTTTAAGTTTATGAATTGATCCTTTGTAATTCTTAGGATTGAGAGAATACTATCTTCAGTGACATACTCTTCCAACGAGCGCCCTTTGTTGTCACGAAATTCCCTTTCCAAACGCTCCTGTGAAGGTGTGTATGACCTCAGCCATTCTTTCACTTCTCCTTCCAGGAATCTGTATTCATTCGCAATCAGATAATGAGGCATTCCGTCATTCATATATACTGTCAGTTGGGCTTTAGTTAATTTGACGTTTTTGATCAATTCTCCCCTTAAAAGTAATTTTACTGGGGGCTGTTTTGATGTAATCGTTATCATCTGGCACCTGCATTCTTTTTGAAAATTCTACTATTTCCATCATACCATTCTCTAAAATACATTTATATCCAAAGTTTCCATTTTAGAAGGAAACCACAAAAAGATCCCCTCACCATATGGCAAGGAGACCCGTTTTAACCTTATTTTTTTACTAACCATTACGCAATGCATTCTGAAGCTTCTTGAACTGCAGATACATAGCGACTCGCCATGGGACAATCATTCCAAAAGCAAGAATCCAAAACATTCCGCTCAACTCACCGAAATCGATTGAACTGCTGAGCACCAGTTTTGCTATTACACGTACGATCAACAGACCGATTAAAATAAAGACGAAAGCCTTGGATCTTTTGAGAAAGATTTCCCGTCCTCTGACTTCAAATTTCGAGGTTTTGATGAGCAGGATTGAGAAAAGTATCCCTACTGAAAGTGCCTCTATAATCTGTAAAAAATGAACCCGGAACATCGGGAAGATGAACATGAGCGCACCCGTGCTCATGAAGATTGGCGGTAAAATAATTTTCTTGGCAGATGCTGGTCTTTTGGCAGCCTTCATCCTCATGAATGTCACAAAAATGGCCATGCCAATTGCTCCAACTGTTGACGCCAAAACATAATTCATTCTATATTTCATCCCTTATTTATAGTATCCACATTATTATAATGAAAATCAGCCATTTAAGATAGACTTAAATGGCTGTTTTTTATCTTAATAGTCTTGTTACGGAATCGACTACCTGTGAATCATCGAATGGCTTTACAATGAAATCCTTTGCTCCCGCCTCGATTGCATCCACCACCATCTTCTGCTGGCCCATCGCTGAGCACATGATGATTTTTGCATCTTTGAAATCCTTTTTGATTTCTTTTACGGCGTCCAGTCCGCTCATTTCGGGCATTGTTATATCCATTGTCACAAGGTCAGGCTTCAACTCACGATACAGCTCGACTGCTTCACGTCCATTTTCAGCTTCCCCTACTATTTCATGGTTCGCCTTCTTCAGAATATTGGTTAAGGTGATTCTCATAAATTTTGCGTCGTCAACTATCAAAATTCTGGCCATCGCTGTATCCTCCCCGACAATCACAACATATATATTAATCTGCTTAATTTGCTCTTCATTACTATATAACTATATTTAACCAATATTTTCAATGTAAAGACACCGACAAATTTCTCACCTAAAGAAATCCCAGGAATATACTCTCACACTGAGCCTTCTGATTTCAAACTTCAATGTGCTTGTTAAAATCCTGTAAAATCTCCAAAAAACATTGATAGAATCGAAATCAGCTTCGTCATCCAGTCGAAGAACAACATGATTCCGACTAAGATCATGATATAGCCGCCGATTTTTACAATTTTCACATTATGTTTGCGGATCCACTGCATTTTTCCAATGAAGAATGAAAGAATGAAAAACGGAATCGCAAAACCCAGAGTATACGCAATCATATAAAGCATTCCTGACCCAGGGTTTGAGCTTGCAAGCAGGATGACCGAAGCCAGAATTGGGCCAGTACACGGAGTCCATCCAGCAGCAAAAGCCATTCCAATCAATGAGGATCCAAAATAACCCGATGGGCGGTTCTTGAATTCTATTTTCCGGTCTTTCATTAAGAACTCAGGTTTAAAGAAGCCAATAACCATCAACCCGAAGGCAACAATAAAGATTGCACCCAGCTGACGGATGAGGTCCTGGTACTGCATGAAGAACTGGCCTACGAAAGATGTCCCAAAGCCAATCGCAATGAAAATCACCGAAAAACCCAGCAAAAAAAACAATGTATGCAGCAGGCTGCGTCTTTGCAGCATCGCATTTTCGCTCTTCAGTTCTCCTACAGACATCCCAGTAATATAAGACAAAAATGCCGGATAAAGCGGCAAGCAGCATGGAGAAATAAAGCTAAGGAATCCAGCTCCCATAGCAATGAAAATATTTATATCTGTCATAATTCCATCCCCAGTCCATATTCGTTAGTCCCATTCTAACAAAACCATTTACTATTATTATAGTAAAACTGTGAACAATTTATTAATTTCTATAAAAAAGGTGTTTAACTACTTTTTAGTTGGGTAATATAGTACGGTGTATATTTTTTACAGGAAAATATTTTACAAATGTTTCTTTTGAAATTTGGCAGTATATGCTATATACTAATATAGCACTTGTAATAATTTCTATATTTATAACGATTTTACATAAGATTGTTTGATATACTGCCGATAGTTGAAACAAGAAAGGATTTTCACATTGTCTAAAGAGCAACTGATTACCCTCATTGAAAAGAAACGCGAAGAGCTGATTCAAATCGCATCGAAGAACGGCCTCAATTCTACAATCGCCATTCATTACAGCCAGGAACTTGATGAACTGTTAAATGAATATAACCGCGTATACATTAAAAAGATAGCAGCACATTAAAAACAGCTAAACGCCACAAGCGTTATAGCTGTTTTATTTTTGTGTTTTATCATTATTTTGGATGAAGCATTCGTGCAATTCGTTTCTTACAAATGGATACATTGTGTATCTCCAAATAATCCATCGCCCTCATGCATGCAGTGTAGAAAACTTTGTGCAGCCTCATTTCATGATATGCACGGCTACATTTTTTTCCAAAACAAAACTAAAACTTTTTCATTACTTTTCCGATTATTTTCCCTGCACTCTTTCCAGCTTTCTTTGTTACCTGCTTTTTCACTTGTTTTTTAATTTCCCTCTTGATCATGCTCTTCAATCCCATCTTTTTCCCTCTTCCCCAAAATATAATTACTTGATTGGATAATAGTACGGTTCTTTAGGCAAAAAAGTTTCATTTCTGCCTTGATAAAAATAAATAATAACCCTTGTGGTCTAACCTGCCAGTCAAGAAAGGACAGTATTTTCATATTCCGATTTTAAATCAAAATAAAGGCGATTACCTATTAGTAATCGCCTTTTACATAATATAATTATCTATCCAACCACATCTTCCAATCGTTCTACTGAACCATTCTGCAGGAGATACATCTTATGGTAAAGCCCCTGTTGAGTGAGCAGTTCTTGATGTGTTCCACGTTCGACTATTTCTCCATGATGGAGGACGATGATCTGGTCTGCATCCTGGATGGTCGACAGTCTGTGGGCAATGGCAATCGTCGTCCTGCCTTTGCGCATTTTGGCGAGTGCCGTCTGGATGGCCTCTTCGGTTTCCGTATCGATATTTGCAGTCGCTTCATCGAGGACAAGGATTTTCGGATTAGCGGCAATCGTCCTAGCGAATGCGATCAACTGCCTCTGTCCGCTCGAAAAAGTCGAGCCTCGCTCCGTGACCTTTTGTGAGTAGCCATCCTCCAGTTTTTCAATAAAAGTATCTGCCTGGACAAATTCTGCGGCCCTTTTTATATCCTCTTCAGGCAAATCGCTGTTGTGAAGCCTGATATTATCCCCAATAGTTCCATAGAACAAGAACGGATCCTGAAGCACAAGTCCCATTTTATGGCGCAGCTCTTTTACCGGATAATTTTTAATCGAATGATTATCAATGAAAATATCGCCGCGTTCAAACTCATAGAAACGCATCAACAGGTTGATGATTGAACTTTTCCCGCTTCCGGTGTGGCCTACAAATGCAAGAGTTTCCCCAGGTTTCACGGTGAAACTGATATTTTTCAAGACATCCCTTTTTCCATCATATGAAAAACTGACATCCTTGAATTCTATTTTTCCATCAGTGATTTTGTCAGCTTCATTTCCAGTCTGTCCCGGAGCAAGCTCAGTTTCATCAAGCAGTTTGAAAACGCGTGATGCAGCGACAATCGCCTGCTGGTACATGGAAAGTCTCATCATCATATTGTTCACTGGCTCGAAAAAGCGATCCAGATAATTGATGAATGCATACAATACCCCAATCTCAATTGGACTGTCAAAAGAAGTGATCCCAAAAAAGCTGAGTACGATCATTAACGCTAAAATATAGACCAGGTCAACGGCCGGGCGTAACAACAGCCCATCTGCCTTGATGTTTTTCATGCCCGCGTCAAAATGCTTATCGTTAATTTCACCGAACTCCCTTTTCAATCTTTCTTCCTGGCGGAACATCTGGATGATTGACATACCCTGGAGTGATTCGCTTAGCTTCGCATTCAGCTGGCTCAGCCGTTCACGCATATCCTGGTAAAACTTTGAGCTCAGTTTCCGGTACAGACTCATGATAAATACAATGAAAGGCAATATCAGCATTGTGAACAAAGCCAGTTTCACATTCAGGATGAACATTGCGACAAATATTCCGAACAGCAAGAAGCCGCTTTGGATAAAAGTCGCTATGACGCTGACAAACATATCTTTGATTGCTTCGGTGTCATTGGTCACTCTGGATACAAGTGAGCCGGCAGGTGTTTTATCGAAATATTTCAGTCCTAGCTGCTGCACCTTTGTAAAGACATCAATCCTCATTTGCTGGATGATTTTCAGCGCAATTTCCTGGAACTTTAGAAGCTGAAAATAAGAGACCAACACATTAAGGATTTGGATACCGATATAAGCTGCACCGAGCATCAACAATGGCTTGAATGGCATATAGCCTTCCCTCAGATAATCATCGATAAAAATTTTCACCAATATCGGTCCGAGCACATCCCCCACAGTGGCGAGCAGCAGGAATCCGAAGGCGACAAAAATCATTTTTAAATGCGGCTTTGCATAAGCAAGAAGCCGGAACAGCACGGAACGCTGCTCTTTAGCGTTTAGTACAGGCGTTTTTTCCATTGGTCACCCTCCCTGCTCGACAAGCTCTTCAAGCTGCTGCCTTAAATACATATCTTTGTACCAGCCGTCATTCTCCATCAACTGGTCGTGGGTGCCACGTTCAGCGATCCGTCCATCTTCAAGGACAACGATCAGATCAGCGTGGTGGATGGCGCTTAAGCGGTGTGCAGTGATGATTGTTGTCTTATCTTTTCGATTTTCTTTCAATGCCGATAAAATCTGTTCCTCGGTCTTCGCGTCAACCGCAGATAGGGAATCATCAAGAATCAGGATCTCGGGATTCATCACCAATGCGCGGGCAATTGAAATCCTCTGCTTCTGGCCGCCTGAGAGAGAAACCCCACGCTCCCCGACAACGGTTTGATAGCCATCGGTAAATTCGAGAATGTCGTCATGGATGTTTGCCACTCTAGCTGAATTGTAGATGACCTCCTTATCGACAGCAGGATCTGCGAAAGCAATGTTATCGTGTACAGTTGCAGAGAAAAGGAAATGATCCTGTGGAACATAACCAATTGCCTGTCTCAATCGATCCATCTTATAGTCCTGGATGTTCCTTCCGCCAATATTGATGCTTCCTTTTGAAAGGTCGAATTCCCGGATCAGCAGCTTCAATAATGTCGTTTTACCGGCTCCGGTTTTTCCGACGATTCCCAGCGTCTGCCCCTTCCCTAGCGCAAATTTGATATCTTTTAATAAAGGTTCCTGGTCGCCAGGATAGGTAAATGACTCAATATCGTATTTTAGATCGCCATTCGGGACCATATCCAGGGCATCCGGTTTGTCCTGGATGTCGATTTTCTCATCAAGCAAGGCCGAAACACGATCATAGGAAGCCCTTCCACGTTCAACAATATTGAAAAACCAGCCGAATGCAAGCATCGGCCAAACCAGCAAGCCTAAATATGAAGTGAAAGATACCAACTGTCCAATTGTCAGTTCGCCGTTCAAGACATACCTTGCCCCGAAAGCAATCGACAAGAAGAATGAGATACCTACAATGATAGAAATCGTCGGGTCAAATAAAGCGTCAACCTTCGCGACAGAAATGTTCTTTTTCACAACATCCTCAGACTGTTTACGAAAATCCTCAATATCCTCTTGTTCCTGGCCAAATGTTTTAATGACTTTTATCCCAGTGATGCTTTCCTGTGTCTTATCATTCAAATCAGAGAAAGCTTCCTGGGCTTTATGGAATCTTTTATGAAGCATCGTCCCGTACCAGCTTGTCAGCAGTGCCATGAACGGCATTGGAATCAAAGCGATCAAGGTCAGTTTCCAGCTGATTGTCGCTGCCATCGCGATGATGACGAAGCCCCCGGTTGAGACAGAGTCAACAAATGTCAGGACTCCAGCACCTGCTGTCTGCTGGATCGCCGAAAGGTCATTTGTGGCATGAGCCATCAGATCCCCTGTCCGTCTTTTCTGGTAAAAAGACTGCGACATACTGGTAAAATGGCTATACAGCCGATTCCTTAATAATCGCGACAGCTTTACAGCAGAACCAAAAATCATGATCCGCCAATAATAACGAAGCGAATACATCGCCAGGCCAGTAGCGGCTAAGACTACAATCCACTTTCCAAGTTTTCCAGCCGTAAGCGTACCATTGGTAATTTCATCTACGATTATTCCAATGACGCGCGGCGGGACAAGCTGGAGAAACGCCACAAATAACAGCAGGAAAATCCCTGTCAAGTAAGCCTTTTTCTCTGACTTAAAATACCATAATAAATCTTTGAATACGCTCATATGTATATCCCCCAAACCCCTCAAATGCTTAAATAGTTTATCAAATATTTGTAAAATGGGGAAGATTTTTTCTTTTGAATAAACCAGAGAGAAATTCCACTGGATTCAAAATAACGAATGTTTATTTTGAAATTCAATAATTCGTTCGGTTTTTTTGACACTAATGGTTGTTTGAATTTAAAATAGTGATATAATATCAATAAATCAATAGATTCACTCATATAATCGCGGGGATATGGCCTGCAAGTTTCTACCGGATTACCGTAAATAATTCGACTATGAGTGAGCAATGCAGGGGACGTACTCAACCTCTATTTGCCCGCAGCTTTTTAATAGCCCAAGGCCATTGCTTCACTCATTTTATGATGTGAATGCAATGCTTTGGGCTTTTTTGTATTTTACAGCCCTCATTTACAAGGAGGAATACGATGGAATTGCTTATTGAAAAAATTAAAAAAGAAGGAAGCGTCCTATCATCATCAGTTTTAAAGGTAGATTCGTTCCTTAATCACCAGATCGATCCGCAGCTGATGCTTGAAATTGGGAAAGAGTTTGCTGGACGGTTTGAGGATTGTGGAATCACCAAAATACTGACGATTGAATCATCCGGTATCGCTCCCGCTGTAATGGCTGGACTGCAGCTAAATCTACCAGTTGTTTTTGCCAGAAAAAGAAAATCTCTTACTCTCGTAAATAATTTGATTACAGCCTCTGTCTATTCATTTACCAAGGAAGAAACAAGCGAAATTTCTGTTTCAAATCAGTACATATCAGAAAACGATAAGGTATTGATCATTGACGATTTCCTTGCCAACGGACAAGCAGCTCTTGGGCTTGCAGAAATAGCCACCAAGGCAAAAGCCTCCATTGCGGGTATCGGAATTGTGATCGAAAAAGGATTTCAGGATGGTGGATCCCTTCTGAGGAGAAAAGGCTATCGAGTTGAATCTTTGGCGATTATAAGCTCCCTTAAAGATGGCTTTGTCCGTTTTGAACAACATACAATTGAGACAAAGGTGGAATTGACACGATGAATCAGAATCCAATAAAAATAGCTTCATTGGGAATTCAGCATGTACTGGCGATGTACGCAGGAGCGGTGATTGTTCCGCTAATTGTTGGCGGAGCCCTTGGTTTAACAGGAGAACAGTTAACTTATTTAGTTTCGATCGATATTTTCATGTGCGGGATCGCTACCCTTTTGCAAGTATGGCGCAATAAATTCTTCGGCATCGGCCTTCCGGTGGTACTGGGCTGTACTTTCACTGCCGTAGGACCGATGATTGCGATTGGCGGACAATATGGTATTTCTGCTATATATGGCTCCATCCTTGTCTCAGGTATATTTGTCGTCGCGATTTCAAAGTACTTTGGCAGGCTTGTCAGGTTTTTCCCTCCGGTAGTGACGGGATCTGTTGTAACCATCATCGGGATCACTTTAATTCCGGTTGCGATGAATAATATGGCAGGTGGACAGGGCAGCCCAGACTTTGGTTCCCTTACAAATATCGGACTTGCATTCGGCACTTTGCTGTTCATTATTCTGTTGTTCCGTTTCTTTAAAGGATTTGTTCGTGCCATTGCTATTTTGTTGGGATTGGCTGGGGGAACAATCGTTGCATATTTTATGGGAATGGTGAATTTCAGTGCTGTTTCGGAAGCTTCATGGCTGCATATGCCAGCACCGTTCTATTTTGGCCAGCCAACATTTGAGTTATCAGCAATCCTGACAATGATTCTCGTAGCGATGGTCAGCCTTGTGGAATCTACAGGAGTCTACTTTGCTCTAGGAGATATTTGCGAAGAAAAGCTTGAAGAAAAAGATCTTGCAAGTGGCTACCGTGCTGAAGGACTTGCGATTATCCTCGGAGCATTTTTTAACGCTTTTCCTTATACAACTTACTCACAAAACGTGGGTCTTCTTCAACTGTCCGGTGTGAAAACAAAGAATGTCATATACTCAGCAGGCGCATTTTTAGTGTTGCTCGGGCTCGTACCGAAAATTGGCGCATTGACTACGATTATCCCAACCCCTGTTTTAGGAGGAGCAATGGTTGCTATGTTTGGTATGGTTGTCGCTTATGGGATTAAAATGCTTAGCACGGTAGAATTCTCATCTCAGGAGAATCTATTGATCATTGCCTGCTCGGTCGGAATGGGACTCGGTGTGACAGCGGTACCGGAATTATTCGCCAAAATGCCTTCAAGCATCCGGATCCTGACAGAAAACGGCATTGTCGCCGGAAGCTTAACCGCCATCGTCTTGAATCTGGTGTTCAATGTATTTAAAAGTAATCAAGCAGCCCAGCAATCTTCTTTTGCTGAACAGAAGGCATCTTGAAGGTTTTAATACATACCTGGGCATAAAATTAAGGCACCGGTTGAATCCGGTGCCTATTTTCATTTTATTATTCTATTGATGACCTGTGTTTACAAAATCTCGGATTTTTGGGCGTCAATCAGCTTCATTGGTGACCTCTTTTTCTCAAAACCTCAATTTTTGGGCGCCAATCAGCTTATTGGTGACCTCTTTTTCTCAAATCCTGAATTTCAGGGCGCCAATCGGCTTCATTGGTGACCTCTTTTTCTCAAATCCTGAATTTCAGGGCGCCAATCGGCTTTATTGGTGACCTCTTTTTCTCAAATTTCGAATTTTAGGGCGTCAATCGGCTTCATTGGTGACCTCTTTTTCTCAAATCCTCAATTTTAGGGC
The DNA here is from genome assembly GCF_018613155.1 of Bacillus sp. ISL-55. Classification (GTDB taxonomy): domain Bacteria; phylum Bacillota; class Bacilli; order Bacillales; family Cytobacillaceae; genus Mesobacillus. The sequence continues at coordinate 250,839 of NZ_JAGGQU010000001.1, read as the reverse complement.
GCCAATCGGCTCAAGTGTATTCTATTTTAATGCCTGTTCCAAATCCTCAATCAAATCCTCTACATCTTCAATTCCAGCAGAGATTCTGATTAACCCGTCTGTAATGCCTAATTCCGCCCTGCGCTCAGCTGGTATGGATGCATGGGTCATTTTTGCCGGAACAGAGATTAAGCTTTCAACTGCTCCAAGACTTTCAGCAAGGGTGAAATATTTAACCTTGCTCAATACCTCTGCTGCTTTTTCACCGCTTCCTACATCGAAGCTGACCATGCCTCCGAATCCTCCTCCCTGTTCTTTTGCGATTGAATGCTGAGGATGAGATTCGAGACCAGGATAATAAATTTTCTCCACACTCTTGTGGTCCTTTAGGAACTCGACAATCTTTTTGGTGTTCTCTTCATGCGCTTCCATCCGAAGACCTAAAGTTTTAATTCCCCTCACAAGCAGCCAGGAATCCTGAGGCCCTAAGATTCCTCCGGTCGAGTTTTGGACAAAATGAAGCTCATCAGCCAGCTGTTCATCGTTCACGACAACCAATCCAGCCACTACATCGCTATGTCCGCCAAGATACTTAGTTGCAGAGTGAAGAACCATATCAGCACCCAAAGTCAACGGAGTCTGCCAGTATGGTGTGCTGAAAGTATTGTCCACGATTGTCATCAAGTCATTTTCTTTTGCCAGTTCTGCACATGCTTTAATGTCTGTTACTTTTAAAAGTGGATTTGTTGGTGTCTCGATATATAGAGCCTTGGTATTCGGCTGAATCGCTGCCTTTACCGCTTCAAGGTCTGTTGTATCCACGAATGTCGATTCAATTCCGACCCGGTTAAGGACCTTGTTCATAACCCTGTATGTCCCGCCATATACATCGTCAGTCAGGATGATATGGTCACCTGAGTTAAATAACATCATCACTGCAGTAATTGCCGCCATTCCGGAACCAAAGGCAAATCCTCTTTTCCCCTCTTCCAAGTCTTTGATTAACTCTTCCAGGGCAAACCTCGTCGGATTCCCTGTCCGTGAATATTCATAGCCTTTATGGACTCCAACATCATCTTGCTTGTAAGTACTTACCTGGTAAATTGGAAAGGACACGGCTCCCGTAGTTTTATCTCCCGGAATACCAGCGTGGATCATTTTTGTTTTGCGTTTCATTTACATTCCCCCCTCGTATATTTTTTTGCTAAGATACCGCTCACTTCCGTCTGGGAAGATCGTAACGATGTTTGTGCCAGGAGGGGCCTTACATGCTTCTTGTAAAGCTGCGTGAAGAGCTGCGCCAGACGAGCTTGCAGCGAGTATTCCCTCTCTAGCCGCGAGTTCCTTCACGGTGTTAAATGCATCTTTATCGGAAATAGTATAGATTTCATCAAATAAAGCAGAATCCATATAAGGCGGAATGAATTCCATGCCGATTCCTTCTGTTTTATGGGACCCTGACTGGCCTCCATTTAGGATTGACCCCTCAGGTTCAACAATGACGGTCTTTATCATTGGATTATTTTCTTTTAAAAACTTCGCAGTACCCATGAATGTTCCTCCGGTACCGGCACCAGCTACGAAAATATCAATCTCACCATCTAAGTCTTGCCAAATCTCAGGTCCCAGCGTTTTATAGTAAGTTTCCGGATTTGACGGATTGGAAAATTGGGATGGTGAGTAGGAATCAGGAATTTCTTCCAGCAATTGTTCAGTTTTGCGGATTGCTCCAGCCATCCCTTCCAAAGTAGGTGTATGGACGATATTAGCGCCGAGAGCCCTCATCATCGTCTGTTTTTCAATGCTGAATTTTTCCGGCACTACAAAAACAACATCAATACCTTTATTGATTGCAGCCAACGCCAGCCCGATCCCCGTGTTACCTGCAGTTGGCTCAATTAGGGTACCGCCTTTAATCAGTTTCCCTGAACGGAACGCCTCGTCGATCAACTCTAATCCCAGTCGGTCTTTAATACTCCCTCCCGGATTTAAGTATTCCAGCTTCGCAAATATTCGAACTTCGTCAGGAACAGGGAATTGGGTAAGCTCAACCATGGGTGTATGCCCTATAATTTCATGGATACTGCGGTAAACCGTCATTGCATTTAACTCTCCTTATTCAGCGAATACCTGGCGCCACTCATCTTTTTTTGCCAGCATTTTCGCTGCGATTTCTTTTGCACCCTCCAGGCTGTGGCTCGCAGCCCATCCGCACTGAATTTCATTGCAGGCAGGAACCTCATCTGCCTCAAGCACATCATTCAGAGTTTTTTCTAACACTTCAAGAATATTGTCATAATCATCATGGTTGATTACCGATAGATAAAACCCAGTCTGGCAACCCATTGGACTGATATCTACGACACTGGCATGATGATTACGAATATTTTCTGCCATTAAATGTTCAAGTGAATGAAGACCAGGCATCTCCATATGCTCCTTGTTCGGCTGGCAAAATCGGATATCATATTTATGGATGACATCGCCACTTGCTCCTTGTGTTGTTCCCGCCAAACGGATATATGGTGCCGCCACCTTCGTGTGATCTAAATTAAAGCTTTCTACATTCATTTTCTTTACCATTGCTTCTTCAGCTCCTCTAACATTAGTAAAATCAGTTCTGCGGAATTTTTTGCGGCCGTTTCAAGGAATTGATCAAACGAGATATTTGAATCTTTTCCTGCAATATCGGAAAGCGACCTGATAATGACAAATGGAACTTCGAACTGATGGGCTACCTGGGCGATCGCTGCTGCTTCCATTTCTGCTGCATACAAATTAGGAAGCTTGGTTCTGATAAACTCTACCCTCTCCGGGTCATTCATGAAGGAATCACCTGAAGCGATCAAGCCTTTAACTATCTGAATGCCGTCAATCTTTTCAGCGCTCATTAACGCGACAGTGACAAGCTTTTCATCTGGGGCGAAGTAAGCAGGCATCCTTGGTACCTGGCCATATTCGTATCCAAAGATTGTGACATCGACATCGTGATGCCTTACTTCTGTCGAGATGACGACATCTCCGACATTCAGATTTTTATGAAATCCGCCTGCAGAACCTGTATTGATGATGACATCGGGTTGGAATTTATCAATAAGGATCGCTGTCCCCATTGCCGCATTTACTTTGCCGATTCCTGACTTCAGCAGGACTACTTGCAAGCTATCAATTTCACCTTGGTAAAATTCACTTCCTGCAAGATAGAGATCTTCCCTGTTTTCTAGTTTGCTGCGAAGCAAATCTACTTCTTCATCCATTGCACCGATAATCCCAACTCTCATCGTGCCTCTCCCCCATACTATCTTTAATTTTACTTTTCTTTCACGGCTTCCATTAGCCAAACATAGGAGTTTAACTTTTCAAAATTAACCTGGAAACCATGTATCTCAAAGATTTGCTTTAATACCTCCAGAGTCGTATAGTGCTCCCTCTCCAAATCCTTGAGGAGATTCTCGTAGCCTTGTTCCTTTACTATCCTATGCCTTTCATTGCGGTCACTTTCATTTAAAAAAGCAGTATCCGCAAATACGATCTTTCCACCTGTTTCTAACATTTCGCTGTATAGCTTTATGGCGGTATTCTTCTCATCATCAGTTAAATGATGAAAAGCATAAGTACTGACAATTGAATCTATTTTTTCAGGAAGATTTGAAAATTGAATAAAATCTCCATCGTATAATTTTAGCTTCATGAACCGAGCCTTCGTTTTTTCTCTCATGACTTTTGAAGGCTCCACTCCATATACCTCTCTGCCCAAGCCGATTAGTTTCTCTGTAAGATTCCCTGTTCCAACACCAAATTCAAGCACCTTCCCCTTTGACTTTCGAGCTACTAAATCTAAAATTGCCTCGTAATTCTCAAAAACATCTTTATATTCAGCGTCTTGCCCAGAGACCGTTTCATCGTAAAACTCTGCCCATTCGTCAAACAAGGGGATAAATTCTCTGCCCAAAATATTCACCCACTTTTTAATTATTATAATTCCTATATGTATAGTATGAATTAAAATAGTATAGGTCACATATTAGCATACTCAATTTTCTAAATCAATTTATTTTATCGGGATGAAATTCCCTTTGCATCGAAGAAAACAACTCAATAATAGTGTATACTTACTATAAACAAAGACATTTCAGGGGGAAAAAATGGGGAAAAGAGTGCTAGTTGCAGAGGACGAGCAAAGAATTAGCCATTTATTAAAGATGTACCTAGAAAGAGAAGCATTTGTTGTGGAAGTCGCGGACAATGGCGACGAAGCTTTGGAGAAAGCGCTCCAAGATTCCTTTGACATCATCATCCTGGACATTTTAATGCCAGGAAGAAATGGTTTTTCAGTTTTAGAGGAAATCAGGAAAACTAAAAACACACCCGTGATCATGCTTTCTGCCAAAGGGGAAGCTCATGACCTCAAACGAGGAGAAGAATTAGGGGCCAGTGAATACATCCTAAAGCCATTCAGCCCGAAGGATGTAGTTTCGAAAGTAAAAGACCTGTTATAGTTTAGACCTCTATCGGACATTTTTCTCGGTCTCCACCTTCCGTTTGTCCGTTAGAGCTCTTCTATCGGACACTTCTCTCGGTCTCCACCTTCCGTTTGTCCGTTAGAGCTCTTCTATCGGACACTTTTCTCGGTTTCCACCTTCCGTTTGTCCGTTAGAGCTCTTCTATCGGACATTTTTGCTGATTTCCGCCTGCCGTTTGTCCATTAGAGCTCTTCTATCGGACATTTTTCTCGGTCTCCGCCTTCCGTTTGTCCGTTAGAGCACTGTTTATCATGCATTTTTTTAAATTTATAACAATTTACCTTTTCGGATTTCTTTTATTTCTCCGTAAGACTCGATTGTATCTCCTTCAATGACAATTCCATCGCCATCACGGCAGGTAAATATGCTTTCTTCCTGGAGAAGAGAATATTTTAATAGCTCATCCAGCTGATTATATTCTCTGTTCCAATGTGGCATAAATTCAAAATCCACCAATCCTAAGCTATTTAATTCCTTTAACTGAACTTCATTTTCATCATGGAATTCGGCAATCTTGATCGACTTTGACATCATGATGCTTCCCGCACTAACACCGATTAAAGGTTTTCCCTCGTTCACCATTTCTTTAATATATTTAACAACGGTCCATTCCTTCAGGTTTTTCAAAAAATGATATGTATTACCCCCTGACAGGAAAATGCCGTCACAGCCTCTGAACTCCTTCAGTTTGGATTCCTCGAACTCATCGTCTACATCAAAATAGAAGAATTCTGTAACACCCCAACTCGTTAACTCTGGCTTGGCCTTTTCGAAATACCATCTTTCTTTATCAGTTCGTGATGGGATATAAGCTAACTTAAAAGGCTTAGAGCCTGTTAATTCCTTGATTCTGTTTTTTAACGCAGGATTCATGTTTCTTAAATCACTCAGCAACACTAATTTACTCATCTAGACCAACTCTTTCTGCAAATTTTTCATCATGATAAGTTCGCTAATAAAACTGTAAAAACCTGCAAAAGTGCCAAATAAAAAGAGCCTGGGCCATCCAGACTCTTAAGATTGAACTATTACTTTTTATTTGACCAAACCACAAATGGTATTAAAACTAAGGATAGTACGCCTCCTGCCAGTGACAGGAAGGCAAAGCTAGAATTCGCTACAACCATCCCGGAAAGCATCCCGCCCGTGGCTCCCGACAACGCGACCATCACATCTACAGTTCCTTGCATTTTAGCGCGGTTGGTTGGATTAGTTGCATCGACAAGCAATGCGGTTCCGCTGATCAGGCCAAAATTCCAGCCGAGACCGAGAAGAATGAGTGAAAGAGTAATCCAGAGCATGGATTCACCCGGAGCAACAGCAGCCATCACACCGGAAATCAGCAGTGTAACGCCTGAAGCGACCGCCATCGTCGCACGCCCAACTTTATCAACAAGTACACCAGTCAATAAAGAAGGCAGATACATAGCCCCAATATGGAACCCAATTACCATCCCAACAGCGCTTAAACCGTGTCCATGGCTGCCCATATGCACCGGAGTCATCGTCATGATCGCTACCATCACCATTTGTGTGAGGACCATAATAAGGGCGGCAACTCCGATACCCTTCTTATCCGTTACGAGTTCTTCCTCTACATAATCAGGGGAACTGGCTTTAGCATTTCGTTCTGCCAATGCAATCGCCCTTGCGACCACAAACGGATCGGGTCGGAGGAAAAACAATAGCACTAATCCAGCAACGATATAAGCTGCGGCTGCGAGAATGAATGGTCCGGACAAAGCCGGTAGCCCTACAGAAATGGCAAACTCCCCCATTACCTCGACAAGATTAGGACCGGCCACAGCGCCAAACGTCGTGGACACCATCGCGATACTGACTGCTGTCGCACGTTGTTTCGAACTGGCCAGGTCTGTCCCCGCATACCGCGCCTGTAAATTTGTCGCACTTCCCGCACCGTATATTAAAAGCGCCGCAAAAAGCAAAAAGATATTGTGCGTTACCGCGGCAATGATTACCCCAATGGCGCCAATTCCGCCTGTTAAAAATCCTGAAGCAAGGCCCGCCCGCCTGCCATAGCGTTGCGAAAGACGTCCGACAACGAGAGCCGCTCCAGCAGATCCCAGGGTGAACAGAGCTATTGGAAGACCGGCGACACTATCCGTGCCAAGCATATCTTTAGCCAACAGCGCACCAACGGTAATACCTGCAGCGAGACCTGCTCCGCCGAAAATCTGAGATAAAACAACTATTAATAATGTCTTTTTATACAATGTTTTTTGTTTTTCAGGTGATTCAACATAAGCTTGCAGCCACTCGGGTTGACTCTCCAAAGCCGCTGCATCATCTGTTTGATGTGACATTTTCCAGCTCTCACTTTCTTAAAACCAAGATGCAGCAATTATACCACATTGGGTATAATTTGAATATCATTTAAATTCAATCGTAGATTCAATAGTTCTCCAGCTCAGTTTCTAAATCTTCCCTTAATGTGTTCACATCAATTACGGCAGAATCTGTGTCCGTTGGAAAAATGGAAGGTTTGACTCCGCCAGATTCCATTCCCGGAAGCCACTTTTCGAGGAAGTGGTCCAATTCAATTCTTTTCGGACTATAGCCTTCCCATTCTTTCTTCGCAAAGGCTTTTGCGAACTTCTCATTAGGGAATAATGGGAGAAGCGTATTGCCGAAATCATCTTGAGCAGTTGCCAAGCCTTCGTTATATAGTCCCCATACCTCTTCATAATCTGCGGCTTTTTTTATGAAGTATTCGTACCTTACAGCAGCTGGCTGCCTGATGACTGCATCAAATTCACGTTGATTCAATTACAGCACTCCTATCTATGCCCATCTTTACGCGCCTGAATATACCCATAATACGCACAAGTACCATTTTGCGAAAGGTCCTTTACCTCAAAACCGCATTTTTCATAGAAGCTGAAATTGTTGGCAGAAGTATGGGCAAACCAGTCTCCATGGGGAAGTCTTTGAACGCAAAGCTGCACGAGCTTCTGGCCAATGCCTTTTCCACGATATTCCGTTAAAACGGCCAGGTCCATAATATTCGCTGCCATAATCTGATCCGAAATGACCCTGACCATTCCGACCATTTCATTTTGGTCCCACACTGTAAACGCCCAGGTGGAATTTTTGAATATCAGAGAAAACTTTTCCTTTTGCCAATCTGGAGTATTCCTTACCCAGCCCGCGTCTTCAAAAAGCTTCTCAACCTTTTCCGCCGGTATTCCTTCCGTGCCTTCCCTTATGACAAGTCCGTTGAAATATTGATACATATATAATCCCCTTTTAAAAATTCCTTAGGTTTCATATTCTGTATTTACCATCAGATGTCCTGCCATTGTTTAACATTCGCTACAGGCCTGGTTATTTTGTTCTTTGATAACAAAGCCTAATTATAGGAGGTGTATTTTCTATGGTAAGAATCCATAATCCAGTTAAAGGCGATAAAAACAAAGCCGGTGCTGACGGCCAGCTTCATGGAGGCGTAATGGAAACTGCGGACGAATTTTTCGATTCTATTTTTCAGCAAGGTACTAAGAATAAAGATGGAGACCTAGCAAAGAAGCAAAAATAACGCCATTTTCGGCGTTATTTTTATCCAAACATTTTAATGGTCGCGATGTATTAAGTTCTTAATAGACATTTCAATTCTATTTACACATCAAAATGTCCATTAAACCTTTCTTCTTAGACATTTCAAGCCAATCCACACCTCAAAATGTCCATTAAACCCTTCTTCTTAGACATTTCAATCTAATCCACACCTCAAAATGTCCATTAAACCCTTCTTCTTAGACATCTTGATTCCAACCAACCATAAAATGTCCTTAAGATACTCTCCAAATAAGAAAAGCACCCATCGCGAAAGAAATGAGTGCTTGTCCTTTATTATTTTCCTGTCTGCTTGTTCATTGCTGACATCATTTGATTGATTTTCTTCTGGGATGGTTTCATACCCATTTGCATCATCATCATTTTAAGCATTTGTTCGTTGATTGGCGGATTTTTCTTTAAGTAGCTCTCCATGTATCTACGAGCAATGAAAAATCCTAGCGCTACACCGACAATTAATGCCAGTATACCAACTAGAATATACGTCCACATAAAAACTTCCTCCTTCATGTTGTCTAACATACAGTGTACTAAACCAACAGCTATTATACAATATCTGTAGGTTTTTTTCTCTATTAAATAAGCTTATTTAGAAAACTTTTTGCATTAAATACGCTAAAAGCAATCAGCATTAAGTGCATCAGCCTTCATTATACATATTTACGTTCTTTAATCGGCTTGAGCCAGCCGTATTTGTTTGATTCGAGATCGATAGCCAGGAATGATGATTCACATTTCCGGAGGATTTCAAAAAAGACTGTTTCCGCGTCTACTTGCCCATGGGAGTCCAGTTCTAGCCATCTCTCATGGACTCTAAGCGTGGCTGAACTGTTATTTGTGTTATTTTCATAAATATATGTGCCGTTGTCAACATGGAACCCTTTTGCCTTGGCAAGCTGTTGATGCAGGAGCTGATGGATGCGAAGGACAGGAATGGATTTTGTAACGAACTTGACTTGCTTGGCAATGATAGATTTAAGGTCATCGTTAGCTTGACTATATTCCAAAAACAATTGATAAAACATCCGTTCTCTTCCGAAATAATGGGAGGCAAATTCATCTTCTATTAGATATAGCTGGTAGGATCTCACATGATCCCCTCCTCTGCAGACAAGCTTTTGTCTTTATTATAGGAAAACGTTCAGTCTGCGTTTGTCTAAAGATGCCGAAAAAATCCACTAATTATGTCGAATTCAAAACTTTCTCACTTTTTATTATAATTTTCACCAATTCCTTTGTCACGAAATAAGAGGTTATACAGTTTTTCTTTCAAAAATGGAATACTCGCATGTAATCAGGGGAATATATCAATGTTAATTAGAAAGAGAAAGGATGACTATGCATGGCTACAGTACTTTACATTACAGCGAATCCAAAACCGGTTGAAGAATCGTTCAGTTTATCGGTTGGGGAGGAGTTCATTAAAGCCTACCGTGAAATTAACCCTGAAGATGAGGTTGTCAGATTGGACCTTTATAAAATGGACGTGCCTTTCATTGATACCGACGTTTTCAGCGGCTGGGGCAAATTACAGCAAGGATCTGCTTTCGAACAGCTTAGTGACGATGAAAAACAAAAAGTCAGCTCGATTAATCAATTGACAGACCAATTTATCGCAGGGGATAAGTACATCTTTGCAACTCCTTTATGGAATTTCAGTTTCCCTCCAAAAATGAAAGCTTACATTGACAATATTGCAATCGCCGGTAAGACTTTTAAGTATACGGCAGAAGGTCCTGTTGGTTTGCTTGGTGGTAAAAAAGCCCTTCATATCCAGGCACGAGGCGGTGTTTACTCAGAAGGTCCTGCTAAAGATCTGGAATTTGGCGATCGTTATCTTCGTGCGGTTCTTGCCTTCATGGGTGTGACTGATGTTGAAACACTGGCGGTAGAAGGTATGGCAGCTACGCCTGATAAAGCTCAGGATATCAAACAACAAGCAATTCAACGCGCGAACGAGCTTGCGAAACAATTTTAAAACAGTAAAAAAAGCCTGTTTCCAGGCTTTTTTACTGTTTTATTTTACTTCATCCAATGGAATGTCCATCCGATGGTCGAAACTGTAAACAGCACCTTCCGAGATTGCCTGTTCATTAGATTTCGCTTGTTGAGTAGCCTGAGTTACTGCCGCCCCGTCCAGTGGAATGTCCTTGCCATATTCAAACATATATACACACCTCCTGATCATTAGTATAGGTATTTGTTACTAATATATTTACCGTGTCCATTCTTTTTTCCTGCTTTATCTGAAAAATTTTCTAAATAAAAAAACACCCGAATACTCGGATGTTTTGACTTTAAAAAGAACGCTTCGTAGTTGCCTCGTTTAAATTAGCTGGATTACTAACCGTAATTGATTCCATATGTTTAGCAACCTTTGTGCTGTAGGTGAAGTCACCATAGCAATAAGGATAACGGAAATTGTTCTTATCACCGCCGCAATTATATGTTTGCGGATTTTTTTCAACCTGGATCATCGAAGCCTTCTTTGCCAGCTCCTCGCTGTGCTTACCACCATTTTTTGCTACAAAGTCAATATAGCCGATTCCCATATTGTATGACTGGATGACTGTGGGGAAGTCCACTTGCTTCTTATTTCCATATTCAACAACTCGATTGAAGTACTTTACACCTTGTTGGACGCTTTGTTTAGGATCCTGAATTGTATTTGGTGCAAGGCCAGCAGATTCAGAGGCTTGCATAGGATCCCCGCCCTTCCCCCGGCTTTCCTGCATCATTAAAGCTGCGACTGTGACGGTATGTCCGTCCAGTCCAACCTTTTTTAATTCCTCCTCAATCATCGGAGTATACTTGGCAACTTCTCCAATTGAACTATTTCCACCAACATTCATTTTTTTGAAACTCTGATTATATAAATCCAGGAATCTATCAAGCAGGAAAAAACCAATAAAGGCAATAAAGAATAAGATTGCCAGATTGAAGTTTCTCTGGACTTGCTTTTTCTTTTTGGGCTTCTTTTTCGTGTATTTCATCGATTACTTCTCTCCCAATTGCGTACTTTCTCCTCCTCCTATTTTATAAAAAAATATTGAAAGTTGAAAGGGAGCCGCAATCATTTTTGCAGCTCCCTTTCATTTAATTATTCTTCATAAATCATTTTACGAGTCATTCCACCATCGATGATCAGATCCTGTCCATTAATAAAATCATTATCTGGGTCCGCTAAATAGAGGCAGGCTTTGGCTATATCTTCAGGTTTTCCTACACGATTGGACCAATGCTGATTATGATCCTTCTCCCTGAGCTGGTCATAATCTTCTGTTTGAATCCAGCCAGGACTTATGGAATTGACCGTGATCCCATTCTCTTGAAGAGAAGCTGCCAGAGCATGGGTCAATGCAATGATTCCGCCTTTAGATGAAGCATAAGCTTCTGAGTTGGGTTCGGACATGGTTGCTCTTGTTGATGCTATATTGATAATCCGGCCTCCTGCCTTCATCCTGCGGGCAGCTTCACGTGAACCGATGAAAACACTCCTGAGATTAGTAAACACGACATCCTCCCACTCTGCAGTCGTCAGTTCAAATAGAGGCTTGAATCTCGAAACCCCAGCATTATTGATTAAAATATCAATTTTGCCGAAATCTTTAATTGCACTTTCTACTAGATTTAAAATATCTTCTTCTTTCCTGACGTCTGTTTTATAAAAGGCGGCTTGTCCATCCATGCCTTCCAGCAGTCGAATAACTTCTTTGCCCTTTTCCTCATCTAAATCCGCAATGCAAACAGTGGCCCGTTCTTTAACAAAAGCCTCGGCTATTCCTCTGCCAATCCCATTCGATCCTCCCGTTACGATGACTACCTTTCCCTCTAATGTTCCTCTCATTTCTGTAAAACCCCTTCCTCACATCTATCTTTTTGGCTTTTCCCCTTTTATTTTGTTATCACTCATATTTATCCATTATAACTCCAATTTTAGTAAGTGCGCCTTTATCAAAACCGTTGCAATATAATATAAAAATCCAGCTTATTTCATCCGATCAATCGGGACATTAAAGACGTTCAGTAAATAGATAACCCATAGAATTGACAATCCCCATGCTAAAAGAGGATTTTTGAAATGAATTCTTAGCAATGAAAACATAACGAAGTTGAACAAAAGGGACCAACCTATGTTCCAGCCATGGTGATGATTGATTAAATTTAAATACTTTTCATGATGAACTCAACGAATGTATAAAGGAATGCCCAAAAGGAAATCCACGCTAGCTTCTTCCACCTCGTTTGTGGAAATCTGCCGAGGTATATAAGGATGGTTGAAGGATAAACAATGACCATGATCATGAGGGAGATGATGGTATGATTCATAAGGATGTTCTCACCCCAAATTGTCTCTTGATAGGTCCACATGGAGAAATTGTAAAGCAAAGCAAACTTTAATAAATCTCCAATAATATAGTAGAGGATTGTAGGATAATATTCTCGCCACTGTTTCCAATCACCCCAAATGATTCCCGCTATTAGAAACAAGCCGTTGTAAATAAAATGCATGAGTTACACTCCAGCTTTTTTTAATAGCTTCTCCAATATCTTTATATTAATGAAAACTAAAAACAAATTCCCTCAGTATTATTAATGGAAAGGGATAAAAAGAGTGGTGGTAAAAAGTGTTTATGGCGTAATTAAATTTGTTCGTCGATTCGAAGGAAAAGGTAATTGGTGGATTACACACAGAATGCTGTGGAAAGATGAAATTATTAGGAGCATCATAAAACTAATGAAAATATGAAGTAATCGGTGATATTTATGATTCAAAGGCCAGACTAGGCACAGTCTGGCCTTTGAATTTTATTTTTCACTCTCTGTTGATACTTGCCACTCTACGCCAAATTTGTCCGTTACCTGGCCATATGCAGGGCTCCAGAAGGTTTCCTGGATAGGCATGGTAACCTTTCCATCCACCTGTATCTTCTCAAAAATTTCTTTTGCTTCTGCTTCATCATTTACCAAAAGTGCTATCGTTACCTGGGATCCAAGCTGGTATGGTTGACCGGGAAAAGTATCCGATAACATTATGCTGGCGTTGCCAATTTTCATTTGTGCATTCATTACCCGATCTTTTGCTTCTTCAGGAAGAGGATACTCTGGATTGGGAGGCATCTCTCCAAATGTCTGCAGACTGATGATCTCTGCGCCTAAAGCATCTTGATAAAATTGTACCGCTTCCTGGCCATTTCCGTTTGTTACAAGATAAGGAACAATACCTGTTATCATGACAACACCTCAATTTTAAAATAGGAACATTTGTTCTATATTAAATTTTACCATATACTCCATTAGAATACAATAATCATCTTTACCGGACAAATTTTTATTTAACAAAAAAAAACGAGTACGGAATCAAATCCCATACTCGTCATTTTAAGTGTTAATTAGTTTTGCTCTAGCAATGCCTTTACGCGTGCTACTACATTGTTAACAGAGAAACCGTACTCTTCCAAAATCTTGTCTCCTGGAGCTGATGCACCAAATGTATCGATCGCAAGTACTTCACCCTCGTCACCAACATAACGGTGCCAGCCAAGAGAAGAACCCATTTCGATTCCAAGGCGCTTCTTGACAGACTTAGGAATGACACTTTCTTTGTACTCCTTAGACTGCTGCTCGAAGCGATCCCATGAAGGCATGCTTACAACCGCTACGTCTATGCCTTCAGAAGCAAGAGCTTCTTGTGCTTTAACCGCAAGGCCGACTTCTGAACCTGCCGCTAGAAGCATTGCATCTGCAGTTTCTTTTCCAGCTGGAGAAATGACGTAAGCACCTTTTGATACGCCATCGTACGCATTCTTGTCAGTATCTTTGATTGTTGGCAGGTTTTGGCGAGTCAACACAAGAGCTGTAGGCGTCTTAGTTGATTCGACTGAAAGCTTCCATGCAGCTGCTGTTTCGTTGCCGTCTGCAGGACGGATCACAGACAGGTTCGGCATAGCGCGAAGTCCAGCAAGCTGTTCAACTGGCTCATGCGTTGGGCCATCTTCCCCTACTGCTATGCTGTCATGAGTAAATACGTATGTTACAGGCAAGCCCATTAGTGCAGCAAGTCTGATTGCCGGCTTTAAATAGTCGGAGAACACGAAGAATGTTCCGCCAAATACCTTAAGTCCACCGTGAAGTGCCATACCGTTCATTGCAGCACCCATTGCGAATTCACGAACACCGAACCAGATGTTACGGCCATCGAATGAACCTGGGAAGAAGTCACCCGTTCCTTTGATCATTGTTTTGTTTGATCCGGCAAGGTCAGCCGATCCGCCGACCAGGTAAGGAAGGTTTTTCGCGATTCCATTAAGTGCTTCTCCTGAAGATGCACGGCTAGCAAGGCTCTTGCCTTCTTCGTATACTGGAATGTCTTTATCCCATCCTACAACTAACTCACCCTTCATTGCTTTTTCAAGCTGGGCTCCTAGTTCAGGATATTCGCTCTTATATTTTGCGAAAAGCTCGTTCCAAGCTTGTTCCGTTTGTTCACCTTTATCAGCGATTTGCTGTTTGAAGTGTTCATATACCTCACTTGGTACATGGAAGTCTTCTTCAAAAGTCCACTTATAAGCTTCCTTAGTAAGCTTCAATTCATCAGCACCCAGTGGAGCGCCGTGAACATCTGATTTACCAGAAAGGTTAGGTGAACCATATCCGATGACCGTCTTGACTTCGATCATTGTTGGACGGTCTTCATCCATCTTAGCTTCTTCAATTGCTCTTGCGATTTCTTCAAGGTTGTTGCCGTCTTCGACGCGAATGTATTGCCAGCCATACGACTTGAATCGGCCTTCAACACTTTCAGAGAATGACTTATCAAGATCTCCATCCAAAGAAATATCGTTTGAATCATAAAGGACGATCATTCTGCCTAGTTTCAGGTGAGCTGCCAGTGATGCTGCTTCAGCAGATACACCTTCCATTAGATCGCCATCACCGCAAATACTATATGTATAGTGATCAACGAGATTATAGTTATCTTTATTGTATACAGCAGCAAGGTGGCGTTCAGCCATGGCCATACCAACTGCCATAGCAATACCCTGGCCAAGTGGTCCAGTTGTTGCGTCTACACCGGCAGTATGCCCGAACTCAGGGTGTCCTGGAGTCTTGCTTCCCCACTGGCGGAATTGTTTAATATCATCCATTGTCAGATCATATCCTGCAAGGTGCAGCAAGCTGTATAACAGCATTGAACCATGTCCAGCTGACAATACAAAACGATCACGGTTAAACCATTCTGGGTTTTTAGGGTTGATGTTCATGTAACGAGTCCACAATGTGTATGCCATTGGAGCTGCCCCCATCGGCATTCCTGGGTGGCCGGAATTTGCCTTTTCAATTGCATCAATTGATAAAGTACGAATGGAATCAATTGAAAGCATATCAATTTCTTTAAACATTATATACATCCTTTCTATAGGTACTGGCTACATCCTTAATATTATAGCGAGAGAAATTATTATACAACAAATTGTGCCTGAAAGAGACAGAAATGGCCGTATTGTTATCTATTTTGACACAAACTCGCTGTTGATATGTAAATGATAGCCTTTGTGAGTAAAAAAATAAATCCTAAGAAGCGCTTTTTAGTGCTCGCATGGTTATCTCTGTATCTTACCTTAGTCTACTTCCCAATTATTTAGGGAGTTGAAACAAACTAGTGAATTATTTATTATAAATTCAACAAAAATAAAAATGGAATACATGTCGCATGTATTCCAAATTAGTATATATTTAATGAAGCTTATTCTTCGCTTTTTCTTCCTTGAGCTTATCAGGCGTAACGTCATTGCCTTCTGGATCCACAATGGTAACACCTTTAAGTGTATTGAGCATAGAAGACCGGAAAGACTGGAGATATTCTGCACGAAGCTTCGTCTGTTCCTTCGCTTCTTCTTCCGTCAACTTAGATGATTTTGCTTTCCTTGCCAGTTCATTGATTCTAGCAATTTTATCACTTGATAGCATTGTAAAGCTCCTTTGTAAAAAATTACGTCAAATGACATCTTACTAAATTTCTTGCGATTTTACAAGAATAGAGCTTCGTTATTCTTTTGTCTCTATGTACTCAAGATATCTCCGGTTCACTGTAGCCTTAGATACATTGTAACCAAATCCTCTTAATGTGGCGGCGATTTCAGCAAACGTCAATCCATTATTCCGCAGCTTGACGATTTCCTCAACCGGCATCTCTTTCCGGTCACGGCCGGTATGCACACCTTGTTTTTTCAGATTGCGCTGTGGCTTGTATCCATGCTCAATCGCTCGTTTCATGCCCCGCTTAATCTTAATATTATGGATTTTCCTCTGATACTCTTCAACCATACTGACAATCTGCAGCACCATGGAATCTGATTCAGAAAGCTGAAGTTCTCCACTATGGGAGACACTATATAATTTCACATTTTCTTTTAAGATACAATGAAGAATCGCAACCTTGGCATTTCCTCTTCCAAGTCTTGTTTCATCCTGGATGAGCAATGCCCCTATTTTCTTGTCCTTGATCAATTCCAGCAGTTCAAGGATTCCTTCCCTTTCAAGATCATAACCACTAGCTTTTTCTTTAATTATACTCGCTACTTCAAAACCATAATTGCTTGCCAGACGCAGCAACTCTTCTTCCTGCCTGACCAGCGAAGTCTCCTGCGTTTCCTTCGTTGTACTTACGCGGCAATAAATGATCGCTTTCATGTTGTCACCTTATTTCTAGTCCAATCTATCTTTCTGCTCCGGCAATCTGGGTAGGCTCCATCTGTTCAGCCACAACAGGGATCACCAGTTCATCTCCCGGAAAGACCATTTCCCCGATAATTCCGTTTTCTTTTTCTACCCAGCTAACGAATTCATTTTCGGTAAAATTATGTTCGCTGGCAAACTCCTCTGCAATTTCCCACAGTGATTGTCCTTCTTCTATAGTAACAGTTATGTATGCATCTTCGTTATTTAATTGCGCTTTTGCTACCAATGTAAAGATTAAGCTGACTGCAAGCAGGATCAAGGCATATGAATAGTTTTCCCATAGTTTTTTCATTTACGGCACCCCTTAACGAATGTATGTTCGATTAGTTGATTTTATTATAAAGCGAACACTTGTTTTGTGTCAACTCAAAAATTCGAACTTATGTTTGTATCTATTAAATAGACATGGTATAATTAGGACAAGAAAATATACGAGGTGCGTGAATATGACAAAGTTATCTAAGCGGCAACAAGATATATTTGAATTCATAAAAGGCGAAGTCAAGAAAAAAGGGTATCCGCCATCCGTACGCGAAATCGGTGAAGCGGTTGGGCTTGCATCAAGCTCTACTGTCCATGGACACCTTGCAAGACTTGAAAGCAAAGGCTTGATCCGACGTGATCCTACCAAGCCGCGTGCAATTGAAATTCTGGAAATAGAAGAAGATAGCCGCATTCCTAAATATAATGTGGTGAACGTACCTGTTGTCGGTAAAGTAACAGCTGGTATGCCGATCACGGCCATAGAAAATGTAGAAGAGTACTTCCCTCTTCCTGATCGACTTGTTCCACATGATGAGCAGGTTTTCATGCTGGAAATCATGGGTGACAGTATGATTGAAGCAGGCATCCTCGACGGTGACTATGTTATTGTTAAGCAGCAAAAAACTGCTAATAACGGAGATATTGTTGTAGCAATGACAGAGGATGATGAAGCAACAGTTAAGCGTTTCTTCAAAGAAAAGGATTATTTCAGGCTCCAGCCGGAAAACCCTACGATGGATCCAATCATCCTACGAAACGTATCCATACTTGGTAAAGTCATCGGTGTATACCGGCATATGCATTAAAAAAGCAAGCGGGCTTCGCTTGCTTTTTTTCTTTCTATTGAACTTTTATCATATGAGACTAGCACATTTATGAATACATAGGCATGAACCCTAACACCTTGTCCCTTTCCACATAAGATATTGTGTAAGTATCTTTCATGATGGAAAGGAGTTGAGTTTCTAATGGGATACAATCGTAATGACAATGATGTAGCAGGCGTATTTTACCCTAACCGTGACAGAGACAGAGTCAGGGCAACTGTTGATTTTGATGACCTTTGCCGTGCTGTGCGCCGTTGTTTGATCGAGGATTTAGTAGCCGGTGCTCGGGATGATCGGGATGACGATCGTGACCGCCGCCGCAAGAAATGTGGCTGCAGAAACTAACACCTAACAGAAAAATCCCGAAAGGATTAGTCCTTTCGGGATCTTTCTATTTCCATTGAATATTTTGAACAGGCAGTACACCTTTTAACTCTTCATAGTACGCAGCTTTTTGACTTTGAGTAAGCCACACATGTACGGTTCCGCTATCTTGATTGGTTCTGATCAATCGGCCCATCCCCTGTCTAAGGCGCAGGAGCATATATGGTATATCTACCTCAGCAGCTGGATTATCTGCATGCTTTCTTTTCGCCTGGAAGACTGGGTCATGAGGCGGGAATGGCAATGATGCAATGATGACTTGATTCAATGACTCTCCTGGTACGTCCAGTCCTTCCCATAAACTGAAAGAACATAAAACTGCCTCGATATCATTCTGGAATCCCTTTACGGTTTCACTGATTTCACGGTCTCCTTCAAACAGGATAGGGAAATTCCATTCTTGTTTTTCAGACCACATTCGGAATCGTTCCATTTCCTGCATGGAAGAGAACAAAACAAGCGAGCTGCCATTGCTGCTTATAAGGTCGTCCCCTATTTTGTTCCATTTCTTCATTTCATCATCCTCAATGTGTGCCACCAATTCCATTTGTTCTTCATAATCAAATGGTGACGCTACAGTAAAGGAGGAGTATTTTTCGATTCCCAGGCTTTTCGCTATATAGCTGAATTCTCCAGCTTGAGACAAGGTTGCTGAAGAAAATACAAACGGGATGTTTTGTGCAAATACTTCTTTTTTCAATATATCCTCAACGAGTCGAGGCATGATGACTAGAGATGTTTGCACTTCATTCTCTTCTAGCCAGAAAATCCCTTCGTCGTTCTTTAAGAAAATTGAAAGACCATATGCAAAAAACTCGAGGTATTCTTCCATGATTTTTAAATGGTATTCGTCAATCAGGAACATTTCCGAGTCAAATACTAGCTGGTCCATTAAATCGGAAACCTTTTTCTCGAGTGTTTCTGCATTTCTCCTGATACTCGGCAGCATTGGTACTTCTTTTCGATTAGACCCTTCTATTGAAGAAGAATTTTCCACTAAAAGGTCAAACCATGCATCATGAAGCTCTATAATATCCTCAATTAAGTAAAGAGACTCCTCACGGACATCCTGGTGCATATATCCCGTCAGTACAGTTGTCAAAGTTTGTGAGTTGAACCTGTATGTTAGCCCCTTTTGCGCTGCGAACTCAAGCAAGTGCCCCTCATCAAAAATCACTGTACTTGCTTCTGGAAGCAATGGCATCTGCCCTTCCCGTTTGCGGGAATCTTTCGTCCAGACATGCTCCATGTAAAAGTCATGTGAACAAATAATTAAATCGCCTGCATGACGATAGTAATCACGGTTCAAAGTTTGGCCGCAACGGTGGCGCCAGCTGCATGTTGAGCATTGCTGAAGTGGATCCCAGGCCATCGAAGCCCAATTTTCATTTGTGACCCATGGATATTCCTTTCGGTCACCATAACGAGTGAATGAATTCATTGAAATCCCTTCATCAAAGATGAAATCTGGCAACTGATCATGGACGTCAAGGATTTCTTTTTCATTCGATGTGTTTGAAAGGTCATCAAGCTTTTTCACGCACACGTACTGCTCTCTTGCTTTAGCCAATCGGACATCGACCTTCAACCCTAACGCCTTTTCTAGTTTTTCGATATCTCCGCCCTCTTTTACGAGCTGCTCGATCAGTGTTTCATCAGAGCAGGAAACAATCGCCGGCTTGCCCATGTATCTTGCGTATAGAATGGCATAAATGAGGTAGACGAATGTTTTACCGGTGCCCACGCCAGCTTCGGCGAAAACAATTCCTTTATTCTTAAAGGCCTGCTCCACCTGGAAGGCCATATAAATCTGCTCATCACGGAGTTCATATCCCTTTTCTGGCAGAATATCGTAAAAGACATCACCAATGTAATCGCCTAATAAATCAAAGAATGTATCGTTTTTACTTATTGTAAATGGAAGTTTATTTGTCATTCAGGTTCTCCTCGACTATTGATTCCGGCAAAAAAGCCAGCTTTTATCATAACAGATAATCAGTCATTTAGTGAAAGAAATGAAATATAAAATATAGGTAAAAACTCTAATTCCATTATTAGGAATAAACTGTTAAAATAATCCTAAATCTGCATAAGGGGAGTCTATATGAAATCTAAAAAAATCACTTATATAATGATTGCTCTCATTGCTCTATTGTTTTTCATTAATATTTACCAGTACAACAGAATCACAGAATTTGAGAGTCAACTAGGATCCAACTTCCAACAGACAGTGAGGGACTCCCTATTTATATTGGAACATGATGGTGATCCAAACATCTGGATCAAGATTTTGAAAGAAGAGGAAGGGGAAATCACATTAGCCTCTCACATTGGAGAAATAACTCGACTAAGCAGACAATATTATATGATGAACGGAAAAATCTCAGTCATCGGAGACATTCTCAATTCACTTGCAGATGATTATTATCAATTAGCAGTTTCTGTAAAGAAAGATTCGGATTACGCACAGACCCAAGAGGAAATAAATCTTAAAATAGACTTTCTTATTACATTGTTAAATAAAGCAGACTCAATATCGGGCGAAAATGAAAAACAATATTATAAAGAATTTACTGACTCGGAATCTAAAACTTCAAACCTGATATGGAGGGAGTACAAGAAATATGAAAAGAAATGATTACAACATCCGCCAGGAACATCCTGATGATTATTCAGGGATAAGAGAGACAAATGTAATGGCTTTTGACAAGGGAGAAAACGAAGCCCGCTTGGTTGAACTAATACGGGAATCAGAACAATTTGTCCCTGAATTGAGCCTAGTCGCTGTAAAGGATGACGGAGAAGTCATCGGACATATCCTTTTCAGTATCATCAACCTTGTTACCGAGCAAGGGACTGTACATACTTTAGGTCTTGCCCCAATGGCCGTGAAACCTGATTATCAAAATAGCGGTATTGGCTCTGCACTCGTTACTGAAGGATTAAGAGTGTGCAAAGCTTTAGAGTATAAACACGTTTTCGTTCTTGGGCACCCAAACTTTTACCCTCGCTTTGGCTTTTCGCGAGCAAGCCAGTTTGGGATAGATTCTCCTTTTCCTGTGCCAGACGAAGTATTCATGGCACTTGAGCTAAAGAAAGGCTCATTAAGTGGATTACAGGGGAAAATTGAGTATCCGCCTGCATTTAATGCTGTAAGTTAGTTTTATTGGTGAGGAGAAACAGCGTGACTCTACCTCTCCTCACCTTTTGTAAACAATAGATCATAAAAGGTTATGCCAAGAGCCAATCCCAAAGGAGCACCAAAGTCCAGGTTATCAAGCCGCTCTGGCCAAAATAAATAATTTGAAATATAAGATACTGCCATTAGGAATACAAAAGTCCCTGCGAATCTAAATATCCGTTTTTTAATATCAAACCCAGGCAGCTTCTTAACATTTATAGCGATAAGGATCATTTGAAAAAGCCCAAATAAAAGCAAGAATATAACAAACCCAATTACAAATCTTATGGAGTTCGGAGTGTCGATATCTGTTAATACAATGGACATCGTAACAAGCAGACCTATAAGAAATACTAAATATAGTATGATTGTAATCCACTTCTCTTTTTTGTTTTCCATTATCAATCTCCTACTCCCCAGCCAACAGTACAGATTCAAGAACCTCGACCTGCTCTTTGTCTGTTAACCTTCCGTAACCCTCATTTTCCTTCTCACTGATAATCGTAGCCGTTTCTCCTTTAAACCATATACGATAATGATATAAACTTTCGGGCATATTCTTTTCTTCTTGGATAAAGAAAGTGGCAAACACATCTTCTTTCCTTGCCATTTCCACTTTCGTGTTAGGTGACCACTTAACTTTATCGAATGCCTGCTGAATCTTCTTTAGCGTTTCATTTGAGGCTATGATCTTTTCTTCACCATCATTTAGGCCTTCTTCAGATATCTTTTGCACATCTATCCTAGTCAGCTCCGGTTCAACACTGGCACTACACCCTGCAATGCATAGAAAAATCACAAGTAGCCCTATACTAAGTTTTTTCATCTCAATCCCCGTCCTATTTATCGCCTAAAAATTCAATCAGTTGATAGTCTTCTTCTGACATTTCTTCAACCGAGGTGATCACATCAAGAAACCGCTTGTACAATACCTGAATTTCAGACTGTTGGTCTATGGTTTGAATGGTTTCTTGATAAATATCTTCATTTTTATAAGTGTGTATCTCAAGCCATTTCGTTTTGTCTGCCATACTTTGGAGATGAATTGTCTTTTGGTCTGGGAATCTAGAATAAACCTGATCTGCTTCTTCCTGGATATTCAGGTATTCCTGTTCTTTGCCTGACTTTACATGGTAACTATATATCTTCACAAACACTTTTACACACCTCGAATCCGTCGACAATTCAGCTTCCATTCCAAATCCTTTTTATGTACCTTCGTTAAATGCAGTAAATCAAATTCATTTACTTCGACCTGCTTTGTTATAACATCGGCCTCAGAGATAGCGATATGATATAGTTCTTCATCAATAACACCAGATGATAAAGCTGACTTTAGCTCATCGGCATCTTTATGAAAGACTTCTCCTGTAGGAAGGATTATGATGTCCAAAAAGAGATCGTCCATCCACGGGCGGCCGTTATCCATGCCATTTCGATAACAAATATCGATATACCATTGGGCAATCTCCCCTGCCGCATTAAACATAGTAGTGACTGAATAACGTGTCCCCTCAGGGAAATGCTGTAGCCAGGTATACCCTTCGTCTACTACGCAGACCTTCTTATCCCCATATTGGGCATATAAAGGTTCAGTTATTTTAATCACCTTTAACATGGTAACGTGACCCTTAAAACCATCTTCATCGAAGAAATCCTGAATGAATTCCCTTTTAACGACACGAGCCCAATCAGCCCGGTCACCATATTTTCTTTTTAACTTATTATCATTCATATAAATCTCCCATATTATTAGTTAGGGGAATATTGTTTTCTTGCAGTTTCTCCATGATTTTAAATCTGTTGTTCTGCACCTTGCTGTTGTAAGGCAGTTCAATCACTTCTCCAGCTTTTGTGACAAGATTTAAATGGTCCACTATGGTTACTCCATTACTTTTCACGAAAATTTCTTTTGCTTCTTTAATATCCTCCCAATGATAGGAGTTAATGGTGTTGAACGTATTATAATCATTAAAATGCATTCCCTGGTCATCAAGGTAATAATAGTTTGACACGCCGAACATGAAGAATGGTACGCATCCTAGCATAATGAGGAGTGTAATCCACTTGATGCCTTTCCATTCGAACTTCCACGTGAAAAATAAATACAGAAATAGAGTTACCGCTATCCACTGCATGCCAATCATGAAAATTACATATGCAGATGATGGGGTATCATAAAACCATTTATCAGCTGACAGGTAAAGATAATCCTGAATAATATAAACAAAAACTAGAGGCATGAACAAACTGCTTATGATCAAAATAATTGCTGTCACAAGGATTATATTAGATGAATTCTCTGTACTGAAACTTAAACGCGCCATCATTTATCCTCCTTCTCCCTAGATAATTGTTAATACGTTTATCAAGGAAGAAGGTTTCAAATATTCCAAAAATTTACTCTGGATAAATTCATTGAACAATCAACATTAAGAATGCTTTTCCATTGGCTCTCTACATTGTGTGTAGCCATTTCTTCCATAAAACTCGATGCTCGTATCGCTGGGCCACACGATGATGAACTCGAACTTCTTTTCTTCTGCCCATTCATTGACACGTGACAGCAACCTGCTCCCAATCCCTTTTCCCCTAAATTCGGGAACAGTATATACATTGGTCATATAAGCAAACGGATTGGTAATCCTGCCTGGACGTGGCACCTTATGGATCAATTCAATGTAAATATGGGAAATGATTTCCCCGTTATTCTCGGCAATCCAGACAAACCATTGCCCACTTTCCAGCGCAGATTCAAGAAACTCTCTGCATTCTTTTTCAAACGAGCTATACTCCACTCCCTCCCCCATTTCGGGATAATCCTCGAGTGTAAAGTCCCATCTCATTTTTATTAATTGATCAATATCCCCTTGGTTGGCTAATCGGATTTTCATATTCCCCTCCGCTGGTATAAATTATGTTCGCTGCTTTTAGGTGAAGTTTTGCTGCCTACTTATCTGCTTTCATTTCTCTTTTCCGCATAAAAATAACTCAATCCAAAGGGTAGTAATGGAACGAGAGCTAACAGCCTAAATCCATTTTCCGCACCCAGAAAATAAAGGGATGGTAGGGTAACGGCCACTCCGCTCATCAGTAGAAGCTTCGAGGATTTATTTACCAATCCCCCTATAAAAAGGAAGCCTGAAGCCACAATCAATAGCCAAAATATTGCCCCTGCCATATTTCATCCCTCTTAAAAAACTTCATGAGTGTTTTTCTTCAATGCACCTAAATCATATAAAATGCCAGCATCGCTATTCTCACACCACATTTCCTTCACTTTGCTGCCTTCAAATGTAAAAATCATGATGCCCGTTTCTTTTACACGCTGATTTTCTGACGGGATATCGAACCAGCCGCCTTTGTATGTCATCCATCCGGTATAACGCACCACCAGCTTATTGCCCTGTTCTATCAAATCATCCAGCACCCAAATATCGTCATGAAAAACGGAGCGGTACCATTTCATGAAATCCACCATCGAACTCCGTGAGTTTTCACCATTTCTCGAATGGTAAATAAAGTCCTCAGTAGTCAGTTCTTCAATCACTTCGAGTTTACCCTCTGTAAAATATTCACCGAACCATCTTTCAGCTAGTAATCTCTTATCATCGCTAATCATACTCCCACTCCTGATCACAGTTGTTTTTCCAGCAGCCACAGGCCACCAATGTTAACACCTCTGAATTCCTCCATATTACCTTGTTCATCTTTTATCAATAATGCTCCTTTGGCAAACAGCAAATACCAATCAAACGAGTAGCCCTGGATCGAATAAGTTTCGATCTCAGTCTTCAACTTATCCTCTATAACCACCTGAGACACTTTCACACATTCAATGCTAAAACATTTGTATTCTGTATGATCACTGATATGATTTAGAAACGATTGTTGATGCTTCGGAACACTAGCTCCTAAGTAAATTAAAAGAATAAGAATGACACTTATTAGATATGAAATATTAAACTTATGCTTAACCAGCAAAATCCATAATGCAACTGCTGAAAAAAAACTAATCCATAACAGCCAGCCAATGTCGAAAAACATATTTGCAAGGAATGAATTGAAAGCAAGGAAGATCAAATAGCGAATAACGTTGGCGATTGAACGGGCTTCTATCTCCTCTTTTACTTCTTGCTCCAATCCAACTGTCTTTTTACTGATAAACAAATAAAAAATTGAATATAAAATGATTACGGCCATACCTATGAAGGAAATAATTAAAGAACCTTTATCCATATAAATCACCCTATGTCAACATTCTGCAAATTCAGTTTGAACCAACGGCCATGGCCTTCGGTTTCCCCGATTGTGTTCAAGTTTTCTTGTCCATTGAGATAATAATCGAAGTGAAGCTTTGCATCGTAAATATTATTGTATATAGACAACAAGCATCACTTTATCCTTTTATATAAAGACACAATACCAAATAGTATCAAATAAACACCAAACACTGCTGTCACCACAAGAATCAAATAGTTTCCTGCTATTAATGTTGTGGGATGCTCTTGTGGACTGAAGAATCCCAGTTCAAACGGATAGGCATCCTCCATCGGTGTCAATGAGGTATGCTGTTCAATTATTGGCAATGGCAGCCCAAGTCTATGTTTGGTTAGATCATAATTCGAGGTGACAATGACGGAATCAAAGAGAGGAGTAATTGTCACCCCAATCCAGCCAATAAAAATAGAGACTATTAATAATTTGTGTCGCAGCACTTTATTTTTCATTTCAGTCCCACCATAAAATCAACTTCCTTGTTTCTCTCATTTCTTCAATTAAACCATTGATGCTTCCTGAGCCCTGTTCGACGATATCAGGACAGAATTTATAAATTTCTGTTGCAAATGCTTTAAGGGCTTTCCCTTCAGGAAAGACTTCAAAGTTCGCTTCTATCCAATCGTAATCTGAGCCAATGATGATAAATGGATAACGTCTATACCAATCCTTGAGTTTAGAAATAACCCTTTCATTACTAATATCGTAGTTATCCCCATTCGTCTGCTGAAATCTAAGGATATCAAACTGGTCTGATCCAGGTATGATGGCGATTTTTTCATGATTAGAATCACATATAAAAGCCTGGTAGTCTATTGACTTAAGTTCCTCTTTAAGATTCAAAACCAATTGCTCCGCTTCTTCCTGTTTGACTTCCACACAAATCCCCACAAGATCAGCTTGTTTTTCAGTATACAAATCTACTTTGTAAAAAGGATGAATTCTGCCATTTATACTGCTTCTGACTATTACCAATGCCTCTTGTGAGATTCCGCTTTGTTCTACTTTAAATTCGGTTTCTTTACTCCTGCCAACGCTAAATAACCTTTTCCAATTCATTTCCTATCACCTGCAATTTTTGTTAATCAGTTCATAATAAGGAATGACAAGATCAGCTTTTTCTACTGGCCGGAGGTTTTCCATGTAGTAGTCCTCCGCTTTCCAGTACCTGTTCCTGAACTTTTCGATTTTCTGCTGGGTTTGATAGCTTTCCCGCGCAAACCTTATATCTCTTGGACAGTCTATAAAGACGTTAAAATCAAGATATGGTCTCCATTCCTCTCTCTGAAGAAAAACCCCTTCAACAATAAAGACATCTTTCCCGGTCAGCTGCAACTTTTGATAAACATGTTGATCCAATTTATTATCATAAAATGGGAGTTCAATTTCATTTAGATGGATCAAATTATCCAGCAAGGATTTCTTTAACCACTCTACATCCCACTGCAAGAAATAATATTCCTGCCATTCCTCGTTGCCGGTACTGTACCTTTTTGACTTTTCTACAATATGGTCGTCCAGGTGAAAGACCAAATTGTGGATTTTTTAACCTGCTCAGGCCATCTATACCTAAAATAATGCGTTTATTTTGACGAACCGCCGACACGATTTTTGTCATTAATAAATCTACGGCATCCATAATCGTAACCTCATTATTCGCTAAGTTGACACCTATTTCCTTTTTTAGGCAAAAATAAAACCACCTAGTAAAGGCGGGATTATTTGTACTGCAGTTTGATATTTATTTTCTCTGCCTCTTCAATGCTTTCTTTTAACCAGATGGGAGCATTGGGATGGGCTCCTTTCCAATTGTTCTTCTCTTATTCGCATACACTCATTTGCATCCCTTCTTTAAGCCTAAAGCCCTGTAACTTTTTTCAAAGGGCCCAATTAACGTTTTTTACCAAAAAGTTACACATAAATTTTACTAATTAAATTTACTGAAAATTCGATAAATTTACACATGCTTTTCCAACATTACTACTTGTATAATAGTATTACACCTAGAGTTATCAAAGGTAGACCAACAAAATTAGGAGAGTGATCAATTTGTTAGAAAACGTTATTTTCGCAATGGTCATTGGTGGATTTGTTGGACTGACAGCTCATGTGAGAAAACGAGGCAAGATCATTATGCCGAGAAGAACAAAGAAATTCATTTACCTTGGTTTCTTGGAAGAAATCCTCACCGCTTCATTAGCAGCCGCACTATTGGTAGTATCTTCAGAAGCTGATTCACTTCTTAGAGTTTTTTTGATGTCCATCATGGCGGGTTTCGGGGGTGATGCCTTACTAAGAGGACTTGAATTATTTCGAATAGGAAGCGGTAACGCGGGTGGGGAGGATATTGGCAAATGAAAAAATCAATACCTCAGCCTAAGAGAAAGAAGTTTGCTAGCGCCATTGGTCAAGCAGCTTCCAGAGTGCTTGTTTTTTTTTGATAAAAATAAACTTGGGAAAATTTTTATCCTCGAATAATTTTGATACTTTCTCCCTCTAACCAACTTACCCTCCATCAATAAATAAGTTTCCAAATACAAGTCATTCTTTTTCACATTTTAATTTCTGATAACGGGAAAAGTAAGACTAAAACGATTAGGAGTACATTATGGACTTAAGACTTTTCCAACAAATTAACAAGCTGTCAGGACGAATTTCACCCGTAGATAACCTGATGATTTTCATTTCAAATCAATCCCGCTATGTTTATGCTTTTATACTCCTTGTACTGCTGTTAAAAAACCGGAGAAACAATCGAATTGCACTTGAAACGGGAAGCTCAGTACTACTAGGTCTTGTTGTGCAATTCTTTATAAAATTGTTTTACAATAAACCTCGCCCTTTCGTAAAAAGACGAGTAGGAATTCTGATTCCGTCTAAAACGGATTCATCCTTCCCAAGCAAGCATACAATCCTGGCCTTTGCTGCTTCGACTACTATACTAATGTTCCATCGTAAATTAGGAACAATCATGATGTTGATGTCAGCGCTAACTGGATTTTCACGCATATGGGTTGGCCACCACTATCCATCCGATATCATCGGAAGCGCACTTCTTGGATCACTGACCAGTTTCGTGACACGCATTTTTTCATTCAGCAAGTTCGGGAACAAGCCGGAAGCCAACTAACATTAATATCGGACAAATTACTTCGAGTTCCTCTAATTCCTGTCCGTCATATCCTTGATGACGGACACTTTTTCGGTGTTTCCTCTGATTTCTGTCCGTCATGGCCTTGATGACGGACACTTTCTCCAAGTTTCCTCGGTTTTTTGTCCGTCAAACCCTCGATGACGGACACTTTCTCCATGTTTCCTCGGATTTTTGTCCGTCAAACCTCTCGATGACGGACACTTTTCCATTGCTTTCAATGATTGTTGTCCGTCATATCAGTGAACCTAAGCCTTAAGGTTGTAAGCAGCCAACTGCTCTCCCCAGGGTGCTATTTCTGTCTCCATAAATCCGGCTTTCTTATACGCAGCTCTTGCCCATTCATTCTCCTGATTATAGCCAATCATGATCGTTGGGATTTCGGTCGTGTTCATTCTCTTAATCTCTTCAATTACTAATGTTACCGCCGCAGTCCCAAAGCCTTTACCCTGGTGCAGCTCATCGATCATTAAACGATAAATCCAATAATTATTGTCGTCAGGGTCAATTCCGTACATCGCAAAACCCACCATTTGATCTCCTGCATAAATACCACTTGCAGTGAACTGTTCAAGAAATTGGACTTCTGCGATGGAGTACAGGTTGGACGCGATAAAATCCTTTTGCTGTTCCTTAACCTTTAACTGAATTGCATCTTCCCAGTTATCCTTTGTAATCGGTTTTAACGTCAACACCATAAAATCACTCCTATTTATCTACAAAAATAAAAATCTTAACCGATGTAATTCATGTTATTATTTTAACTGATTTTACCATTAACTCGTGAATTCTTACCCTTCTTTATAAAATTTTCTAAAATACACGTGTAACTTTTCCTGGTTTCAACTGTCTATGTTTTCCAGAGAGGGGGATGAAATGTCAGACCCAAGAATTGAATTATATGAGACCTACAAGAATGCGATTTTCTTATACTTGTATCGCTCTACTTTGAATCAACATATTGCCGAAGATCTTACCCAGGATACATTTTTGAAGGCTTTCCAGTCACTATCCAGCTTTCGTAGTGAATCCTCTTTGAAAACCTGGCTTCTTAAAATAGCACGGAACACATATATCAATTACAGCAAAAAGAAACAGAATAAAATGGAGTTCCAGTCTGATTTGATCGACCAGCAATGGTCCGAACAGCAAAATCTATACAAACGTTCTGAGGACCAGCAAGTAATTGAACTGACATTACTAAGGCTTCCCGAAAATTACAGGACGTATATTATTTTACGGGATGTCAATGACCTAACCTATGAAGAAGTTGCTGTCATAACAAACGAATCAATCGGCCAGGTGAAAGTTGGATTATACCGAGCACGTAAGAGATTCAGGGAAATCTACAGAGAAATGGAGGATGGAGAATGAAGCTGGAGCATGATGTTGTACAGGATTTATATCCGCTATATATAGAAAACGATTTAAGTCCTTCAGTAAAAACCTCAGTTGATGAGCATCTGAAGGAATGTGAGGAATGCAAGTCTTTTTACGAAACAGGGGAGAAATCATTTCAAATAAATAAAATTGAAGAGCCTGCAGCACCACAATCACTAGATGAAAAGATCATTCTTAGAATGAAACTGACTCGTCTGCGGCTTATTTCTGTCGTGCTAGCAGCAATCATTTTTTCTATGATTTTAACTGACTATGTAAATGAACGGGAAAAAATGTTCATGGCTGTCAGCGATTATTATGTTGCGATCGAAAACTCACCACAAATGTTTGATTCTATTAAAAATAAAGAACAGAGCGACCTTATGCATATTGAGCAAACTTTTTACCAGTTATCCGAGGGAATTATGGAGATTGAAGAGTATATGAACTTTATTGAAAGCAAATTTTATGACTCGACAACCTTTCTTCTCAGCCTGAATACCCAAAGATTAAATTCCATGATCCAAGTAATGAAAACTCGCTATAACCAGGGTAGATGGTCAGAAACTGATGAAGCAGCATTCCAGGCACTTAAAGAATACTTTAAGAAACAGGAGGAAATCACTAGTGTGGAATACGGGAAAACTCACCATGGCTACAGCTCATACCTCCACATTCTGGATGTAAAAAAGATGGATAAATTTTATGAGAATGTAAATTTATTAAGCTACAGCTATACCCGTTTTCACAAAATGCCTGAACAAATCAAAGTGCTGAGAGAGTCCGAGTTAAAAAGTAGGATCGCGTCCGCTCTGGAGATTAATAAAGATGATATCGACTTAAAAAAGGAAAGCCCACTAAATGCCATGTATGTCTACCGTTTTGATATAGGTGAAAATGGCAATGGAGGAGAAATTGATGCAGTCACCGGCCAAATAACCAATTACCATGGGGATACTGGACCACTAAGTGATGGGCCAATCATGGACCAAAAAGAAGCAGAAAAAAAAGCCATGTTATATTTAGAAAAAATTTATGGAAAAGTTTTAAATCTTGAACTCGTTTCTTTGGGATTTAATTTCAACTCTTTTGCGGATGATTCCAGATATAAGGTTTATAGCTTCAAAGCTGTGCCTAAAGTAGAAGGTTATACATTGTATACCCCTTTAGAAACTGAGACTTTGTTAAATTTAAATGCCAGGAACGGTAAGCTTGAAAGCTTTGATCACAATCGTCATGTTCCTTCATTCGATGATTTGGATGCAGTCGATTTAACAGCCTCATCTGGCAATATTGATGATAAAAAAGCGGTTATCATATACTCTGCTTTAACAGGTCAATTTGAACTTGTCTTTATAAAACCTGATTTAGAATACTTCCAGAAAGACAAATTTACTTCTGCCAAAACGAGACTTGAAGAGAAAATTTATATAGATTCATTTTAAAGTTAAATACTACCTTACGATTAATTGGGAAAGGAAAGTAAATTAGCAAAAAAAATGCCTGGAGCATAAAGCTCCAGGCAACTTCTATTATCAATCCATATTAAAGATAAATACCCCTTTGAATAAGTGTCTATTAAATTAGTTCCCGACTAAAACAAAAACATTGCCATCCGGGGCTTTCATTACTGCTACGTGTCCACCTAAAGAGTTTGGAAATGGAGTGCGTATCCACTCTATTTCCGTATTAGTTTTTAATGTTTCGTACGAATCCTTAACATCTTCAACGACAATTTCGATTTCAGCAAAATTTAAATTCGGATTGTTCTTTAATACTAACTCTGAATTGCCATCAGGAAATCTCATTCCAATAAGACGCCAAAGTTTTTCCTCATCCTGATAGGTTTCCCAAGCATTGTTTAAACCCATTGATTGATAGAATTTCACTGACTTATCAATATCATTTGTATAAATTGCAAGACATTCGATTCTTTTCCACACAATTTGCTCCCCCATATCTTTTTCCTATGCTGAACCAATTAACTGTATAATGAGCTTTGCAGCATGGATTAGCTAAAAACAACTTAACATAATAATATTATAATCTTCCTTACTTCTCTGCCCCCATTTTATTGCTTTTCTTCACTCAATCGCTCAACCTCTTTTTCCAGAAAATCAAGTCGTCGATGAATCCGGTATATTATCGGTAAGTATGCAATAATCACAATGATGAACCACCCCATTGTTTTCCTCCTTAAGCATGCTGAATTATTGATCCTTAAATTCTGATATAAATAATTATTTCGGTTTTTTGAGCATATATCCTTTAAAAAATTGAAATTCAGTCTGTCTGGTATTGGATTATTTGAGTTTACTTTCAATGTTTGCTAAAGTTAAATTAAGGATACTTAAACCTATCTAGATGTTGTTAACTAAATCTAAGTATATAGCCGGGGAGTGTACATAAAAATGGAATCAACTTTTAACCAAAGAGATGAAGTGACCGATTTCATTCAATCCAATAGGGAACTTTTCGAACAACATTTGTTATCAGAAGCGGTGAATGTAGCTTCGAAGATTAATGAGATTCTCCAAAAAGGGAATATCGACCTTTTAAAGAACGCTGAAAATTTAATTGTCTACATAGTGGAGCAGCAAGAAGAGAATCTGGTTGCTTTTGCTGAACAAGAAGGGATTGCCTGGGCAGAACATTCGTTGACGGTTGCTTTCAAGCTGGAATGGATTCAGGCCATTCGCCGAACTTTATGGCATTTCCTCAATAAATATGATCAAATGTATAACCGATTTTCTGACCGCGAGGAATTCTTCCAACTCGAAAAAAAGATCAATGACCGAGTAGATCAATTTCTGAACACCTTCTTCCTGACTTATACAAAGTACAAAGATGAACTGCTTAACTCACAGAGAAAATTGGTTGAACACTTATCCGTCCCAATTATCCCAGTCAGCACTTCTGTTGCTGTACTTCCTCTAATCGGTATGATGGATGATTACAGAATGCAGATTATCGAAGAGAAGGTCTTGATGGATATTTCAAGACTGAAAGTCCAAACATTAATTATGGATCTATCTGGGATCGCAGACATGGAAATGAATGTGATTTCCCATTTCCAAAAAGTATTGAGCGGCGTATCGATGATGGGTTCAAACGCTGTCATTACTGGATTGCGTCCCGAGCTTGTCAGAAAAATGATACATACAGGTATCACTTTTGACCAAAAGGCAGAAACCAAAGGTACATTACAGCAAACACTGCGATCCTATCTGGATAACGAAGTTACGAAATAATATAGCAAAAGCCCCTATTCCTTACATAGGGGCTTTCGTGTTGGCTATAAAAATCTCTTGTCGAGCTCAGACACTAGTTTATTATTTTGTTCGATATCCTGATGAATTCCATCTATTTCGGAAGATATATTCAATTCTTGTTGTTTGACTGAACTGATTTTCCGCTGCTGGGTGTCGTGCTGTTCCGTGATCTTTCGCAAACGGTCTGCCAGGGACATGCTATCGGCCCTTATCGATAAGATACCAGACGAAACATTTTCGAGCTCTTTATTTTGAGATTTCACCTTAGCGTCTATCTGCTGCATTAGGTCATCAAAGTCAGTGAATGAAGAAAAACTTGAACTGATTTTGTTCTCTATTCCTTCTAATTGTGTCGATATATTTTGAGATGCTTCTGCAGAGGCAGCAGCCAGCTTGCCTACCTCTTTTGCGACAACAGAAAATCCTTTACCGTGTTCACCTGCACGTGCCGCTTCTATGGAAGCATTTAAGGCCAGGATTTTCGTTTGTCCTGAAATCGATGAAATCGTTGAGCTGATGCTGCCAATGGTTTTAGTTAAACTTACAAGTTCCTTTAACAATTCTGATGTTTGATTCATATGCTCGACAGCCTGCTGATTATCCTCTATGACAGCAACAGAGCCCTCTGCTACTTCTTCAATTGCACCGCTGTACATGCTAATCTTTGATTCCATTTGTTCAAATACGGTAAAAAATTGGGATAGTGCTTCTTTATTTTCAGTGAGTTCGTTTTCCAATCCACTAATAGAAACCAGATTACGATTCACACTTTGTTTAATGTTCTGGGTGGATAAAACAATATCATTGAAGGTTTCTTTCATTGCACCAACGAATACGCCTGCCTGTCCTTGGTCATCTGCTTCTTCTCCATCCTGACCTGGCTGATGGATTTCCTGGACGATATTCAAGATTTCATCCAGCGCTGGACGATCAAATTGCGAATCTCCTATATAGCTGTAGCGAATCAAATGGTTTTCGTCCAGGACATAGGTGCTAGGTATGGCTATCCGGAAACTATCCCATTTTACTGGTACAAAAACCTCATATTGCTTGATCACCGTTCTCTTTTCATCAGACAGAATTGGAATCTTGATGCCTTCCTTATCGACATACGCCTGGATTCCATTGATATTTTGTCCGGCAATTCCAAGAACCTGAATCCCCTTTTCTCTTAAGAAATCATATTGTTCATTCAGCTGGACCAGCTGATTTCGGCAGTTTGGTCACCATGTGCCTCTTAAGAAAACAATGATTATAGGCTGACCTGCGAAGTCTGATAAGCTGTATTTTGCATTATTCGTTCCGGGCAAAGCAAAATCTGGTGCTTGCTTGCCTACGTTCAAACCTCTATTAGCCAAAATAATCTCTCCTCTAACAACATTGTGTCAAAGATTATTATCGGCTTAACTTAAAATATTTTAATGAATCAACTCTCTATATCTGCAAAATTTCACGGATATCTTCCTCAGTCAGCGACGCTGAGCTTTTTTCTTCGATAATTTCTTCGATCATATTCCGCTTTTTATCCTGGAGCTCATTCATTTTTTCTTCAATTGTTCCGCTTGCGATCAATTTGATGACCTGGACTTGATTCTTCTGTCCCATTCGGTGGGCACGGTCCGCGGCCTGCTCCTCAACTGCGGGATTCCACCATAAATCATAAAGGATGACTGTATCGGCTCCCGTTAAGTTCAAGCCTGTGCCCCCAGCTTTTAAGGAAATCAGGAAAAAATCCCTCTCTCCTCCATTAAATTTTTCGCATTTCTCCACTCGTTCTTCAGGAGGTGTTTGTCCGTCCAAGTAGAAGAAAGGAATGCCCTCATATGCTAACTCCTTGCCGATCAAATCGAGCATTTTCGTGAACTGTGAAAAAATGAGTACCCTTCTCCCGGCAAATCGGGACTCTTCAATGATTTGTTTCAACTGGTCAAATTTAGCGGAGCTGCCTTTGTATCCATCTACAAATAAGGCTGGATGGCAGCAAATCTGTCTTAATCTTGTCAGGCCAGCCAGGATTTTGATCCGGTTTTTCCTGATCGTATTCTTATCCAGCTGCTTTAAGGTTTGATGGCGAAGCTTTGCCAGGTAAGCAGCATAAAGCTTTTTCTGGTCAGGCAGCAATTCAACCCTATCGATTGATTCGATTTTCTCAGGCAGCTCCCGAAGCACTTCTTCCTTTACCCTTCGCAGTAAAAATGGCCGGATCCTGCGGGCAATCGTCTGGCTTGTCAGATTGCTGTATTCCTTCAACCCCTGGAATAACTCAGGAAATACCACCCGGAAAATGGACCATAACTCCTCAATCGAGTTTTCAATCGGTGTACCTGTCAACGCGAAGCGATGGTCTGCCTGTATGTTCATCACCGCTTTGGCCGTTTGAGTCAACGGATTTTTAAACGCTTGTGCTTCATCGAAAAACACAGTGTGGAATTTGATTTTTTCGTACAGGTGAATATCCCTGCGCAGCAGCATGTAAGAGGTGATCACCACATCAATATCCGAAACATCCTTTAGCAGTTTTGCCCGCTCCTCTTTATTGCCATCGATGATGACTGCCTGAATATCAGGAGTGAATTTCAGGAATTCACTGAGCCAGTTATAAACAAGCGAAGATGGACAGACAATCAGCACTGGCTGTTGCCTGTCTCTAACAACGTCCAGTTCTGAAGCAATATACGCGATACTTTGCAGTGTTTTACCAAGACCCATATCATCTGCCAAAATTCCGCCAAATCCGTAACTTGCAAGAGTTTTCATCCATTGGAAACCTTGTTTCTGGTACTCACGTAAAATTGGCTCCAATTTTTCCGGGACATCGAACTTAACTTTTCCGGGGGTGCTGATTTCATCAAGAAAATTTCGGAAAGAATCCTCTACCTGCAGTATGGATTTATCCTCGAAAGATTCTAGCATTTGCATCCCACGGACAATCGGGACATTTAACCCTTTTTCCAGATCCTCATCCTGGATTGGACCTGCCTTCAAGAAACGCTGGATTTCTTCCCATTCCCTCGTTTCCAGTGACATCAATGCCCCATTCTGTAACCGATAATATTTCCGTTTTTCTTCAAGAGCTTCAAGGATATCCCTGATATGTCTTTCAGGAATCCCATCCATTTCAAATTTGAATTCAAGCCAGTTTGTCCGCTCTTTTTTCACCTTGACACGAATCTGCGGCCTGGCCGGTTCCCGGAAAATCCTGTTCCTGACGGCAGTTGTAGCGTATACCTGAACAAGATTTTGCAGCTTTGGCATGACATGATACAGAAATTCATATTCAAGCTCTTCATTATGCAAAAAATAACCGCCATCCGTTTTCGCGAAAGAACCATCATTCAGCAACTCAAGGATCTGATCCTCCTTGACCACGTCCCTGATTAACAGTGTATTGACTTTCGGTTCCTTCTCCTCGAGCGGATTGAAAACGATTTTTCCATACTGAAATTCGATTCCTGCGAGCAATCGGTTATTCACGCGATCAAGGTAAAGTTTTGCGATCAACGGCTCGGTTAAAAATTGCTTTGTTATGTCGCCATCTATTTGGACTTCCCCAATACGGCGCAGGCCTGGCACGACTTTTTCCACAAAGAAACCCATCTGTTCCTGTAAGATTGGTATGCTATCCGTTCTTGATTGCGCGAGCATATTTTTCAATTCAAATAATCTGCTGCAATCCTCAGTGCTGAGCTGGATCAACTGCGTTTTCAACCAAACGAGATTATATTTTTGAAGAACAATCAGATCAGAAATACCAGCAATTTTTAACGAATAGTCTTTCTCTGTGATTTTTTCAAAGTTAAACAAAAGCGGAAGCCTTTCGTTTGAAATCGAAAACTGACCGGTAACTTCCCCCGCCTCTATCAACTTAACATCCGGAGCCTTTTCCAGCAGCGGCACTAGCTGATGCCAAAAGGATGGAGGAATGATCAAGGTGGAAGAGTCATTCATATCTTTCAACGATAACTCTGAGTCATCGACGATTTGGATAAGTATTTTGATGATAGAGTCGATATTGTTTTGAAAACAATGAAGCTTCGGGTTATAAGTGAATAAGTCAGATAGTAATGCAGTCTCCCGATTCGCCACAATCTTCAGGAATCCCGAAATATCTTTTATTACAATAGGACCAATGCTCATCGAGACACCCAGCATCATTTGCTGATCACTCGTTTCAACCGGCTCGATCTTGAACATCGTGTTCAGGGTCTTCCTTGTTTCAAAGTGGAGCTGGTGGCCGCTTTTCCTTTGAGGTTCTTCACTGAAAAGGGTAAGCAGTCCTTCTGCGAGCCCATTTCCAGGGCGATCATTACTTTTAATTGCATTTGATGTCCCTTGCTTTTGCTCATCCAAAATAGCCAGCAATACTGCGGCCACATGCTGGCACTCATGTTTGACAGACGCAAGCTTCGGGCATGTGCACTCAGCTGCGAAACGGCCTTCCACATTTTTCGTAACAGTGATATGAAATACATCCGCCCCTGTCACGGTTGCTTTCACCTGATTTTCATTGGAGTCAGTAAACTCGACTTTTCCCGCACGGTAAAACGCATCCCCCCGCTTGAAGGAAACAGTTCCGCATAAATCCTTGATGACTTTTTGATTTAGTTTGATATCCATGCTCTGCTCCCTCCCCGAAGATGCAATAATTGATAATTATTAGTGTAGACCTTATGTACTCATTTGTTAAGCGGAAAATAAAAAGCATGGAGAATACCCCATGCTCGGAAATTTTTAAAATGGAAATGCAGGCTTCAATGCTGCGTGAAACTTATTCATCATCACGTTCCACGAAATTTTTCAGTGCTGATAGTTTGTTATCCCAATATATCTCGAAAAACGAAAGCCATTCCTGCAATTCTTGAAGCGGTTCTGGCTGTAATGAATAGCGAGTTTCACGTCCAATTCTTTTGCTTGATACCAAACCTGCTTCAGATAACACAAATAAGTGTTTGTTGACAGCCGTCCTGGTAATCGGAAATTCTTCTGTTATGGACGCAACCGGCATCTCCTTGTCTGCGAGCAGCTTCAGGATTTTACGTCGAGTAGGATCCGCGACAGCCTGGAACACATCATGTCTCGCTGCAGAAGATGGCATGTTAACCCTCGATATAGGATGGAAGTGCTTCGTTAACGATTTTATCCCATCCATTATCCATGATTCCCTGAATGATCGTATGAGGCTGTCCGAATTCCGTAACCTTTTCAGGATCCCAGCCTGAATGAATTAAGGTGAACTCCGTCTTGCCTTCCAACTCCCTCAGTTCGAATACAAGGTGCCAATCCTTCCCCCAATCAAAACCCAGACGATTCGGTGGGTCCAATTCTGTAACTTTGCATGGCGAGTCACCAAATGGGCCAGCGTGAAGAATGAACTCCTTGCCAAGCTCGGCTTCAAATGTATTTGGCATCCACCAGGCTTCAATTCCTTCTGATGTTGCAACTGCTTTCCATACTTTTTCAATTGGCGCATTTAGAACGATACTTTTACGAATTTCTCTCTGTGTATCCATGTTTTTCAGCCTCCATTATGTAATAACACTAATTGGTGTCACTTTATAAATATATAACACCTTTTAGTGTCATGTCAATAAAGTGGACCAGGCACAAAGTATATGTACCTGGTCCACTATGAAAATTAAATCTCAATAATGATCGGTAAAATCATCGGCCTTCTTCTTGTCTTTTGGAAGATGTGCTGACCAACTGCTTTTTTGATGCCCTGTTTAATGACATTCCATCGGTGTACATTGTCTTCTTGAAGATCGGTCACCGTTTTCGTCACAAGACTATTTACATCTCTCATCAAGTCTTCGGAGTTTTTCACAAAAACAAACCCGCGTGAGATTGTATCTGGGCCAGAAATAATTTTCCTTTCTGCTTTGCTTAATGTCAGGACAATGACTAGCATTCCATCCTCGGATAGCTGCTTTCTGTCCCTGAGCACGATTTCGCCGACATCGCCGACACTTACACCATCAACATACGTATCACCCGCTGGAACATTGCGGGTCTGACGCGCTTCGCCATTTTCTATGTCAACAATATCACCATTTTTAACAATAAAGGTATTCCCTTTTTCCACACCTACAGCTTCTGCCAGCAAGCGGTGGTGATGCAGCATCCTGTACTCACCATGAATCGGGATGAAATACTTTGGCTTCATCAAAGTCAGCATCAGCTTGAGATCTTCCTGGTAGCCATGGCCGGAAACATGCATGCCAGTAGTGCTGCCAGAGCCGTAAATGACTTTCGCTCCGAGTTTGAACAAATTATCGATAATCTTGGAAACATCCTTTTCATTCCCTGGAATCGGGGAGGCCGCCATGATGACTGTATCTCCAGGATAAATCGAAACATCGCGGAAATTGCCTGTTGCGAGACGGGAAAGTGCAGCCATAGGCTCTCCCTGGCTGCCTGTACAAAGAATCGCCACTTTGTCAGGATCCAATTGGTCGACCACATTTGGCTGAATCAGCATGCCCTCAGGAACATTCAGGTAACCTCGTTCTATCGCCACATCGACTACGTTCACCATACTCCTGCCAAGCAACGCGAGTTTCCTGTTCGTCTTAATCGCTGCCTCGACAACCTGCTGAACACGATTAACGTTAGAGGCAAAGGTTGAAACAAAGATTTTCCCATCTGCCTTCATGAAAGCTTCTTCGAGATGGCTTGCGACCATTCGCTCCGAAGGCGTCAAACCAGTACGCTCGGCATTCGTGCTCTCTGATAGCAGCGCCATGACACCTTCAGTACCGATCTTCGCCATCTTATGAATTTCTGATTGCTCATCATTTGCAGGCGTCAAATCGAATTTGAAATCACCTGTATGGACAACATTCCCCTCAGGAGTGTGCAAAACAATTCCAAGACAGTCCGGGATGCTATGGCTTACTTTGAAAAAAGATACCTTTACCTTGCCGAAATCCAAGACTGAGTCCGAATTGATTTTATTCAGCTCGGTCCCTCTCAGGAGTTTGTGCTCACCAAGTTTCAGTTCAATTAACCCGAGAGTAAAATCCGTAGCATAAACCGGCGCCTTTAATTTTTTGAAGAAATACGGGACACCGCCAATATGGTCTTCGTGCCCATGGGTCATGATCAAACCGCGGATTTTTTCGCGATTTTCCTCAAGGTAAGTCATTTCAGGAATGATTAAATCAATTCCTAATAGACTCTCATCAGGAAACTTCCCTCCGCAGTCAATCACAAAAATATCGTCCTCATATTGGACAACATACATATTTTTTCCGATTTCATTGATTCCGCCCAAGGCTAATATAGATAAAGTCACGTCATACCCTCCTAATCCGTAATCGATTTTGTTAGTATTGCCAGTTTTCAACCGATTATTTGGTTTCTAGAGGGAATTGGACTTCACCAATCAGGTATTTCTAAGTTGAAATTGGAAAAATTAGAGTTTTTAAAGATGATTCTAATTCATCACTTATTGGCGATAATTTAATTTTATTGGCGGTTTTCACAAATTTATTGGCGAAAAAATGATTTTATTGGCGATTTTCACAAGTTTATTGGCGAAAATAAAATTTTATTGGCGAACTGGAAAAAATCATAGTTTTTTTCCAGTTTCTCCACAAAAACAGGCCAACTCGCTATCTAGCGAATTGGCCTTCTTTACTTATTTTTCAATCCATGTATACATATACTGGTCGTCTTCGATATCTTTGGCTTTCTTTACTGTTTTCAGCGGCCGGAAGGTATCGATCATGACCGCTAGCTCTAGTGTTTCTTTTTTGCCGATGCTTGCTTCTGTCTTGCCTGGGTGTGGTCCATGCGGGATTCCGCTTGGATGCAATGTAATCGAGCCTTCCTTGATTCCCTTGCGGCTCATAAAATTGCCTTCTACATAGTAAAGCAGCTCATCGCTGTTGACGTTGCTGTGGTAATATGGCGCAGGGATCGCTTCAGGATGATAATCGTAAAGCCTTGGCACAAAGGAACATACTACATAATTATGGCCCTCAAACGTCTGGTGAACTGGCGGTGGCTGATGGATCCGCCCTGTGATCGGCTCGAAGTCCTCGATATTGAATGCCCAGGGATACAGATATCCGTCCCAGCCAACCACGTCAAGCGGGTGGTGGTTCAATACGTGGCGGTGCAGATGACCGCGTGTCTTGGTAATGACTTCATGCTCCCCTTTTTCAGAGAAAGTTTGCAGCGTTTCCGGTCCACGGATATCTCTTTCACAGAATGGGCTGTGTTCGAGCAGCTGTCCATATTCATTGCGATAACGCCTTGGAGTCGTAATCTGGCTGAACGATTCGACAATCAATGCCTTTGTCTGCTCGGAATCATCTGGTACAACTCTGTACATCGTGCCGATTGGAATCACGACATAATCACCAGGACGATAGTTTATAGTTCCAAACATGGTTTCTACTTTGCCGGACCCATGATGGAAAAAGAACATCTCGTCTCCATCGCCATTTCGGTAAAATTGTTTCATCGGTTCAGTAATATTCGCAAATCCAATCAAAAGATCGCCATTGCCAAGGATATATTCTCTTCCGCTTAACGCGTCCCCAGTTTGAGTAATCTGGTCTGTCAGGAAGTGCCGATGGTTCAATGAGCCCTGTTCCTCATACTCAGGCAGGTAGCTGCCGATCAATTCGCTCTTCACTACCTCTGT
The DNA here is from genome assembly GCF_018613155.1 of Bacillus sp. ISL-55. GTDB lineage: Bacteria > Bacillota > Bacilli > Bacillales > Cytobacillaceae > Mesobacillus. Next base: position 208,611 of record NZ_JAGGQU010000001.1, on the reverse strand, counting down.
TGGCATATGGTGGTGATAAAGAATCGACTGGGTACCCGAAAAACCTTTAGTTCCCATTACCTGCTCCCTGAACAGCGAACCATCTTCCTTTTTAAAAATGGTATGGCGTTTCTTTGGGATTTCTCCCAGCTGGCGGTAATACATGAAAACACCTTCTTTCTACTCTTCTATAATTTTATTTTTCAAAACACCGAGCCCCGCAATTTCAAGTTCCACTTCATCGCCAGGTTCAAGCCAGCGATGGACATCCGTTCCAAGTTCGAGTATACAGCCTGTTCCGACTGTTCCTGAGCCGATCACTTCACCAGGATACAGAGTCGTACCCGCTGATGCACGCTCGATCATTTCAGCGAATGAATAATAAATGTCTTTCATATTTCCCTTTGACAGCACCCTGCCGTTGACACGGGCAACCATTTCAAGGTCATAGCCTTTCCCCGCTTTGAGGTATTCCAGCTCATCCTTCGTTACCAGATATGGACCGAATGAAGTAGCGAAATCTTTCCCCTTCGCCGGGCCAAGTCCGACCTTCATTTCCTGTCGCTGCAAGTCGCGGGCACTCCAGTCATTCATGATAAAAAAGCCAAAAATATACTGTTCGGCATCCTCCGCTTTGATGTTGCGGCCTTCCTTGCCGATGACACAGGCGATTTCCAGTTCGTAATCCATCCATTCACAGTTCTGTGGCCGTATGATGTCTTCCCCAGGACCCTTGATGGCAAGATGATTGGTAAAATAGAACACCGGAATCTCGTACCATTCAGGAATCATTTCAAGGCCTCGGTTTTCCCTTGCTGTTTTTACATGCTGCTCGAAAGCGTAAAAATCACGGACACTCTTTGGATTCGGCAGCGGCGATTTTAAGCTGATTTCATCCAAGGTATAGGATCCGTTGCCAGTTTCAATCAGACCTTTATTTTCCTCGATATAACCTGTGTATACCTCATGGTTCTCGATGAAAGCCAGCATATTGTCAGGCAATATACCGTTAGATGCTTCGTGCATATCTACAGCGTGATTCTGCGAAGTAATCCAGCCTGCACGGATTGAACCGTCTTTTTTCATAAAAGTTATGAACTTCATATCATCACCTATTTCCTTTGCAGTTCAAAGGTTTTTGCCAGCGGCAGCGTGTAGGTCGCTCCTGCCAGCCTGCCTACTGGATTCAATTTTTCCGAATTGACGCGCCCGCTTTCATAAAGTTCATCCGCCACATGTACATGTACAACCTTGCCGATGACAAGGCTGCCTGCTCCGGCCTCTTCCCCGCCAAAGTGAAGGACCTGGTCCAGAACACATTCAAGGTGGACCTTCGACTCCTTGACACGTGATGGCTTTACCGCCACACTATCGACCTTGTTCAGTCCAGAAGCCTCGAATTCATCGACATCGGACGTGAATTCGGTAGCGCAGTCATTCATCTGCTGGACGAACTCCTCACTGACAATATTGATGACAAATTCCTTTGTGCTTTCAATATTTTTCAGCGTATCTTTTTTCGCGCCATCCGTCCCTCTTCTCATTGGCGAAAAGCAGACCATCATCGGATTCGCGCTGATGACTGTAAAGAAACTGAATGGAGCCAAATTCGCGATCCCTTTTTCATCCTGACTGGAAACGAAGGCGATTGGCCGCGGCAGGACTGAGCCTTGCAAAAGCTTATATGCGTCTCTCCATTCAAGTGTGTCAGTTTTAATTTCCAAAGCTTACACCGCCCTTTCGTGAAAAAGCTGGCTGACGATTTGCACTATGAATTCATGATCTTCACGAGTGCCGAGAGTAATCCGGAATGCTTCCTTGTAGCCCGAGAGCTGCATTTCCCTGACAAGGACGCCGTTTTTCGTCAGCGTCTGGATGACCGGCCTGTTCGTGAAGGCAAACAGGAAGTTGGATTGCGATGGGAAACTTTCAATCTCCAACTCTTTGAACTTTGCACTCAGGAAGTCTCTTTCTGCATTATTTTTAGCGGAACAGTCCCGGACGAAAGCCTGGTCTTCCAGCGCAGCCACCGCTGCCGCCTGAGCGAGCTGGTTGACATTGAATACATCCCTGACTTTGTGAAGTTCCTTAGCAATTTCCTCATGCATGATGCCGTAGCCAACACGCAGGCTCGCAAGACCATAGATTTTTGAAAAAGTCCTGAGGATGACAATGTTTTGATATTGATCAAGCAGCGGCATCGTATCAAGGTATTCATCAGAATCCGCATATTCAAAATAAGCCTCATCCATAATGATCAGGACGTTTGAAGGTACATTGTCGATAAAAGAAAGTAATTCCTGTTTTCCGACGATTGTCCCAGTTGGATTGTTTGGGTTGCAGACGAATACCATTTTTGTTTTTTCGTTGATGGCTTCCTGCATTTTTTTGAGATCATGCCTGCCTTCAATCATCGGAATGCTGACTGCTCTGCCGCCCTCAATCAATACATTCGTTTTATAGCGCGGAAAAGTCACCTCTGCCATGACGGCTTCATCATTTTTATCGATATAAGCCCTTGTAAGCAGACGAATGATTTCTTCTGAACCGTTGGAAACAAGAAAATGCTTCTGGTCTAATTGATAATGGGCCGAAAGTTTCTCTGCGATTCCTGATGTCATTCCGTCCGGATAGAATGCCAGATTAGCAGATGCCTGCATGATTGCTTCTTTGACATTTGGCGAAGTGCCATAGACATTTTCATTATCCGAAAGCTTTCTTACTGTCGTAATTCCATACTGTTTCTTGATTTCCTCAATCGTCTGGCCGAGGGCATATGGTGTGATCCCTTCAAGTTCTGCTCTTGCTTTAATGTTCATGTTCATCCCCCATTTTTTCTGCCGCCGTTTATAACGAAAAGGGAGCGAATCGCCCCCTTCTGTCCCGGCTATTAAAGGTTGCCGCGTCTTTCCTGTTCACGCTCGATTGATTCGAATAGAGCCTTGAAGTTTCCTTCGCCGAAACCTCTTGCGCCTTTACGCTGGATGATCTCAATGAACAGCGTCGGGCGGTCTACGATTGGCTTTGTGAAAATCTGCAGCAAATAGCCTTCATCGTCACGGTCTACCAGAATGCTAAGTTCTTTTAGCTTATCGATCTCTTCGTCAATTTCACCGACACGCTCTGAAAGCATTTCATAGTATGAATCAGGTGTGCTCAGGAATTCCACTCCATTCTCGCGGAGTTGTGCTACGGTGCTGACAATATCCTCTGTCAAAATCGCAAGGTGCTGGACGCCTGGTCCGTTGTAGAATTCTAAGTATTCCTGGATCTGTGATTTGCGCTTTCCTTCTGCCGGCTCATTGATCGGAAACTTGATGCGGCCGCCATTGTGCATGACTTTGGACATCAACGCTGAATATTCAGTCACGATATCCTTGTCAGTGAAGTGCTTCATTTCCTTGAAGCCCATGACATTGGCATAATAGTTAACCCATTCTTCCATTCTCTCAACATTGCCGACAACATGGTCGATGCCGATGAAACCAGCGTCATTCACAGGAACTGTTGTTGTATGCTCAACAAATCCAGGCATGAACAAACCTTTGTAATTTTTCCTTTCGACGAGTGTATGGATTGTATCTCCATATGTACCGATCACAGCCTTTTTCAAGGTACCATTCTCATCAGAAACCTCATGCGGCGGCTGGATTTCGTTCGCGCCTCGCTTAACCGCTCCCTCATAAGCCTTCTCGACATCATCAACAGCCAGCGCGATATCCTTGACACCATCTCCATGAGTTTTGACAAACTGTGCTACTCGAGATGAATCGTTGTATGTTCCAGTCACAACCAGACGAATCTTGCGCTGCTGAAGCACATAGGATGTCGTTTCACGGTTGCCTGTTTCAAGACCTGAATATGCCACTACCTTAAAGCCGAAGGCAGTCTGGAAAAAGTGAGACGCCTGCTTGGCATTTCCTACATAAAGCTCTAAATAATCAACATCCTGAACCGGGAAAAAATCCTCAGTACTTTGGCCGGATACCATAACTTTCTCTTGCATTGTAAAACCTCCGAAATAAATATTTATAATATTTAAAATTATTTTACAGTAATTACGCCTGCCCTCTCAAGAGCGCGATGTAAAGCTATAATGCTTTTGTGTGGTAAAGAAGCAACCTTTATTAGCACTTACATCAATTCCAACAGCATCATTTTAGGATTTTCAATCAACTGTGCGAAACGGTTTGTAAAAGCAACAGCCGTTGCCCCATCTGCGACCCTATGATCAAATGCCATTGATAGATTCATGATAGAACGGATCGCAATTTCATCTTGATCTTTTACAACGGGCCGTTTCTTTGTTTTATGAAAAGAAACGAGCGCTGTCTGCGGGTGCTGGATGATTGGTGTTGCTCCAATACTGCCGCCCAGGGGACCGACATTGCTAATAGTAAATGTACCGCCAGATATATCCTTAACCGTAAGCTTGTCATCAAGTGCAAGCTTTGTCAGATGCTTCATTTCACTATGGATTTTCTTTAAGTTCTTTTTCTCCACATTGCGGATAACCGGTACAATCAAGCCATCCGGAGTGTCCACAGCAATTCCGATATGATGTTCACGCAGCAGCTGGATGCTTTCGTTTTCTTCATCAAGTTTTGCATTAAAGACCGGGAATTCTTTTAACCCAATCGAAAGTGCTTTAATAAAGAATGCAGTGGCTGAGATAGAGTTGCCGGCTGCCTTGATTTCTGACCTTAAATCGATCAACTCGCTAACATCAATTTCCTCAAAGTGGGTACAGTGAGGGATGGTGTACATTGACTGGACCATCTTTTTCGCAATCTGCTTGCGGCGGCCGCGGAATGGCAATGTATCCTGGTGGCTGAGCTTTTTCTCGGTCGGAGCACTTTCTTCAGAACCCAGTTCCGAAACATTCGGAGCCTCGGATTCGGAAGCAGGTTTTGAAACATTCGGAACCTCTCGTTCGTAACCATGCTGCGAAACGTTCGGAACCTGCTGTTCGGAACCTCCTTCCGAAGTACTCGCACCCCCATGATCTCTTAATTTAACAAATGCCAATATATCTTCTTCGATAATCCGGCCTGCTGGTCCAGTTCCTTTTACTTCCATAATGTGGACACCATTTTCCCTGGCAACCTTCCTTGTATAAGGAGAAGCAAGAATCTGGCCCAATCGTGCACTAACACCAACCGGTACCTTACTTACAGCGGGTCTTTCCAATACAGCTACTGAAGCTTCTGCTGGTTCTGCTTCTGTTTTCACAACATCAGCGACCTTCTGGGACTCTCTAGTTTGAACGCCGCCGGAACCTTCCTCCATGATCAGCAGGGTAGTCCCTACCTTTACCGTTTGCCCCGGGGTTAGCAATAGTTCTTTAATGACACCTGAACGGGGAGCAGGAATCTCCGCGGTCATTTTGTCTGTCTGGACTTCAACCAATGGATCATCAGCCTTGACGAAGTCTCCTGGTTTCACCAGGTAACAATTGATGTCCGCTTCGGTCATGCCTTCCCCAATGTCGTGAAGCTTTACTTCAACCATCGGCACGCCTCCTAAAACTTCATTACTTTTTCGATTGCAGCTGCGACTCTTTTCGGGGTCGGCAGATAATGATCTTCAAACCCAAAATACGGCACAGGCGTATCATAGCCTGTAACTCTTTCGGCCGGAGCCTTTTGATAAAGGAATGCCTCATCATTGATCAGCGAGATCAGATCGCTGCCAGTCCCGCCAGTTGCGTGTGCTTCATGGACAATAACAGTACGGCCTGTCTTTTGGACGGACTCAATGACCAGGTCCTTGTCGATCGGATAAAGCGTCCTTAAATCGAGAACCTCACATTCAACACCCTTTTGTTTCATATCTTCAGCAGCCTTCATCGCTACCGGTATCATAGCGCCCCAGGCAATAACCGTTACATCGTCGCCTTCGGTCAATTTCTTTCCTTTTCCTATTTCAACTGTATACTTCCCTTCCGGAACCTCACCTCGTGAGGAACGATAACTTCTCATTGGCTCTAAAAAGAGGACAGGGTCCGGATCTTCAATTGCAGCGATCATCAAGCCTTTGGCGTCATAGGCATTGGATGGACAGACCACCTTCATTCCCGGCATATGGGTAAAAAGGGATTCCGTGCTGTCACAATGGATTTCAGGTGCACGCACACCTGCGCCATAAGGAGCCCGGATAACCATTGGCACGGTAAAATGCCCCAATGTCCTCATCCGCAGCCTCGAAGCATGGGTCATGATTTGTTCATAGGCAGGGTAAATGAAGCCCAGGAACTGAATTTCCACCACGGGACGGAATCCATTAACGGCCATGCCAATCGCTGCACCTACAAAACCTGCCTCACTCAAAGGAGTATCTACCACGCGCTCCTCTCCATATTTCTCCTGAAGACCATCAGTCGCACGGAATACCCCGCCGTTTTTTCCGATATCTTCACCAAGGAGGATGACTTCCTTGCTTTCGCCGAGCATCGTATCCAGTCCATCGGTAATCGCCTGGACAAGCGTCAATGTCTTTGTCTGTATTGCCGTATTCATCATGACTCACCTCCGATCAGCTCAAGGTATTCCCGCTTTTGCTTCTCAATTGTCCATGTAGGCTTTTCGAACACATAATCAAAGATCACTGCTGGGTCAGCTTTAGGGAACTTTTCCATTTCCTGTACAGCGGCATCAATTTCGGCAGCTGCCTGAGCTTCTATTTCCTTCACCCATGCTTCATCGTAAAGTCCTTCGTTTTTCATCCAGCGTTCAAGCCTTAACAAAGGATCTGTTTCCATACGCTTCAGCGCACTTTCTCCCTGGTCACGATATTTCGATGCGTCATCGGCAGTTGTATGTGATCCATACCGCCACGTCATCGCTTCAATCAGTGTCGGTCCTTCGCCATTGCGGGCACGCTCAAGTGCCTTTTCCGTTTCAGCAAAAACGGCAAAAATATCGTTGCCATCAATCCTTACTCCAGGAATATCATACGCAAGAGCTTTTTGCGCAATGGTTGCGGAGTTCATCTGCTTGCTTATCGGGACAGAAATTGCGTATTGGTTATTCTGGCAAAAATATACGACCGGAGATTTGAAGACACTTGCAAAGTTCAAGCCTTCATGAAAATCACCTTCCGAAGTCGCTCCATCACCGAAATAACAAATCGCCGCATTCTTTGTTCCTTTTTGTTTTTCAGCAAAAGCTGCCCCTGCAGCATGTGGAATCTGGGTTGCAATCGGGATGGCTGGCGGGAAGATCTTTTTCCCATCCGGCGGGACACAGCCTTCATTTCTTCCGTTCCAGAACAGCAGAATATTCCTCAGGGAGTGGCCGAACACCGTAGCCGCCCCATGATCGCGGTAGGTTGGGAACATCCAATCTTCACTGTCAAGCGCCAGAGCCGTTCCTACCTGGGATGCTTCCTGCCCTTCAAAAGGCGCATATGTTCCAATTCTGCCTTGCCGCTGGAGACTGATTGATTTCCGGTCCAGCGTCCGGATCCTTACCATTTCCGAATAAAACTTCTTCACTCGCTCTGCGGTCACCAAATCCTTATGTTCCCCGGAAACAATGTTTCCGTTTTGGTCCATCACTTGAAAAATCGGAAAATCCTTTTCCATCGGCTCACCCTTTTTTAAAAGTCTATGATTCTATTACATTCTCACTGCCCATTTTGGACGCTTCATATGAGAGAAGAAGCTGTTTCGTCTTGTTCTGGCTTCAATCCGGTTATCACAAAATTTATTAGCGGCTTCAACAGTAGTGATTCCCTCCCGCTCTGCCTGCTTATAAATATTTAACAGAGAATTATAGATAGCCTTCGTCTTCTTTAAAACTCGTTCCTTATTTGGTGAATACAGCTCATCCGCTACCTGGATCAATCCGCCAGCATTGACAATGTAGTCAGGCGCATAAAGGATACCCATCTCCTGAAGAATGTGACCATGACGTTCTTCCTTAAGCTGATTGTTCGCAGAGCCAACGACTGCTTTTACCTGAAGTTGCGGAATGGTGTCATCATTGATGATTCCACCCATAGCGCACGGTATGAAAATATCTGCAGGCTGGGAATAAATTTCATCACTGTTCACGACTTTAATTCCTGCACCGATTTCTTCCGCTTTCTTAACAATCTGGTCGATTGCTTTTTGATTAATATCCGTCACATACAGGTCTGCTCCATTATCAAGAAGATACTCTGCTACCTTGTAGCCTACCTTTCCCAGCCCCTGGATCGCATAGGATTTTCCGGACAAATCATCCGTATCCCAAAGAACTTTGCTAGTTGCCTGCAAGCCAAAGATGACACCCTGAGCCGTTGGTACTGATGAATCACCGCTTCCGCCATATACCTCATCTACACCAACGATGCAATTTGTTTCTTTTAATGCATGGACAAAATCTTCTGGATCTGTGCCCATGTCTGTTCCTGTATAGAAACGTCCCTGGATCGACTCAACAAACTGGCCAAATGCCCTAAACAATTCAGGACTCTTATCTGTTGTAGGATCGCCAATGATGACTGCCTTTCCTCCACCGAAATCGACATCAGCCGCAGCGCATTTATACGTCATGCCTTTTGAAAGCCTCAATACATCTTCAAGTGCATCGTCCACTGATTTATAAGGGTACATACGGCAACCGCCCAGTGCTGGGCCTAAACGTGTACTATGAATCGCAATGATTGCCTTTAATCCAGTTCCTTCATCATTACAAAATACTACCTGCTCGTGCTCACGAATTTGTTCAAACATATCCATTGTTCTTTCCTCCTTTATTCCGTTAAACCATGTTAGCGCTTACATTTTTGCGCAAAAATTTTTAGCTGCCTGTAAGTAATTCATTTATCTTTTCTTTAGGAAGGACCACTTGCTTTACTTCCCCCACTCCTACAAGCCGACCCTTGCTTTCTGCCCGTACATTAGTAAGAATGGTATTGGCTTGAAGGCCCGTCACGGTTGCAGTTACGGTAATCCCGGCCCCTTCGATACATGGAGCTATATGTTTAACTGTCACTGCACCGCCCATGCCTTCTTCATGATCCTCTAAAAAGGGAATGATAATTTGACGCGATACCCACTCCATGTGATACACCATCGATACAGTGGAGTATACTGGATGGACGACTTTCCCCTCAAAGCGGGCAAACATATCTGGTGTAACAATGACATCGATGGAGGCCGTTCGCCCAGCTATTAAACCATCTCGCATCATATCCCACCTTTCCAAGTTGCAAATATGTATAACGTTTATTTAACGTTATCATAACATTTCGTTAAATAAACGGTCAATAAATTGTAAGAAATTTTGGTATTTTCTTAAAAATAATTTTGGTATAATAATTAATCCCTCTTTTGAAGAATAAACAAAAAACAACCAGCTACTTTGAGCTGGTTGTTTTTTGTTTAGCTTAGTAATGCCCGATCGCTTGCCATTTTTGTTCCGCGGATGCGCTGGAATTCGTTGAGCAAGTCTTCGATTGTCAGTTTAGCTTTTTGTTCTTCATTGACTTCGAGGATGATCTGGCCTTTGTCCATCATGATCAGCCTGTTGCCTAGGTCGAGAGCCTGCTGCATGTTATGCGTGACCATCAATGTAGTGAGATGGTATTTGTCGACGATCTCTTTTGTTAAATTGGTAATCAACTCGGCACGTGCAGGATCGAGTGCCGCGGTATGCTCATCCAATAATAGAATCGATGGTTCCGTGAATGTCGCCATCAGCAGGGAAAGCGCCTGCCGCTCACCGCCTGATAACGTCCCAACCTTGGCATTCAGCCTGTCTTCAAGCCCAAGGTGCAGCGACTCAAGCACCTCCTGGAAAAGCTCACGGCGTTTCTTCGTGACGCCTAGGCGAAGCGAGCGACGCTTGTTCCGTGAATAAGCAATCGCAAGGTTTTCATCAATGGTCATACTCGGTGCAGTGCCAGCCATCGGATCCTGGAAGACACGACCAATCATTTTTGAGCGATTGTATTCGGTCATGTAGGTTACATCCTTACCGTCCAGTTCCACCTGACCATGGTCAGGAAGCATTACACCGGAAATGATATTCATCAAGGTGGATTTGCCGGCGCCATTACTTCCGATAACGGTAACAAAGTCTCCCTTTTTTAGTGTTAAATTAATATCATCCAGGGCGATTTTCTCATCTGGAGTACCCTCATTGAAGACTCTATGAATCTGATTTAAGTGCAGCACCAGCCTCACCCTTTCCCTCAGAAGGAACAGCTGCCATTTGCATGTTTTCAAGCTGTCTTTTCACCTTCCGTTTTTTCTCTTTGTAGCTTTCTATCATTTTCGGAGCAGTCAGTGCCAATATGACGATAATCGCTGTGATCAGCTTCATGTCACCTGGTTCAAGGAACTCTACCCTTAATGCGAGTGTGACAACAATTCGATAGATAATAGCTCCGCCAATAACAGCAAGCGTTGTTCTAGCAATCGATTTTGTACCGAATAGAGCCTCACCAATAATGACAGAAGCTAGACCGATGATAATCATCCCGATACCCATACCGACGTCTGCGAAACCACCCTGCTGGGCGATCAAAGCCCCAGAAAAAGCTACCATTGCATTCGAAAGGCCAAGGCCAAGGATAATCATCAGGTTTGTATTGGCCGAGAAGCTGCGGATCATCCTTTTGTTATCACCGGTTGCCCTGATTGCAAGTCCAAGTTCTGTCTTAAGGAACGCATCAGTAAGGAATTTAATTGCCATTGTCACGACAATCATGAACAAAAGGATCCCCCATGTTCGCGGGAGACTGTCTCCCAGCCCGACAGCCGTTAAAATGCCATTGAAAAAACCGTCTATTCCCGTCTTTTCGAAAAAGTCCCTCACTGCGGTCATTGCCGTATCCGTGTTCAACAGGGGGACATTCGATTTACCCATAATTCTTAGATTTATAGAATACAGGGCAATCATCATCAGTATACCTGATAGAAGTGCATTCACCTTGCCGACCGTATGGATGATGCCTGTTAAGCATCCAGCGATGAATCCGGCAACAAGGGCTACCATTGTAGCAGCAAATGGATTCGCGCCATTCACAATCATGATCGCAGCGACCGCAGCTCCAGTTACGAAGCTGCCATCGACCGTCAAATCAGGAAAATCAAGTACCCGAAAGGATAAGTATACACCCAGAGCCATGATCGCATAGATTATGCCTGACTCAAATGCTCCAAATATTGAAGTAAACAAGTTGAATCATCCTTTCTCTTATTCTTCGTAAAACTCTGCGTCCTCTCCCCACTCTTCCTTGACTTCAACGCCCTGTTCCTCAGCGGCCTTTTTGTTGATTGTCAGTGTCAATGATTCAGGAAGCTCAACCGGGATTTCAGAGGCTTTTTTGTTGCCTGATAAAATTTCCGCAGCCATCAAGCCTGACTGGTAACCAATGTCGTAGTAGTTGAAGCCACTAGCTGCAACTGCTCCACGCTTCATGGAATCTAGCTCGCCAACAAATAACGGGATCTTTTTTTCATTAGCTACAGAAATGACAGATTCAAGTGCTGAAACGACCGTGTTATCAGTAGGAACATAGATGGCATCCACACGTCCAACCAGTGATTCAGCTGCCTGCTTTACTTCAGCCGACGTCGAGATTGATGCTTCTACCACCTTGGCGCCATTCGCTTCAGCAAGCTTCTTTACTTCCTTCAACTGGACCTCTGAGTTTTGTTCACCAGCATTATAGATCACGCCGATCTTCTTTGCACCAACTTCATTCGTCATAAAGTCAATCGTCTTTTTTGTAGCATCTGGATGGTTATCAGTAGTACCTGTGATGTTGTCGCCAGGTTTATCGAATGCTTCAACAAGTCCTGCTCCGACAGGGTCTGTCACCGAAGTGAAAATGATTGGAATATTCTTTGTTGCATTAAGTGCCGCAACAGCGCTCGGTGTAGCGTTAGCGAAAATGAGGTCGACTTTGTCACCTACAAAATTGTTCGCGATGCTTGCCGTATTATTCATGTCTGCCTGTGCGTTCTGGAAGTCATACTTTACATTGTCTCCCTCTTTGAATCCTTTGTCCTCAAGAGCTTTCTTGAAGCCTTCAGTTGCGGCATCAAGCGATGGATGTTCCGCGAATTGAGTCAAGCCAATCTTGTATTGCTTTTTGTCAGATGAACCGTTTGATGCTTCATTTCCTCCGCATCCTGCTAAAAGCAATGCACTAGCCAGGACAAGAGAAATAGCTTTCACTGATTTTTTCATAAAAATCCCCCTTGATTATTTATAACCGGCAATAAAACTATGTAGATATTTAACTAGCAGGCAGCCGGAACGCACCAATTTCAACTTGTCTGCTCTTAGTTGGGTAAAAAGCTTCAAAGTCTTTGAAAGCGATTCCAAAAAGTATGATATCCACTATAGACACCGTAAATATAACGTTATATTAACACCAGCTATAAATTAAAGTCAATAAAATTCCGAAAATTTAGTATGTTATGATTTTTAATTATTAAACCATCACTTTAGCAAACTATCAAGACATTTTTTAAAAATAATAAAACTTTTTCGCTTTTATGCACGAAAGCGACTGTAAAACTCAGTATTTATAAGGTTCTAATGTTTTTTTCTTTTAAAAGATTCTGAATTTAATTCCGATTAAAAAAACAATAATATAAAAAAGCATGCTCCTATTTGAAGCATGCTTCGAAAAATCTATAATAAAAGTGTTGCGATTCTCAGGCGTTCTTTCGCTTCCTTTACCATTCGATCCAATAATTCCTGGACGGTCGGGATATCAGAAACGAGTCCGGATACCTGGCCTCCATTCATAAATCCGTTTTCTTCGCTTCCTTCCAGCGCACCTTTTTTATGTATATCCTCTGTCGTCAGTTCAGCAAACTCTTCTACAGTAATTCCCTGCTTTTCAGCTTCCAGCAGTTTTCCTGCATAAGAGGTATTCATCAGCCTGCGGATTCTTCCAACAGACCTGCCGACTATAACTGTTTCATGGTCGCTTGCCTGCAAAAGCTTTTGCTTATAGTTTTCATGGAACGGAGCTTCCTTTGTAGCGATGAACCTCGTACCCATCTGTACGCCGCTCGCTCCAAGTGCAAGCATGGCTGCAAGACCCTTTCCATCCCCAATTCCCCCTGCCGCAACAACCGGTATGTTTACCCGGGCGACAATCTGAGGAATCAGCGCCAATGTCGTCGTTTCCAGGTTCGAGTTAATCCCTGCTGCTTCATATCCCTCAGCCACTAAAATATCAGAACCTGCAGCTTCGGCTTTTTGGGCTTGTTTTACAGATGCTACAACAGTAATAATCTTGATTCCAGCCTCTTTTAGCTTAGGAATGAAAGGCGCAGGATTACCTGCTGATAAAGTTACTGCATAAACCTTATGTTTGACAGCCAGGCGGAGGATCTCCACCACATTCGGTGATACACTCAAGGCCACATTCACAGAAAAAGGCTTTGATGTCCTCGACTTTGTTTCAAGAATAATTTGCTCCACTTCTTCAGCAGACATCGTTCCAGCACCTATTGTGCCCAGGCCGCCCGCTTCGGAAACAGCCGCTGTTAAAATGGCATTGCTGATATTCCCCATTCCACCCTGAATGATTGGATATTTTATGCCCAGAACAGAAGTAATTCCATTCACAAAAATTCCCCCTTCGTTAAATTAATGTTATACTAGTTCTAAAATTATGACAATTGAAAAGGGGGATTTTTCATTGATTCTAAGTTATTTAGATAAAAAACCTTTGGTTGATGAATCTGTTTTCCAGGCACCTGGAAGCTACATCATCGGTGATGTGAAAATCGGCAAAAATTCCAGCGTGTGGTTCAATGCAGTTTTACGCGGGGATGAAGATACAATTACCATAGGAGAAAGCTGCAGTATACAGGATAACGTAACTTGCCATTTATATGAGGGCTCTCCGCTCGTCATTGAAGATGAGGTCACCGTCGGCCACAATGCGATCCTGCATGGATGTACCATCAAGAAAAGATGCATTATTGGCATGGGCTCGACGATCCTTGATGGAGCCGAAATCGGTGAAGAATGCATCATTGGGGCCAATACTTTGATTCCTGCGGGCAAAAAAATACCACCGCGGTCTTTAGTTGTCGGAGCTCCGGGGAAAGTCGTAAGGGAAATCGGCGATAAGGATCTGGAGCTGATTCAACTATCAATCGATACATATGTTCAAAAGGGCAAGGAATACTGCGAAACTTTAAAAGATATCAAATAAAATGAGAGCCAGGCGTCTGCCTGGCTCTCTTGCTTTAATAGAGGCTGCACTAAACCCATTTAACGATATCATCCAATGGTCTTCTTGTTTTTGGATTAGGCTCTTTAACACGATAGCCAAACGCACACATGACGGAAATTCCGAAATGGCCATCCTCCAGCAATCCCTCATCTGCCAGAAGTTTGTTCATATTTTCGGAATTGAAGCCTTCAATCGGACATGAATCAATGCCAATTTGTGCTGCCGCCGTCATCATATTCGCCAAAACGATATAAGTCTGCTTACAGGCCCAATCAAACTGCGGACGGTCACCTTCAAGCAATTTAAAGTCAGACTTCTGGAATTCCTTGATGCGCTTGAGGTAATTCGCCATGAATTCCTCTGGCATTTTCTTCTTATTTTTAAAATGATCCTGCAAATATTCAGAGTCATATTTTGTATCGACTTTAGTCCTCGCAAGGATAATCACAAAATGGCTTGCTTCCGGAAGCTTGCCAAACGCTCCCCATGCGGTATTTTTAACTTTTTCGCGAAGCTCTTCACTCTGGACAACTAGAAAGCGCCAAGGTTCAAAACCAAAAGAACTCGGTGATAACTGGCCTGTCTCCAGGATAAAACGGAAGTCTTCCTCTGGAATTTTTTTGCTTGGATCAAACTCCTTTGTTGCATGCCTAAAATGGAAAGCGTCAAGAATCTCCTGCTTCAAAGTCTCTTTGTCTCGCATATGTATCTCTCCTTCCAAGGTTTGTTTTTTTAAACTTATCATATTTTATTTAAAATTGCCTGCAAAAAGGATACGCCTCTACCGCTCTGCCTTTTCTCACTTTAGTGGTTTCAGCCTGTGATAAGGAATTCAATATCGCTTCCTCTGCAGCAAACTCCTAGGAAAACTAATTTTGCAAAATCAAGTCTACTCCCGCAAGTGCGAGGCCCGCTCGCCTTCGGACAGCTTTTTCCCTTTCCACTGCAAACCTGTCCGAACTCAGGGCTACTTCAGACAGCTTTTCTCCTTCTCCCTCAAAACCTGTCCGAACTCGGAGCTACTTCAGACAGCTTTTCCCCTTCTTCCTTCAAACCTGTCCGAACTTGAGGCTACTTCAGACAGCTTTTCTCCTTCTCCCTCAAAACCTGTCCGAACTCGGGGCTACTTCAGACAGCTTTTCCCCTTCTTCCTCCAAACCTGTCCGAACTTGAGGCTACTTCAGACAGCTTTTCTCCTTCTCCCTCAAAACCTGTCCGAACTCGGGGCTACTTCAGACAGCTTTTCCTCTTCTTCCTCTAAAACCTGTCCGAACTCGGGGCTACTTCTGACAGCTTTTCCCCTTCTTCCTTCAAACCTGTTCGAACTTGAGGCTACTTCAGACAGCTTTTCTCCTTCTCCCTCAAAACCTGTCCGAACTCGGGGTTACTTCAGACAGCTTTTCCCCTTCTTCCTCCAAACCTGTCCGAACTTGAGGCTACTTCAGACAGCTTTTCTCCTTCTCCCTCAAAACCTGTCCGAACTCAGGGCTACTTCAGACAGCTTTTCCTGTTTCACCGCTAAACCTGTCCGAACTCACGGCTACTTCAGACAGCTTTTCTCCTTCTTCCTCTAAACCTGTCCGAACTCAGGGCTACTTCAGACAGCTTTTCTCCTTCTGCCTCAAAACCTGTCCGAACTCGGGGCTACTTCGGACAGCTTTTCCTGTTTCACCGCTAAACCTGTCCGAACTTGAGGCTACTTCAGACAGCTTTTCCCCTTCTTCCTCCAAACCTGTCTGAACACAGGACTCCTCACTTAAAATTAAGTTGCCCAGCACCAATCTCTCCTATAAGTTGATGCAAGAAAGCCACCCAAGGCGGTGCAAGGATGGCTTGATGCTATTCTAAGATATACGGGTGGTCCATAACGTTATAGTCCACGTCTTTATGCTTGATTTCATTTCCTTCTTTGAAGACGGACTCAAAGAAACGGGATGCTGGTTCTGCGAGTTCTTTGTAGTATTCGCTGAACAATGCGGCGGCATGGCTGCCCAGCCATTTTTCAGGTAAAAGTTCTTCAGGAAGTCCTGGGTCAAAGAAGAGGAACTTCCTGTATTCATGCACCAGTTTCGTGCGCTCGACGAAGCATTCGGCGTCAGTCATGCTGCCCTTCTGGATCTTGTTTTTATCAATGATGTATTTCTGACTGTATTCACTAATAAAATCCTGATATTTCGCGTTAATCTCGCCTAGGTCCCAGCTTTTCTCAACAAGGCGCTGATTTTCATGCGGGCCTTTGTATTCGGCTACAAAGAAATCGACATATTCTTCGATTTCATATTTCTCGATCAGGTCCCTTACCTGTCTCTCGAGATTATTGGCTGAAATCCAGAAGCTGTTCGACATCGACCCGAAGCCGCTCCAGATTAATTCCTTGCGCAGCTCGTCACGGACATTGCGGATTTCCTCGGGAATCGTATACATTAGGATTCTCCACTTTCCGTCCCAGTCTTCAGGCTTCAATTTGAAAATACGCTTTCCTGCCTCATCAATCCTCTTTTGGCCTCGCGGCGTCAGGGAGTAATAGCTCTTATTACCGATTTTTTCTGCCTGCACCCAGCCCTGTTTGTTCATGCGCGAAATCGCCGCTCTTACTGACTGGTCATTGTGGCCGAATTCATTCAGCAGCCGGATCAGGCTGCCAATCCAAATCTTGCTTCCATAATGGGAGATATAGTCACCGTATAAGGTAAAAATCATTGATCTTGTATTCAAGCTTGTGTCATCCTCATCCGTTTTTGTTGTACGTAATAAAACCGTTATAAAATATTTTACAGTATTATCATTATTTTGCAAAAACAATTTGCTTAAAAGCGAAAAAACCATAGGGATTTCTCCCTATGGATTATTGCGCAGTGAAAACTGGCTTGCGTTTTTCACTGAATGCGTTCAATGCTTCAACACGGTCTTTTGTAGGTATTGTTATCTCATACGCTTTCGATTCGATGGCCAGACCTGTCTGCAGGTCTGTACTGCTTCCATGCTGGATCGCATACTTCGCCTGTCTCACGGCAATCGGTGCATTCTGGAGGATTTCCTCGGCCAGTTCCTTGCAGGAAGCCATGACTTCCTCTTTCGATGTAACCGCCGTAAGTATTCCAAGCTCAAAAGCCTTCTCAGCAGAAATCTTCCTTGCTGTAAAAATCAGTTCTTTCGCCTTCATCTCACCAACAAGCCTCGATAACCGCTGTGTGCCGCCTGCACCAGGAATGATGCCCCAGCTCACCTCTGTCATGCCCATCAAGGCTGTATCTGCAGCAATTTTAAAATCACAAGCCAACATCAATTCGAATCCACCGCCAAAGGCGAATCCATTAACAGCGGCAATCGTCGGCTGCGGCAGCTCGGCAATCGCGCTGAAAACATCGCGAATCTTTTTCACGTTACGGCGCACTTCTTCCTCAGTAAGATGCTTCCTTTCTTTTAAATCTGCCCCGGCACTGAATGCTTTCTCTCCAGCGCCTGTAAAAATGACCACTCTTACATCAGAATCAGTATGCAGTTTATCTACCAGGTCACCAAGCTCCACCAGTGTCTCAAAATTAAAGCAGTTCAATGACTCTGGACGGTCAATCGTCACATATGCGATATGCTGCTCTTTCTGGAATTTGATGTTGTTCATTTATCTCTCTCCTATATTCTCGATAATCGTGGCGATTCCCTGGCCGACACCTACACACATCGTCGCAAGTCCGTACTTGGAATCCCGTTTTTTCATTTCATATAAAAGGGTCGTCAAAATTCGCGCACCGCTTGCACCGAGCGGATGGCCGAACGCAATGGCCCCGCCGTTTACATTGACCCTGGATTGGTCCAGCCCCAATTCCTGGATGCATCCTAGTGATTGGGCTGCGAACGCCTCGTTCAATTCAATCAAGTCAATATCTCCAACAGAGAGATTTGCACGCTTTAACGCCTTTTGAACTGCATAAACAGGACCCATTCCCATGATGGAAGGTTCCAATCCTGCTGTCGCTGACACAATATATTTTGCCAGCGGCTTCAAGCCAAGCTCCTCCGCTTTTTCCCGGCTCATCAGCAGCAGTGCGGATGCACCGTCATTGACTCCCGAAGCATTTCCTGCTGTCACTGTGCCGTCCTTGAATAATGGTTTCAGGTTTGCCAGCTTTTCGGCTGTCGTGCCTGGGCGTGGATGTTCGTCAGTATCAATCACTGTCTTATTACCTTTTTTATCTTCGTAAACAACTGGAACGATCTCGTTTTCAAAACGACCGGCTTCCATTGCCTTTTTGGCGCGAAGCTGGCTTTCTGCTGCAAACTCGTCCTGAGCTTCACGGGAGATGCTATACTTTTTAGCCACGTTCTCTGCTGTCTCAGGCATGCTGTCCGTACCGTACATTTCCTTCAGCTTGCTGTTCACAAAACGCCAGCCGATGGTTGTATCGAACATTTCCATATTGCCGCGCGGAAAGTCTTTTTCTGGCTTTGCCATCACAAACGGCGCCCGTGTCATGCTTTCAGTACCGCCGGCAATGAAGATGTCACCTTCTCCAGCCAAAATCGCCCTCGCCGCATAGTTGACGGCGTCAAGTCCGGATCCGCACAAACGGTTGATTGTTGTACCGGCAACCTCGACTGGCAGTCCAGCCAAGAGGGATGACATTCTTGCGACATTTCGATTATCTTCACCTGCCTGGTTCGCATTACCCAAAACTACTTCTTCAATTTCAGCTGCAGGAACGTCTGGATTGCGCTCGACCAACGCCTTGATGACAACCGCACCCAGATCATCCGGGCGGATATGGCGAAGGCTGCCATTGTACCTACCAATTGGTGTCCTGACTGCATCGACAATTACAACTTCCTTCATCTTCATCCCCCTTTATTTAGTTGTGACAGACTCTCTATAATCGTACACACCGCGCCCGGTCTTTCTGCCAAGACGGCCAGCTTTAACGTATTGCTCAAGCAATGGTGCCGGGCGGTATTTTTCACCGAGTTTCTCATGAAGGTACTTCAAATTGTTCAAGCGTGTATCCAGTCCAACAAGATCACCCAGCTCGAATGGACCCATCGGATAATTCAGACCTAACTTAATTGCCTTGTCGATATCCTCAGGACTGCCTAATCCCTCCTGCAGCATGTAAAAGGCTTCATTGCCGACTAGCGCGCTGATTCGACTTGTGACAAAACCCGGGAATTCATTGACGATGACGGTTTCCTTGCCCATCTGGATTGCGGCCTTTTGGACAGCTTCAGAGGTTTCATCGCTCGTTTCCAGTCCGCGAATGATCTCAACAAGCGGCATTTTGTGGACAGGATTAAAGAAATGCATGGCGATGACCTTCTCAGGACGCTTGGTAAAAGAGGCAATTTCAGTAGGGCTCATTGTCGAAGTATTGGACGCAAACAGGCAATGTTCGGGTGCATGCTGGTCAATCACTTCAAATATCGCTTTCTTGATATCTATTTTTTCAGGAACCGCTTCAATGACTAAGTCAGCATCCTTAACGTTCTCAGCAAGGAAATTAGAATACCTTAGACTGGCTTTTGCAGACTCCGCCTCATCTAACGACACTTTTCCTCTGGCGATCCCTTTTTCAAAAATGTTGTTGATTTCCTGTTCGGCGTTGCGTAGTTGTTTTTCATCGACATCAATCAGTACAGTATCAAAACCGCCCAGGCAGCTGACATAGGCAATTCCTCGGCCCATGACGCCTGAACCGGTTACGACGAGTTTCTTCATTATATAAACCTCCTGTAATAAACATTGAAAGGCGAGCACCCGAATCGAGGAGTGCTCGCCTCTTTTTTATACGTTAAACGGGTTAAGCGGGCGGCTGCCGTAATAAGAGACGATACTCTTAGTTTCTGTATATAAATCTAGTGTTTCGATGCAGAGTTCACGGCCGAATCCAGATTGCTTATATCCTCCGAATGGTGTGCCAGGGAAAGCTGAGAATGGACAGTTGATCATGACGATACCTGCCTGGATCAACTTGGAAACTCTCGTAGCACGACCGTAGTCCTTCGTCCAGATGGCAGATCCCAGTCCATATTCACTGTCATTCGCTAGTTTTACAGCTTCTTTTTCATCCTTGAACTTCATGACCACGACAACTGGTCCGAAAATTTCTTCTTTTACAGCTTTCATGCTGTGGTCTGTTTCGGCGATGATGGTTGGCTCATACCAGTAGCCATTTTCATAGCCTTCCAGGTTAGCAGCCTTTCCGCCTGTTAAAACTTGTGCTCCGTCAGCAACAGCTGATTTTACATAACCGTCGATGACATTCATTTGGTCCTGGCTGATGACAGCACCAACATGCGTTTCTTTATCAAATGGGTTGCCAAGCTTAAGCTGCTTTGTTTTTGCGACGAATTTCTCGATGAACTCATCGTATACATCCTCATGTACATACAAACGAGAACGCGCTTCGCATGATTGTCCTGTATTGTAGAAAATCCCGAATAGAGAGCCCGCTACTGCAGCATCAACATCCGCATCTTCAAAAACGATGCTCGGTGACTTTCCGCCAAGCTCAAGCGTCACACGCTTTAGCGTTTGGGAAGCCCTCGCCATGATATCCTTGCCGATTGGCGTAGATCCTGTGAACGCAACTTTGTCGACTTTTTCATGTTCAACAAGATAGTTGCCCACCACAGAACCTGAGCCAGGAATGACATTCACTACGCCTTCCGGAACGCCTGCTTCAATACAAATCTCACCAAGGACAATGGCAGTCAACGGTGTTAATGAAGCAGGTTTTACAATAACGGAGCAGCCGACTGCGATTGCCGGGGCGATTTTCCAAGCTGCCATCATCATTGGATAGTTCCAAGGGATGATCTGGGCACAAACGCCGACAGGCTCTTTTTCGGTGATATTCTGGAATGCACCGGGCATGCTGTTCACTGCACCGCGGTGGCTGACAATGGCTCCTGCGTAAAATTCAAAGTCCTCGATCGCCTGCATTACCTGTCCCTGTGCTGCAGCGAGTGATTTACCTGTGTCAAGAATCTCCAGCTCTACAAGCTCATTGAAACGGGAGCGCATGATTGAAGCGATTTTATTCAGTGTGCGGGAGCGCTTGTTCACAGGGAAATGACGCCACTTCCCGAAATCGAATGCATTTCTTGCCGCCTGTACTGCAAGCTCTGCGTCTTCTTTTGAGGCCTTCGCCACATTTGCAACTTCTTCGCCTGTCGCTGGATTGTAAACCTTATAGGTTTCACCATTGACGCTGTCCTGGCGAACTCCATTGATGATTAGCTGATATGTCTCGCGTTTTACTGCCATTGCTTCGAATTTTTGCTCTTTTACTGTTGTCACGCGTAACATCTCCTTTTAATAGATTAATTGATCGAATTTATTCACCCTTGAAAACCGGTTTTCTTTTTTCCATGAACGCCTGGACGCCTTCCTTATGGTCGGCAGTCTGCCCGGCAATACGCTGGCTCTGTGCATCCCTCTCCAGATAGTCTTCAAGATTGGAATGCCAGCTTGCCTTCAGGTTCCTTTTGATCAGCCCGATTGCCTTTGTTGGCATCTTGGCAAGTCTTTCGGCAAATGCAGCGACATGATCGTTCCAGTTGTCCAATGAGTAGACTTCAGTGACAAGGCCAAGGTCCTTTGCTTTATCAGCAGATATTTTCTCCCCAAAAACGGCAAGCTCCATCGCTTTCGCGTGGCCGATAAGCCGTGGAAGGTAATATAGATTGCCGGCATCCGGCACAAGACCAACATGGATAAATGCTTCTACGAAACTTGCTTTCTCCGAGGCAATCCGGAAATCACAGGCAAGCGCAAGACTCATCCCAGCACCAGCCGCCACTCCATTGACCGCAGCAATCACTGGCTTTTCACAACGATCAAGTTCCAGCAGCATCGGGTTATAGCGATTGCGAAGTACTTCGCCATGGTCCATTTCATCTGAAACTCCTGCCAAATCCTCGCCTGAACAAAATGCCCGGCCTGCCCCTGTGATCACCAGTGCTCTTACCTCTTTATCACGGGATGCAGACTTGATAGCTGTCTGAATCTCCCTGTTCAACTGCTGAGTGAAGGCATTCAACTTATCGGGACGGTTCAGGGTGATATAGGCTACCTGATTACGCACTTCATACAAAACGGTTTCAAACACAGCTATGTACCCCCTTATTTCCCTTTAAAATCGGGCTTTCGTTTTTCTTTGAAAGCTCTCATGCCTTCCTTCTGGTCTTCTGTCGCAAAAAGCATGTAGAAATTTTTGCGCTCATATTGCATTCCTTCATATAAAGGATAATCAACCGCTTTCAAAACCGATTCCTTAATAAGCCTTACTGCTACCGGAGCCTGACCTGCTATTGTGTCCGCGAATTTCAGCGTTTCCTCCATCAGCACTTCCTCGGCAAAAGTCGAATTGATGATTCCATGATGCAATGCTTCTTTTGCAGAAATTCGTTTGCCGCTAAGAATCCATTCCATCGCCTTTGTTTTCCCAACGAGCTTTGTCAGCCTTTGTGTACCCCCTGCTCCCGGCATGACGCCAAGATTGACTTCAGGGAACCCGAACTCCGCATTTTCGGCAGCGAACAGCATATCGCAGCTAAGTGCCAATTCAAAAGCACCGCCAAGAGCGAACCCGTGTACAGCCCCAATCACCGGCTTCTTGATCCAGGCAAGCCGGTCCCAGTCGGTGAACTGGTTCAACGTTTCCATCGAGATCGCATCAGCGTCCATCATTTCATCGATATCAGCACCAGCAGCAAATGCTCTGCCCTTGCCTGCGAGGACGATCACTTTTATGTCAGCGTCCTGGTCGTATGCTTCCATAGCCGAAAGCACCTCAGAAACCATTTGCCTGTTCAGGGCATTCAGGACCTTCGGGCGATTCAGCTCGATTAATCCGACTTGGCCTTTTACAGACGTTTCGATCATTTCATAATTTTTATTCATTCACTTCTTCACCGATCATCATTGTGACCAGATCACCCGCAAAGCTCATAACATCCTTTCCAGAAGCTCTGCCTTCAGCAGATTTCATGCCGGCTTTTAATGCTTCATGGTCGTCATAGTACATTTCGCACATAAGATAATATTTGCCTTCTCCACCCATTGGGCTGCCGACGATGCGTGTCACTTCCATTTTGCGAAGACCAGGAATTTTTGCAGTCAACGGAGCGTGCGTTTCAAAATAATGCTTGTCAAATGCCTCTTTGTCCTGTGGATGCTTGTAAATTGCGATTAGTTTTACCATTAAAAATCTCTCCCTTTTCTTTGCCTAATTTATAGACCAAATAGAATATATGCTTTGCTTCTTGAAGCTATTAATCAAATGATATGACACCAAAGTTTCTTTTTTCGACTCTGGCGTCACATCATAGTTGATACTGGTTTCATTGCCTCGAATGGGTTTTTGCACGACTTGCAGTAAAGAATGCTGCGACAAGCCGTCGGTCCAAAGAGGTTTTCCATCGTCGTATAGGTGGACGCACAGTATGGGCAATCGGCCTGCCACTCGCCAGTTTCGGCAATATGCCTTGGCGGGGGAGCAATTCCGAATTCCTTCAGCTTTTCCCTGCCCAAATCCGTCACTCGATCTGATGTCCATGGCGGATGAAAAACAAATTTAACTTCGACTTTTTCAACTTCGTCAATGGATGATACTGCTTTGACCACATTGTTTTTGATGATATCTAGCGCAGGGCAGCCCATGAAAGTCGGCAAAAGCTTTATCAAGACGCCATCCTGATGGATTTCGAGATCCTCAAGCATACCCAGTTCGATAATCGATACACTGTCAATCTCAGGGTCTTTGACAGTTTGCAATGCTTCGATGATTTTATCTCTCAGCATCAAGGATCACCAGCTCGCTGCAGGATCGAAGTTGTAGACTTCGCCTAATGTATCAAGAGCAGTCTGCAAATCGGATGTATGCTCGCCATTTCTTCCATTTCCACTGATCATCCCGAATTCATCCGGCATCTTGAGGCCCAGGGATTCAAAAACAGGCGACATCATTTGCAGCCATTTCGTTCTCAAAGCATCCTCTGAATCTATCAAATTATGCTTTGTGAATTCTTCTGCATGGCTTCCCATGGAGAACAGCCCTTCAAGTTCATCAAAAACCTTCTCCATAGCGGCTTCCATCCTGGTCCTCGCTTCTCCCCCGGCACTCACAAGCTGGGAAAACCATGTCTTCCAGTGCAATAGATGGTAGTATAGTTCCATATTGACTTTGACTGCTGACTCCGCCAATGGCTGGTATGATGAATTCTTCAGTGATTCCATTTTCACTTTCTTGGCCTGCGCGTAAAAATAGTTTCTCACGACCGCGAATGCCCAGTCATAATGCGGCTCAGTCAAATACGTACCCGGACCGTTCACTTTTTCTAGTAAAATCGCATTCTTTCGTTCTGCAGCTGGCCTTGCATGTGCGAGTTGGTCTGGATCACCGGCTCCCAGGTCGCTTAGAAGCTGATAGAACATCGCTGCGTGGCCCATTGTATCCTGGCTGATTGAGGAAAAAGCGACATCCTCTTCAATATGAGGAGCGAGACCAAGCCACTCGGAACCTCGGTAGGCGATTATGAAATCATCATCCGCCAGCTGGAACAGGAGCTCAGCTGCAGCGTCGCGAAGGGCTTCATTTTTCAAGGCATCTTCAAGTTCATATTTCATTTCTCCTGCTTCCCTCCCCAAGACAAGATCTCTTTTTCATCCAGCATTTCCTGCTCATAGTGGCGCCATTTCTTTTTCAAATAGCCATAGCCTTTTGTATTGCGATAATCTTTGTTATCGAGCCTTTGCAATGTTTGGCGCTCTTCAAGCGACATTTTCCTGATATCGTCACGCTTGACGACCCAGATATCCGCAACCGGTTCGCGTCGCATGAAATTTTCCTGTGCCATCACTAGGGCCAGCTCATGGTTCGGTGCCAGCAATGAGAACTGGTACTGCATAGGCGAAGTGACCGTCCTTTTGCTGAATACTTCAAATTCCTGATAAAAACCATTCCCAGACATGATTTTCTCTCCTTTCCTGTGGTATTCCGACAACTGTCCCCTGAAGCTTATGCTTTAACGCCCAGTGCGTCGATGACCCACTTGTTGTTACTGTAGGAAATCTCCCTTAGCCTTAACCGGTCCTTTGATTTAGGGCCATTGTTCTTGATGATTTGTTTGAACTTGCTCCAATCTGGCTGCTTGTATTGCCACATGCCTGACTCCTGTTCAAAATGCATTGTTTCATCCGGCAGCTTCAGGCCGAGTGACAGGACCCTAGGAATGTATTTCGTGAAAAAATCCTGGCGGAGCTCCTCATTCGTTTTCGTTCTGATCCTGTATTTGATGGTTGTGTCTTGTTTCGAAGTTCCAGTCGTTGACGCATCTGCAGGACCGAAAAACATAAGAAGCGCTTCCCACCAGCGGTCTAATGAATCCTGGATCATCGCTTTCTGCTCGTCTGTTCCTTCTGCAAGCGCCATGATGATCGCCTCGCCATGCTGGGCGTGGAAAACCTCTTCGGCACAGATCCGCTTCAACGCTCTTGCGTATGGTCCATATGAAGCATCCAGCATATTGGTCTGGGATATAATGGCTGCACCATCGACAAGCCAGCCGATCAACCCGGCATCTCCCCATGTTTTTGCTTCCATGTGGAAGACATTGTGGAATTTCAAGTCGCCGGATAGCAAATCCTGAATGATGTTCTCGCGTGACTTTCCGAGCGGCTTCATCAAATCCTCCGCCACTCTTAACAGCAGTTGCCCGTGCCCCATCTCATCCTGCACCTTGGCCATTATTCCCAGCTTTCTTTTCAAAGAAGGAGCCTTAGGCACCCACTCCTTTTCTGGGAGCGCGCCCATGATCTCACTGATGCCATGCATTGATATTAGCTTGATCAGGGTCATTCGATAGTCATCCGGCATCCAGTCTTCTGCCTCGATTTTATCGCCAGCTTCGATTCGCTTCATGAAGTGCTCGTATTTAGCTTCTTCGGTCAGCTGGTCGAAGGAAATTGTGTTTTCCATGCTGTTTTCCTCCTTAGGTTTAAGTTCCTATTGGTTCCTTTGTTTTATCAATAATTCTTACTGCCTTGCCTTCAGAGCGCGGGATTGTTTTTGGCCGGTGCACACGCACTTCCATCGAAACTAGGCACTGGCTTTTTAACAGCGCTTGGATCCCCTGTTCCAGCTCGTAAACAGCGTCTGAGATCGGATCCTCGCCGATCAGATTGAAATATTCCTCATTCATCTCAACATGCAGTTCAAGAACCTTTAACGTGCGCTTCTGTAAAATTTGAATCTGGTAATGCGGGGCAAGTTCAGGCACCGCCAGCAGACAATGTTCAATCTGAGACGGAAACACATTGACTCCATTGATAATCAGCATGTCATCGATTCGTCCTTTGACTCGGGACATTCTCACCGTCGTCCGTCCGCAGCTGCATTTTTCCTTCGTAAGAGAAGCGATATCCCCTGTCCGGTAGCGAATGACCGGAAATGCTTCCTTCGTGAGGCTGGTGAAAACCAGTTCCCCCTCTTCACCTTCAGGAACAGGTTTTAACGTTTCAGGATCTATGACTTCAACATAAAAATGATCCTCGGCAACATGGAGCCCGGCCTGCGCTTCGTGACATTCACTTGCGACACCTGGACCGATCACTTCGCTCAGCCCGTAAATATCGCATGCCTTTATTCCCAGCTTTTCTTCGAGTGTCTTCCTCATTTCCTCGGACCAGGGTTCCGCCCCGAAAATACCGTATTTCAATGAAGTATTGCGTGGATCCTTGCCCATTTCCTCCATTGTTTCGGCGATATTCAAAATGTAAGAAGGGGTCCCGCATATGACTTGCGGTTTAAAATCTTCAATTAACATGATTTGTCTCTGGGTGTTCCCTCCGGAAACCGGTACTGTGACCATCCCAAGCTGTTCACTTCCGTAATGCAGTCCCAAACCACCTGTGAAAAGTCCATAGCCATAGGCATTATGGAGGAAACTCCCTGGTTCACCACCGCCAAGAGCAATCGCCCTGGCGACAATCTCTCCCCACATTTCAATATCATTTTGTGTATAGCCAACCACCGTCGGCTTGCCACTCGTCCCTGATGAAGCGTGTACCCTGACCAATTCACTTTGGGGAACAGCGAACAATCCGAATGGATAATGATCCCGCAAATCCTGCTTCTCTGTAAAAGGAAGCGCTTCCAAATTTTCAAGACTAGTTAGCATCTCAGGAGAAAAATTGGCGCTTTCAAACTTCTTCTTGTAAAATGGCACCCTTTGAGCGACTCTCTTAACTACTGTCTTGAGTCTTTGTAGTTGAATTTCTTCTATGGACTCACGACTACTTGTTTCGATTTCATGTAAAATCAAGATTCCGCCCCCTGTATTACATAAAATTTTATTTATATAACGTTATATTACCGTAACACAATAAATGTGTTATATATTTTAAAACAAAGATAACGTGTATATAGGAAAAAGTCAATTATTTTTCTGAAAATTTTAATATTTATTGAGGATTTTTCTGATTGGAGATGTTAAAAGTAGTGATTTTGGTGTTTTCCGTAGGGAGAAGGAATGAAAACGCAGTGATTCTGGAGTTTTCCGTATTGATAAGGAATGAAAACGTAGTGATTCTAGAGTTTTCCGCAGGGATAAGGAATGGCAATGTAGTGATTACTTCTGATTTCGTAGTGATTATTATTGATTCCGTAGTGAAAAGGCCAAAAACGTGGTGATTGAGCACTACAGTGACTTGATTACCGATGATTTCGAAGTGACATTTCCATATTTCTGGGCCTTTTTCTATGATTCAGGACTGAAATTACCATAAAAAAAGACCTCTTGAGTTTAATCAAGAGGCCATTTCTTCCGATTAATACATGCTCATGTACTGTTCGCGCTCCCATGGGTGAACCTGAGTGCGGAACATATCCCATTCAATCTCTTTTGCTTCGACGAAGTGTTCGAGGATATGGTCGCCAAGAGCTGCGCTGATTACTTCATTCTTTTTCAGCTGGTCTAGAGCTGCTGCCAATGTTGGTGGCAGGTCATCGATTCCTTCTTCCACACGTTCTTCCTTGTTCATCACGTAGATGTTGCGGTCTACTGATGCAGGAGGAGTCAATTTGTTCTTGATTCCATCAAGACCTGCTGCAAGCAATACTGCCATTGCAAGGTATGGGTTTGCTGCAGGGTCAACGCTGCGGACTTCAACACGTGTGCTCAAGCCGCGTGAAGCAGGGATACGGATCAATGGTGAACGGTTCTTTGCAGACCATGCAACGTAGCAAGGTGCTTCATAACCAGGAACGAGACGCTTATAAGAGTTAACAGTTGGGTTTGTTACAGCTGTGAATCCAGATGCGTGCTTAAGCGTTCCAGCGATGAACTGGTACGCAGTTTCGCTTAGCTCAAGCTTTTTATCGGATGGATCATAGAATGAGTTTTCGCCGTTGCGGAACAATGACATGTTGCAGTGCATTCCAGATCCATTTACGCCGAACAATGGCTTCGGCATGAATGTTGCGTGCAGACCGTGTTTGCGTGCAATAGTTTTAACAACTAGCTTGAATGTCTGGATCTGGTCACAAGCTGTCAATGCATCAGCATATTTGAAGTCGATTTCGTGCTGTCCAGGAGCAACCTCGTGGTGGGACGCTTCAATCTCGAAGCCCATTTCTTCTAGTTCAAGCACGATATCGCGGCGGCAGTTTTCACCAAGGTCTGTTGGCGCAAGGTCAAAGTAACCGCCGTTGTCATTCAATTCAAGTGTTGGCTCACCGTTCACATCGAGCTTGAACAGGAAGAATTCCGGTTCTGGTCCAAGGTTGAAGTTAGTGAAACCCAGCTCTTCCATTTCCTTCAGGACACGCTTAAGGTTACCGCGTGGATCACCTGCAAAAGGTGTGCCATCAGAATTTTTAATATCACAGATCAAACGTGCAACCTTACCTTTTTCAGCTGTCCAAGGGAAGATTACCCATGTATCCAAATCAGGGATCAGGTACATATCAGATTCTTCGATACGAACGAAGCCTTCAATTGAAGAACCGTCAAACATCATCTTATTATCAAGCGCTTTTTCAAGCTGGCTGATTGGAATTTCAACGTTCTTGATTGTTCCTAGAATGTCTGTGAACTGCAAACGAATGAATTTTACATTTTCTTCTTTTGATAAGCGAATAATGTCTTCTCTTGTAAACGTCTTAGCCATTGTTAAAGTTCCTCCTAGAATTTAAATGATAGAAATTTGGATTACTAATGAAAAAATCTCGACATGTCTCCATGGTTGCCAGATCGGTTAAAGCGTCCTGCCTGCTGTAGTTCCTTGCGAAGCAATTTACGCAGATCTGCATCAGATAATTCCCGTCTCGTTTTTTCAGCTTGTTTTTTCTCAGCAGCACTAATGGCTGTCTGTTGTTTAACATTAAAAATTTGCTTGATGCCTGCCATGTTTACTCCCTGGTCGATCAAATCTTTGATCTCGAGGAGCTTATCAATATCGTTTAAGGAAAAGAGTCGTTTATTGCCCTCTGTTCTTGCCGGAGAAATCAATTCATGCTCTTCATAGTATCGGATTTGCCTGGCAGTCAAATCTGTCAGCTGCATGACAATCCCAATGCTAAAGAGCGGCATATTCCGGCGAATATCACTTCCGCCCATGATGATTTCTCCTCCTTCCTTTTAAGATACTCTCATTATATTCAATGTAAGTTTTGTTGTCAAACATATGTTAGATTATCTGACATGAAAAATCATAAAAAAAGAACAGGACTTATTTAGCAAGCGTCCTGTTGTATATTTACCTATTTTATATGAATTAAACCTTTTTCGATTAAAGAATCGATTGCAATGCAAACAGCCATCTTCACATGGGAATATGTTAAACCACCCTGTACATACGCGACATATGGAGGTCTGATTGGTCCATCAGCTGTTAATTCAATACTCGCTCCCTGGATGAATGTACCAGCAGCCATAATTACATCATCCTCATATCCCGGCATATAAGCAGGATGTGCCGTTACATGGGAATTGATTGGCGAAGCATACTGAATCGCCTGGCAAAAAGCAACCATTTTATCCCGGTCATCGAATTGGACTGCCTGGATTAGATCAGTCCGTTCCGCATTCCATTTAGGGGATGAGTTCATCCCTAAACGGTCCAGCATTGCGGCTGTGAAAACGGCACCCTTCAAGGCCTGCGCGACAATATGTGGTGCCATGAAGAATCCCTGGTACATTTCCTGCAATGAATATAATGAAGCTCCGGCCTCTGCCCCAATTCCCGGGGATGTCATCCGGTAGGAACATGACTCCACATATTGTTCCTTGCCAACGATGTACCCGCCTGTTTTGGCAATACCGCCGCCAGGATTTTTAATCAAAGAGCCAGCCATCAAATCAGCGCCAACATGGCAGGGTTCAAGTTCCTCAACAAACTCACCATAACAGTTATCAACAAACACAACGACGTCTGGCTTGATCTCCTTAACAAATTTGATCATTTCGCCAATTTGCTCAACAGTGAAAGATGGCCTCGTTGCATAACCTTTTGAGCGCTGGATTCCGATCATTTTTGTTTCAGGCTTGATTGTTTTTTCGACCGCACTC
Organism: Bacillus sp. ISL-55; assembly: GCF_018613155.1. GTDB lineage: Bacteria > Bacillota > Bacilli > Bacillales > Cytobacillaceae > Mesobacillus. The sequence continues at coordinate 177,867 of NZ_JAGGQU010000001.1, read as the reverse complement.
CAATCGATTTCTCCCTTTTCCGTAAGGTGGACCGTATTGTAGGAAATTCCAAATTCCTTCAATGATCCATTTCCGGTACCGCGTATCCCGACAATTTCTTCAAGAGTGTCATAAGGTTTACCAGTGATGTATAACAGCTCATCTCCAGGCCGGAGAATTCCAAATAGCGAAATAGAAATAGCATGAGTTCCGGAGATGATTTGCGGGCGAACCAGTCCGGCTTCAGCTCCAAACACCTCGGCGTATATTTTCTCGAGTGTTTCTCTGCCAGCATCGTCGTATCCATAGCCAGTGGTCGGGATGAAATGAGAATCACTCACACGATGCTTCTGGAAACTCTGCAATACCCTGAATTGGTTTAAATCAATACGTTCATCAATTTTCTTGTGTACCCCGGCGATTTGCTGCTCAATTTCGCTGACAAGCGACTGCAGCATCTGCCCGTTTTTTAATTGTGTAAACATGTTGCTCTCCTATCTGTATAAAAGGCTGTTGTCATAAAGATTTTGTTAGAATCAATTTAAATCGAAAATAGTTTCAGCTGGCCGGTAATATAATGGTCTGCCAGCGAGTATCCCTTGCAGACATAGCCTTGCTTTTCTTCATCAAAAGCAAGTTCACGAAGAATGGTCTCATTTTTCAGCTGTGCCAGCAGTTTCCCCTCATCGGAGGGCACAAGGACATGAAATGGCTCCATCATCCCAATGATTGACTGTTCGATTTTTAAAAGGAGATTCCTGCGGTCTTCCTCACTGAACGCGCTTATAAAAGCCGTTTCATTTTTGGCATTTGGCACAAAATCCTGGTGTGCGATATCTCGTTTGTTATAAACGGTAATCTGCGGGATGTGGTGGACTTCAAGGTCCTCAAGCAATTTATTGACGGTCTGTTCATGTGAAAAATAATCTTCATTCGACATGTCCACTACATGCAGAAGCAAATCTGCCTCCCGGACTTCCTCCAGTGTCGAACGGAAAGCAGCGATTAATGTTGTCGGCAAGTCCTGGATGAATCCGACCGTATCTGTCAAGAGAGCCGTAAAGCCGCTTGGTAAAATCGCCTTCCTTGTCATAGGATCAAGCGTAGCGAATAACTGATTTTCTTCAAAGGACTCTGCTTCTGTCAACCGGTTAAACAGCGTCGACTTTCCTGCATTTGTGTAACCGACTAGCGCAATCTGGAACGTCTTGTTCTTCTTCCGGCGTTCCCTGTAGCGGTCACGGTGCTGAACGATTACTGACAATTGAGTTTTGATATCGTCAATTCGTTTTCGGATATGACGGCGGTCGGACTCCAGCTTCGTTTCACCAGGCCCTCTTGTTCCGATTCCAGCACCAAGACGAGACATCTCAATCCCTTTTCCGCCAAGCCGAGGCAGCAGGTACTGGAGCTGAGCAAGCTCAACCTGAAGTTTTCCTTCTTTGGACCGAGCCCTTTGAGCGAAAATATCGAGAATCAGCTGCGTGCGGTCGATAACCCTGGCCTTTAAGTTGGCAGAAAGATTGCGGTTTTGGCTTGGCGACAGTTCATCATTGAAGATGATTAAGTCCGGCTCGAGCTCCTCCTCTAGTGTCTGAAGCTCTTCCACCTTTCCTTTGCCAATGTATGTAGCAGGATGAACTTTAGGCCGCTTTTGGACAACCTGCATAAGGACATTTCCCTTTGCCGTTTCCGTAAGTGATTCAAGTTCCTCCATTGAATATTGAAACCGAAGATCTTCTTCAGTCGTCTGGCAGCCAACAAGAATCACTTTTTCAAATACGTTTTCCTGTTCCAAATAACACCCTTCTTTCCATATATATAGCTAAAGACATCATACCAAAATAAAGCACCAAACAAAAATTTTGAAAGTCGGGGTAAAAATCGTTGTAAATTGAAATAAACATGATAAAATCAATATGTTTTCATTTAATTATTTTAGTATTCAGGCATCATTTTAACAAGAGGAGAAAAACATGATGACATGGGAAGTACTCAGCATGATTGGAACAGTAGCATTCGCGATCAGCGGTGCGTTTATTGCAATGGAAGAGGAATATGATATCTTCGGAGTTTATATATTAGGAATCGTCACAGCATTTGGCGGCGGGGCTATCCGTAACCTGCTAATCGGCGTACCCGTCTCAGCATTATGGGAACAGGGCATATTTTTTAATCTGGCTTTGATGTCAATCACCATCGTTTTCTTATTTCCTGGCAATCTATTAAAACATTGGCAGCGCTGGGGCAACTTTTTCGATGCCATCGGGCTTGCTGCCTTCGCGATCCAGGGAGCGATCTACGCATCTAATATGGGCCATCCATTAAGCGCCATCATTGTTGCAGCTGTGTTAACCGGAAGCGGCGGCGGAATAATCCGCGATCTGCTCGCTGGCAGAAAGCCATTAGTATTGAAGGCAGAAATCTATGCAGTGTGGGCCGTTCTTGCCGGACTTGTCATCGGCCTTGGAATGGCTAATCAAGCTGTCGAACTCTATGGACTATTCGCTGTCATCACCGCACTCCGCGTACTGTCTTATACTTACAAATGGCACTTACCAGTCCGAAAGCTTGGAGTACAATAAGGACTGTGCCGAAGCGACTCGAGGAGATAGGCACTTGAGCTAGACAATTCTCGAAGTGGAAACTTATACTTCCTGGCAGAAAACAGAGCTGATTCATCATGAATCAGCTCTGTTTTTTTCTATTTATATAATCTTTCTTCCCATCTGCCCGATCGCATAATGGATGCCATGCTGAAGAGTCTGGAAGCAATCGAATTTCGATAGGTTGATCTTGGATTGGGTGATTTCAATCCCAAGAGTGGATGAAATCCCAACCAGTATTGTTTTCGTACCGATTAGCCTTGCTGCTGATCCGATTTTCTCGATCAAACTAACGGCATGCGGTCCGATTTCCTGATCCATGCCTGTCAAATCGAGAACGAGATAGCTGGCTTTATAGGATGGCAGTCGATCAAGTGTATTTACAATCAGCTGATCCGCCCTATCTTCCTCATATTTTCCAATCAGGGGAACGACGACGATTCCCTCAAGTACCGGGATGATCGGAGAGGAAAGCTTATTGACCAATTCTTTTAATTCAGCTGTCTTTTCTTCAACAAGCCCTTCGAGTTTCCTGATTTGTTCTGATTCTTTCTTTCGTGCCAGCTGATGGATATTATCAGCGATTGTGACATCAGAAGGGAAGTATTCAATCACACTGTGTTCATGTCCTTCTAACTGATGCTGCTTGATTTCATACCAGATATTTGTTCCGAACAGTCCCGAGAAAACTCCAGCGTAATGTGCGGGCAGGAAACTTCCACCCTTTTGCTTTCCTTGGGCAACATTCACTTTATGCTCCCAGCTGTCCTTCATAATTGCTGTAAATGTTTTCGTTTCAAAGTCCAAATCCTTTATAATCGTCAACCCCCACCCAGCGGTTGCATATGTATTGGTAATCATCGCAGCCGCTTCGGCTACGTTTACTTCTTTCATTTTTTCAAAATATTGGCCTACGACTAGCCCCTGGCGAAATCCTGTCGATTCAAATACGAGGTTTGAGGCCTCTTCCCCAGATATCTCTTCAATCGTATCAAAAAAGGTTTTCATAGCTGAAGAGATCCAAAAAAGCACAGCGTCTTCGCCCTCGAACGTGAACTTTCCGGAATTTACATCCCAGCCGAAATTGTATCCTGCAATATCATGATTGTACTCATACCCCATTGATAACTAGCTCCTTTTTTATCTATATAAATTGTTTGCTCCCCATTTACAATAATGATTAGTTTTGCCAAAAAATCTTTAAGGAAACCCCAATGTTTTACCCCTTATTGATTATCTTCAAACCCACTAGCCAATAAAAACTATAAAATGGGTGATTTAAAGCCTCTAGTATGTTAAATAAGAGGTCCCTAATAACGGTTGAGATTGAGTACATTTGGGAAGTCAATCAAAAGGGTTCTTCGCCAACAGATTGGAAGGATGTAAATGGATTTATATTTATACGGAAAATAAATAAGGATTCCAGTATTACTGGAATCCTCTGGAACTATTTTAAGAATGACATAACAGAATTAGGATCGAAGCCCAATACCCAGTTTCCGTTTACGTTTGACTGAGGCACACCCATTTGGCCAGTTGCATTGACCAGCCTTTGTGCGGCGATTGGGTCTTGCTGTACATTCACTTCTTTATATGCGATCCCTTTATCATCGAGAAAGTTCTTCAGCATGGTGCAGTATGGACAAGTATTTGTAGTGTAAACTGTAATATCGTTCATTCTAAATTCCCCCAGTAGTTTGGTTTTTATACCCTTATGGGTATATTAACAAAAGCAAAAAATAATGTCAACAAAGCTGCTGACATTATTTCCCCTTATCATCTGAAAAAACGAGGTCATTGCTGCGGAGAGTCATGAGTTCATGCCGGTCGTATTGATTTTGCATTAACAACCGCATTGCCTGTGCCCGGATGGATTTCTCAATCACGTTACGAACATAGCGCCCATTCGAAAATGCAGCGGCACCGAGTGTTGATTTCACATTCACAAGGTGCTCCCGCAACTTCCTTTCAGCCTCGTGGCTCAGACTATATTCCCTTTCCTTCAGCATTCGCTGGCCGATTTCCATAAGCTGATCTATTGAATAATCGGGAAAATCAATGACGAGCGGAAACCTTGAATGAAGCCCAGGGTTCAGAGTCAGGAAAAATTCCATTTCCCGCGAATACCCCGCAAGGATTAGGATAAACTCATGCTGCTTATCCTCCATATGTTTAACGAGGGTATCAATCGCTTCCTTGCCGAAATCCTTTTCTCCACCACGGCCGAGGGAATAGGCTTCATCAATGAACAGGATGCCTCCCATTGCTTTTTTTATCAAATCTCGCGTTTTTTGCGCGGTATGCCCGATATATTCACCAACAAGGTCAGCTCTCTCCGCTTCAATTAAATGTCCTTTTGAAAGGACATTCATTTTGAGGAAGAGCTTCCCGATAATCCTGGCAACCGTTGTCTTACCTGTTCCCGGATTGCCCTTAAACATCATATGCAGAGCCTGTTTTCCAGCCTTAAGCCCCATTTCTTCCCTTTTCTTATTCACATAAATCCAGGCATAAATCTCTTTGATCATCCTTTTCATTTCTTCCATGCCTACAAGCGCGCCGAGCTCTTCCTCAATTTCTTTTAAAGCTGCGTGCTCCTGCGGGATTGACTTTGGAACCAGCTGCGACTCAGGCAATTCCTTTGTCAACGTCTTTCTCTGCTGTGCGTTCAAAACAATGCTGATTTGACCGTTGTTTTTCTTCCGAAGCGGTTGGTCCAAAGATTTCACCTCTCATTCTGAAAACAGTATACGCATTCTTGCTGTATTTGTGATATTCGCCTATAACATATGCATGTTAAAAATGCGGCCATTTATATCGCATTAGGAATCCCCTAATGCAAAGGACTCGAATTGTTCGACAAACACCAGCGGTATTCTCTCTTTTTGTCACAATATGCGCTTTCCCAAGAAATAAACTTCTATATTTATATGTATTCAAGGAAGTGGAAATTCATTTTTAAATTAAACAATTATCGTTTAAAAGCTGTGAACAGCATCTTTAACTGGCTGGCATCAGATTAATAAGGGCACATTTATACCAGAAACATACCCTTATGTCGCTCGAGTCGCCTTCATAAGGGTGCATTTCAACTCCACAGCATGTTGTAATAAGAATTTTTTCATAAAGGCTGTTTCGTAATAGCGAAAAAGACTGAGAACAGAGCCTTATAAAAAAGAAAAAACCCGCACCAGGCGGGTTTCCTTCGTCATTATTTAATTAAGCCTGTCCCTCATAATCGATCTGGACATTCTTTTGCGGCGCGAATGTTGAGATCGCATGCTTATAGACAAGCTGCTGTTTTCCATCAGATTCAAAAAGCACGGTAAAGTTGTCGAAACCTTTAATCTGGCCTCTTAACTGAAAACCGTTCAGTAAAAAGACGGTAACATTAATATTGTCCTTACGACATTGGTTTAAATACTGGTCCTGAATGTTCACTTGTTTCATGGGCGGATCCTCCTCTTTTATCTCTATTATTATGTATTCGCTTTTATCTCGAGCTTTCCTTCAATGAACTTGGAAATTTCGGCGAATTTTTTTTCAGCGTCTTTAGACTCTGACATATCAAACCATTCCACAATCATCTTGTTTCGAAACCATGTTAGCTGCCTTTTTGCATATCGACGGGAATTTTGCTTTAAATTCTCGATTGCTTCCTCCAGTGGAACCTTGCCATCAAAGTAGTCATAAAGCTCTTTGTACCCGATTGCCTGGATGGACTGGCAGTCTTTTAAGCCCTTTTCGTAAAAGTACTTAACCTCATCAAGGAGACCTTGCTCCATCATTAGGTCGACACGGAAATTGATCCGGTTGTATAGCATCTCTCTATCCATTGTCAGGCCGATTAGTGCTGTATCATACAAAAGTTCAGGAGATTGGTTCTCCTGCAGTTCTCCGGCAGTTTTGCCCGTACAATGGATGATTTCCAGCGCCCTGATGACACGGCGAACATTGTTAGGGTGAATTCTTGCAGCACTTTCAGGATCAACCTCTTTCAATTTTCCATGTACAAATTCCTGCCCTTTTGTCTCTGCTTCTTCCTCCAGGCTGCGTCTGAAGACTGGGTCAGAAGGAGCTTCAGTGAAATGATAATCAAAAATCACCGACTGGATATACAATCCTGTACCGCCGACAATCATTGGCATCTTTCCTCGGGAACTTATTTCACTAATTTTCTTGCGGACTAGTTCCTGGAATTCTGCGGTTGAAAAGCTTTCATCAGGCTCTTTGATATCTATTAAATGGTGGGGGACTCCCTCCATTTCTTCCCGGGTGATTTTTGCGGTTCCAATATCCATCCCTTTGTAAATTTGCATCGAGTCGCCACTGATGATTTCACCATTGAATTTTTTCGCAAGATCAATGCTTAGCTTTGTTTTGCCAACTGCGGTCGGCCCAATTAACACAATCAATTTCTGTTTTTGTTCCAAAAAATTTCACACTGCCTTTTCATAGAGCGTGTCAGCAATTTTGCTCTGACATCATACATTTATTTTACCATTAAATAGAAAGCAGTTGAACATCTATGCATTATACCCGAATTTTACAAGTATTATTCTCTTATATCATCTTTTGAAAAAATTTTCCTCAACTTTTACAGTTAGATAACGATTCGGTAACAAACAAGATTTCACCCCCACATTCATGATAGTTTAATAGAAGTCTATGATGGTTAATAATTTTTAGGGAACTGGGTGAACACACTATGTTATCAACTACAGAAATAGGAATTGATTTAGGAACAGCTAACACTCTTGTATATAGTAAAAATAAAGGAGTCGCATTGAACGAGCCTTCCGTCGTCGCGATTGATACTGAAACAAAAAATGTCCTTGCTGTTGGTAAGGAAGCGAAGGAAATGATCGGGAAGACACCTGGAAAAATCGTCGCTATCCGCCCTTTGAAAGATGGTGTCATTGCTGATTTCGATGTGACAACCGAAATGCTGAAACAAATCATGAAAAAAGCAGCCAAAAAGGGCGGTTTCTCGCTCCGTAAGCCAGACGTAGTTGTCTGCACACCTTCAGGTTCAACAAGTGTTGAACGACGTGCGATCCAGGATGCAGTAAGGAATGCAGGCGCAAAAAAGGTACATCTGATCGAGGAACCAGTCGCTGCAGCAATTGGCGCCGGATTGCCTGTTGATGAGCCGGTAGCAAACGTTGTCGTTGATATTGGCGGCGGCACAACTGAAGTCGCGATCATTTCATACGGCGGTGTCGTTGCTTGCCATTCGATTCGAATTGCCGGCGACAGATTGGACGAGGACATTATTCAATATGTCCGCAAAGAGTACAATGTGTTAATCGGTGAAAGAACGGCTGAAAAAATCAAGATGGAGATTGGGTACGCGCTAGTTGACCATGAAATGATGGAACTGGATATTCGTGGCCGTGACCTTGTAACAGGCCTTCCAAAGACTGTTACACTCAATTCTTATGAAATAAGGGATGCAATCAAGGAATCTCTTCTTCATATCATGGAGGCAATCCGTGCCACTCTTGAGGATTGCCCTGCCGAACTAAGCGGTGATATTGTTGACCGAGGTGTAATCCTTTCCGGTGGCGGCGCGCTGCTGAACGGAATTCAGGATTGGCTCGGCAGTGAGATGGTTGTACCTGTACACATCGCTCCAAATCCTTTGGAATCCGTAGCGATCGGTACTGGTAAAGCATTGCAGTATATCCATAAACTTCAGCCTGCTGTAAGATAAGACCAAAAGAAAGATTGCCAGTTTATTGGCAATCTTTCTTTTTTAGCTTTAGAATCTGTAAGTTGATTGGGTAACATTATCTGTCAGACCTTACTCTTTATACTGTTTCCTTAACCTGTTAAAGTAAAGGAAAACGGGCAGTGGTATGACTACAAATCCCAGGCTCTTAATAATTTGATTAACCGCTCTATCTTTTTGCCTTTCCTTTTCTTCTGTAACATACATGTCATAATTGCTTCGAAGTTCTTCCTCAGTCATGTCTGTCTCGGAACCTTCAATTTTTCCATTTAACGTCATCTGCTTATATTCTGTAAAGCTTTGATAATAACCTGTTGGGCTGACAAGATCAGCTGTCGCCATGAAGATCGAACCCCCTCCGCCAATGACCATCATCAATGTAGCAAACAATACTAGATAAGTATATAAATGTCTGACCACTTTCTCTCCCCCTTGCTCTTTATTTTTCACTGCAAAAGCTACTATAAAAATCAATACAACTACAGGTAGTATGAAAAATAATATTGAGAATACGAACAATATATCGCCCCCTTTGAATATTATAAGAGCTAATAACCCATTTAATGAATAGATTATTTGATGTTAAATAAATTTCCTATTAGTGTAATTTTACACTATTTTAATTTAAAATAAAAGAATTTTTATCCAACTGTAGTAATTTTTTCATTAAAAAACAGTGCCCCATTGGGAACACTGTTGCTTCTCGTTGAATAAGAGAGTATAACTCTTCACTTCAAGAATTGTCTAGCTCCAGCACCTAGCTACTCTAGATGCTTGGCGAAGCTGAACAAGACATTTGCGTTCTACTAATCACATTACCCGCTTAAACATTTTCTCCATTTCATAAGTGGAATAATGAACGATGATTGGCCGGCCATGCGGGCATGTGAACGGGTCGGATGAACGCCGCAATTCATCGAGCAATGCCTGAATCTCGTCGTTTCGCAGGTGGTGATTAGCCTTGATTGAGGCCTTGCAGCTCATCATGATGGCTGCTTCTTCCCGAAGCTTTTTAAGATTTACTTTCTTCATCAACAAGAGTTGTTCAATCATGTCTTCAATCAAATCTTTTTCCTCTCCGCGAGGGAACCACTGAGGATGTGATCGAACGATGAAACTGTTGTAGCCAAATGGCTCAAGAAAGACTCCTACTTTTTCGAGCTCATGCTGATGTTCATTTATTTTAATGCACTCATCCGCTGAATACTCAAGAGTGATTGGCACAAGCATTTCCTGCAGCTCAGTCGCCACCTCGCCTACCTTGTCCCTGAAGTACTCATATTTGATTCTCTCCTGAGCGGCATGCTGGTCAATTATATACAAACCCCGCTCATTCTGAGCGAGAATGTAGGTTCCGTGCATCTGCCCAATAGGATAAAGGGGAGGGACTCGTGAAGCCTGAACTTCTGCCGGTTCCTGGGCTTCAGGAGAAATGCCTGGCTCGAGGATTTCTTGTTCATCATGAACGAGTTCCTCATCAGCGACAGGTGCAGTGGCCTCGAAGGTCGTGTTTTCTTGAGCTACAAAGGCATTCCTCCAGTCAGGAGCTCCCTGCTGTGAAATATGGGATGGTTCAGCAGCTTTATAGCTCTTACTTAGCTCAACAGCCTTCTCCTCCACAAATGGCCTGCGTTCAAAAGTCGATTGCACAGTAGAATCTTTTTCTTCTGCTTCACGCAAATGATCCAGCTCCATGAAGGTTTGCTCTGACTTCGGCTTCTCCAGCTTCTGAGTAACCATTCCAGCCGGAATCAATTCCTTCGTCTTAAAAGCATTCTTTATGACACTTGAGACTAACTCATTCAACTCCTGCTCCTTGCTCAACCGAACCTCCATCTTGGATGGATGGACGTTCACATCAATCAAGAGCGGATCCATTTCAATATTCAAAAGAACAACCGGATATCTGCCGATAGGGAGTAATGTATGATAGCCTTCTTGTATCGCTTTAACAAGCGCATAATTTTTGATAAAACGGCCATTAATCATGGTCGAGATATAGTTTCGCGATGCTCTTGTGATTTCTGGCATCGATATATAGCCGCTTATTCTATAATCCAAAGATTCACCAGTAATAGGAATCATTGATTTAACCATATTAATACCGTAAATGGCAGCCAGTACCTGGCGGACGTCTCCATTTCCTGTCGTCTTTAAAAGCTGGCGGCCATTATGGACAAGTCTGAAGGAAATATCTGGATTTGCCAGCGTCAGGCGGTTTACAACATCTGTAATATTGCCAAGTTCGGTATGAATGGTCTTCATATATTTAAGGCGTGCCGGAGTATTAAAAAACAGGTCTGAGATAATGATATCCGTTCCTTTACGGCTGTCGGCTTTCTCGACCGACTCGACCTTGCCGCCTTCGATGACCACTTTATTGCCTTCGATCCCTGTTGATGTTTTCATTTCAAGCCTCGAAACGGATGCGATACTCGGCAGCGCCTCTCCCCTGAACCCGAGAGTCCTGATTCGGAACAAGTCGTTTTCATTCTTGATTTTGCTCGTAGCATGTCGCTGGAAGGCGACGAGAACGTCATCTTCCTCAATCCCGTCTCCATTGTCTATGATCCTGATCCGGGCAAGACCAGCCTCTTCAAGATCAATTTCAATCACGGTACTGTTAGCATCAATCGCGTTCTCCAGCAATTCCTTAACAACAGATGCCGGCCGTTCTACTACCTCACCGGCAGCAATCTTATTTGACAATGCATCGTCTAATTGTATAATTTTCGCCATTCCGTCACCTCCAGCTTTTGTTTATACGCAAGTAATGTTGGATTTTTGCAATGTAATTCTATCTATGAGCCCTTTTTCTCGATCTTCTTTCATTACTTGCTTATAGAATTTTTCTATGAGACCTTTTTCTCGATCTTCTTTCATTTTGGGCTTATAGAATCTTTCTATGTGCCCTTTTTCTCGATCTTTCTTCATTTAAGGCTTATAGAATTTTTCTATGAGACCTTTTTCTCGATCTTCTTTCATTTTGGGTTTATAGAATCTTTCTATGGGCCCTTTTTCTCGATCTACTTACACTTCAGGCTTATAGAATCTTTCTATGTGCCCTTTTTCTCGATCTTCTTACATTACGGGCTTATAGAATCTTTCTATGAGACCTTTTTCTCGATTTTCTTTCATTTCGGGCTTATAGAATTTTTCTATGAGACCTTTTTCTCGATCTTCTTTCATTTTGGGCTTATAGAATCTTTCTATGGCCCCTTTTTCTCGATCTACTTACACTTCAGGCTTATAGAATCTTTCTATAGACCCTTTTCCCAGCTCCTGACCCATTTAGGATTTATAGAATCTTACTTACGCAGCTTCTTTTGCAGTTCATAAAGAATATTCATGGCCTGCAAAGGAGTCATATCCAGGATTTCAAGTCCGTTTAATTGGTCAAGTACCTGCTTCTCCTTTTTGCTTCCACCACTAGTTTTCTTCTGTTCAGGCTCTTCATCAAAGAATGATAACTGAGACGCGGCTGCTGTTTCTGCTGCTTGAATCATGCTTTGTTTGTCTTGCTCGTGCTGCAATGTTTCCCGGACAGAGTCTAAGCTAACCTGACTCTGAGACCCAAGTGAAGCCGGTGTGTCTGTTTGTTCAAGTATGTGCAGGATTTCCGCAGCACGTTCTATCAGGTCAGCAGGCAATTCAGCAAGCTGTGCAACATGAATACCGTAACTCTTATCCGCTGCGCCCTCCCTGATTTTATGAAGGAAAACCACTTTGCCGTTCTGCTCAACTGCGCTGACATGTACATTCTTTAATTTTTGCAGTTCATTCTCAAGTGTAGTCATTTCATGATAGTGCGTCGAAAACAGCGTCTTTGCACTTATTTTATCATGGATATATTCAATCATTGCCTGGGCGAGTGCCATACCATCATAAGTGGATGTGCCCCGGCCAATTTCATCAAAAAGAATCAAGCTATCCTTTGTAGCATTGGTAATTGCGTTCTTTGCCTCAAGCATCTCGACCATGAAGGTACTTTGTCCTGAAACTAGATCGTCTGCAGCACCAATCCTTGTGAAAACCTGGTCAAATATCGGCAATACCGCTTCGGTCGCCGGGACAAAACAGCCAATTTGAGCCATGATCGCTGTCAAGGCAACCTGGCGCATATATGTGCTTTTACCAGACATATTCGGTCCAGTAATCAGCAGGACTTCGCGTTCATTGTCCATATAGCAATCGTTAGGCACATATTCCTGGGCATCCATTACTTTTTCGACAACTGGATGGCGCCCATCCTTCAGGACGATTTTCCTCTCAGCTGAGAACATCGGCTTTACATACTGTCGCTGTTCACTAAGCTCTGCAAACCCAAGGAGTACATCGAGTTCACTAAGAGCCCTGGCAAGTCCCTGCAATCTTGGAATATATTCTTTGATCGTCTCGCGGATTCCGGTAAAAAGCTGGTATTCAAGCTCGACACTTTTTTCCTCCGCAGCAAGAATCAAGTCTTCCTTTTCTTTCAGTTCAGGTGTGATGAAGCGTTCGGCATTTGATAACGTCTGCTTTCGTTCATACTGGCCTTCCTGCAAAAGATGGAGGTTCGCTTTTGTTACTTCAATATAGTAGCCAAACACACGATTATAGCCGACCTTCAAGGATCTTATGCCTGTTTTCTCACGCTCGTCCCGTTCAAGCATGGCAATCCAAGTCTTGCCGTTCCGGCTGGCATCGCGATACTGGTCAAGCTGATGATTGTAGCCATCACGGATGATGTTCCCCTCTTTGACCGAAAGCGGGGGATTATCAACGATTGCCTGTTCCAGCAGATCCGCCGCCTCCTCGCAAGGGTCAAGTCTGTCTGCCATACGGGCAGCTTCCTCATGGGAAAGACTCTCCAAAATATGCTTTAGTGAAGGTACCTGTAATAAAGATCTCTTTAGCTGCATCAAGTCTCTTGGATTCAAATTTCCAAAAGCAACTCTTCCAGCCAATCGTTCAAGATCATATACCTCTCTCAACTTTTCCCGCAATTCCTGGCGTTCGAAAAACTGTCCGACAAAAAGCTGCACCAATTCCTGACGGCGGCTGATCTCAGCTTGGTCAATCAACGGCCTGTTGATCCACTGCTTCAGCATCCTGCCGCCCATTGCGGTCATCGTTTCATCAAGCAGCCATAAAAGCGTTCCCTTTTTCGCTGTTGAACGGATTGTCTCTGTCAGTTCAAGATTCCGCTTGGAAAAATAATCTATTTTCATATACTGCTGGACTTTGTAAACTGATACTTTTTGTAAGTGGTCCAGGCTGCGCTTCTGGGTTCGGTACAAGTAATTGAATAACCTGCATACTGTGTTTTTTAATTGTTCATTTTCCAGATCAGCAAAAAGTTCTGAAAAGCTTTCATTGAGATTGGTGTTATCCTCAATTGAAAGCGCCAGGATAGAACGCTCTTTCAGCTTTTTCTGGATTTCCGGCGAAAGCGTGCTTTCGATGACAACTTCCTTTGCTCCAGAAATCGATAGTTCGTTAATAAGCTCTTCGACACTGCCATTAACTAATGTCGCCCTGCTTTCCCCGGTCGACAGGTCACTGCAGGCAAACCCATATGTGTCTCCAGGAAATACTGAAACGGTAGCGATAAAATTATTTTCTTTTTCTAAAAGACCTCGACCTTCCATTACTGTTCCCGGAGTGATCAGCTGGACAACTTCCCGCTTAACGACCCCTTTAGCAGTCTTCGGGTCTTCTGTTTGTTCACATATAGCGACTTTGTAGCCTTTGTTAATCAGTTGTTCAATATAGTTTGGAGCGGAATGGTAAGGAACACCGCACATCGGAATCCGTTCCTCTCCTCCGCCCTCTCTGCTTGTCAGTGTAATCTCAAGTTCCTGGGAAGCCTTTAAAGCATCCTCGAAGAACATTTCATAAAAATCTCCCAAACGAAAAAATAAAAAGGCATCCTGGTAATCTGCCTTCACTTGCAGGTATTGCTTGATCATAGGGGTATATGCAGCCATATTATCCTCCAAAATTCACTTAGCTTTATTGTTAGGGTTGTGCAGAGATTCTGCCTCTCCCATTATGATTTTATCAATTTCGGGTAATGTCAGGTGACCCGCTTTTACCCGAGTAACTTTATTTATTCTTTTTGTGTCAATCCAATAATCATTTTCGACTCTTACTCTAAATATCTATTATAACTCGACAAAATACAATTTTCGATAGAATCCCCATAAAAAGAATTACCATTCCAAATATGGACTGGTATACATCAATCATATTTCATTTTTTTCAGACCGATTGTGAAAAATAGTAAGCTGAATGCAACCAGGATTAAAGCTGAATTCTGGGATATAACGGCTTCCACTGACAATTTCGCAAAATTCTCTAATCATTCTAATAGATTTAAACACTTTAAATATATGACCAACAAAAAAGCAAGACATCAGTATGTCCTGCTTCTAAGGGTGAAATACATTATATTTCCGTGCTGTTTCTACCCATTCATATCGCTTGTGTGTCCCTAGCTTCTCCCCAATTTTCTGGCGATGGTTTTCCACTGTTTTGACTGATATATCAAGCCTTTCAGCTATGTCTTTCTGGGAATATCCCTTGACCGTAAGGATGAATACTTCCTTTTCGCGCTTCGTGATCGGAAGGTCAACCAGATTGAATTGGTCACCCTCTGTATCATCCTCCCATATATGTGTATCGAACACCTTTTGGTTCGCTAAAATTTTATCCAGAGATTGGATAAGATCGTCGCGCTTCAGCTGCTTGATTAGATAGCCGTCAGCTCCCGCTTCATAAGCCTTCTTTTGATAGCCGATATCATCATGCATTGAGAAAATGACTATTTTTGCGTCTGGGAGGAGTTTCCGAAGCCTTTCCAATGTCGTCATTCCATCCAGGCCGCCTGGCATCGAAAGGTCCAGAAGTACAAGGTCGGCAGGGAAGTCAACCGCAGCTTTAACAGCTTCATAGCCATCGCAGGCACAAATCCTCCCATCAATGCAAAAGGATTGCTGCAAAAGCATGCTCAGCCCATCACGGACGATTTCATGATCATCGATAATCATTAGGTTCATCTTTCCTCTCCCCTTCCGCTTTTGTTAAAGAAACAAACCCTTCCACCCGTGTAGGCCCGCCTTCCTTGCTGATCCACTTAATGTCCCCATCAAGCATTTTGCAGCGCTCGTACATATGCTTCAAACCGAGCCCTTTCGTTTTACATCCTCCTCCATTAAAGCCATTGCCATTATCATATAACTTAAAAAAGATATATTGATAGTATGTCTTTAAATGAATGGAGAAATAGCTTGCTTTGCCGTGTCTAACAGAATTTGTAATGCTTTCCTGGATGACCCTGAATAGATGGAGTTCTTTTTCCCGATCCAGTTTTTGTTCGTTATCGAGCTCCATCTCCAAAAAAATTTCTATCTGGTATAGCTTTCTCCAGTCCTTTACTGCTTGCCGAAGTGATTTCTCCAATCCTATGTCATAAACGATCTCAGGCCTAAGGCTTTTTGTCAGGCGTTTAATATCTTCCAGAGTTTTGCCCATGACATTAACCATGTTGGTGACATGATTTTGATACTTATCTTCGCTAATGTTCTGTTTAATAACCTCGAGGCCAAGAAATATGCTATAGACACTTTGTCCAATATGGTCATGCAGTTCCATGGCAATCCTTTTTCGCTCTGCCTCCTGAGCGAGCAGCGTTTCTTGTACAAGCAGCTCATGGAATCGTGCCCGCTCACTATTTTCATTCTGGACTGGAGGCCGTATCCTTAAAACATAATATACCTCTTCCGATATAGTCATTTTTTTTAAAGACATCTCAAATTCTTCTAGTCCCTCATATACAGCCAGATGGGAGTTAAAAAAAGGTAATGGATTATCAGCAGTCAAGATACAGCGATTTTCATTCTCTTCCAGCTCTCTTTCCTGGCAATAAGTACAGTAAGGTACTTTCTCTCCGAGTTTCCATCCGGTCATGTCAACCGCTTTTTCATTAAGATAATGAATCGTACGATTTTTATCCATAACAATCATACCCTCAGGCAGATGGTCGACTATTTCCTCCAAAAATTCTGTTTGCATCAACATAATTGATCCCTCGCTAAACATCTCTTCGTCGCAACTCCATTTTAACCTCTATTTCAGCGGATACTTCCCTATGTTTATTAACATTAAGTGAAATCTCGGGCTTTTTATGTCTCCATAAAAAAAGACCCAATAAGGATCAGAGTTAAGAAAAAAACTTTTTTTCGTATTTACTGTGATGGTCTGTTTCACCGAGATAGTGAAATCCGTTGGCTAAATAAAACTGATTCAATTTGCTGTTGTCTGCTACACAGTCTAATTTGAGATATGTTTTGTCCGTTGAAAAATTCTTCTCTATCCAATTTAACAGCTCTTTTCCAAGACCTTTGCCTATATGTTCTGGTGATACTGCGAGCCTATGTAAATACACTGAATCTTCTTCAGTATCTCCACCAAAAATATGTCTGTCCCAATCACTTTGGATTGTCGAGAGGGTGAACGTTGCGATTATTTCTTCATCATTCAGGATAATGAATGTTTCGTTTTGCTTAATCGCTTCCAGAATTTCCTCATCATCCCCTCCATTCAATAGATATTGCCACTGATTGATCTTCTGTTCCCGCATCCACTGTGCGACTTTTTTAAGCATCTCAATGACCTTTGTGCCTTCATCTTTTACAGCAAGTTTAATCTGAGCATCTTCAAGCAAAATTACACCTGCTTTCTATTAATTTATTTTACTATTCAATAATACAATTGTTTTTGCTTCAAAAAAAACAGGCTGAGCTCAGCCTGTCCAAAAGTAATAACATCATTTCAACGTTTTAAGAACTTCCTCAATATCTTCATTGGTCATTTCAATTGCCTGAGTCATTGTCCGGACATCCTTCGATGCCCAGTAATCATATAAACGTGCAAGGTCATTACGATTATATACCTGTTTACCATAGTGGCTGTAAAAATAGGCAACCAAAAGATTGACGACATTGGACGGTAGTTTGCTTCGGGTTGAAATTGACCTAAGTGCAATATTCTCAAGTCCGCGGATGTTATTATCAGTGAACTTTTCTACCACTTCAATTGGCATAGCGTTTTCACAAAATGAAAGGAATTCTGGATCGGTTAATTGTTTATTCATTAAAAAATCTCCTGCTTAATTTATTATTCAGATTGTTTCCAGCGCGTCCTCTATAAGTTCAATGTCCTTTGAAATTGATTGTTTTAAGGTGGCACTTTCACACCGCTGGTATTCTTTATGAAGTCTTCTTAGTTCCTCGTAAAAGATCCGATACTCAAAGTTGTTAATCATAATCGCCCTCATTACTTTTTTACTGTTCTAAGAAATATTTTCCCATTTATCCCTATTGTCAAACAAATAAATAATGAGGATGTAATTAAGCTAACATTACCATTAAGCAGGTGAGAAAGGGAAGAGGTAATTTGGTTCATTTGAATTTCCCAACAAAGCTGATTACAGACTTGTACCAAGGTGACTTTTTTCATCAAGCAAGGCAGGGATATTTCACTTATATTTCCTCGTTTTTTTCAATCAAAGCCAAAGCCTTTTGAAGGGCCCAGGTCTGATGTTCATGAAATAATATGTTCACTGCTGCACCAGTTTCAACCCATCTAAGTTGATGATCATCTTCCACAGGTTCCCCCGCCTCTCCCGCTATTTCCGCAAAATAAAAATGACCTTCACCGAGATAATATTCCGAATCCTTCTTAGAATAAAAATAGCGCTGTGCTTTTCCAATCCATTCTCCAATTTCTAGCAGATTCCCCATTTCTTCTATACCTTCCCGAACTAGACACTCCTCATGACTTTCATTTTCTTCCAACCCACCACCTGGAAGAAAGTACTTTCCATCATCCGTCTCAATCAGGGCAATCAAATTCTTCTGTTCATTAAAAATGATTCCATAGACACCCGGCCGCAGGGTATAGCTAATTCCTGATTCCATTTCTCCAAAAGTAATCACTTATACACCTCTTTAGTCGTAGTCAATAGCAACAAAGTTTGAGAAAAGAGCGTTAATAAAAGAGAAAATCCGTGTTCGTTGGGGTGACTGACTGAATCCATGAAGCCTCTTCCGAATTCTTGGCAGTGACTGCAAATTCCGTAGCCCAGTGGCCGGAATGGAAAATGACTTCACTCTGTTGAATAAGATTCACGGTGAACCACTTAAACCTATGGTTCTTTTCATATTTGTTCAAAAGTATATCTTGCGCGCTTTTATCATTGGTGATTTTAAAAACAGTCATGTGTTCGCTGACATGGACAGAACTTTTAAGTATAGTTTGAATTTCTAGGATTACCTCCTGTTCTTCATTCCAACAATGGATTTCTACTGTATCAGTTTCTTCAAGAAAATGTGCGACTAAAGGTCTCCAATACTTATAATCATCAGGAAGTGGAAAGGTATCATCCACTTCCTGAGAAGAACACCACGGTACCGTAAATTGCACCTCCATCAACATCCCTCTTTTACATAAACGTTGGAAATATTATTCTGTGTTCTCGTCTGATATCCCTTCTTTTTGGTTAACTTACTCTTTTCGAATATGTTTCCTGATTGTCCACAATATCCATGATTACCCTTAACTACTGATAACCCTTCATGCAACGGCAGATATTCAGCCATAATCCCTAAAACAGCAGCAGGCAAAATTAACTTAATTATCCTCTCCTCGTTCAACAAACAAAAATCATCTTTCCTAATATATTCTTAGAAGGAATTTTCCATATTTTAGAGAATTTATAGATTAATTATTGAAAGGATAGGTTGGTATGTTAATTAAACTGGAAAGCATAACTCGCCTTATTGTACTTATTTTCGTTTTATTTTCTTTTGTCGATTACTTTTTTGAGCTTACCTGGGTCAACCAGGCAAGTCCATACTTTTTTATGCCCATCCTGATTTTGATGGTCAGTAATATAGCGCTTCAAATCATAAATTTTTTTATAAAGAGAAAGCAAAAGAGTTCAATTGATACATAAAAGACCTGGACGTGTTTTGTCCAGGTCTGCTTGCATTTATTATAACGCTGTTTTCGTAAAGATTGTTGTTAAAATCCTAAAGCCGATTTTAACGTAATAAAAAACCATTTTACAGGTCGGTACTAAGTTTGCATGCTCTTTTCTCATAAAAAGAGTCAACTTTACGAAAAAATAGGTCTTGAAATCCTATGTTGTATTCAAAAGCAACAAAGTTTGTGAAAAGAGCCTTTTATAAAAATATTACCGGTACTGCTGCTGCTAGCAGCAGATAACGAAGGATGAATCCACCTGCAAGTACGGCACTTTCAGTGATCAAGGTAGCTGTAATTCCGTGAGATCCGGAAGCTGCTACTTCCAGTCCCGCCTGGCTCTGGTGAAGTTTTCGCGAATTCCATAATTCGAGAGCCTCAATTCCAATTGGAACCATCAATCCGATAACAATCAGACCAACCCAGAATAAAGGGCTATACTCACCGGAGATAAGCATGGCAACAGATTGTGCAGCAGATTCATTGGTCGATGAAGTGATCAAGAACATTGTGAAAATCAGGAATACTTCGGAAATCAGCAATGTAAAGTGAATTTTTTTGATAGACGTCACATGATGGATCACCTTTTTATCCACGATTGCTGACACGAGCATTGTACCAGCAATCCCCGTTGAGAATGCCGACACAACGAACAGGATTGGCAAAATTGCTGTATTCCATAGTGGCACAGCACCAATGACACCGATCAAGAAGCCTGTGTAAATGGCTGTAGCGACAGCAAATACGATGCCGACGTACTCAACAATTTGGTTCGTATCTTTTTTCAGCAATTCCATCAGGGCGATATAAGCTGCAGCCATCATGAAAAAGCTAATGAAATAAGTACCGATTGTCATGACAGAACTGAAATTTGTAAACAGATAGATGAACCGCAAAGGATCCTTAAGACCTGCTTCTGCATCGACGATAAGAAGCAATAGTCCTATCCCCATAAGAATCGGGCTGATTAACCTTCCGACAATCCTGATTGTTTTGGCATCAGGATATTTCCTTGCTGCATACGAAGATGTTAAAAACGCACCGGCACTAAGTCCAGCTAGGAATAGATAGGCAGCGATAATTGTTCCCCAAACCATTATAATCACCTCACGTAGTAAATTTTTGCCTTGCCTAAGTCCGGCCTTAAAGGCTGGGCATTCAATTTAACAATTGCTTTTGAAACTTCACTGTTTGGATCATCGAGGTCACCGAAAATACGGGCATTGCTGATGCATGTGCTGACACAGGCTGGCTGTTTGCCCTCTGCCACAAGTTCGGCACAGAAGCGGCATTTTTCAACTACCCCGGTTTTATGATCCTGCGTTCTTGCTCCATAATGGCAAGCGACCATACAATATTTGCAGCCGATACACTTATCAGCGTCAACTAGCACGATGCCTTCTTTTGTCGTGTAGGTAGCCTTTGTCGGGCAGACACTCACACATGGGGCATCCTCACAGTGCTGGCATTGTACCGGGATGATTTCATTCTTCACGTTTGGGAATACACCCGTTTCTTTTTCATAAAACTTAATAAATGACTCTTCTACCGGAAGCTCGTTCTGCATCTGGCAGCTTACCCGGCAAGCATAACAGCCGACGCATTTTCGTGTGTCTATTACCATTCCATAGCGTGCCATCAGCCATTCACCTTCCTAACCTTCACGATTACTTCGTGGATATTTCCTGCGCCGCTCCATTTTTCAAAATCGAATGGTACGTGTTCCATATAGCCAAATCCTATGCCCTGTCCTGTCTTTAAATCCTTTGAAGTGATTCCATAATGGCTTGGCACAAAAATCGCTTCTGGGTGGATTCTTTCTGTCAGCTTCACTCGAATTTTGCTTGTGGCTTCACTTGATTTCAGTTCAACCATATCTCCATCCTTGATTCCCAGCGCTTTGGCACGAATAGGGTTGATCCAGATTCTCTCTAAATCATAATCTTTTGTAATCTGCATTAAGATTGGTATATTCGCAGTTTGCGTATGGCTGTGGATTGCCTGTTTACCAGTGATCAGACGGAAAGAATCGTCTGCCGGGCTTACCTTTGGCTCAATCCATTCAACGATCGGTTTAAAGCCTGCTTCTTTATATGTTTCACTGTAAAACTCGACCTTTCCAGAAGGCGTTTTCAGTTCTTTCATCTTACCTAAGGTGATTTCTTCATTAGGGAACATGATGGTTCCTTTTTCCCTTAGCTGTTTATAAGTAATACCTGTAGGCGCAAGCATCGCTTCGTTCAATTCATCAAGGGAGAAGTTGAAATATTGTCCTACACCGCAGACTTCAGCTAATTCCGTATAGATTTCATGTATTGGTTTTGTCTGCGGATGAACCTTGTCAACCATTTGTTGACGGAGCGCGATGCCTGGTATTTTCCCTGATAAACCTTCAATTACCTCATCACGTTCAATATAAGTTACTTCCGGAAGGACATAATGTGCCAGTTGTGCCGTTTCAGACATTTGTACATCGATGGCCACAACGAGATCCATTTTAGAAAGAGCTTCCTTCATTACTTTCGGATTTCCATAACCTAGCGCTGCATTAGAATGGTAGTAAATGGCCGCCTTCATTTTGCCTTCCAATGCTTCTTTTGCGACGATTGTTGCAACCCCATTACTTGGATAAGCAATCGGGAATTCCTTTGAGCCAGCCTTTGGAAGTTCAGGTTCCTTAGGACTCGGATATTTAGCTTTATCGAGCTTGCCTAGTGAAGGTTTCCCCCCGAATATACTTCCGCCTTTTTGCTGGTAGTTGCCAAGTAAAGCATTAAACATTGCAACGGCACGGCCGGTTTCCGTACTATTTTCATAGTTGCATCCGAATGCACCTCTCCAGGATTGCTCAATCAACGCCTTCGGTTTGGCTTTACCCATATCCATGGCAATCCGTGTGATTGCATCAGCAGGGAGACCGGTGATTTTTTCTGCCCATTCTGGTGTATATTTTTTCAGTTCTTTTGCATATTCGTCAAATCCAATTGTGTAGTTCTTAATGAATTCCATATCGTGAAGATTTTCTTTAATCAACACATGTGACATAGCCAGTACAAGAGCCAAGTCAGTGCCTGGTCGGATTGCCAGCCACTCTGTCGCAAGATTGCCTGTGTTATTCAATCGTGGATCGACAATGACAATTTTGGCTCCGTTGTCTTTCGCAGATGCCAATGCTTGTACCGAGCTTGGCCTAATTCCGTCTCCATAGCTTCTGCCTATGAACATAATGTATTTGGCATTACTGATATCTGCACTCGTGGCCGTAACACCTACTGTATGAAGGAAACCCGCATCCCTGGAATTTGAACAAACAACATGGTGCGTATAATAGTTCGCAGAACCAAGAGCATTGATGAATCTAGGAGAATAGAATTTCCCTGAAGCACGTGGATCCTCCGTCAGTGCTACTGACTGTGGACCATGATCTTTGATAATCTTGTTCAATTTTTCAGCAATTTCCTTGTAAGCTTGTTCCCATGTTATCGGCTCGAATTTCTTTTCACCAACACGCTTTAAAGGCTGTGTCAGCCTATCCTGGGAATAAACAACTGTAGCGTACCCATGCCCCCTGGCACATAACTTCCCTTTTGAATAAGGGTGATCAGGGTGCCCCGTCAACTTCCATAAGCGCCCGTTTTTGACATGGCCGATCATCCCGCATTTGCTTGAACATGCATTGCATGTACTAGGTATTTCCTTTATTTCTGCATTTGCTCCTGCTTTTACATATTGATTGGACCATTCATTAAAGCCTACTGTTCCCGCAGATGCCAACGCAGCAGTTGCTGCAGAGGCTTTAATGAATCCTCGACGTGATAGTTTTGTATCCACCATTTTCTCTAGCCCTCCTTTTACTCAAGACCGATAATACATTTAGTGATTTTTGACTTGACCGTTTATGCCAGCCATTTTTGTGATTGATGCTTTCTTCCATTACTGCTGTCTATAAAACTCATTAACTCTTTTGCAGAGTACCCGGTCTCTTTAATGGAATCTGTTATTGCAGCTCTTTTTAACAGGATGTCTTTCACTAAAAGCATCACCACCTTTAAAATTTGAAGCCTTACAGGTAACTATTTCGTTGTGCCTCCAATATTTCGATCAATGCCCTCGTCAGTCTCTGATAAAATGGCAGAACCGTTACTTCCGAAAGCTGAGATTCGAATTCATCGAGCCAATCGAAATGATCATCCAAAAATTCAGCAGTGGAATGATCGGGAGCATGCTCAATGAAAAAAGCCAACAACTCTAACAGGATTGCTAGATGGTCCGGCATACCCTGTAATTCATTAGGTATTTCGATCTTTAGCTTTTCTAACAGGTAATTGATATGTAACGCCGAATCTCCCAATATATACCCTTTGTCCCTGGCAAAGGGTAGAGTGCACGTTTCATCCATAGTCCACTGTTTATACAAAGATTCAATTGGAAGTGCAGCCTTCTTTTGCGTGCTGCCAATAGAGGATATGTATAATTCCCTAAATTCTTCATAGTTCTCAGGCAGGACTTCCTCTATGAAAAAGTCGATACTAAAAAGTTCGTTGACCGATTCTTCCAGCTTCTTCAGTAGATCCTGCTGCTGAATCTCATCCCAGATCTCTGTAGTTGGTTGTTTAAATAAATCTGCAAGGACTATAAAAACATTTGCACATTCTGTTTTTCTATCTAATCCAATCACCGGGATTCACCACCTTTCGATTACAACTTCACTATATGGCAATCAAGTTTGTGAAACAATATACATTCTGTGGATATTCCCCGTAGCGTATGTGAAGGATTTCACCTAATTTTATTGTTTATTTTTCAGTCCAGATTATAGAAAACTATTAAAAGACACTTAAATAAAGGCTTTACAACGCTTACAGCAATACTGGAAATGTGAACATTCCTTTAAATATGTTTGTAAATCCAGCAAACTCGCCGCTTTTTAAGAACTTTAGTCGTAGAATGGAAGTAAATGAATTATCACTCTTGAGGTGACCTATATGTCGCTGCTAACCAATTGGCTCGAAAGCTTGAGCTATGAACTGGAAATATCAGAAGCCTGTTCAAAAAAGAAAAGTCCATTGAGTACCTGTACAGCTTGTATGGATGAATGTCCACAAGGGGCAATAAATATAAAAGAAGGAACACTAAAAATAGATGAAAAGGCTTGTACCCTCTGCGGTGTTTGCATCACAGTATGTCCGCAGCAGGCAATAAAAGGACAGTCGCCAGCAAGGAAGGTCATCAAGGACTACCTTTTATTACAAGATGATTCTCCGCTTCCTAGCTTCATGGAATTGCTTTATTTTCATAAAAAAGGAGTCCGCTTTATCCAAAAAGCAGCTGCTGATGAGGAGCTAGAAAAACGTATAGGGAAAGCCAATGAAGTTTTGAAGGTACTGGAACTTGATCCACTGTTGATCATCAAGACCATATCACTTAAAGAAGAGGCTCAACCGAAGCTATCAAGGCGTGGCTTTTTTACGAAACTCTCGATGGATGGCAAAAAGACTGTACTGTCTTCAGTAACGCCAGTAAAATGGCGATTCAATGAGGACAGCTTTAAGGCTTCTAGCCTATATAATGATTGGTCGTTTCACGAAGTAAGGATACATGAGGAGAAATGCACATTATGTGAGGCCTGTTTTAACATCTGCCCTACAAAGATTTTCACACTGGAGGACGGTACACTAACAATCGATGATAAAAATTGTTCAGGGTGCAATCTTTGCATGGATATATGCCAGCACAGCGGAATTCAGATTGTTCATAATATCCACAAGACACGTGTAGTTGTCTATCATGTTAATAAAAATGAATGTAATTCTTGCAGAAGCAGTTTTTACTCATGGGTAGAATTAAATGAATGTGAAATCTGCAAAAGTATCGAGAAACCTAATTTTTTTCTGTAACTCCTTTTCAAAATAAAGCATAAGGCACTGGAACCAAAGGTGCTGGAGTTGCAAACCGATGCCTTCTCTTTGTTCATTTTCCAAAAAAAAAAACTAGGAAGTGAAAGCTTCCTAGTTCGATGTTATTCTTCCTCTCCCAGGAGAAAGTCTGGGTTCAAGTCTTCGAATTCGTCATCATCGATGCCATGACCCCACTCGTCATCATCGCAATCGCATCCGCCCGGATGAGTGACAACACATACCTTGGTTTCACCGATGACTTCTACAAGGAATTCCCTCTCGACGTGAACGATGATTTTGTTGCCATTAGGCGAAATGACTGCTTCAATGCAGTTAGGCTGCTGCAGGACCTCTACAAGGACATCATGATCATCCATGCAGTCAGGGTCACGGTACTTCAGCTTGATGACATCGCAGTAAGTTACTTTCTCCGTCACTACTTCAGTTTTTGTATTATCATCAAAGGAGTACCAGATGTTGGCTTCGTAAGACCCGTTTACTTCAACCACTTTCCCTACCTTTTTTGCCTTATACTTATGGTTTATGACCCAAGCGCCCAGAATGCTGCTCGGATTATGCGCTGGGTTGATCGTATGATTGGACTGCGTGAATTTGCGTCCCTTCGCTACGACGGCTTTCGTAATAATCTCTCTGTAATCTCCCATTGCGAGCGAAACCTCCTCAATCTTTTTCAATTCATCCTATGCGTGATATTAGACTAGTGTGCGATTAATTTTAGAACCGCTGGTAAAAACTTAGGCATAGTTCATTGTATGCCCATATGCCCTGAATGTTCCCGATTGATGAAAGTTGATTGGGATTTGATTGCTTTAAAGTGGCACGCACGGGGGAGCTACTTGCGAAGGCTAATTAAAATCAAGATTCGATGGCCGCGATAAAAAAATGGCACCTGAATATTCAGGTACCATTTACTGATCGATAATTAATGGTTGTGTGTATGGCAGCTTTCTTCGTTTTTCAGAGCTGCTCCAGTTTCACCGCGAAGTATATCTCCTCCAGTTGATTCGACTACTTCATCTGTAACGGTATTTGAAATCGTTGTGGCCACTAGCTGAAGCAATTCATTTACATCGATTTGCGACTGCTTGAATTCCTGGACCACCGGAATTTCATCAAGTTGTTGTTCTAAAGAAGCAATTTTTGCTTCAGTCTTCTTCAATGCTTCTGTTTTTCCATAGTGTTGGAAGTTAACTGCCTGTTTTTGTAGACCTTTAATAGAAGAAATGAGTGTTTTCACTTTTTCATTCTCATGGATTTGTGCTTCTGCACGCTTGAAGAAGTCAACTTCTTCTGTTTCCGCAATCATTCTTGCGATTTCTCTTGAACGCTGGATAATGTCATCTTTATTATATTTTGCCAACTTAGTTCACCTCAACTGGTTGTATTTCTTCTACCATTTCCCCGTTTAAAGACCATGTTTTTGCATCAGTAATCTTTACCCTGACGATTTTGCCGATTGCCGTTTTAGGTCCTACAAAATTGACAAGTTTCAACTTGCTTGTATAACCTGCAAGAACATCTGGATTGTTTTTGCTTTCGCCCTCTACCAGGACCTCAACAATCTGGTCCTGATATTTCTTCATAGACTGTGCGGATTGCTCATTCACAAGTGCATTCAGGCGCTGAAGGCGCTCTTTTTTCACTTCCATTGGTACATTATCCTGCATTTTAGCTGCAGGTGTTCCCTCCCTTGGAGAGTAAATGAATGTATAGGCTGCTTCATAGCCAACTTCACGGACAAGTGACATTGTTTCCTCGAACTGCTCATCCGTCTCGTTCGGGTAACCTACAATAATATCCGTAGTCAATGTAACATTAGGAATTGCTGCTTTGATTTTGCGGACAAGTTCGAGATATTGTTCCCGAGTGTACTTCCGGGCCATGATTTTCAATACATCAGTAGATCCTGATTGTACTGGAAGATGGATATGGTCCATCAGGTTACCGCCCTTTGCCAGCACTTCAATCAAGTGATCATCAAAATCACGCGGGTGGCTGGTTGTAAACCGAATCCGCGGGATATCGATTTTACGGATTTCATCCATTAAGTCACCAAGACCGTATTTCATATCTGCCAAGTCTTTTCCATAGGCGTTTACATTCTGGCCAAGAAGGGTAATTTCCTGGTAGCCCTGGGCAGCAAGCTGACGGACTTCCTGGATGATATCCTCAGGACGGCGGCTGCGTTCTTTGCCTCGTGTATAAGGGACGATGCAGTATGTGCAGAATTTATCACAGCCATACATAATGTTTACCCATGCCTTAATATTGCCTTTGCGCACCTTAGGAAGGTTTTCGATTACGTCCCCTTCCTTAGACCAAACTTCTACAACCATTTCTTTGGACATGTATGCTTCCTGGAGAATATGTGGCAGGCGATGAATATTATGCGTACCAAAAATCATATCAACCTGGTTATACGTTTTTAGAATTTTGTTAACGACGGATTCTTCCTGGGACATGCAGCCGCAAACTCCCAATAGAAGATCAGGCTTTTCTCTTTTAAGATGCTTTAGATGTCCAAGTTCACCGAACACCTTGTTCTCAGCATTTTCCCTGATTGCGCAAGTGTTCAAGAGGATGACATTCGCGTCCTCTACACTGTCAGTAGGTTCATAGCCAAGACCAAGGAAAATACCTGCCATGACTTCTGTGTCGTGCTCATTCATCTGGCACCCATAAGTGCGGATATAGAATTTGCGCCCTTGTCCCATACCAATGAATTGTTCAGGGATGTCGAAGTCCTTATGATACTGGACTTCTTCCTTGCCGCGTTTTTTTGCATCCTTCAGGGAAGGAGCTGTATATACTGTTTCAAAGTACTTGCTGTAATCCTTGCTGGATTTTTTGTCCGAAGAACTTCCAGTTTGTACTTGTTGTCCTTCCAAGCGTTGATTCTCGTTCATTATAGATCTCCTTTCATTAGAAAGCGAGCAGGCAGATTGATAGAGCCTGGTGCCCGTGCTAGGTTCACAAACAGTTCTGCTTTCTACTTTTAAAAGGGCTATATTTCACCCTGAAAATATAAAATATACACATTATAATAGTATAAACTCTTCAATCAATGAACACAATAGCAGGCACTGGAAATACAGCTTTCCTGGTAAAAAAAGCCGACTTAATAAATTATATTACCTAACAGTTTATTATTTTGTAGTGATGCTTGTCACTAATTCTAGCAATCGGATTTATTTTATAAGGCACTTTTCTCAAACTTCGTTGCTATTGACAACAAAATAGGAGTGAATAACCTATTTTTTTCGCAAAGTTGACTGTTTTTGTGAGAAAAGAGCATGCAAACTGAATACCGACCTGCAAACTGACCTTCTATAACGTTAAAAACGGTTTTAGGATTTCAACAACAATCTTTACAAAAACAGCATTTTATAATAATAACAAAACCCCAATCCTGGTCGATTGGGGTTTTATTTCATTCCGGCTTGATTTCCGGATTTGTTGTATTACATGAATTCAGCAACTAGCTTATCAAAGTGATCTTGATCTAGCTTAAGGTCAGCTTGAGATAGCGGAGTTTCAGAATAACCGCTGACTAGTTCCTGATAAGATTTACGCTCTGTATTTTGATAAATCAATCCAGTAACAAGACCATTGTGCTGCATCAATGTCTGCATTGCTGCTTCGCGGTTTGAAGGATCATATCCTTCAATGTCGCCAAGTTTTGTCAAGTTTTCCTTGAACCAGTCGTATGTGTTTACCTTGTTGTAAGTTACACAAGGGCTGAATACGTTGATTAAAGAGAAACCTTCATGCTTGATTCCAGCCTCGATCAGTGCAGTCAAGTCTTTCAGGTCTGTTGAGAAGCTTTGTGCCACGAAAGTAGCTCCAGCTGTCAAAGCCAATTCCATTGGGGAAATGGCCTGCTCGATAGAACCTGCAGGAGTTGATTTTGTCTTGAAGCCAGCAGCCGAACGAGGGGAAGTTTGTCCCTTTGTCAGACCATAAATCTGGTTGTCCATGACAATGTAAGTGATATTGATGTTACGGCGGATCGCATGGACTGTATGTCCCATACCGATTGCGAATCCGTCTCCGTCACCACCAGAAGCGATAACAGTTAAATCACGGTTAGCCATCTTAACTCCTTGCGCAATAGGAAGCGCACGGCCATGGATTCCGTGGAAACCATATGAGTTAATATATCCGGAGATTCGGCCTGAACAGCCGATACCAGAGATTACAGCCAGGTCTTCAGGCTCTAAACCCACATTAGCAGCAGCACGCTGCATGGCTGCCTGTACAGAGAAGTCGCCACAGCCAGGGCACCAGTTTGGTTTTACATTATTGCGAAATTCTTTAAAAGTCGCCATCCTAGAACAACTCCTTGCATTTTGTGTGGACTTCCTGCGGCAAGAATGGGTTTCCGTCATACTTGAGGATCTTATGGATCTTCTCATGACTTCCAACATTCATCTTCATGATGTTTGCCAGCTGTCCAGTCGCATTATTTTCAATAACTGCAACTTTCTTTGCAGATTGTACAAGCTGCATCATCTCATCAGCCGGGAATGGATGTACCAGGCGCACATGTGCATGGTTTACTTTCAGGCCATCCTTCTCAAGTCTTCCCATTGCCTCTTCAATTGCACCTCTTGTAGAGTTGAAACCTACAATCAACAGATCAGCTTCCTCATGCGGAGCATTCTTATGGATAGGCGTATTGAACTTCAGATTACTGATTTTACGCATACGCTTATCCATTTGCGCAATACGGTTGGCAGCAGATTCTGAAGGTTTTCCTGTTTCATCATGCTCTACACCAGTAACATGGTGGATACCGTTCTTCATTCCTGGGATAACACGTGGTGAAACGCCATCTTCAGTTACTTCATAACGCTTGAAGTAGCCTTTGTTATCAATTTCAGGAAGAGCTTCTGTAGCCAATTTACCGCGGCGGATTTCTACTTTATCAAACTCAAGCGGTTCAACTGTCTGCTTTCCTAAAGATAATTGCAGGTCAGTCAGCATAATGACAGGACACTGATATTCCTCAGCAAGGTTGAATGCTTCTGCTGCATCATAGAATGCTTCCTGAACAGTACTTGGAGCAAAGACGATTTTAGGAATCTCACCGTGAGTTCCATAAATCATTGCCATTAAATCTGACTGTTCCTGTTTTGTAGGAAGTCCCGTTGATGGGCCGCCACGCTGTGTATCAACAATGACAAGCGGTGTTTCCGTGATACCTGAAAGCCCGATTGCTTCCATCTTCAATGAAAGACCTGGTCCAGCAGAAGCTGTTATGGCACGTACGCCGCCATAGTTAGCGCCGATTGTCATAGTGACAGCAGCGATTTCATCTTCGGTCTGGATAACTGTCCCGCCAAGAGCAGGAAGTTTCTTGATCAGATATTCCATGATTTCTGAAGCAGGCGTGATCGGATATGCAGCCATGAAGCGGCATCCTGCTGCTACTGCTCCAAGAGCGATTGCATCATTGCCAATCATGAACATCCGTTTCTGTCCATCAGCCTTTTCAAGCTGCATTGTCTCAGCGCCGCCTAATTGTTCTTTCGTATATTCGTAGCCAGCTTTGATGGCTTCCATATTTTTATCGACAACTTGTTGTCCTTTGCGTCCGAAAATTTCCTTGACGACTTCTTCGAATACCTGGATATCCAAATCTAAAATTGCACTAGTCGCACCGATGGCAACCATGTTTTTCATAAGAGATGTTCCCAATTCAGTAGCCATTTCCGTGAATGGAACCGCATACATCGCAGCTTGAGTGTCCTCAGGCTTTTTTGGGCCAAACTTCGCATCAGCAATAATTACGCCATTCTCATGCAATTCTTGGTAGTTTACATCGATCGTTTCCTGATCGAAAGCTACAAGAATATCTAAATCGTCAGAAATAGATCGAACCTCTGTAGTGCTCACTCGAATCTTGTTATTTGTATGTCCGCCCTTGATACGTGATGAAAAGTGACGGTAGCCATACAAGTAGTAGCCTAGACGGTTCAATGCAATAGAGAAAATTTCCCCGGTAGATTCAATTCCTTCTCCCTGCTGTCCGCCAACTTTCCATGAAAGTTGATTGATCATCTCTTACACCCCTTTAGATACGTAAAAAAATATGTAAAAACGCTTCGTTATTAAGTGTAGCACTTTTCCAAGTAATTCACTAGAATTAAGCGGTTTATATCTCGCACTTCATGCTGAAATCTAGCAAATGGATGGTACTAAACGCTTACAATTCTAGACCTATGTGAATAAAAAAGCAACCCTTTAAGAATAATTATTGACGAAAATATGAATATTTTTTTATTTATTAAAATATTATAAGTTTCTTAATCCGCAACCCTTCGATTACTATACAGAAATTCGCTGTCTTCATGGAATTTACGATCTTTGCACAGATAATCTGGCGGCCATATTCCCATATAGGAACTTACTCACTTGTATATCAGAATAATATTTTTGCAATTCGTTCCACAGATTTTCATATTGTTCGTTACCATTGAGATTTTTTACCGTGAATTCAATTCCATCAAAATCAGATCCAAATCCCACATGATTTTCTCCCCCTAGAGAACAAATGTGATCAAGATGGCGGATGACATCTTCTATCGAAGCAGAATTCTTTTTACCTGATAAGAATTCCGGCACAAAGGTAACACCAATGACTGAATCTCGGCCAATCAGCGCTTTGATCTGATTATCGTTAAGATTGCGGGGATGGCGGCAAAGTGAGTAACAGTTTGAATGGGATGCGAATACCCGGTCAGCTGCTTCCATTACATCCCAGAAGCCCTGTTCAGATAAGTGTGAGACATCGCAGACTGTTCTGGTTTCATTCAGCAGCTGGACGACCTGACGTCCAAATCTTGATAGTCCCGCTCCCCGTTCCTCCATGGCACCATCAGCCACATAATTCCCAAAGTTCCACGTTAATCCTACAGACCGAACTCCAAGTCTCAGCAAAGTTCGTAATTTCAATAAATCCTGCCCAATCGCATCACAACCTTCCAGGGTCAGTACTGCACCAATTTCATCATCAGCAAGAAGGTCTATGTCCACCTTGTCAATAATCAGCTTGATTTGAGGGTGAGGCCTTAAGACTTTTTCATAAAATAAGTCCGCCATTCGCAGTGCTGCTTCAAATTTCAGATCAGGGTGCACTGATTCAGGTACATAGATGGCAAATAATTGGACTTTAGTAGACGATGCCTTCAGCCGTTCAAGATTGACTTGCAGTTCAGGGGATTTGGCAAAATCAAGCGTTGGGTCCATGAATAATTTATATAGAACATCGCAATGAGCGTCATAGATTTTCACAAATATACCTCCTCTTTACATTCATAATACTCCATTCAATGAAATAAACCTGCTTGCAATAGCAAACAGGCTGAAAGTGACTATTGAAAATTCTTTAGAGTGCTAATCTATCTATAGCGCTTACGCTTTCATCTGGGTTCAACAATCAATTTAATGGCTGTCCGTTCTTCGCCATCAATCAGGATATCAGTAAATGCCGGGATGCAAATTAAATCGACTCCGCTAGGTGCTACGAACCCTCTTGCGATCGCTACTGCCTTAACGGCCTGATTCAATGCACCCGCCCCGATAGCCTGAATTTCTGCGCCACCTCTTTCGCGCAGTACTCCAGCAAGCGCACCAGCTACAGAATTAGGATTAGATTTTGCTGAAACTTTTAATATCTCCATTCCTGGCTCCTCCTTATTTATCCCGTCCTGGACGTCTTAAGTGGACATCCAGTTTAGTCTGTTCCACTGCTACTATATTCAGGAAGAAGCCCACATATGACCTTCACTAAAAAAAAGCACTGTAAGTGAAGACAATGTTTTGTTTGGTATGGTTCTGTGTGAGGCTGATTGCGGGGTTGATCGGACCCTTCAACGGACCTTCCCCTCTTCATAAGAGTATCATTCGGGCAGTATTGTATCCTTTTGAAGGCCTTTCCCACTTCATAAGTGGTATCGTTCGGGCAGTATCGTATCCTTATGCGGACTCTTTCCTCTTCATAAGGGTATCGTTCGGGCAGTATCGTATCCTTATGCGGACTCTTTCCTCTTCATAAGGGTATCGTTCGGGCAGTATCGTATCCTTATGCGGACTCTTTCCTCTTCATAAGGGTATCGTTCAGAAAGATAGCCATTTGCAGCTTTATATATCCAATAACCTATTTTGCGCAAAATAATAGACTGCAGAAAAACTCAAAGAGTCCACCTGCAGCCTTAAAGGTTATCCATATATTCTAGTCAAAAAAAGGATGGTCTTCATTAACAAGGATCTTTTGAATTTTCACTGCTTTGCCAGTCTTCTTGTCCAAATCTATCAATACTGCTGATAGTTGATTTCTTCCATCCTTGGCCACTTCGAATCGCGTTGGGAGACTTGTCATGAACCTTCTAAGCACCGCTTCTTTTTCTACTCCCAATATTCCATCATACGGCCCGGTCATGCCTACATCAGTCAGGTAAGCTGTACCAGATGGCAAAATCCGTTCATCTGCCGTCTGAACATGAGTATGTGTTCCTACTACAGCAGAAACTCTTCCATCAAGATACCAGCCCATGGCCTGCTTTTCGCTAGTTGCCTCTGCATGGAAATCTACGAAAATGAGGGATGTGCGCTTTCTTGCTTCCTCTATCAATTCGTCTGCTTTTTTAAATGGACAATCAAGTGGCGTCAAGAAAGTACGTCCCTGCAAATTGATGATTGCCAGTTCTTCCTGGTTGATCTTTAGATAAACGATCCCTTTTCCAGGTACTTCTTCAGGAAAATTCGCGGGCCTGACCAGATATTTAGCATTATCAATGAATTCAAAAATATCACGATTATCCCATGCATGGTTTCCTAGAGTTACCGCCTGGGCACCCTGTTCAAGAAACTGCCGATAAATCTTTTCGGTAATCCCTTTACCGCTCGCTGCATTCTCACCATTTATAATTGTAACAGTCGGGCGAAATTTCCCCTTTAGCTTTGGCAGGTATTCCGTAATCATATCCCTGCCCGGGGAACCTACAACATCCCCTACGAATAAAATTCTCATTGCATTCACTTTCCTGTCTATAATTTAAATATTTGGCGTGGCTCTTTTTCTCAAACACATTAGTATTAAGCACCAATTCTTGTGAGCGCCCAAAATAAAAGCCCCGAACCTTTAACACCTGTAAAACATCCATTGTTAAAATTGTACCATAACATCCAGATTAGATGAAAACCATCGGAAAAGAACTTACCGGCCAATATAAAAAGCGGCGCCGAAGCACCGCTTTATTTTGCATATTCAACTGCCCGTGTCTCACGGATGACTGTAACTTTGATATGTCCAGGATAATCGAGCTCTTCCTCGATTTTCTTTCGAATATCACGTGCGAGGCGGTGTGCCTGCAAGTCATCGATTTGATCAGGCTTAACCATGATCCTGATTTCTCTACCCGCCTGAATTGCGAATGATTTTTCGACTCCTTCATAGGATTCAGAAATCTCTTCCAGCCTTTCAAGACGGCGGATATAGTTTTCAAGCGCTTCGCTGCGGGCACCAGGCCTTGCAGCTGACAATGCATCAGCAGCAGCAACAAGTACTGCAATGATCGAAGTTGGCTCAGTATCACCATGGTGGGAAGCAATGCTGTTGATAACAACAGGATGTTCCTTATACTTAGTAGCCAGCTCCACGCCGATTTCAACGTGGCTTCCTTCTACCTCATGGTCAATCGCCTTTCCGATGTCATGCAGGAGTCCTGCGCGGCGAGCTAATGTCTCATCTTCACCTAGCTCTGCGGCAAGCAATCCGGACAATTGGGCTACTTCCATAGAATGCTTAAGTACATTCTGTCCGTAACTTGTACGATATTTCAAGCGGCCAAGAATTTTAATAAGATCTGGATGCAGTCCGTGTACTCCCACTTCGAAGGTAGTCTGTTCCCCAACCTCACGAATGTGTTCATCTACTTCACGGCGCGCTTTCTCAACCATTTCTTCAATTCGAGCCGGATGAATACGTCCATCCTGGACAAGCTTTTCTAGAGCTAGACGGGCTGTTTCACGTCTGATTGGGTCAAATCCAGAAAGGATAACGGCTTCCGGAGTGTCATCAATAATGAGATCGATTCCCGTCAACGTTTCCAGGGTGCGGATATTCCGTCCCTCACGACCGATAATACGCCCTTTCATTTCATCATTCGGAAGATTTACGACTGATACAGTCGTTTCAGCAACATGATCTGCTGCACATCTTTGAATGGCCAGTGAAAGTACTTCTTTCGCTTTCTTATCGGATTCTTCTTTCGCCCTGTTTTCGTTTTCCTTAATCATTAGTGCAATGTCGTGAGCAAGTTCTTGCTCAGTTCGCTCCAAAATGATGGATTTAGCCTCATCACGCGTTAAGCCCGAGATGCGTTCTAGTTCAGTCTGCTGATTTCGTACCATCTCGTCCACTTTGCTTTCCATCTCTTCAATATGCTGTTGTCTTTTGGAAAGAGCGTCATCTTTTTTCTCTAAAAGATTCTCACGTTTGTTCAACGACTCATCTTTACGATCAAGATTCTCCTCTTTTTGCAATAAACGATTTTCTTGTTTTTGCAGTTCATTTCTTCGTTCACGAATTTCACGCTCTGCTTCTGAACGCAGTTTGTGATTTTCATCCTTAGCCTCCAGCAGGGATTCTTTTTTCATAGCCTCTGCTTCACGCTTCGCATCTTCAACAATTTGTTCTGCGGCGTTTTTGGCACCTGCAATTTTTGCTTCCGCAACGGATTTACGATAAAAATAGCCAACAACTGCACCGACGAATAGGCCAAGCAAAATGGAGATGATTGAAATAATTAGATCCATCATTTTCACCTCCTCTTGCTATGAACTTGTGTTACGTTTTTTAAAGTGTCGGCATGTACATTGTTACAAGCATCAATATACAGCTCAAATGCTTTTAAACGTTTTTAATACCATGAAAATGTAAAATATACATTTTTAATTGTAAAGCTGTCAAATTTTATTGTCAAGGGTTTGTCCTATAAGGATTCTATTGGTTAGATTAATTATTCAATCAATTCTTATTTTTGGAATGGTTTCTGTTGATTTTCAATCCGGAATTTTCACTGTTTAACACAAAAACAAGGTCTCCTGGCTTTCAGGAGACCTTGATCATAAGCATAGATAATCTATTAATCCAACTTGAGTTCTTCCTGGTCTTCATCAGTTTCAGTCACAGTGAACTCGCCATCAAGACCATAGTGATTACGGATCTTCTGTTTGACTTCAAGACGAATGGACGGATTCTCTTTAAGGAAAAGCTTCGCATTTTCCCTTCCCTGACCAAGACGCTCACCATTATAGGAATACCATGAACCGCTCTTATCGACGATATCAAGATCTGAACCCATGTCGATGATTTCTCCCTCTTGGGAAATCCCTTCACCATACATGATATCCACTTCTGCTGTACGGAACGGAGGAGCTACCTTGTTCTTAACAACTTTAATCCTTGTTTTGTTACCAACCATGTCATTACCCTGCTTCAATGTTTCTGCACGGCGTACTTCAAGACGCACGCTTGAATAGAACTTCAATGCACGGCCTCCTGGTGTAGTTTCAGGGTTACCGAACATAACGCCAACTTTTTCACGAATCTGGTTAATGAAGATTGCAATAGTCTTAGACTTGTTGATCGCACCGGAAAGCTTACGTAATGCCTGGGACATTAAACGAGCCTGAAGACCGACATGGGCATCACCCATCTCACCTTCAATTTCAGCCTTAGGAACAAGAGCTGCAACGGAGTCAACAACAATAATATCAATTGCTCCACTTCGCACAAGTGCTTCTGCGATTTCCAAAGCCTGTTCTCCTGTGTCTGGCTGGGAAAGAAGAAGTTCATCGATATTTACACCAAGCTTCTGTGCATATACAGGGTCCAGAGCATGTTCGGCGTCAATGAATGCCGCCTGACCGCCATTTGCCTGTACTTCTGCAATTGCATGAAGCGCAACAGTCGTTTTACCTGAACTTTCAGGTCCGTAGATTTCAACAACCCGCCCGCGAGGATATCCGCCTATTCCCAGTGCGACATCCAATGCAAGGGATCCACTAGGAGAAGTAGAAATCTTTGTGTCTGTCTTCTCTCCTAATTTCATAACTGAGCCTTTACCAAATTGCTTTTCAATCTGTTTTAACGCCATATCTAAGGCAGCTTGACGATCACTCACTCAAATTCCTCCTTATTATATAAAAACGAACCAGCATACTGCTTGGCCGCAAATCTCTTATTTAAAGCCTACTATTACTATACCTTTTTCCCGGGTGTTTGTCTATTAAAAAATCGAACATTTATTCGTTTTTTTTAGAACACAGGAAATTAAGAAAATTGAATTTTACCCGGATGATTCACCAGTTTTCAAGCAGACTATACCCTTTAAAACAGAATTTTCGCAAGAAAACTTACTATTTAAGAACGGGATAATGCAACATTTAAAAATAAAACACGGAAGTTCATCACTTCCGTGTTCCTGATAATCTATTAATTATGATCTGACAGCCAAACTTTACAGCCCTCTTCCTAATCGCTGTTCGGGAGCCACTCAGGCTTAGTTTTTCTGAATGGACTGGTTGGCCTTCTACGTGGAGGCCGATAAATACTGTCCCTGGAGGATGACCTTCAAGGCTGTCGGGACCAGCCACTCCGGTAAAACTGATGCCGATGTCAGAGTTGGTAAGCGCTGCAGCATTCATTGCCAGCTCTTCCGCACATTCACCGCTTACGGCCCCATAATTCTCAATTGTTTCCGGATTAACCTTTACAAGTCCTATCTTCGCTTCATTCGAGTAACAAACTAAGCCGCCTTTGAAAAGGCTGCTTGCACCGGAGATTGAAGTCAATTCCTGCTGGAACATTCCGCCTGTCAGGCTTTCAGCCGCTGATAAGGTCAAGTTTTTGTTTTTCAATAGTCTCGAAAGCTCGATCATTAACGAAGTTTCGTCGTAACCATAAAAATACTCACCGACTCTGTCCATGATTTCTGCTTCCACTCTATCAATCAACGCTTGTGCAGTGTCTTTGGGATCATCCCTCGCCGTAAGCCTCAGTGTAACTTCACCGTCACCAGCCAAAGGGGCGATGGTTGGGTTGCTCTGCTGGTCAATCAAATCTACTATTTTCGTTTCCAGGGCTGCCTCTCCGATTCCAAAGAACCGCAGGACCCTCGATTCAATTTTAGACTGATTGCCGGTCATGCCCTCTATAGCCGGCTGGCCATATTTCAGAAACATTGGCTCCATTTCGGACGGTGGTCCCGGGAGAAGCATGAACTTGTTGTCTGCTGTTGCCAGGAACATTCCCGGAGCCATGCCATGTTCATTTTTCAGAATGGTGGATCCCTCGATCACGAGAGCTTGTTTCCTGTTATTTTCAGTCATTAACCTGTTCGTTTTTTCGAAATACAGTTCGATGGACCTCATCGCTTCTTCATCAAGAACGAGCTGCTTTCCAAGCTGTCCGGCAATTGTATCTTTTGTAAGGTCATCTTTTGTAGGTCCCAATCCGCCTGTAAAGATAATGAGCTCTGCCCGTTTCTGGGCGATTTCCATTGCGACCTTCAATCTTTCCGGATTATCCCCAACGACAGTATGATAGTAAACATTGATTCCCAAATCGGCAAGCTGCCTGGAAAGGAATCTGGCGTTTGTATTGACGATTTGCCCGAGAAGCAATTCAGATCCCACAGCAATGATCTCTGCATTCATATCTTGTCCCCCTGACAAAATCAATTATTTGGAATTACGGAATACTTGCATATTTTTAGCGAAGTAATCCCATCCAGACCAAATTGTAAAGAACATCGCCACCCATAATGCAATATCTGCAAACGGGATAGAGAATGCTTCAAAAATGATATTGTGCAGCAACAGCGCGGAAATTGCCACTGTTTGTGCCCACATTTTAATTTTGCCAGGCATTTTCGCTGCAACAACCTCACCACCGCCTGCTAGCAATAAACGAAGTCCTGTCACCGCAAACTCTCGGCTGATAATAATGATGACGATCCATGCTGGGGCATACCCCAGTTCAACCAACACAATCAATGCAGAAGAAACAAGCAGTTTATCCGCCAGAGGGTCAAGAAATTTCCCTAGATTAGTTACTAAATTGTGCTTACGCGCAAGATAACCGTCAACCCAGTCTGTCACAGACGCAAAAATATAGATTAAAGCTCCTACAAAATGAGTGACCGGCATGGTCGTACCAAGCAGGGAGATTTCCCCCCATGAAAACGGAACAATCATGATAATCATGAATAACGGTATCAATAAAATTCGTGAAACCGTAATCTTATTTGGCAAATTCATATTCTTTTCCTCCAAGGTGCAAAATTGCAAAGCCATTAGTATGACTTCCTTCATTATATCCAATATGTATAAATCTTCATTAAAAATGCCTAGTATAATTTTAGCCCGTATAAACAATAGTCCATACGGGCAATTGGCTTAAACTTTACTTAACAAAATTGATGGTTATATTTTGTGTCGTAACATCTGAAGGGGAAATTGCATATTCCAGCTTCTGATCATTTACGTATATTTCTGTTTCTGGAGCAAAGCCGATTCTGATCAAAGCCTGAGTATCGTTTGTCAGGTCAGCAGTCTCGCTGGCTTTAACATCTTTATTCAACTCTTCTCCAAAATAAGTCTTGCCTGCCCCATTTTTCACACTGACCCATGTCCTGCCTAAAGAAACAACCTTCACGACAAACTTGTCTGTATTCTTCAACTCATAAACAGTGTTCTTGCCGCTGTTCGATAAGACTGAAAGCTCCTGTGCAGGTGTATCAGGCTCAGCTTCCTCTTCGGCTGGTTCTTCCTCAGACGCTTCTTCGCCATTATTTTCATCTTCTGTATCAGTATCATCTACGATCTCGGCAGGTTCTTCTACCTTTGTCTCCTTGCCTGTCGTCACGGGATCCTTTATATCGTCACTTGCATTCTTGACAATCAGATACCATACTAAGGCGAATGCACCTATTATAAATACTACTATCAATATCTTTGGAAGGATATTCAAGATCCTAGATGTCTCAGGAGAAATGCTTTTCCTCGACTGAACGCGGGAAAGCTGGTCAGGCAATTCTTCGTTGTATGTAGATGGAATTTCACTTTTGTGCTGCTCAAACAGCTGTTCCGGATCAAGGCCGACAGCTTCAGCATATTGTTTAATGAATGCACGGACATAAAACTTTCCTGGCATCATTGAATAATTACCCTCTTCGATGCCTAGAAGGTAGCGCTTCTGTATTTTCGTGATGGACTGCAGTTCGTCCAGGCTGAGGCCCTTAGCTTCACGTGCTTCCTTTAATATATTTCCTAACTCAGTCACGATAACACCTTCCAATACTGTTAAAAATCAAATCCTCCAAAATCAGAATCGGTGAACATGTGATTCTTCTGAACCATGTCATAAACGATTTCTTCATCTGGATTATTGCGAAGTTCAATAATATAATCAAAATCTTCCATTGTATATTCTGTATTTTGGACAAAAATATCCGGGTGTTCCACAACCTTCACCGCAGGCAGGCGCATAATCTCTCTGACAAGCTGCCAGTGCTTTTCATTAGCCCTCCTTGTGGAAACGATACCGTCAATGATAAATAGGTTTTCTGCATTGTATTCATCTTCAATCAATTGATTACGGATTGTTTGTTTTAATAAAGTGGAAGAAACAAACAACCAGCGTTTATTTGCACAAACACTTGAAGCCACCACCGATTCTGTCTTGCCAACTCGCGGCATCCCGCGAATCCCAATCAGCTTGTGCCCCTCCTGCTTAAACAATTCTGCCATAAAATCGACAAGTAGTCCAAGCTCATCCCTTACAAACCGGAATGTTTTTTTATCATCTGCGTCTCGCTGTATATACCTGCCGTGTCTGACCGCCATTCGATCACGAAGCTTAGGTTCACGGATTTTAATTACCCTTATTGTATCCATAGTATTCAAAATTGACTCTAAACGCTCAATTTGGTCATCATCTTTCGCAAGGATCAATAGACCGCGTCTACCTTCATCGACTCCATTGATCGTAACAATATTGATTGACAGCATACCAAGCAAAGAGGATATATCACCTAGCAGTCCTGGACGGTTAATCATTATTTCATATTCCAAGTACCATTCTTTCTTTTCCATCGTTCTCCTCCTCTGCTATAAGGTCACTTGATTGCGACACATTTTGACATCAAATATCTAGCTACTATATTATATGATTTTCAAGGAAGATGAAAGGAAAAACAAGCCAGAAGTTAAAAGTAAAAAAAAGCCGGGTATATGTTTCTAATTGAACGAAAGGACAATAAAAAAAGAGAGGATTTTAGATGTCCTCTCTTAAATCTTACACATTATTTAGTGCCGTTGTTCTGTACAAGTTTAACCATCATTGTAGCGATGGCATGCTGTTCTTCCGGGCTTGCAACTGACCAAAGGTCTGAAAGGACTCTTTCCTGCTCATTTTTCGGATCGACGTTCTGAGCAAGATAATCCCCGATCTGATAGGCAAGGTCTCCCATAACTTCTTTATTCATTCCCTGGTCCTGCGCCTGATGAAGGCGGTCTCCCAAGAAATCCTTCCACTGATTCCAACTATCCAATACGGACATATTGACAACCTCCTTGTCTAAAATAGTACAAGGTTATTTTGCATACGTACGACAATTATTATTCATTACAATACATGTTTTGAAAAATTGTCACATGTCCGTCACGTCAGCCAGCCACCATTCACTGCCAGGACTTGGCCAGTTATATAGGAGGACTTTTCAGATAACAGGAATTCCACACTACTAGCTACTTCTTCAGCTGACCCTAAACGCCCTGAAGGAATTTGTTCGATTATGCCCTCAATCTCCTCGTGTGTGAATCCTTCAACCATTGGGGTTTGAATGGCACCTGGAGCTACGGCATTCACCCTGACCTTGGAGCTTGCCAGCTCTTTGCTCAGGGCTTTGGCGAAGGCTATTTGGGCTCCCTTCACAGTCGAGTAGGCTACTTCATAGGACGCGCCTGTCTGTCCCCATATCGACGACACGATGACGATACTTCCGCTTCCCTTGGCCCTTAATTTGGGAATAAGCTTTTTTGTCAGCATCAGCGGAGATGTGACGTGAATCTGTATAAGTTCCTCTACATCATTTTCCTCTAAGTCTTCAACAAGACCGTATAAAGCATTGCCTGCGTTATGTACAATCGCATCAAGTGAAAAGATGTTTGCAGCTAATTCCAAGTAACCTAATTTTGATGCCAAATTAGCCTTGATTGGAATATACTCACCGCCAAACTGTTCAATCTGGTCAATAAGTTCTTTCATTCCATTTTCATTTTGATTATAGTGCAGGTATAACGAATAACCTTCTGATGCAAGCTTAATGGATATTGCCCTGCCAATCGCTCCACTTGCTCCTGTTACGAGCGCGAATTTCTTCATGTTCTTCCTCTCCAGCTTCATTAAATAATGCGCCGGTAATGACCGGCGCACATCTTATTGAATCGTGTGTTATTTCTTTTCCTTTGGTACTACCTGACAAACCGTGAATCTCTCTTCGGCAATTAAATTGTTGGCAGCCTGCTTAATGTCCTCCAGTGTAAGGCTTTCAAGTACCGGCACAACATCAAACAGATCCATTTCATTGAATGCATAGCGTGTGAACTGGTTTGCAATATACTCTGGCGAATTAACAGCCCTTAGGAAAGCTCCTATTTTTTTCTTTTTTGTTCTTTCGAGATTGTCATCTGTCAATCCCCGGCCGGCTTTTGCATCCAACAGCATGGCTTCTAATTTGCTGGCAAGGACATCAGGCTCATTTGTATCACCGCCAACCATTGCAAAACCAAAGCCTTGCTCCTCGGTATAATCGTATGAGAACGTATCATCGATTAAGCCTGAACCATATAACTCGGTGTAGTTTTCAGAACTTTTCCCAAAAAGAATATCAAGCATCACATTGATTGACAGCTCTTTTTTCAGCATCTGCTTGCCTGATTCAGTTGGATCGGCCGCCTTGATGCCAACAAGACACTTGGACGTTTGGACATTCATTTTCAGAACCTGTTTCTTTTCAGCAACCCCTGCCTGTTCCTCATCAAATACCCGCTTGATTTCTGGCTTGTTTTTGTATTCCTTCTTCCCCTGGTTCTCTTTTATTAAGCCCATGATTTCATCAGGGTTAACTTGACCAACTACGAACAATAACATATTGCTTGGATGGTAAAAGGTTTCATAGCATTCATACAGCATATCTTTCGTGATATGGGAAATTGATTCGATTGTACCTGCGATATCAATGCTTACTGGATGGTTCTTATACATATTCTGGATCAGCCCAAAATACAATCTCCAATCAGGGTTGTCATCATACATCGTGATCTCTTGCCCGATGATTCCCTTTTCTTTATCAACTGTCTTCTCTGTAAAATATGGTTCCTGAACAAAGTCAATCAACGTTTCCAGGTTTTTCTCCACATTGGAAGTGCTGGAGAACAAATAAGCCGTCCTCGTGAAGGATGTGAATGCGTTCGCAGAAGCACCCTGTTTGCTGAACTGCTGGAACACGTCCCCATCTTCCTTTTCAAACAATTTATGCTCAAGGAAATGAGCGATGCCATCGGGCACCTTAACATAATCATCCTTTCCCGGCGGAAGGAAGTGATTATCGATCGACCCGTATTTAGTTGTAAAAGTAGCATATGTTTTATTGAAGCCCTTTTTCGGAAGGATGTAAACATCAAGCCCATTATTCAGCTTTTCATAGTACATTTCTTCCTGAAGCTGTTCAAACGTAATTTTCTCCATTATTTGTCCGCCTCCAATCCAGTTAAGAAGTAGACCGTATCAAGCTGAACCTTTTCGGCTACAGCAACGATTTCTTCTTTTGTGGTTTTACTCATGCCCTGAAGCCAGTCATCGAGGCTGACATTTTGACGTGATACAACATTATGATACAGGACCTCTACCATCCCTCTTGCTGTATCCATTGTTTCAAGCATTTGGTTCTCAATCACTGCCTTTGTTTGTTCGATTTCCTGGTCAGTAAAATCGCCTGCTTGCATTGCTTCCATTTGTTCACGGATTATTTTTACAGCCAGCTCGAAATTTTCAAATTCAATGCCTGACATAACCATCATCAAACCTTTATGGCTTTCAAGACGGCTTGCGACATAATACGCAAGGCTATTTTTTTCCCGGACATTCAAGAAAA
The DNA here is from genome assembly GCF_018613155.1 of Bacillus sp. ISL-55. Classification (GTDB taxonomy): domain Bacteria; phylum Bacillota; class Bacilli; order Bacillales; family Cytobacillaceae; genus Mesobacillus. The sequence goes on along the minus strand of NZ_JAGGQU010000001.1, from coordinate 133,376 downwards.
GCTTGGAATGTGAAAAGCCTCCAAAAATTCCGTTGAAAACCTGGAGAGCATAATAATCGTTATCACCATAAAGTACATTTGTTCTGTAGCCTATATTCAGCTTCCCTTGTTTGACATCCTCCTGATCCTTGACAGTTTTCTCTTCGACATGGGCATCTTTAGCAGGCTCAACGAGTTTCGGTGTGCGCTGGCTAAATTGCAGGAGTTCTTCGGCAATCGACTGTACTTCTGTCTCATCGACATCTCCGATAATGAACAAGTCAAGCTCATCTTCTGCAAAGGCTTTATTATAGTATTCATAGAGATTCTTCTCGTCGATTTGCGGAATGTCATCAATCTCGCCATTGACATGGAGCTCGTATGGTTCATCCTTGCACATTTCCTGGACGAGCCTGAAATTAGAGTATCTCATTTTATCATCATAGACAGCCTGGATTCTCTGCTTTAACGTTCGCTTTTCCTTTTCGACAGTTTCTTTGTCAAAAGCTTCATTGTCTGCAAACGGATTCACCAACATTTCCGCCATCAATTGCAATCCTTTTTTTAGTAAAGGTTCACGATCGCTTAAGAATTTTTCATTGGCGATTTCTAATGAAAAACTAATGACCTGATATTCTCCCTTTTTTGATACATCAACATATAAATTTGCTCCGTATAGCTCATCAAGGTAGGAACGAAACTTTGAAGTGGAAGGGTAAGCCTTAGAGCTGCTTTGCAGTACATAAGGGAGAAGCGCCCTTTTTGTTACATCCTCACTGGTAAGTGGTGCCTTCATCTTCCAAACAATTGTATTCGTCTTGAATTTTTCCGTTTTAACAATATGGAGCTTGTAGCCTTTCATATCCTTGATACTTTCTGAAATGACAGCCATTGAAATCCTCCTTTATTTATAACACCAGGACTTGCTTACAATCATTCTTCTTCACATCATTGATGAAAATAAAACATTCTTCTCTGTTATGTATACGTTGTGAAGTCTATATTTAATATTCCAATAAATATACTCTAACTATACCTTTGACATTAAGGCTAATTCAAGGAATTGGCAGCCAATACGGAAAAAGCTTCCCAAGTGGGAAGCTTTTATTGCTTTGAAGCGGCTATTTCTTCTTTAGCTTTCGAATAATAATATGTATATCCTGATTCAAATTTCACCTGATTTTTCCCGTTTGCTTTCGCCCTGTACAAAAGCTGGTCTGTGTAACCAAGGAGTTTATCCGGCAAAACTCCCGCTTTTGAAGCAGCAATCCCAAAGCTCATTGTGACACTAATGCATTCTTTGCTAAACTTCTCGGATGATAACTTTCCATATAGGTCATCAAAAAAGCAAATCTGCCTGTTTTCCTCTGTGTCCGGCAAAAGAAAGGCAAACTCTTCTCCACCATAACGGAAAGCCTGTGCATCGTAATCATCAGCCAGATCCCGAAAAATCCCACCTAAATTTTTTAGTATTTCATCTCCAGTCAAATGGCCAAAATGGTCGTTGATTTGCTTAAAGTGATCGATATCTCCCATGACAAGCAGGAAATTCTGCTGTACGCTTGTCATAATCCTTAGTTGTTCCTGGAAATGCCGATGATTGTATAAGCCTGTTAAGTAATCAGTGAACATCAATTCATGAAAAATTTCCTTCTGTCTCAAATGCTTCCTTTCACGAATGACGATTAACGACCCAAACACACCTATGATCCAAATGAAAATAAGATTTAAAATAAAGACAAACGTTGTATTAAAATCGAATTGAGCCTGTAAAGCAAAAATAGTTGAGTATCCTGCTGTCAGCGAAATCGAGGATAGAATTGCCCCTTTCGTCCTCCAGTAGATTGTCGCATGCATGACAACCAAATAAGCAATCGGAAAAAGCGGCGACAAGACTCCGTTCGTCAATGCAAGAAGCCACATCAGCGCAATATAATCAAATACGATTCCGGCTTTCGTAAGCAAATTGAAATACTCGTTTCCCGCCGGCATTTTAATTAAAGCAACCTGAGTCACGGCCATATAGACAAATCCTATCGCCAGCAATAAGGGAAAGGTTTCTTTGGTGAAATTCAGCCTGTCCGCCAGAGGGGGGAAATAAAATACCATAATTCCTACCAACAAGAATATCCAGCGTAAATAAGAAAAGATTTTTTCTGTTTCACGATCATCCATATATAATGATAGTTTCATATGCATGCCCTCTTGACGATATTATTTTTAGCAAACTTTTCCTTTATATTAACACATATGGAAGATTTATTCTAAAAGGAATATGCATTTTCATATGATATTTTAATGTAGTGAATAAAATCCAAGCTCCGAATTAAAAGAGGTACCTTTAGCAGGTACCTCTTTTTACAGTATAAAAGTTTAACGTTTTCCACTGTCAAAGGTTTCTCCAACAGCCTTTGGAGCTTGTGACGACTTGGAGAATATAACAAGTGCGATCAGTGTCACTACATATGGGAAAATCTTTAACAAGATCGGCGGGATAACAGCCAGCTCAGGAATTACTTGAGAGACGTTTGCAATCGTACTGGCAAATCCAAAAAATAATGTCGCTGCCAGCACGCCTAGCGGTTTCCACTGACCGAAAATCAAGGAAGCCAGTGCAAGGAAGCCCAGTCCTGCAACAGTCCCTGTGAATTCACCTGACTGCGTGACAATAATCAAGGCTCCGCCCAATCCGGCGAAAGCTCCAGAGATCAGCACCCCGCTGTAACGGACTTTCCTGACATTAATTCCTGCTGCTTCAGCAGCCTGCGGGAATTCACCACATGATCTTAAACGAAGACCAAACCTTGTTTTATATAAAACGAATGAACTTACGAAAAGAATAGCTAATACAAACCATGTTGTTGGATATGTTTTTGTGAAAAATAAATCTCCAATCACTGGAATATCAGATAGAAAAGGAACATTTGATGGAGAGAAACCGCTTGAGATTCTTATGTTTCCACTTCCAGTGATATTGCGTGCCAGGAAAACGGTCAGGGCAGTGGCAATCATATTAATTGCCGTTCCACTGATGATTTGGTTTGCGTTAAGATTAATGCTCGCAAATGCATGCAAGATGGAGAAAAGTATACCAGCAATTACAGCAGCCAGCAATCCAAGCCACAGTACCAATGTGTGGTTGTCCAATACGCCGTTCAGGTAATGGATGGACAAAGCGCCAGAAAAGGCACCAATGACCATTAATCCCTCAAGGGCAATATTAACAATACCGCTTCTTTCACTAAAAAGTCCGCCTAATGCCGTAATAAGAAGAGGAATTGTAAAGATAATCGCGTAAGGAAAAATTTGCTCTATTATTGACCACATCTTATGAATCTCCCTTCTCGACTACAGGACCACTTTTATCTTCTTTGTTTGATTTTCTCGTCTTGAATTTATTCAGCAGACGTTCAATCATTACACTCGTTGCAGCAAAATAAATGATGATCGCGATAATGGTATTTGCCAATTCAGGTGGAATTTCAGTCATAGCATTCATGAACCCAGTACCTGAGTAAAGAATCCCGAACAGCACTGCCGCGAAGAATACACCCACAGGATGATTTGCACCGAGAAGAGCGACCGCGATGCCATCGTAACCCTGCGCAGGCAGTATACCGATTTGAATGCTTGATGCATTTCCTGTGTACAGTGCTACTCCGCCGACTCCAGCAAGAGCACCAGAAATCAACATGGAAAGAATGATGTTTCGGTTAACTTTCATACCTGCATATTCCGCAGCGAATCTGTTAAATCCAACTGCCTTTAACTCAAATCCAAGGGTTGTCTTTTCAATGATGAAGGCAATAATGATAACTGCGATGACTGCAAGAAACAGACCTAAGTTAATATAAGATCCATCAAACATTTCTGTAAGAAATGGAGTTCTCAGAGTATCTGATTCTGCCAGTTTCTTAGATTCTGTCTCAAGGAATTCACCTTTGAAGTAACCAGGTACCACATAGTAAATCGTCCAGTAAGCAATCCAGTTCATCATGATCGTCGAAACAACCTCATGAACATTGAATTTCGCTTTGAGAAGACCAGGAACGAAAGCCCATAATCCGCCGGCTACCAGACCTGCAAGGACCATGACCAAAAGAAGGATTGGCCGGGATAAATCGAAAGTCAAGGCAACTGCTGTAGCAGCAAGACCCCCAACCAGCATCTGTCCTGATGCCCCAATGTTAAAAAGACCTGTACGGAAAGCAAACGCAACAGACAAACCAGTGAAAATAAGAGGAGTTGCTGTTGCTAAAGTATTACCGATACGCTCTAGGTTTTTCAATGCTCCTTGAAGCAAGTAGGAATAGCCTTCAATCGGATTGCTGCCGATGAACAGCATCAAAATGCCACCGGCCACCAGACCTAGAATAATAGATATTAATGATACGATGGTATTTCTCATATGCTTCTCTCCTTAGCCACGCCTGCCATCATAAGACCAACTTCATTTTCATTTGTTTCCGCAGCGATTACCTCGCCTACAAGCTCACCATTATTCACGATGGCGATACGGTCTGAAAGCTGCAGAACCTCGTCAAGCTCCAATGAAATAAGAAGTACTGCATTTCCTTTGTCACGATGCTCAATAATCCTTCTATGGATATATTCAATGGAACCTACATCCAAACCACGAGTCGGCTGGACTGCAATCAAGAGCTTAGGGTCAAGTTCGAGCTCTCTGCCGATGATTGCTTTCTGTTGATTCCCTCCAGAAAGAGTCCTGGCAATCGATGAAGCACCTTCGCCTGAACGCACATCGAAGTTTTCGATGATATTTTGAGCATACGCTTTCATAGCAGGGAAACTTAATAGTCCGCGCTTAGAGAAAGGCTGCTTGTTATAAATTTGAAGCACCATATTTGATACAAGTGAGTAATCCAAGACAAGACCGCGCTTTTGCCTGTCTTCCGGAATGTGGCTAATTCCTTTTTCATTCCGCTGACGGATTGGAAGGTTCGTGATTTCTTCACCACTGATTAAAATTGTCCCAGACTCAGCTTTCCTTAAGCCAGTGATTGCTTCTACGATTTCTGTCTGTCCATTGCCTTCAACACCAGCAATACCGACTATTTCGCCAGCTCGGACTTCCAATGAAAAGTCCTTCAAACCCATCACTTTTCTATTGTTCTTGACTGATAAAGAATCTATTTTAAGTACCACTTCACCAGGAGTACTTTCTTTCTTATCCACTTTGAAAGAGACATGACGTCCGACCATCATTTCGGCAAGACTTGCCTCACTCGATTCTGCCACATTAACAGTGCCTATTCCTTTTCCGCGGCGGATTACCGTACAGCGGTCAGCAACTGCCTTAATTTCCTTCAGTTTATGAGTGATAATAATAATAGACTTACCTTCATTAATAAGATTGCGCATGATTTTCATCAATTCATCGATTTCTGCCGGTGTAAGAACAGCTGTTGGCTCATCCAAAATCAGTACATCTGCTTCACGATAAAGCATTTTCAAAATTTCTACCCTTTGCTGCATACCTACTGAAATGTCCTCGATTTTCGCATGAGGATCTACATTCAAACCGTAATGCTTTGATAATTCTGCAATTCTTTTTGCAGCTTTATCAATATCGAGCACCATGCCTTTAAGCGGCTCACTGCCCAATATGATGTTTTCTGTTACAGTAAAGTTATCAACCAGCTTAAAGTGCTGGTGAACCATCCCAATTCCCAAACGGTTTGCAACATTAGGATTAGTAATCTTCACTTCTTTGCCATTTACTTTTATTAAGCCTCGTTCAGGCTGATACATGCCAAACAGAACACCCATCAGGGTTGACTTTCCTGCGCCGTTTTCACCTAGAAGTGCATGTATTTCCCCTTTTTTTAGTGTAAGGGTAATATTATCGTTGGCTACGATACCCGGAAACTCTTTCCGAATATTCAACATCTCAACTACATAACTCATAGTAGCACTCACCTTTGTATTAGACTCTATACCTATTAAGAATAGCGTAAGCGCCTTGGTCAGCTTCACAAGAATAGGCCAGGATACCAAGGGGAAGTGAGAAAAAACAAATCCTTTGGAAGGCCGATCGATTGGAAGCCAGGCTCTGGAGCTGTACATTTCTTTATCGAAGCGGAAATACAATTTCAAATATTTTCCGTTTTGAGTTTGATAGACAAAAGAGACGGAAGAGACCGTCTCTTTTGCACTTTTTTACTTGAATAAATCTCCTTGTTCAGCAGAGACCTTGATTTCTTCAGATTTGATCTTTTCGTAAGCTTCCTTTACCTTGCCAGTAGTTTCTTCGCTTAGGTTAGGGTTCTTCTCAGGAAGACCAATACCATCGTTCTTAGCATCGAAAATCATTGTTTTTCCGCCTGGGAATTCGCCGTCAATCTCAGCTTGTACCATGTCGAAAGCAACCTGGTCAAGCTTCTTCATTGCTGAAGTCAAGATAACTGACTTGTCGCCATCGTACTTACCATCTTCAAACTGGTCAACGTCAACACCAACGATCCAGACATTATCTCCAGCCTTCGCACGGTTCTTAGCTTCGTTGATCGCTCCAACACCAACACCACCTGCAGCAGTGAAGATGACATCTACGCCACGGTCATAGAATTGAGCCGCGATTTGTCCACCAGCAGCTGCGTTGTCGAATGAACCTTGATATACAACGTTCTCAGCTTTCATTGTTACATTAGTGTCAAGATTTTCATTTGCATACTTAAGTCCTTGCTGGAAGCCCCAGTTGAACTTTTGTACTGCTGGAATTTCCATACCGCCGATGAATCCAGCTTCGCCTTCCTTCAATTCAACCGCTGCAGCAACACCAGCAAGGAATCCAGACTCATGCTCAGCAAAGAATACTGCAACAGTGTTGTCTTTTACTACTGGATTATAGTCGCCATTGTGTGGGTTTCCGTCAATGATGACGAATTTAGCATCTTCATATTTATCTTGGGCTTGGAAAACTGCTGTTTCAAATTTAAAGCCCGGTGTAATGATAAACTTATATTCTGCATCATATAAGTTACCGATTTCTTTTAAGTATTCTGCTTCAGTCGTTCCAGCTGGCTTAAGGTACTTTGTCTTAACTCCAAGATCTTCCTCAGCCTTCAGGATTCCTTCCCAAGTGCCCTGGTTGAAAGATTTGTCATCAATCGTACCTGCGTCAGTAACCATACCAACTCTTAAGTCTGACTCCTTGCCCTTAGAACTGTCGCCTTCGTCACTTCCGCAACCTGCCAACATTGTACCTGCCGCTAAAAGCAATGACATTACCAAACCAAATTTACGCTTTTTCAAGGTTTGTACCCCCCAGAGAATGTTTGTGATTTCGCAGGAATGTTCTGAAAAACCAATCAGTTAGCGTTTTCATTTCATTAAAAAAAGTTAAATTCTTCTTCTAAGGACATGAAAACTGAACTTGTCGGCTTTAAAGTAATTCACCGAATAAAGAATTGGAACATCGTTATCATCGAAATGCATCTGCTTCAATACAAGCAGCGCTGTTTCCGGCTCGCATTCAAGGATGGGTGAAATCTTCTCATGGTAGCCGATTGGCTCGATTTGGGCCACTGCATATGTGACCTTCCGGTTTGATTTGACCTCAAGAAGATGAAGCAATGATTCATCTTCAAAAGAAGTATCTTCCGGCAGGATGCTTGCAGGAATCTTGTCCAGACAATAGACAACAGGTTCCCCGTTTGCAGTTCTGACCCTTTCGACGAGAGTGATTTCATCATCAAGCGCGCATGAAAAACGACGAATATCTTCTTCGGTTGGCCCAGTAGTCGTTGAGTTTAAGAAGATTGTACCAGGCTTCATCCCTGCCTGCTCAATCATGCCCGTCACGCTGTTAAGCTGTTCAATGCCTGACTCAAACAATGGTTTGGCGTTGACAAAGGTTCCTACACCATGCCTGCGAACAATGACGTTTTCTTCTTCAAGGATTCGCAATGCTTCGCGGAGAGTCGCTCTGCTAACTCCAAGTTGTTTGGCAAGATCGAATTCAGAAGGCAATTTCTCTCTTTCTTTATATATACCTTTTTGAATATCTTGCTTCAGGTGATCGATTACTTGTAAATACAGGTGCCGGTTATCTGACTTGATCGACATGAGGCGTTCCTCCAACCTTTGCTCAAGACATCAGACATCTGATGTATAGCATTCCTACTAATCGAAAATACTATAACACTTTTTCAGGCATAAATAAATAGTGTTTCAACAATTTGTCGAAAAAAGCTAGAATAACCAAAATTGTCACTTTTTCCGGGACAATAAACCTATATTTTTGATATAATAGTAATTTGTAAGCGGTTTTAATAGTATGACATAATTATTTCTCCAATAGGAGGTATTTACTATATCAAAAGCAAAAGCCGGATGTGACCATCCGGCTTTTGACTCGTTTCAAGTATTGATTTTATGCCTCTTCTGACTTAGCCACCAGGACGGTCCTTGGTTTACTTCCTTCATAAGGACCAACGACACCGCGCAGCTCCATTTCATCAATCAGCCTTGCCGCGCGTGAATATCCTATCCTGAATCTCCTTTGCAGCATGGATACAGAAGCTGTTTGCATTTCCACCACAAGGTCTACAGCATCACCATACAATTCATCTTCAACCTCAGACGTGTTCTCAGGTATATCCTCTGGAATCATTTCCTCCTGATACTGTGCCTTTTGTTGGCCAATGACGAAGTTTACAACCTCTTCAACCTCTTCATCCGATAAGAAAGCTCCCTGCACCCTGACAGGCTTGGATGCACCGACCGGCAGGAACAGCATATCTCCTCTTCCCAGCAGCTTTTCAGCGCCGCCCATATCGAGAATCGTCCGTGAGTCTGTCATCGAAGAAACGGCAAATGCAATTCTTGACGGAATATTTGCTTTGATTACCCCTGTAATGACATCAACAGATGGTCTCTGCGTTGCAATGATCAGGTGGATTCCCGCAGCTCGTGCCATCTGAGCGAGTCTGGTAATTGAATCTTCAACATCCGAAGATGCGACCATCATTAAGTCAGCTAGCTCGTCCACAATAACGACAATGAATGGAAGCAGAGGCTGTTTTGCTTCTTCCTCGCTATTATACCTCTTAATATATTCATTGTAGCCTTCTATGTTCCTTGTACCAGTGTGTGAGAAGAGCTCATAGCGCCTTTCCATCTCACTGACCACTTTTTTCAGTGCCTGGGATGCTTTCTTAGCATCGGTGACGACAGGAGCCAGCAGATGTGGAACTCCGTTATAAACATTCAACTCTACCATTTTCGGATCAATCATCATCAGTTTGACTTCATGAGGCTTTGCCTTCATGAGAATACTAGTGATAATGCCATTAATACATACACTCTTGCCGCTTCCTGTAGCACCAGCAACAAGAAGGTGGGGCATTTTATTCAATTCTGCAAGCACTGCTTCACCGGTAATATCGCGTCCTAAACCAATTTGGAGTTTTGCCCCAGGTTTGTTGTGCTGTTTTGAATCAATAACTTCCCGTAAAGAAACCACTGCCACCTCAGAATTAGGAACCTCTATTCCAATGGCTGATTTTCCTGGTATAGGCGCTTCGATCCTGATATCCTTCGCAGCCAAAGCCAGTGCCAGATCATCGTTCAGACTTACAATTCTGCTAACCTTGACACCGACGTCGGGGTGCACTTCATATTTCGTAACAGCAGGACCAAGATGCACCTGGGTAACCCTTGCCTTTACGCCAAAGCTGTGGAATGTACGTTCAAGCTTGGCCGCATTGGCATGGATCATTTCGTATTCTCCACTCTGGTCGGTTTTATTCGGCAGCTTCAATATGTCTATCGGCGGGAGCTCATAGGAGGTATTCTCTACCTCGGTAAAAGTAATGGGCTGTGCCAATGCTTCCCCGTCATCTTCTTTGTCATTTGCAGGTTTTGCCTGCTTCTCCGGCTGCCATGGTTGTGCTTCAGCCGGGTTTGTATAGGCTCGCTCCGCAAAGCTGGAGATGATTGGCTCTGGAGCGGGCTCCGGGTTAAGGTCAATTATTTTTTCAACAGATGATTCCTGTTTATCTGCCTGTTTGCTCTCAGTTTTTGCCTGTTTCGCTTCGAGCTTCTTGGCTTCCTTTTTATGCTGTTGATCTTCCTTCCACTGCTTTAGATCATCAATAAATGAAATCCACTGGCCTTTGATAAAACTGCCAATCGGTGTAAGTATTTTCCCCGCAACTTCACTAAAGGTCTTCCCTGTAACGAGAATACCTCCAATGATGATCAGAAGAAAAGCAATCAATTGAGATCCTGCTGCATCAAACAAAAAGTAAAACAGCGCAAACATCACAGCGCCGATCATCCCGCCTCCGAGGTCGGTCGTGCTTGTCTCTCCTTTTGCTTCCATGACATATAGCTCAAAAGTATTTTTAATGACACTAGGATCCTCAAACTTACCTCCATTGGATAATAGTTCGAATAACGTCACATGACTTAATAACAAGATTGCACCAACAATCAGATATGTACCAAGCAATTTGGTATGGAATATAAACGGGAGACTGCGTTTCCACATAATGTAAATACTGAACACGACCAGTCCTACCAGACTGAGCATATACCATTCCCCGAAGAAAAAGCGGAAAAACATTACGACCGCCCTTCCTACAGCACCCAAATCCGCCATCGCTATGATGGCCAACGCGAGCAGTGCTAACCCGGCAAGTTCATATTGAACTGTTGTTTTCAATGTACTCTTCTTTCTCGATTGCCGTCTTTTCTTTTTGGCCATTTTATCACCTGAATATTTTTAGCTTCACTATCAGCATAAGCAAAGAGTCCTGTTCTCAAACTGCAGTAAGAATAAAAGCAGCCCTATTCGGCTGCCAATGCTTTAGTGTAACCATATTATATCATATTTGCCAGTAGAATCGGCACAATCGTTTTTTATAATAGATAGGGGCGATGCTATTTCACTGGGTGCTCTGGTCGTGGTAAAAGGTTTTCTATTAAATCATATCGCGCAATGAGTACTTAAGAAAGAGTAATGGTAGAACCAGGCAAACAGGATTGCTCCATATAATGGTTTGGGTCTGTACTCATTACCCTGACTACCCGGTACTCGTGATTCTCTGTATATTCAGCCATGATAGGGATTCCATTATAGCTGATCATGACCTGGTTAACGGCTCCCTCTTCACTCGGCGGAAAAACCTGTTCATGCGGCATCATAGTATAAAGGATCATTGTACAATCACTTCTGACTCTCGTTTATTTATATCGATTAATTCATTTAATTTTTTCATCGCCTGCCCTATTCCGCCGACTTCATGGATCAGACCAGTCTCAACTGCATCAAGGCCGACAACATTCGTTCCGATGTCCCTTGTCAGGTTGCCTTTGGCAAACATCAACTCTTTGAATGTCTCTTCAGTTATATTGGAATGCTTCGTAACAAAGTTAATAACTCTATCCTGCATTTTATCGAGATATTCAAATGTTTGCGGAACACCGATGACGAGTCCAGTCAACCTGACTGGATGAATTGTCATTGTCGCAGTCTCGGCAATAAACGAATAATCACAGGAAACTGCTATAGGCACTCCGATGGAATGACCGCCGCCAAGTACGATAGAAACGGTTGGCTTCGAAAGTGATGCCAGCATTTCCGAGATTGCCAGCCCTGCTTCCACATCCCCGCCAACAGTATTAAGAATGACAAGCAATCCTTCAATATTCTGGTTTTGTTCAATTGCAACAAGCTGCGGAATCAAATGCTCATATTTTGTCGTTTTATTATGAGGCGGAAGCTGCATATGCCCTTCGATTTGACCGACAATCGTCAAACAATGAATTTTTGAATCTTGAGACAGCTGGGGAACATTCGTCTGACCAAGCTGTTGGATTTTCTCAAGAAGGCCCGATGGTTTGTTTTCCTTATCCCCTTGCTGACCTTCCTGGTTTTCCGAACTGAATTTATTCATATTCATATGCTCCCTTCAGGCATGATAATTTTAGTATGAACATCATCTTCAATTTCATTCCAGAGCGCTAAGTGACATAAAAATAAAAAAACAAAAAGCACTGGCCTTGAGCCAGTACTTTATCGTGCTTATTTAACTTCCATTATGATCGGCATGATCATTGGGCGGCGTTTTGTTTTTTCATATAAGTATTGGCTCAGTGAATCACGTATATCCTGTTTTAGACTGTTCCAATCGAATGGCTCTTTATTTGTATTTTTCTCTACGACTTCTTTTACCAGGGTGATTGAATCAGCCATCAGCTTTTCTGATTCTCGTACATAGACGAATCCGCGGGATATAATTTCCGGGCCGGCTGCAATCTTTCTGTCTGCTTTATTCAGTGTGACGACTACAATTAAAACACCGTCCTGCGAGAGCAGCCTGCGGTCGCGGAGAACAATATTGCCTACATCTCCTACTCCGATTCCATCAATCAATATATTCCCTGCCGGCACCTTCTCTGTGGACTTTAGTTTTCCGCCAGAAATGTCAATAACGTCACCGCGGTCCGGGATGTAAATATTCTCTTCCAAAATTCCGCAAGACTGCGCTAACTTTTTGTGGGCCTTAAGCATTTTGTGTTCACCATGAACAGGAATGAAGAATTTCGGGTTCATTAAATTAATCATGAATTTCAGTTCTTCCTGGCTTCCATGGCTTGAAACCTGAACACTTTTTTTGCTTGATACTACGTTTGCTCCGGCTCGGTAAAGCATATCCATTGTCTTAAAAATAAATACTTCACTTCCCCTTAATGGGGATGCTGCAAACAAGACAGTGTCCCCTTCCTGGATATTTACCTGGGGATGCACTTGTTTAGCCATTTTTTGAAGGGCTTCAATTGGCTCGCCCTGATTTCCCGTGGTTAAAATAACTACCTGATTATCTTCATAGTTCTCCAAATCATTTACCGAAATAATCAAGTCCTTTTCAACCTGTATGTAGCCAAGTTGTAATGCCAGATCATAAACACGTTTCAGGCTTTTTCCTGCCACAGCTACCTTACGGGCATTTGCCGCGGCACTGTCAAAGAGATGCTGGATTCTGTTTAGATCAGAAGCGAAGCAGGCAGCAATGATTCTGCCCTGTGCATTATGAAATACATTAGACAACTCAGAAACAACGGTTGATTCAGATGGAGTATATCCCGGGCTCTCCGCCTCTGTACTGTCAGAAAGCAGGCAGAGAACTCCTTTTTCACCAATTGCGGCCATCTTGCCAATTTCGGGTTTGTATAGCGGGCCAGCAGCCTGATCGAATTTAAAATCACCTGTATGTACGATTGCTCCTTCTGAGGTATTGATGCTGATGCCAACTGAATCAGGGATGCTGTGATTGGTCTTGAAAAATGAAACAGAAACACTTTCGAAATTCAAGACAGTATCTGCATTGATGTCATGAAAATCAACCGAACCACAAAATTCCTGTTCCTTCATCTTCTCCTTTGCAAGGGCAATGGTAAGCTTAGTTCCATAAACAGGAACACTTATTTTTCTCAAAACATAAGTTAATGCGCCAATGTGGTCTTCATGCCCATGCGTCAGTAGAATCGCCTTTACCCTTTCACTATTAGAAGTTAAATAGGAAAAATCGGGAATGACAATATCGATCCCCAGCATCTCATCTTCGGGGAACATTAACCCTGCATCAACCACAAAAATATCACCGTCCACTTCGGTGACGTACATATTCTTGCCGATTTCCCCTACTCCACCAAGTGCAATGATTTTTATATTTTCATTTTTCTTCGTATTCAATTCTCCGCTCCTCCTATGTTGTTATATCTCCGACCGTGACCAATTAATAACATTATACTTGATGACAGAAAATATTGACAACTTAATATCCTAAGGGATTTTCTAGGTGACAGAACCCGGTTTTTTCATTAATCTGCTTTTATCCATTAGAACCAGCATAAGTGTTTATCAAACATCCTGAGGTCAGGAAGGTGGCCAAATGTCTAACTGAACTTAATAGACATTTCAGGCCGCGTGTTCAGTCAAAATGTCGAGGAAGGCTGGTTTTATTAGACATTTTGGTGCTTGTGGGCCTTCAAAATGTCCAGGAAACTGTGTTTATTAGACATTTTGTAGCTTGTGCACTTTCAAAATGTCCAGGAAGCTGGTTTTATTAGACATTTTGGTGCTTGTGGGCCTTCAAAATGTCCAGGAAACTGTGTTTATTAGACATTTTGTAGCTTGTACACTTTCAAAATGTCCAGGAAGCTGGGTTTATTAGACATTTTGAAGCTTGTGCACTCTCAAAATGTCCAGGAAGCTGTGGTTATTAGACATTTTGGAGCTTGTGGACTTTCAAAATGTCCAGGAAACTGGGTTTATTAGACATTTTGTAGCTTGTGCACTTTCAAAATGTCCAGGAAGCTGTGGTTATTAGACATTTTGGAACTTGTGCACTTTTCAAATGTCCAGGAAACTATTTTTATTAGACATTTTGGTGCTTGTGCACTTTCAAAATGTCCAGGAAGCTGTGGTTATTAGACATTTTGTAGCTTGTGGACAGTACCATAAGAAAGGCCACGATGACATTACTGAAATGCCATAGTTCAAAAATTGCTTTTTTTACATCTCAAAAAAAGCCAACCCCCAAAGGTTGGCCTTACACAATTTATTGAAATAGTTTAGCTACTGCGGTTCTTTCCTGTTCAGTCAATGGCACCATTGGCAAACGTACAGATCCTACATCAAGCCCTTTTAGCTGTAAAGCCGTTTTTACAGGTGAAGGACTAGGAGCTGCGAACAGTCCCTGCATGATTGGCAGCAGTCTCTGGTGGAGTTTCGCTGCATCAGCATTTCTTCCGCTTAAGTATGCATCAACCATTGCTTGCATTTCATTTCCAATTACATGTGAAGCTACAGATACAATTCCAGTACCGCCGATTGCAAGCACTGGCAGAGTCAATCCATCATCTCCACTATATAGAAGGAAATCGTCCGGTGTATTGGCGATGATTTGCGTCATGGCGTTCAAGTCGCCGCTTGCTTCTTTTACAGCGACAATGTTGGGAATTTCAGCAAGCCTGATGATTGTTTCTGGCAGAATGTTGACTACTGACCTGCCCGGAATGTTATACACCATTACTGGGAGTGAGGTAGCTTCTGCAGCTGCCTTAAAATGCTGGTAAAGGCCCTCCTGGTTTGGCTTATTATAGTATGGCGCTACAATCATGATCGCGTCCACGCCAATCTCTTCTGCTTTTTTAGTCAGTTCGATGGTAGCATATGTGTTATTGCTGCCCGTTCCTGCAATGACAGGAACCCTCTTGTCAACAACCTTCACGACGTGCCGGAATAATGCGATTTTCTCTTCTTTAGATAGAGTCGGGGATTCACCTGTTGTCCCTGCAACAACAAGGGAATCTGTCCCGTTATCGATCAAATGGTTTACTAGCTGGGTCGTTTTATTGAAATCAATGTGACCTTTGTGGTCAAAAGGGGTCACCATTGCTGTGGATACTCTTCCGAATTGAACCATTCCTGTTCACTCCTCTTCTGAAAGGCTTCCGGCTTTTAGAGGCCGGAAGCAAAATCTTTATTAAATATCTTGCCGTTCGAAATCTGCTGTTTCCTCTTCGAGTTGGAAGGCATCATGCAATGCATTTACTGCCTTTCCTAAATCCTCTTGTTTGACCAATACCCAAATGGTTGTATGGCTGTCAGCGGACTGAAGGATGCGGATCCCTTTTTCTGATAAAGCTGTAACAATTTTTGAAGTTACACCCGGGACTCCTGCCATTCCTGCTCCGACAACCGATACCTTCGCACAATGTCTCACAATTTGCGGAGTGTGTCCCAATCCTTCTAATACTCTCACAGCCCGGTCCGTCATTTCGTCCAAGACAGTGTAGACCACTCCATTTGGAGAAATATTAATAAAATCCACGCTGATATTTTCATTGGCCATTGCCTTAAAAACCTCAGATTGGAGATTGTATTGGTCTTTTTTTGCAAAAACCTTTATTTGGCTTACATTTGAAACATGCGCAATTCCCGTTACAGGTCGTTCCTTTATGTCAGTTCCTTTATTTTCACGATTAAGGGTAGTAACGAGCGTGCCAAGGCCTTCCGAATAAGTTGACCTGATTCTGATCGGAACTTTTGCCTGCATGGCGATCTCAACAGCACGTGGGTGGATCACCTTTGCTCCCTGGTAAGCCATATTGCAAACTTCGGTATATGTTACCACGGAAAGTGGACGTGCGTTATCAGCAATTCTCGGATCAGCAGTCATGATTCCTTCGACATCGGTAAAGATGTCAATCCAATCAGCGTTTAACGCCGCGCCGAGTGCCGCCGCCGATGTGTCACTGCCGCCCCTGCCGATTGTAGTCACGTCCCCATTTTTTGCAGCACCCTGGAATCCTGCCACGACGACTACGTCGACCTGATCCAGTTCTCTTAGCAATCGGTCGCACTTCATATCAAGTATCCTTGCGTTCGTATGCTCGCTATTCGTCCTGAAACCAGCCTGAGCACCTGTAAGCGCAGTTGCATTAATGCCATTTTCAAGCAGCATATTGGTAAAAACAACACTTGAAATCGTTTCTCCGCATGATAATAGCATATCATGCTCCCGCTTGCTGATCTTGCTGTCACTTCCTCCCAGCATGCTGAGGAGAGTGTCAGTAGCGTACGGATCTCCCTTCCTGCCCATCGCAGAAACGACTACCACCGCTTTGTACCCATCCGCGATTGCCTTCTTAATATGACTCATCGCCTGGATGCGGCTTTGTTCGTCTCGGACAGAAGTACCGCCAAATTTTTGAACGATTATTTTCATCGTAACACCTCAGAATTTCTGTCATTAAATCAATTTTGTGTTTACTTTACTATTCCAAGCTTTACAAGACTTTCAGCAATCTGGACTGAATTCCATGCTGCCCCTTTTAACAGGTTGTCAGAAACGACCCACATATGGAAGCCTTTGTCATTGTCTAGATCCTTCCTGATTCTGCCGACAAAAACGTCATTTTTGCCAACACAGAATGCAGGCATTGGATAAAGCTGCTGTTCAGGATCATCCTGCAGGACAACTCCCGGTGCATCAGCTAAAAGCTCTTTCACTTCTGCTGCAGAAACATCGTCCTGCCCAATTTCAATATACACCGATTCTGAATGACCTGTGCCTACCGGCAGGCGTACACATGTTGCCGCTACCTGCAGTCCAGGCATGTGCATGATTTTTTTAGTTTCATTGATCATCTTCATTTCTTCATACGTAAAACCGTTATCTACGAATGTATCGATCTGGGGAATGGCGTTGAATGCAATCTGGTAGTGCTTATCGGCTGACTTGACCGGAAGGATCTTAGGTTCATATTCTTCTCCGTTCAGGATTGCCTGTGTCTGCTCCTCCAGCTCCTCGACAGCAGCAGCACCTGCACCAGATACTGCCTGGTACGTGGATACGATAATCTTTTTCAGGCCGAACTTTTTCCGTAATGGCTCCAATGCAACGACCATCTGGATCGTAGAGCAGTTCGGGTTAGCGATGATCCCATTATGTGAATGCAGATCCTCCTCATTTACTTCAGGCACGACAAGCGGAGTGTTTTCATCCATACGGAATGCACTTGTGTTATCCACAACAATCGCACCGCGTTTGACTGCTTCTGGTGCCAGTTCCTTGGAAACACTTCCTCCTGCGCTGAACAAGGCGATATCTACACCTTCAAAGCTTTCTGGCTTGGCTTCCTGTACTGTCAACTCTTCGCCTTTATATTGAACCTTTGTACCAGCTGATCTTGATGATGACAACAATAATAGCTCAGACACAGGGAAGTCCCTGCTTTCAAGCGTCTGGATCATCTGCTGACCTACTGCTCCTGTTGCTCCAACTACTGCTACACGGTAACCTTTTCTCTCTGACATTGCTGTTTCCCCTTCCACTACCAATATCGTTTTAATACCCCGCATTTTAGCTGAGGTTGTTTGAATCATAAGTATAAAACGGCGGTCTATAAGAAATAACCGCCTAGTATATTATCCTATATTTTATCATAATCAATCATTAAGAAAAGAAACATTTTGCTTCACTGCCGGAGAAAAGCATTTCCAAAATAAAATATGCTGTGTTTGTGTTGTTTTTTTAAAAAAAACAGACTCTTTTCGCATCGATTGTTGCTATCCGCACATTCCCTTGAACACGTGCAACCTTAGAGGCTCTCAAACTCATTTCTGTATGACCTCTGAACGGATATGGCTATCCATAAACCAAATTTTACTCCCGCTAGCAACAATGATTTCGAAAAAAGCCTGAAATTTCTCCTTAGTTATCCTTGTAACGCTCGACTAATACGGGTTGTAACTGTTTTCCATTCATTGCCTCAACGATTGTTTCGGAAAGCATTTCCATTCTTGCAACCATTGAATTTGGCTTTTTCACTGGATCATCCTGGCCAAAAGGAATCATGTAAATATTCTTGGTTGCCATCAGCCTCATAAGGTTTACGCCGTTAAGCCCCAATGCATCGTTAGTAGAAATACCAAGGACAACTGGCTTTTGGTTCCTTAATGTTGCTTTGGCAGCCATCAAAACTGGCGAATCTGTCATTGCATTTGCAAACTTGCTCATGGAGTTACCAGTCAGCGGCGCAATGACCATGCAATCCAGAGGGATTTTTGGACCTAGAGGTTCTGCCTTTACAATCGAATCAATCACTTTATTACCTGTTAGTTCTTCAATCCGCTGTACCCAATCTTCACCTTTTCCAAAACGTGTTTCTGTATTTTTAACTGTGAATGTGACAACAGGTAAAACTTCAGCGCCTGCATTCACCAACTTTTCAATTTCCGGAAAAACAGCGTCGTACGTACAATGTGAGCCTGTTAATCCAAAACCAATCTTCTTACCTTTTAAACTCATACTTCTTTCTCCTTTCGGTTTATAAAGTCTTCCATAAGCAGCTGAGAAAGAACATTCGCCAAAATTTGTCCCGCTGTTTTCGGGGCAACGATTCCTGGCAATCCAGGTGCAAGCAATGCTTTGATTCCACGTTTTTCCGCATAGCGAAAATCCGTTCCACCTGGTTTGGATGCAAGGTCGATGATCAAAGTATGAGCAGGCATCCTCGAAATGACGGAGGCAGTAACAATTTGATTAGGAATCGTATTGATGCAAATATCGGAATCCGAGACCGCCTTGCCTATATCGGATAAAAGGAAAGGTTCTAACCCCATTTCCGAAATCCTTGCAATGTGTTCGCTTTTCCGGGCCCCTACCTTCACCTTGGCTCCAAGGGCATGGAAGGTTCTCGCGACACTCATCCCAACTCTTCCAAGGCCGAGAACAGCTATCCTTGAGCCATGGATAGTGAAATCCGTATGTTGGATTGCCATCATGATCGTTCCTTCGACCGTCGGAATCGAGTTATATATTGCAACATCATCACGAGCGAATAACTGTACGAGTTTCCTGTTCGCTTGATTTGTAATCCCAGTTAAATAGGAATTACTGATACCTGAATAAACTGTGCAATGTTCAGGTGTTTTTTCAAGCATTTCTTTTATAAGGACTACTTTTTCATTCGAGAAAATGGTCTCGACCTGGCCCTCCATACTCGTACCTGGCACAGGCAGGATCAAAGCATCCTGTACGGAAAAATCAACTTCATCTATCTTTTCTTTTGAGGCACCTGTAAAAGCATGATCCAACTGCTCGAAGCCTATTAAAGAAAGCTTTGCATCAAGCTCTGTCAGCTTGCGAATAATCTCCAGCTGTCTCGCATCACCGCCGATAACCGCGATTTGCATTCCTGTCAGCATGAGAACAATCACCTTCTTTTCCATTAATCCTGGAATATAAATTTCATTCATTTCGAACTACTTCAACATCATATGTATCAGACTGGGAATAGGTGAGTTTTCCATAAAAGAAAAGCGCCAGCCATTGGCCAGCGCTCAAAATTGTATTAGTTTAAAAACAATGATCCCTAAATACATAGGCAAAAAAATAAAGCCGGCTTTAGGCCCGCTTTTACTCTTCATCATCAGGGATGTCAATGATAATCATGTCTGATCCTATTTTTTTGATATGCTTCCATGGTACCCTTACTTCTCCTGATTGTTTGCGGAGGCCGAACCATTTTAAAGACGGAATAATCAAAGCCTCTATTTGTCCGGTTCTTTCATTGATTTCCAAATCCGTCTGACCAAGGACGCCCAATCTTTCTGCCCTCTTTACATCGACGATTTCTTTTCCTCCAAGTTCACTTAGTTTCATGATGCCCTCCCCCTGTCACTTTGTCCTTATTATATATGTATCAATCCAGGAAGTTTTTTAGAATACATATCCGTTAAAAAAGGGGTATTGTTATCATGAATCTGCTGTTATTTTGACAGCTTTTCAGGCGCAGAGGCCAAAGCTGTCACGATTCCTTCGTTTTCTTGACAGCTTTTCCAGTGCAGAGGCCAAACCTGTCACGATTCCTTCGTTTTCTTGACAGCTTTTCAAGTGCAGAGGCCAAACCTGTCACGATTCCTTCGTTTTCTTGACAGCTTTTTAAGTGCAGAGGCCAAACCTGTCACGATTCCTTCGTTTTCTTGACAGCTTTTCAAGTGCAGAGGCCAAACCTGTCACGATTCCTTCGTTTTCTTGACAGCTTTTCTGGTGCAGTGTCCAAAGCTGTCACGATTCCTTCGTTTTCTTGACAACTTTTCAGATGTAGAGGCCAAACCTGTCACGATTCCTTCGTTTTCTTGACAGCTTTTCAAGTGCAGCGGCCAAACCTGTCACGATTCCTTCGTTTTCTTGACAGCTTTTCAGAAGAAGATCATAAAGCTGTCAAGAATCACCAAGTTATACTAGTATCCGCCCTTGCCCTGAATGGATCAAAAACAGCAGCTTCATATGGAAGCTGCTGTCGATGGGACGATTTTATACGTTTGGCAGTTCGCCATTTGGACTGATCAGCGAAACAGAGTATTTGTCTGTAAAGATCTTATTTGCCATGCCGTCTACGCTATCCTTGGTCACCTGGTCGATTTGTTCGACGATCTCATCAAGGGAGCGGTGTCTTCCTAGCAGGAGTTCATTTTTTCCGTTTCTGCTCATACGGCTGTTTGTGCTCTCAAGACTTAGCATCAGACTGCCTTTAAGCTGCTCTTTGCTGTTGTTGAGTTCCTTCTCCGTAATGCCGTCTGCTCGCAGCTTCGTGAGCGTGTCCTGAATTGTTTCATATAAAACGCCAAGCTGATTTGCTCCTGTGCCGCCATAAATCGTCACCATTCCGCTGTCACGATAAGCGGAGTGATAGGAAAATACAGAATAAGCAAGGCCGCGTTGTTCACGTACCTCCTGGAACAATCTGCTGCTCATGCTGCCTCCCAGTACATTGTTCAATACGATTAGGCTATAGACGTCTGAATGGCCAATTTGCAAGCCTTCAAACCCAAGGCACAGATGTGCTTGTTCAGTTTCTTTTTTCCTGGAAGCCTGTGTTGCGTGGAACTCTGGTTTCTCATATTCCATCTTCTCTTTGCTCGCTTCATATGAGCCGAAGAATTTTTCAGCATTATTAATGAAAGATTCCGGAACGTTCCCAGCAATGGAAATGACGACGTTTTCCGGTCTGTACGTATCATGCATATACTGTTCCAATTTTTCTCCTGTAAAACTTTGGAGCGTTTCTTCCGTACCCAGGATTGGGTACCCCAGTGGATGGTCACCATAAACAGCCTGACTAAGTAAATCATGGACGATATCATCTGGTGTATCTTCATACATCTTGATTTCTTCATTTACAACGTTCTTCTCTTTATTTAGCTCCTCTGAATCAAAGGTAGAATTAAAGAACATATCAGCTAAAACTTCAAGTGCATATTGTGCATGATTATCTAACACCTTAGCGTAATAGCAGGTATATTCCTTGGAAGTGAATGCATTCACCTGGCCGCCAATGCTGTCAAAGGACTCTGCGATTTCTCTGGCAGACCTTGTTTTGGTGCCTTTGAAGAACATATGCTCAAGGAAATGGGAAATCCCATTATTCTCTGGGCTTTCATTACGGGAGCCCGTTCCGATCCATACTCCGATTGCGACAGAACGGACAGTTGGGATTTGTTCTAGTACGATTCTTACACCGTTTTGGCATGTATATTTCTTTATCATTATATTCCTCCTCTGGAACCTGCTGCTAAAACTTCTGCATTACTTAGTATAGTCCATTTAACTTACTTTTTCCAAATACAATGCTATTCTTTCATTTTTTTTGCAGATACTATCCGATTTTCACTCAACATATTTGATACAGTTCCAATTTGCAGGTCTTTATCTTTTATTTTTGTGATTAATTGGTCGAGCGAGGCAGCAGTCGACTCTGTTGGATGCATTAAAATCATTGCGCCATTATGCACCTTACCCATCACCCTGTCGATCAGTTTTTCTGGCGTTGGCTTCTGCCAGTCGATTGTATCAACACTCCACATGACAGTCCCTAATTGATGGGCTGCAGCAATTTCAACTACCTCGTCCTTGTAATACCCGCTCGGTGGAGCGAACCATTTGGTTTTCACCCCGGTCACTGCTTCAATAACTTCATTTGTCCTCCTAATCTCTTCATTGATTTTAGGAGCAGAAAGCTGCTTCATGTTTGGATGCGTAAATGAATGGTTTCCTATCTCATGGCCCGCATCAGCAATCATTTTAGCCATACCCGGATTATTCTTTACCCATCTGCCTTCAAGAAAAAAACTAGCGGTCACATTATGCTTCTTCAATGTCGCCAGCATCCCGGACAAATACTCATTCCCCCATGCTACATTGATAATAAAGCTGACCATTGGCTTTTCAGGATGCCCTTTGTAAATGGCCATAGGCGGCAAATCACTTAGATGGATTTCAGGAGGAACCTGTTTAAAGACCAGCTTTTCCGGATCAAATTTCCCTTCCTTCTCCATTTTGCTATATGACTTTTTTACATCTACTTTAAGACCATTGTAGCCGGGGATTACCTTCCAGACCGGATCCTTCCTGGCATCCGATGGTTCAACTTCAAATTCTTTTGCTTTCATTTCGATTTCTGACATTAATGAATTCACATTCCCTGTCACCGCAAGTGTCCCGGCTTTTAGCCCTGTTACATATGTATGAGAGAATGGATTATTCACCATGGTCCAGCCCGCAATCAACATGACAGAAATTAATAAAAATTTTCTCATTTAATGCGCCTCCTCTTCTGTAAGGTCTCTTCATAAAATTGGCTTTGAGTCTCGAATGTACAAACAAGGCCTTATTTTATTTTATGAAACAGAAGGACAAGGTAGAACGAAAGACCATTGTCAGCCATCAAAGAAAAAACAGAGCGTGACTACTAGCTTGCGTGGAATGCTTCGGATGAGCCGGGGGTGTTAAAAATAATTTGTGAGAAAATCAAAAAAAGGCCGGATTGCCCCCGGCCTTTCAATGTTTTATAAGAAACTGAAATCTGTGTCCAGCTCCAGCGCCTAGCCCTTCGAGGCGCATCGGCATTTCTTATTTTATGATTGTTTTTCAGCCTTTTCACGCTGTTCTTTCAACACTGCCTTGCGTGAAAGATTGACTCTTCCTTGCTTGTCGATTTCAGTGACCTTAACTAGAAGTTCATCTCCGAGCTTAAGGACATCTTCAACTTTTCCTACCCGCTCTTCAGCAAGCTCGGAAATGTGTACCAAACCGTCTTTTCCAGGGAAGATTTCCACGAACGCACCAAACTTTTCGATGCGGCGGACTTTACCAAGATACATCTCTCCGACTTCGACTTCACGGACGATATCTTCGATGATTTTCTTGGCCTTTTGGATCATTTCTTCGTCTACTGAACCAATAAATACCGTACCATCTTGTTCGATATCGATTTTTACGCCAGTTTCTTCGATGATCTTGTTGATTTGTTTTCCGCTTGGCCCAATGACGTCGCGAATTTTATCCGGCTTGATCCACATCGTAATGATTTTCGGAGCATATTTTGAAAGCTGCTCGCGTGGTTCTTTGATAGTGGCAAGCATAGATTCCAGGATATGCATACGACCTTTTTTCGCCTGTTGTAAAGCTTCATCAAGTATCTCACGGGATAACCCATCGATCTTGATATCCATCTGCAATGCCGTAACACCTTTTGCCGTTCCGGCTACTTTGAAGTCCATGTCACCAAGGTGGTCTTCCATACCCTGGATATCAGAGAGAATAGAGTAGTGTTCTCCTGATTTAATTAGACCCATAGCAATACCAGCAACCGGTGCTTTAATCGGCACACCAGCATCCATCAAAGCTAATGTACTTGCACAGATACTCGCCTGTGAAGTAGAACCATTTGATTCAAGAACTTCGGATACAAGGCGGACTGTATATGGGAAGTCTTTTTCATTTGGGATAACAGGTTCAAGCGCACGTTCGCCAAGTGCACCGTGCCCAATTTCACGTCGGCCTGGTCCGCGAATCGGTCCAGTTTCACCTACTGAGAATAACGGGAAGTTATAATGGTGCATGAAACGTTTTTCTTCTTCTATTCCAAGTCCGTCAAGGATTTGAACATCACCCATTGCTCCAAGCGTACAAATGCTCAAAGCCTGTGTTTGTCCCCTTGTGAACAAGCCGGAACCATGAGTTCGGGAAAGCAAGCCTACCTCTGAAGAAAGCGGGCGGATTTCGTCTACTCCACGGCCGTCTGGACGGACTTTTTCTTCCGTAATCAAGCGGCGTACTTCGCCTTTGACGATTTTATCAAGGATCTGTTTCACCATTTTAAGCTTGTCTGCATCCGCTTCCTGCTCTTCATAGCGAGCAACAATGGAATTTTTAACTTCTTTAATTGCATCTTCGCGTGCATGCTTTTCTTGTACCTGGATTGCAGCAAGCATGTCTGGTTCGCAAATCCCGCGTACTTCTGCTTCTAATTCTTTGTCTATTTCAAAGAGAGTAATTTCGCGCTTCGCTTTACCAACCTGTGCCACAATTTCCTGTTGGAAAGCAATAAGACGCTTGATTTCGTCATGTCCAAACATGATCGCTTCAAGCATTACTTCTTCAGGAACCTCATCCGCACCGGCTTCAACCATGTTAATCGCATCCATTGTACCTGCAACGACAAGATGCATATCGCTCTTTTCTGTTTCTTCAACAGATGGATTAATGACGAACTTGCCATCAATTCTTCCAACTGTCACACCAGCGATCGGCCCTTCAAACGGAATATCGGAAACACATAGCGCCAGTGATGAACCAAACATTGCAGCCATTTCAGATGAACAATTTTGATCCACACTCATCACAATGCTGATTACCTGTACATCATTACGGAAACCATCAGCAAATAACGGACGGATTGGACGGTCAATCAAGCGGCTGGCAAGGATAGCCTTCTCGCTTGGACGTCCTTCACGCTTAATAAAACCACCTGGGATTTTACCAACAGCATATAATCTTTCTTCATAATTTACTGTCAGCGGGAAAAAGTCTAAATTCTTCGGTTCTTTTGAAGCAGTTGCAGTACTAAGTACCGCTGTATCGCCATAACGGACAAGTACAGCTCCATTTGCCTGCTTAGCAAGCTGCCCTATTTCGACTGTCAGCTTACGGCCTGCCCAGTCAAAGGAAAAACTTTGTTTTTCTTGTTCCATACATTTAAGCCCCTCTCTACCATGAAAATCCATCCAGATTTACTATCTGGGAAAATTATTTAAAACAGTACCATTGCCTGTCTTATAACAAATATACCTTTATAAAAGAGATTAAAACACATAAGACGAGTCTGGTTAATCAGACCTCGTTTTAAACTGCCTGTCCTGCTTCAGGAGAAAACTTTTATGTTATAGTATGCGCCAAAATACAACGCTTAATATCAATATAATGTTATGTACATCCAAAAAATTTGCCTAATAAAAAAGCGGGATAAATCCCGCTTTTACAGACTATCTACGTAGACCAAGCTTGTTGATTAACTCGCGGTAACGAGCAACATCCTTGTTACGAAGGTAAGTCAAAAGATTACGACGCTTACCTACCATTTTCAAAAGACCGCGACGTGAGTGGTGGTCCTTCTTGTGAACGCGCAAGTGGTCGTTCAATGTATTGATTTCTGCAGTAAGGACAGCGATTTGAACTTCTGGTGATCCAGTATCACTTTCGTGAGTCTTGAATTCGTTGATAAGTTCGTTTTTACGTTCTTTTGTGATTGCCATCCGATTCACCTCCAATTAGTAATCCCCTGTTACCGAGCAAGCGTCGGTGACTCGACTTGCCAAGCAAAGGTTCTTTTTTGATACGTTAATAAGAATACATCTTTTTACGACAAAAAGCAAGTCTAACCCTGGTTTTTTTCAAAGTATAGGAGTGCTTGTTGCTTATCTTTTTCGATTTGGGCAACAAGCTGCTGTATTCCCTCGAATTTCCGTTCACTTCTCAACCGGAGGTGCCACTCGATTGTTGCGGCTTCACCGTAAACCTCTTTGTTGAAATTGAAGATGTGGACTTCAACAGAAGGTTTGTCCTTTTTTTCCTTGTGGAAGGTTGGTTTATAGCCAACATTGCAGACTCCTTCATGCCATACCCCTTCAACCTGAATCTTTACAGCGTAAACTCCAGTTGGCGGGAGAATGTACTGGTCTTCGATGCCAACATTCGCAGTCGGGAAACCAATTGTTCGACCTCGGCGCTCTCC
This sequence comes from Bacillus sp. ISL-55, assembly GCF_018613155.1. Taxonomy (GTDB): domain Bacteria; phylum Bacillota; class Bacilli; order Bacillales; family Cytobacillaceae; genus Mesobacillus. The sequence continues at coordinate 106,781 of NZ_JAGGQU010000001.1, read as the reverse complement.
ATTTATAACGGTTCCCTTTGTCGTATAAAATCTCCCTAGCAAACCTGGCATCTCCTCCACCTTTCCGTCCCTTAAAATGGTACGGATCAAGGTAGAGCTAACCTTTTCTTCATCTTGATTGGACAGCTTTGATACTACTGTAAAATCGAATTTACCTCTCGAATGGAACTGGATTGTCTCCATATTCCCTTTCCCCATTTTGCCGTAAGAATAATCAAATCCTGCCACAACATGGTGTACATTCAATCCTATGATATATTGATCGACAAATTCCTGGGGCAAAAGACTTGAGAATTCGATTGAGAAATTAACAACAAATAAGTAATCTACACCCATTTCCTCGACTATTCGAGTTTTTTCATCCAAAGGTGTTATATATTCAATGTGTTGGACGCTCTTGCCAAGAACCACAGAAGGATGAGGATCAAAGGTCATGACCGCACTCTTCAATCCTTTGGCTTCAGCCTCTTTTTTTGCTTCTTCGATTACCTGCTGATGCCCTAAATGTACTCCGTCAAAATAGCCCAGTGCCATAGCCATCGCTGGAAAATCTTCTTTTCTATACTCATGAGGGTGGTTTAGCTTAATCAATTTCACGATAATACTCACCTTTTCTGACCCAGCTGCTCATTTATCAAGACAATTGCAATAATTGCTTATTTATAAGAAAAAGCAAAAGATAGACTACTGCTCATTTCTTAGTACTTTATCAGGCTTCATCATCCCAATTTTGGTTGGGTGTGCCCTGTAGATCGCGAGCGCTTTTTCGTCTTCTGTTTCTACTACGATAGGACCCTCAATCCCCTTAAAATCCTCAGGGATCGTAAGCAATGCCCCATTTTTCACTTTCTCTGCTACTTTATCATTAATGCGATATTTCGGCAAATAAGAAATACCAGCTTCCAATGGGTGCAGAGCAGTTTCCAGCTCGCTTTCTTGTGCCAATTCTTCAAGCTGTTCAAAGGTATAGCAGTCCTCAATAGTAAAGTCAGCGGATTGGATTCTCACCAGGGAAGACATATGTGCAGGATAGCCTAATTTTTCACCAATCATCACTGCCAATGTTCGAATGTACGTGCCCTTGCTGCATGATACCCGGAATTTAAAGCTAACCTGCTGACCTTCAAACAACTCTCTGTCATCAAGAAGCTCTATGCCATAAATAGTGACCTTCCTTGTTGGCCTTTCAACTTCAATCCCTTGTCTAGCATATTCGTATAATTTTTTTCCGTTTACTTTTACAGCAGAATACATCGGAGGTGTCTGTTCAATTTCACCCTCCAGCGACTGAAGGACCTTTAGAATCTCACCTTTTGTTATGACTCTGTCCACTTGTTTTTCCTCGACCTTCTCACCCGAAGCATCTTCCGTAGTGGTCGTGAATCCAAGGGTGACTTCACCCTCATATGCCTTTCCTGCATCTGTAATGTATTCGGCGATTTTTGTCGCTTTGCCCACACAAATTGGCAATACTCCAGTCACATCAGGATCAAGTGTGCCTGTATGCCCGACCTTCTTCGTTCTTAACAGTTTCCTGAGTTTAAACACGCAATCATGCGATGTCATTCCCGCTGGTTTAAAAAGAGGCAGAATCCCTTCCATTTTCTATTTCCTCGATTCTTTTATGTATTAGGCTGTTTTCTCAACCTTTTTTTCTATGTATTCGTTTTTACGATTATTATCGAAAAAAATGGATAGACAAAAGTGTCTATCCATTTTTCCTATCAAGATCAACGGTCCAGACAATTATGTCTATCCGTTTAATCATTGTCCTTTTCTTGCTCTTCTTCTCCAGGCTGCTCTTCCCTATGCAGCTCATGGATTAGAGAATTGATACGATTACCATAAGCCATCGTTTCATCAAATTCAAAGATCAGTTCAGGAGTCTTTCTTAGGCGGATTCGCTGGCCAATTTCTGTCCTGATGAAGCCCTTGGCCTTCGCTAATCCTTTAAGAGTGTCTTCCCTCTGTTGTTCATCGCCTAAAACAGAGATATACACCTTTGCCTGCTGAAGGTCCCCTGTAACCTCGACATCCGTTACTGTTACGAAACCTACTCGCGGATCCTTGATTTTTCGGCTGATGATATCGCCTATTTCTTTCTTCATTTGTTCGCCAACACGATTTACTCTATGACCCATTTTCAATCACCTCGTTCTATCAAAGCCATTCTATTTCGGTGATGGTACGTTCTATTTCCGGAAAAGAATCAATCATTTTCAAGGCATTTTGAAGCTCTCTTTCAGTGGACACCTTCGATGCCGATACGGCTGCAACTGCAATTGTTGTCCGCTGCCAAACATCGTGATGATCTACCTCAGATACCGAAATATTGTACTTCTGCTTCAGCCTTGTAATAATCCGCTGCAAGACAGCTCTCTTTTCTTTTAGAGAATGAGCATCATAGATGATGCATTCACAGGCTGCTAAGCCTACTACCATTAACGTTCCACTTCTTCCATGATATATGCTTCGATAACGTCGCCTTCCTTGACGTCTTTGAAGTTTTTAATGGTAATACCGCACTCATATCCCTGAGCTACTTCCTTGGCATCATCCTTGAAGCGTTTCAGTGCATCGACTTCTCCTTCGAAGATGACGACACCGTCACGGATTAAACGGACGCCGCTGTCACGGCTGATTTTACCGTCAGTAACGTAGGATCCGGCAATCGTACCAATTTTCGATACCTTGAAGGTCTGGCGGACTTCAGCCTGGCCGATGATCTTTTCAGCATAAACCGGATCAAGCATACCCTTCATCGCTGATTCGATTTCTTCGATCACTTTGTAAATAATGCGGTGAAGTCGGATATCGACGCTCTCTGATTCTGCAGCGCGCTTAGCATTGTTGTCCGGACGGACGTTGAAACCGATGACGATACCGTTAGAAGCTGCTGCAAGTGTGATGTCAGACTCATTGATCGCACCAACACCAGTGTGAATGATTCTTACATTTACACCTTCCACATCCAGTTTCTGCAATGCTGCAGCAAGTGCTTCAACTGAACCTTGGACGTCGGCTTTAATAATTAGATTTAGGTCTTTCATTTCCCCTTGTTTCATATGTTCAAACAATGTATCGAGGCTGACGCGCGCTTTTTCGCTTCTTTGTGCCTGAACAGCCTGCTGTGAACGGATTTCTCCAACCTGGCGGGCAGTCTTTTCATCATCGAATACTACAAAACGATCGCCTGCTTGCGGAACATCATTCAAGCCTGTGATTTCTACAGGGGCTGAAGGGCCAGCTTCTTTAACCCGGCGGCCTAGGTCATTTACCATTGCACGAACACGTCCATAGGTATTGCCGACTACTATTGGATCACCAATCTTCAATGTACCGTTTTGGACAAGCAAAGTAGCAACAGATCCGCGGCCTTTATCAAGCTGCGCTTCAATTACAGTACCGATAGCATTTCGATCAGGATTTGCTTTATATTCTTCAACTTCACCAACAAGCAATATCATTTCCAGCAGGTTATCGAGACCTTCTCCTGTTAAGGCAGAAATCGGAACAAAAACTGTTTCGCCGCCCCACGCCTCTGGAACAAGTCCGTATTCAGTTAGCTCCTGCATAACACGATCCGGATTTGCAGTTGGTTTGTCCATTTTATTAACCGCTACGATAATTGGTACATTGGCAGCTTTAGCATGGTTCAATGCTTCCACAGTCTGTGGCTTAACACCGTCATCTGCAGCTACAACAAGGATTGTGATATCGGTAATCTTTGCACCACGAGCACGCATTGTTGTGAATGCTGCGTGACCAGGTGTATCAAGGAATGTGATTTTTTTGCCGTTTTCTTCTACCTGGTATGCACCGATGTGCTGAGTGATGCCGCCTGCTTCTCCTGCAGTCACTTTCGTGTTGCGGATTGAATCAAGCAAGGTTGTTTTACCATGGTCAACGTGACCCATGATTGTTACAACTGATGGTCTTTCAACCATAGATGCTTCATCATCTTCTGTGAAATAAACCTCAAGGTCAGTTGTGTCAATCTTGATTTCTTCTTCAACTTCTACTCCGTAATCAGTTGCAATCAGTTCAATTGCATCCTTATCCAGATCCTGGTTGATCGTAGCCATTACACCAAGCATAAAGAGCTTCTTGATAATCTCAGAAGGCTCACGGTTTAGCTTCTTGGCTAATTCAGCTACTGTTAGAGATTCACTGAAAGTAATCTTCGAAGGAAGCTCTTTAACCTTCTTAGGCTGTTGTGGGGCCTGCTGCTGATTCTGTCTGCCCTTATTCTGGTTTTGCTGGTTTTTATTCTTATTTTGTTTGCTCTTATTGTTTTTGTTGAAAGGCTGGGAGTTCCCAGGCTTTTTAGCTACTGCTGAAGTTTTCACTTTCTCAGGAGTTGTTGCACGACGCTCGTCGTCTGAAAAAGCGCTAGCTGTTGTCTTTAGCTGAGCTTTTGGCTGTCCCTGGTTGTTGTTTTGCTGATTTTGGGATTGATTGCGATTCTGTCCCTGGTTAGGCTTTTGGCCCTGATTGCGGTTCTGGGCTTGCTGTCCCTGTGAACCCTTTTGCTGGTTCTGCTGCTGGGGCTTTGCCTGCGGCTTACCCTCTTTTTTAATAAAAACAGCATCCAGTTTCTTTACGGTCTCGTCTTCCATTGCAGTCATGTGGTTAGAAACCTCAATATTCATTTCTTTTAATTTTATAATCACGTCTTTACTCGATAAATTATGCTTCTTTGCATATTCATAAACGCGTGTTTTACTCATATCTTCACCCCCGCTAGAATTAATCGAGCAACGTCAACAGTTTTTTTGCAAAACCCTCGTCCAACAGGGCTACTACAACACGTGCTTCCTTGCCGATCGCCTGGCCTAGCTGATTCCGGTCCGGGACCACTTTGTAAGGCACATTATACGATTTGCACTTGTCGGTAATCTTTTTTGTAGTATTTGCGGATGCATCCGCAGAAAGCAAAATGAGCTTCGCCTTCCCGCTTCTGATTTCTTTGACGGAAAGCTCTTCCCCTGAAATAATTTTCCGTGCTCGATTGGCTAAGCCAAGCAATGACATCCATTGATTTGAGTTCATCAGGATAGTCTGCTCTCCTTTTCGATGAGGTCATTCAACTCATCGTATATTGCATCGTCCACTTGAGTTTCAAGCTGTTTGGACAATATATTTCGTTTCTTTGCTAATTGCACTGCTTCTTTATCTTTAGAAAGATAAGCGCCTCGCCCTGATTTTTTTCCTGTCAGGTCGACGGATACTTCTCCTTCCTTGGAGCGAACGATGCGAACTAGTTCTTTTTTCGGTCTCATTTCACCGGTAGCGACACATTTTCGCATAGGAACCTTTTTGCGGCTGTTCACGATCATTCACCTCACCTTAATCGATGTCTTCATCTTCAAAATCGTCATCTGCAGTCAAAAGCGGCTCATTGTCACGAGGATAAATCCCGGATTCCCTTGCCTCAGTTTCTGCTTTGATGTCAATCTTCCAGCCAGTCAACTTTGCGGCAAGACGCGCATTTTGTCCGCGCTTTCCGATTGCAAGAGACAGCTGATAATCAGGAACAATAACCGTAGTCGCTTTTTCTTCTTCGTTGACAATGACATCAAGAACCTTTGATGGGCTCAACGCGTTGGCAACAAATACGACTGGGTCTTCAGACCATTTCACGATATCGATTTTTTCACCCTTAAGCTCATTAACGACAGCCTGGACACGATTTCCACGAGGCCCGACACATGAACCAACTGGATCCACTTCTTGATTGTCTGAGTGAACAGAGATCTTAGATCGGTCCCCTGCTTCACGAGCCACTGATTTAATTTCAACAGTTCCGTCATAAATCTCGGGAACTTCAATCTCGAAAAGTCTCTTTAACAGTCCCGGATGGGTTCTGGAAACGAAGATTTGCGGACCTTTAGTGGTTTTTTCAACCTTGGTGATGAATACTTTGATGCGGTCGTGAGGCTTATAATGTTCGTTCGGCATCTGTTCATTCGCTGGCAGGATCGCCTCGATTTTCCCCAGGCTTACATAGATGAACTTTGGATCCTGACGCTGAACGATACCTGTCATGATATCTTCTTCACGATCAATGAATTCAGAATAGATGATTCCTCTTTCTGCTTCACGGACACGCTGAGTAACTACCTGCTTCGCAGTCTGCGCAGCAATCCTTCCGAAATCCTTTGGCGTGACTTCAAGTTCAACGACATCTTCAACCACGTAATTCGGATTGATTTTCTGTGCATCTTCCAATGAGATTTCCAAACGCGGATCGAAAACTTCATCGACTACTTCTTTCCTCGCAAAAACGCGCATGGAACCATTGCCAAGGTTTAAATCAATACGGACGTTTTGCGCTTGGTTAAAGTTACGTCGATATGCTGAAATAAGCGCCGCCTCGATTGCATCAATTAAGATGTCCCTGGAAATTCCTTTTTCTTTTTCAAGAATCGTAAGAGCATCCATCAATTCGCTGCTCATGAGATACAAATCCCCCTTTTTTACTACCCTACTTTGTAAGGCTCTTTTCGATACTCTGCCCTCTGTCCACCAGCTCAAACCTTAAACGTTTTCTTCTGCCACCAAGGGGAGGATAGCGTTTAAGCATGCTTGAGCTTTGCCTAAAAACAACAGGTTCGAAACGATCCTTTAATTAATTAACTGAAGATATTTTCTGGACAGATTATGAAAAAGTGACAGCGAGTCTCGCACTGGCAATTTTATCAAATGGGATAACGACTGTTTTCTTGCGAGTTTTAATCATCACATCAACAGTGACAGTTTCCCCATTATAATCAGTTAAGACTCCTTCAAAAGCCTTTTCACCATCGATAGGTTCATAGGTCTTGATGAAGACATTCTTGCCAATTGCTTTTTGATAATCTTTCTCCTTTTTCAGCGGACGTTCTGCACCTGGTGAGGAGACTTCCAAAAAGTAGTTATGCGGGATTGGATCAATGGCATCGAGCTTTTCGCTAAGGCGCTCACTGACGATGCCGCATTCTTCGATATCAATTCCGTTGTCCTTATCAATGTATACGCGCAGGAACCAGTTCTTTCCTTCTTTGACATATTCAATGTCCACCAATTCTAGTTCGTTTTCATTTAAGATGGGAGTTACTAGCTCTTCCACAACTTCGGTAACCTTGCTCATAAAATCCCTCCTTTGACACAACCTCATTACTTAATCACTATTTGGTTTTTATCCCCGTAAAAGTGCCTAACAAACAAGAAAGAGCGGGTTGCCCCACTCTCATCTGCCAGAGATATCCTTAGTATTTCCAATAAAAATATAACATAACCAGATATTTATTGCAAACAAACGGCAGTTATAGCTTGCTTTTCCAAAAAGCTAAATTAGAACAATGATAACTGGTTCTGGTCTGGCATGCCCTCAAGGCAGCCATGGTTGTCCAGGTATTCAAGAATAGTTTTGGAGATCTTACCGCGCTGCTGCAAATCCTCCTTAGACAGGAATTCTCCTTCTCCACGGGCTTTAACAATATTAATAGCCGCGTTCGTTCCGAGTCCAGGTATTGCATTAAATGGCGGGATCAGCTTATCGCCCTCGATGATGAATTCTGAGGCGCTCGATTTGTATAGATCAACTTTAGCGAATCCAAAACCACGCTCGCACATTTCAAGCGCGAGTTCCATGACGGTCATCAAGTTCTTTTCTTTTGTCGAAGCTTCAAGCCCCTTAGCGTTGATTTCCTCAATCACCGCCCGGATGCTCTCTGAACCACGGACCATTGCATCGACGTCAAAGTCATCTGCCCTGACTGTGAAGTACGCTGCATAATACATAAGCGGATGGTGCACTTTGAAATAGGCAATCCTGACTGCCATCAAAACATAAGCAGCCGCGTGGGCTTTAGGGAACATGTACTTGATCTTTTTACAAGAATCAATGTACCATTCCGGCACTTTATTCTTGCGCATTTCTTCTTCCATTTCATCTGACAGGCCTTTACCCTTACGGACAGATTCCATGATTTTAAAAGCAAATGCCGGCTCAAGTCCCTGGTAGATCAGGTATACCATGATATCATCACGGCAGCCGATTACTTCGCTAAGGTTACAGATGTTGTTATGGATCAATTCCTGTGCATTTCCGAGCCAAACATCCGTACCGTGGGAAAGACCCGATATCTGTACGAGCTCCGAGAATGTCGTTGGCTTCGTATCCTCAAGCATCTGGCGAACAAAGCGCGTCCCGAATTCCGGAATACCCAATGATCCAGTCTTCGACATGATTTGTTCTTCAGTCACACCAATTGATTCTGTCCCGCTGAAAATCTTCATGACTTCAGGGTCATCAGTCGGAATTGTTTTAGGGTCGATCCCGCTTAAATCCTGGAGCATCCTGATCACGGTTGGGTCATCGTGGCCCAGGATATCCAGCTTCAACAAGTTATCGTGTATCGAGTGGAAATCAAAATGGGTTGTTTTCCATTCTGATGTGCTGCTGTCAGCCGGGAACTGGATGGGTGAAAAATCAAAAATATCCATGTAATCCGGCACTACGATGATTCCGCCAGGGTGCTGTCCAGTAGTCCGTTTTACACCAGTACAGCCGGATGCAAGACGGTCAATCTCCGCCCCGCGAAGCTGCAGGTTATTGTCACCCTGGTAGCCTTTTACATAACCATAGGCCGTCTTATCCGCAACAGTACCAATCGTCCCCGCACGGTAAACGTAATCCTCTCCGAACAAAACTTTTGTATAGTTATGGGCACGCGGCTGATATTCACCCGAGAAGTTCAAATCGATATCGGGAACCTTGTCTCCTTTGAAACCAAGGAAGGTCTCAAACGGGATATCATGGCCGTCTTTTTTATATTTGATTCCACAATCCGGACAATCCTTGTCGGGAAGGTCAAAACCTGAACCGACTGATCCATCATTGAAGAACTCAGATTTTTTACATTTAGGGCAAACATAGTGTGGCGGAAGCGGATTGACTTCCGTGATTTCGGTCATGGTCGCGACGAAAGAAGAACCGACCGATCCACGAGAACCAACTAGGTAACCGTCATCCAATGATTTTTTAACAAGCTTATGAGAAATCAGGTAAATAACCGCAAACCCGTTGTCTATGATACTTTTCAATTCTTTTTCAAGACGCGCCTCAACGATCTCAGGAAGGTCATCCCCGTAAATACTGCGTGCCATTCCATAGCTCATGCTGCGCATTTCTTCGTCTGCGCCCTCAATTTTCGGCGTGTATAGATCATCCTTGATTGGCTTTATGACATCGATCATGTCAGCAATCTTGTTTGTATTTTCCACAACAATTTCTTTAGCCTTTGCTTCTCCCAGAAACTTAAAGGCATCAAGCATTTCATTTGTTGTCCTGAAATGCACGTCAGGAAGCTCATGGCGGTTCAGCGGATTGGCGCCTCCCTGGGAATTGACCAGGATTTTACGGTATATCTTGTCATTTTCATTCAGATAGTGAACATTGCCTGTAGCAACCACTGGCAAGTCCAGCTTCTCTCCAAGCTTGACGATATTGTTAATGATATCCTCAAGGGCTTTCTGGTCACGGACTAGTTCCAGCTCGAGCAAGTGTGCATAAACAGCTTTTGGATGGACTTCGAGGTAATCATAAAACTGTGCTGCCTCTTCGACCTCTTCAGGCCCCTTCTGCATCATACCCTCAAAAACTTCACCTTTGTCACAGCCCGACCCTATCAGGATCCCTTCACGGTGTTTATTTAAAACGGATCTCGGGATTCGTGGCACACGGTAAAAATAATCAATATGTGCTATTGATACTAATTTAAAGATATTTTTCATGCCGACTTCATTCTGGGCCATCAATGTTGCATGGTAAGGCCGTGCACGCTGGTAGGCTTTACCCTGGCCCATATTGTCATTCAGCTGGTCATGGTATTCAAGGCCTTTTTCAGCAGCATCCTTCAGCATACGGAGCAATAGATAGCCCGTAGCCTCGGCATCATATATCGCACGGTGATGCTGTGTCAATTCAATATCGAATTTCTTGGCTAATGTATTCAATCTATGGTTCTTCATATCAGGATAAAGGAAACGCCCAAGTTCGAGTGTATCAATAACCGGATTTGGTGCTTTGCCAAAACCGATTTTCTTATAGCCGACATTCAGGAAGCCCATATCGAATGAGGCGTTGTGGGCAACCAGGACACTATCGCCTGTCCATTCTTGGAACTTTTTCAGCACTTCACTTACTTCCGGTGCATTGCGGACCATATCATCGGTAATCCCGGTAAGGTTGATGGTCGTCGCCGATAAACGATGATGCGGGTTTGCAAATGACTCGAACCGGTCGATAATTTCTCCGCCGCGTATTTTAACCGCAGCCAGTTCAATGATGGTATCATATACAGCTGACAGACCTGTTGTTTCGACGTCGAATACGACATACGTATCATCTGCAAGCACTCTGTGTGCGGAATTATAAGCAATCGGCACACCATCATCAACAAGGTTTATTTCCACACCGTAAAGAATCTTAATATCGTTTTTCTTTCCTGCCCCAAATGCTTCTGGATAGGATTGGACGACTGCATGGTCCGTAATCGCTACAGCTTTGTGCCCCCACTTTGCTGCCTGGGCAACAAGTGCACTGACAGGAGTCACCGCGTCCATCTGGCTCATCGGTGAATGAAGGTGAAGCTCGACTCTTTTTTCGCCTACAGGAGCAGAATCGATTCTTCCTTTAGGTTTGATTTCATTAACGTCATTTCCGATCATGACAAGATCGCGGACAAAAGTGTCGTTCTGGATACTTCCTCTTACCTTTAGCCACATTCCTTTTGTAATACGCTGGTAAATAGCGGCGTCTTCTTTATCGCGCGAGAACATTTTTACCATGATGGAGCTTGTGTAATCGGTAATCTTGAATGTTAAAAGCGTCCTGCCGCTGCGAAGTTCTCTCGTTTCGGCAAAGAATACATAACCTTCGACAGCTACGCGGCGCTCTTCATCAACGATGTCTTCAAGCTTGCGGAAGTCAGCATCGTCCTTGATCGTAAGCCCAATATTTACAGGCCCATCCTGCGGCGGCCCATCTCCCTTGGCTTGTTCAGCTTCCTTCTTCTGCATCTCGATCATTGCCATCAGACCGCGTTCCTGGTCTTCCTTCTCTTTTGCCTTCATGAATTTTTCATATTCGTCTGAAGAACTTTCTTCACTTACGACCGTATCAATCGTCAGTAAAGGAAATCCGAAGCTCTGGTAGATCTCAGCAATAATGCCACCATATTTACGCTTAAGCGCTAGCCCTTCGGCTTCGTTTCTTGCTGTTAGAATGATTTTTGTTCCCTGGATTTGTGGAACTTGTTCATTCAGGAGTTTTAACAACGGAGGCGCGATGCCATCTATTTCTTTAATGCACGACTTCCAGTAATCAAGGATTTTCTCGTCGCTGATTGCCTGTTCAAGTACTCTTACGGAGTATGATATTTTCGCAATATGTGAGAAAGTCTGTTCCAGCTTGCCAATGAATGTGCTATACAGCTGACAAGGGATAATTCGTTCAAACTGGAAAAAGAAATGCCATTTCCTTGCCTGTTTTTCAATCACTACCCTGTCAATTTCAGCATTTTGAAAATGAGTGACAATTGCATCTTCTGTTAGCTGCAGCTGCTGCAGCAGGAGCTGAAACCTTTCTTTTTTCCCTGAAGAAAGATCACCCATGGTTATTTCTCTCCCATCTGAAAAGCTTTAATTCTATCTATCGGGCGGATTTGCCCGTTTAAAAACAACTCTAGTTGGATGTAATCGTGTTTAATAGCAAAGGTTATTATAACATAAATTGCTTGTATCGTTACCTGTGTTTGATATTACCATTTTGATTAATCATTTAAAAAATGATTATTTCATATAAAAAAAATATTCCTGCCCGGTGCGGTCCGGGCAGGAAGATTATTGTGTCAGTAGATATGTTATCTTACAGGAAGAATCTTTGAATATCATTCCAGGTGACCACGAGCATCAGCAGCATTAATAATGCGAAGCCAACAAAGTGGACCATTCCTTCCTTTTGCTTGTCGATCGGTTTTCCTCTTAGTGCTTCAACCGCAAAGAAGGTCAACCTGCCGCCATCAAGTGCCGGGAATGGCAGGAGATTCATGATCCCTAAGTTGATGCTCAGGATCGCGGCCCATTTCATTAGATAGAAGATACCGGATTTGGCAACCGTGTCAGTGGAAACATAAATGCCCACCGGTCCTGATAATGCATCTATTGAAAATTGGCCGGTCAGAAGTTTGCCTAGCATTGAAAAGATTTCTACTGTCCAGAAATATGTTTCCTTCACACCGTAGGCAAGAGATTTTAACGGCGATTTTTCCACAGGGTTGTATACACCGATTAATCCGATTTTCTCCCCTTCAACATCTTGTGCCGCAGGTGTAACCGGAACCTCCATACTCTCTCCATCACGCACAATCGAGAAGTCCAGTTCATTTCCTGGATTTTTTCGAATGATTTCCACAACATCCTGCCAGCTGGAAACTTCAGATCCCTCAATGCTGTTGACAACATCCCCTTCTTGTAGTCCTGCTTTGAGTGCACTCCCATCTGGAGTAAGCTTACCCAACTCAGGTTCGTTCGAAGGGATTCCCTGGAACAAAGCAAGGATGATGAAAATCACCATCGCAAGGATAAAGTTCATCATCGGTCCAGCGAAAATTGCCATTGTTCTTTGTCCAAGCGTCTTGGAACCGAACTGCCTGTCAAACGGAGCAATCTGCGTCTCTACCCCGTTCTCGACAAGAACCGCTGTTTTACTTATTGGGAAGGTTGTCAGCTTGCTGTCGTCCTCCCCTTCTTCATAACCTTTAACAAAAAGTTCATGTTCAATGTCGGCTCTTTCCACTTCCACTATTCGTGCATCAGGATACTTTTCCTTATTATTCAGAATGATTTTTTGAACTTCTTCACTCTTGTTAAAAAGCAATCCTATTCTATGCCCTGGCTTGATCTCAATCATTTCAGGATCTTCGCCAGCCATTCTGACAAACCCTCCGATTGGAAGGAGACGGATGGTATAAGTCGTTTCATTCTTCTTAAAAGAAAAGACCTTTGGACCGAATCCAATTGCAAATTCACGACAGAGGATACCTGCTCGTTTAGCGAAAATCAAGTGTCCAAGTTCATGAAAGAATACCAGGGCACCGAAAATGACGATAAAGGCAATAACTGTATTCAAATTTTCTAACCACCTTTTAATAGGATAAGAATCCACTCTTGAGACTTAAATTTATAGTAGTGACTTTACATACCTTCTTGTCTCTTTGTCAACCTCTTGAATCGTTTCAAGGTCAGGATTTTCTATGATGCTATGGCTTTCCATTGCTCTCTCTATCAAGTCTTCAATTTGGAGGAAGGTGATTCTGTCGTCCAAAAAGGATGCTACCGCTGCTTCATTTGCAGCATTCATGACCGCAGGCATGGTGCCTCCTGCCCGACCAGCTTCATAAGCAAACTTCAGGCAGTGGAAACGATCGAAATCCATTTCCGTAAAGTGAAGCCGGCCAATTTCCGCCAGGTTCAGTCTTTTTCCCGAAATTAATGGGAGCCTGTCTGGGTATGTAAGAGCGTATTGAATTGGCACTTTCATATCCGGTGTTCCCAATTGAGCCATAATACTCGTGTCATGGAATTCTACCATCGAATGAATGATACTTTCACGATGGAGAATGACAGAAATATCATCATATGGGAGAGAAAATAGCCAATGCGCCTCAATGACTTCCAACCCTTTATTCATCATTGTTGCGGAATCAATCGTAATTTTTGCCCCCATCGACCAGTTAGGGTGGTTCAATGCATCTGCTTTTGTTACACCCTGCAATTCTTCCCTCGTGCGATCTCTGAAACTTCCTCCCGATGCCGTGAGGATCAGTCTCTCTATATTTTTTTCTCTTTCACCCTGCAAGGCCTGAAAAATTGCCGAATGCTCACTGTCGACCGGAAGGATGGGCACGTTATGACGCTTCGCCTCTCCCATCACAATATGGCCGGCAGTGACCAGCGTTTCCTTATTCGCAATCGCAATCGTTTTTCCGGATCTAATGGCCTCTAGCGTGGGGTTTAACCCAACACTTCCGAGAACTGCATTTACAAGTATATCCGACTTATGAAAGACTGCAGCCTCCTCAAGACCTTCTAGTCCATACACAATTTTCACGTTTGGAAAATCTGCCTTTAACCGTTCTGCATCGTCCTTCTCTTGCACTGAAACCAGTTCCGGAAAAAATTCAGCTATGATTTTCCTGGTAAGTTCTACGTTCCTGCCAGCAGACATCGATACAAGCTTGAACTCTTCAGGATGCTCCCTGATTACATCAAGCGTCTGGATCCCTATCGATCCAGTCGCTCCCAACAAACTGATTCTTTTCACAAATTTCACTCCTAATATCTCCAACGGGAATTAGTACGTACCCGGTATAATCAAAATTCAGTGGTTTTGTCAGTTTTAGCCGTATGATGGCTCGATTACAACAAATGGAATAAATGAATCAACGGCCAGACAAATAACAAGCTGTCAAAGCGGTCAAGCATGCCTCCATGTCCAGGGAGAATATTCCCTGAATCCTTAACATTGTAATGGCGTTTTAGTGCTGACTCGACAAGATCCCCTACTTGGCCAAACACAGACAAAAATGCAGTCGCGACAAGAAGGATCATAGTCGGTACTTTCATATCTCCAAACACACTGAACAGCACGGCAACTACAAGTGCAGAAACTATTCCGCCAAAAAAGCCTTCTGTTGTCTTATTCGGACTGATTTCAGGCCAAAGCTTATGTTTGCCAATTGCCCGTCCGATAAAATAAGCTCCTGAATCGGTAGCCCATATAATGAATAGTGAATAAAACACAAATGTCAGGTTTGCTTCTCTAGTTTCAATGAAGAAATAGAAACCAAGTCCAACATAAAGTGTCGACATGATTGAAAAAGCAACTTCCTCAAAAGTGAAGCGATTTTTAGTTATGACCGTATATGTCAGAAATAAAAGCACTCCAAGAAAGAAAAGCTCCAGTTTTGTATAATCAATTTCATTAAGAAATCCGCTATATTGGTCGGGAATCAAGAAAATCCATAATAAAACCAAAGAAAGAATTCCCGGAACAGAGAAAAGCTTTAATTGCTTCATCTTGAGTGCTTCATATAATGCTACGGAAGCGATTAGGTAAACCATTGCAATAAATGGCCAGCCTCCAAAAATTACGATTGGAAGAAAAACAGCCGCTGCTATGACTGCTGTAATGATTCTCTGTTTCATTTATTTATTCACACCTTTTTTATACTCCTCCAAAACGCCGTTGCCGGCCCTGGAATGCTTCAATTGCTTCGACAAAATGTTCTTCATCAAAATCTGGCCATAGTACATCAGTAAACCAGAACTCCGTGTATGCCAGCTGCCAAAGCATAAAATTGCTTAAGCGGATTTCACCACTTGTCCTGATTAACAAGTCAGGATCATCCAAATCCTTTGTCATGAGATAAGAAGAGAAGACTTCCTCATTCAGCTCACTTTCGGTAATCCTACCATTTTTGACATCATCCATGACTCTTTTAACACCGTCCAGGATTTCTGCCCGACTCCCATAGTTAAGGGCAAAGTTCAAGACAAGACCAGTATTATTTTTTGTATCTTCCATCGCTTTTCCGACTGCCCTTTTCGTATGCTCAGGAAGCATATCCATATATCCAATCATTTCGACACGGACATTTTCTTCTATTAATTCTGGAAGGAAGGTGCCAAGAAATTCTTCGGGCAGTTTCATCAGGAAATCAACTTCCATTTTAGGTCTTTTCCAGTTTTCTGTAGAAAAAGCATAAACAGTAAGTGCTTTAACACCAAGTTCATTGGCTAGCTTGGTTATTTTGCGGACAACTTTCATGCCTTCATGATGGCCAGCAACCCGGGGCAAAGCGCGTTTTTTAGCCCAACGCCCATTACCATCCATGATAATGGCAACATGGGAAGGGACTTCATGATCCTTAATTTGAAGTACGCGATCACGGAAACTGGAAGGATTTTGCTCCTTCTTCCACGGATTCATTTTATTTAACATTCGGACAGCTCCCCCAAAAGATTATCTTTAGCTCCAATTAGTCATACATCCAGGCACTTACTTTCCCTGGCAACTCGTTTGGCGCTGAAGCCGGACAGCTCTTTAAAAGCGATCCTTTTCTTCTCTCTTTCATTTCCATATGCCACTATCATACCAAAAAAGAAAAAAGATATCTCTATAAACCGTTGGACTACAGTTTAATATTCAATTCCAGCCCGTTCCTTCACATAAGGAACCTTATATACAGAGTATGTTGTTTAGCAGTAAAACAGAATATACCAGCCAATATTATTATATTCTATCATTTAGGCCGTTTTCGTAAACTCTCTGGTTGTCAAAACTTTGGTTCACCCGCTATATGTATAGAGAAAAAACCCCCTGGAAAACAGAGGGTTTTCGATGTTGACTACAGTAGAAGTATTAAACTTCCATGATTTCTTTTTCTTTGTCTTTTGTAATCTGATCGATTTTTGCGATATGCTCATCCGTTAGCTTTTGAATATCGTCAGAATATCCACGAAGATCATCTTCTGTGATTTCTCCGTTTTTCTCTAGCTTCTTCAGATCTTCGTTGCCGTCGCGGCGAATATTACGGACTGCGATTTTTGCTTCTTCAGCTTCCTTTTTAACTTGCTTTGCAAGCTCCTTGCGTCGTTCCTCAGTCAGCTGAGGAATCGCAATCCTGATAATTGATCCGTCGTTTGAAGGATTCAGGCCAAGATCAGACTTTAAGATCGCTTTTTCAATTTCGCCAAGGATTGTTTTATCATATGGCTGGATGACCAAAAGACGCGCTTCCGGTACAGAAATACCTGCAAGTTGATTGACTGGAGTAGGTGCTCCGTAATAATCCACCTGCACTCTGTCTAAAAGAGAGGCACTTGCTCTGCCTGCACGGATGCTGGCAAGTTCGCGGGTATAAGCTTGGATCGCTTTTGACATTCTTTCTTTCGCGTTAGCAATTGCTTGTTTTGGCATTAGTTTTTCCCCCTAACGATTGTTCCGATTGTTTCACCCATTACCGCTCGTTTAATATTACCTTTTTCCATAATAGAGAATACAATTAACGGGATATCATTGTCCATACACAGGGATGAAGCTGTTGAATCCATGACTGCCAGACCTTCCTTCAACACATCCAGATATGATAATTCTTCATATTTTGTTGCGTTTTTGTCAACTCGCGGGTCTGCAGAATAGACGCCATCAACGTTATTTTTCGCCATAAGGATAACATCTGCTTCAATCTCAGCAGCACGCAGTGCAGCTGTCGTATCCGTTGAGAAGTACGGATTTCCTGTTCCAGCTGCAAAAATAACGACGCGCGCCTTCTCCAGATGCCTGATTGCTCTTCTTCTGATGTATGGCTCTGCCACCTGGCGCATTTCAATGGAAGTTTGAACCCTTGTCTCGATTCCCGCTTGTTCCAGGCTGTCCTGTAATGACAGTGAATTCATGACGGTAGCAAGCATGCCCATATAGTCTGCCGTCGCTCTGTCCATTCCCATTTCTTCACCGATTTTGCCTCTCCAGATATTTCCCCCGCCTACTACAACAGCGACCTCCACACCCAGTTCCGCAATCTCTTTCACCTGGTCTGCAACATTTTTGATTACCGACGGATTGATGCCAAATCCTTGTTCTCCGGCTAATGCTTCTCCACTTAACTTTAAAACAACTCTTTTGTATTTAGGGCTCGTCATAGGGTACCTCCATATGTAATTTAAGGCTTATCGAAAAGCCTTTTTAAAGCTATGTCCAAAAACAGGGAACACTGGAGTGTTCCCTGCAATTACATAGGCTAGTTAAAATTATTTCTTGTTTACTTGGTTCATTACTTCTTCAGCAAAGTTATCTTCACGCTTTTCGATGCCTTCGCCTACTTCGTAACGAGTAAACTCACGAAGTGTACCGCCTTTTGATTCAACAAACTGGCGAACTTTTTGATCTGGGTTCTTAACGAATGCCTGGTCAAGAACACAAACATCTTCGAAATATTTGCTAATGCGGCCTTCAACCATTTTAGCAACGATGTTTTCTGGCTTGCCTTCGTTAAGAGCTTGTTGAGTAAGGATTTGACGCTCATGCTCAACTTCTTCTTGAGATACTTCGTCACGTGAAACATATTTTGGGTTCAATGCAGCGATGTGCATAGAAACATCTTTAGCTGCTGCTTCGTCTGTAGTTCCTTCAAGAACTGAAAGTACGCCAATGCGTCCGCCCATGTGAAGGTATGCACCGAATGCGTCGCTATCAGTTTTAGTTTTCACTTCAAAGCGGCGAAGTGAAAGCTTCTCACCGATTTTTGCGATTGCATTGTTGATGCGAGTTTCTACAGTTTCACCATTTTCCATTGTTTGAGCGTTAGCTTCTTCAACAGATGCAGGCTTGTTCTTAAGAAGGTGCTCAGCGATTTCCTTAACAAGAACCTGGAAACCTTCGTTCTTTGCTACGAAATCTGTTTCAGAGTTTACTTCAAGGATTACAGCTTCATTGCCTTCAGCAAGAATGTAAGTTGTTCCTTCAGCAGCGATGCGGTCAGCTTTCTTGGCAGCTTTAGCGATACCTTTTTCACGAAGGAAATCGATCGCTTGTTCCATATCACCATTTGTTTCCTGTAGTGCTTTTTTGCAATCCATCATACCTGCGCCTGTTTTTTCGCGCAATTCTTTTACCATTTGTGCAGTAATTGCCATAATGAAATTCCTCCTAAAATCTCAGGTTTATGTACCTATACTTTATTTTAACTTGATTTCGCCAATATAAACCCCAATGGGATTTATCTGGAATATAAGTCTTAAAAAAAGGTGATAAAGGGTGCTTCCCTATATCACCTTATTTTAAATTAAGCTTCTACAGCTTCTGTGGTTTCTTCGCCTTGCTTAGCTTCGATAATAGCGTCAGCCATTTTAGAAGTTAGCAATTTAACTGCGCGGATCGCGTCATCGTTCGCAGGGATAACTACGTCGATTTCGTCTGGATCACAGTTTGTATCAACAATTCCAACGATAGGAATGTTCAATTTGCGTGCTTCAGCAACAGCGATGCGCTCTTTGCGTGGGTCAATGATGAAAAGAGCATCTGGAAGGCCCTTCATGTCCTTGATTCCGCCCAAGAACTTTTCTAAACGCTCTTGCTCTTTCTTCAATTGAACTACTTCTTTCTTAGGAAGTACTTCAAAAGTTCCGTCTTCTGACATTCTTTCGATGTTCTTAAGACGAGAGATACGCTTTTGGATTGTTTCGAAGTTAGTTAGAGTTCCACCCAACCAGCGTTGGTTAACATAGTACATACCAGAACGAGCTGCTTCTTCTTTAACAGAATCTTGAGCTTGTTTCTTAGTACCTACGAAAAGAACAGTACCGCCGTTACCAGCTAGCTCTTTCACGTAGTTGTATGCTTCTTCAACCTTCTTAACAGTCTTTTGAAGGTCGATGATGTAGATGCCGTTACGCTCAGTGAAGATATATTTCTTCATCTTAGGGTTCCAACGGCGAGTCTGGTGACCGAAATGTACACCAGCTTCAAGCAGTTGCTTCATAGAAATTACTGACATTGTGTTTCCTCCTAATGGTTTTGATTTCCTCCGTCCAGATCATCTTCAGCCAGGAACTGACATAACAGCACCATCTGGCCGAATCAATGAACGTGTGTATTAACACCATGAGATAATATAGCATATATAAAACTGACATTCAAGTTATTCTTGCGTTTTTTGCCGAAATTTAAGCAAAAGTTCAATTTCTGTTTTCCCTTTATCCAGTTCCCTGGCAATTTCTTCAATCGTCAATCCCTGTTTTTTCATGTGCAGAACCTGGTCAATAAAACTTAATTGTTTTAATTCAACTTTAGTTTCCTGTAAATCCACTGCAATTATATCATTCTCAGCCAAATGTAAATCAGTTGGTACCGGCTCGTGGTTTTGCTTGTACGCCTTCCTGGCAGCATGGTAGGCAATGCCTTTCCCAAGCCGATTCGGATGCTCTTCCTGTGCTTTATGATCGAAGCCTTTTTCCGGGTCCTTATCTGACGCCACGATGGCAGCCGGACCTTTATCATTAGCTTGATTTTGAACTTTTGTTTTCGTCATCACTTCGAGGAATTTATCATTTTCCTCTTTTAATTCAAAGAGATAAGCTGAAAATATCTCTTCAATTTCTTTGATGATTTTTTCCTGCTTTTTCTCTGCTTCTACAAGCCGATTTTGACGTAGGTATAATAGGATAATTGCGAAGATTGCTGCACCGTTTAAAATGAGGCTTAAAAGTAGTAGAAAAGTGGTCATAACATCCCTCTATCCGCTGTAATCAATCACCTTCCCTTTATAAGGGTGGTGGTGCTGTGCAGGTTGGTCACTCTTGTTCCTTTTATCTCCCCTGCCATTTTGCTCCTGTTGTCCTGATTGGCTGCCTTCCTGATTTAGGCGGGCTTCTTGCTTTTGATTATTTTTAACCACCGTCTTGCGCTTTAAATCATCTTCCTTTGTCACACTTTGTGTGGCATGCTCCTGAAGATGCTGTCCCCGCTGCTGAAGTTGTTCCTGTATCTTGCCGGCATCATGTGTCCTCGGAAGCGCAATCTGCATTTCGATTGCTTTGAGGCTCATCATGTCACTTCCTAACTAGTGGACTTTCCGTATCAACAATCGGATGAATAGAAATCTCGCTATTTTCCAGATGAAAGCTAACTTTCTTGTAAAACTGATTTGTCAGGATCGCATACTTCCCGAAAAACACCTTTGTATTTGGAAATACTCTATCGTATACGGATAAGGCCGAGAATAATCTATCCTGTTTTTCAATTTGCAAAAACTCGAGTTCAGAAAGCAATTCAGCTAAACCAGCTTCAACATTCCGCCTTGTATTCCGCTGTTTCGCAATCATCTGTTTTTGTTCAGCAGTAAGTACACCTGACCGTTTGCCAATTTCAGCAAGCTTCACTTCTATATCAGTAAGTTTTCTAATATTGGCTTTTGCTGTTTCAATGGATTGGAGAGTTTCGAGCTCAGCTTTTTCCAGCAATGGATCCCAGCCAACGGCTAATTCGGTTTTGGTAAAAAGCTCATTTCCCAGTTCCTTGACGGAAATATTTCGGCCGGCAGAGATTGCCCCCCCGATGATTGTCCCAGTACGGCATTCTACATTGCCGGCAGCAGTAAGTTTACTATGCAGTATGGAAGACTTCACGATTATATCCTGTCCTGCTTTTACGTTGGCCTGGTTCAGGTAATTCGCCAGCACATTTCCTTCCGCTGAAACCTTACCTTTCATCGCTCCGGCTATACCACCCTTGATGATGATATTGCCTTCTGCATGGAGATTGGCTGCCTCGACAAGTCCATCGACTACGATGTCTCCCCCGGCTTTCAATTCATATCCGCTTGGCACATTCCCTTTAATGGTGATATTCCCCACAAAGTCGATATTGCCTGTCCTTAAATCAAGATCACCTTTGACTTCGAAAACAGGATTGACTGAGATTGATTTTTGAGTAATGCTGACCTGGCCATCACATGCTGCAAAGAATTGTTGAGATTCTAGTAACACATTGTTTCCCGGCTTGATCCTGAGGGGACGCCCAGGCTTGGCGGGAATCGTTTTCCCGGTGACATCTGTCCCATGTCGTCCATTCGTTGGCGGTACTACAGATGCCAACAACTGACCCTTTCTAACTGATGGAATGTGGATAACAGAACGAAAATTAAAGACTTTATGGTCCTCATGATTATTTTGCCGGAGTTCGTTGCGCAAATAAGAGTCTGCACCATCTTCTTTTGGTTCTCCTGCAGCGATAGTGATCGGATATTCGATAGAATTAGGATCTTCTGAGATTTTTGTTATAACATCCATCTTAACACCGAACACGATTTTTTCATTTTTTAAAACATTCATTAATTCGTCTACGGAAAAAGCTTTCTCTTTACTTCCGATATCCAGAAACAATTCAGCTGTAAGCCTGTCATGGGATAACTTCACCTTATTTTCCGTCGCCAAGTTGATCTCCTGCCTTCTGTTAAGCTGTCTCTAACCATTTTCTCAGTTTAAATATCGCTTTTGAATGAATTTGTGAGATCCTCGATGTAGATAAATTCATGACTTGTCCAATCTCTGTCAGTGTTAATTCTTCTTTATAAAACAAGCTCAATACAAGTTGTTCTTTATCATTTAATTTTGAAACTTTTTCAGCAATCTCTTCCAGCAATTCAGACTTAATGAGTTTATCTTCAGGAATTTCAGCCTTTTCATCCTTGATCACAAATGACTGGTTATCGCGTTCATCATTTTCACTTGGGTGTTCATCTATGGATAATACATTCGCAAAAAAATGTTCATTTATTGTTGTGTAAATTTCTGTTTCATCCATGTTCAGTTCTCTGGCAATTTCTTCGGTGGTCGCATTCCTCATAAACCGCTGTTCAAGTCTCTCAATCGCTGCATCAATTTTTTTGGCCTTTTCCCGGGTACTTCTTGGCAGCCAGTCTTCCTTTCTTAATCCATCCAGTATCGCACCGCGAATTCGAAATGAAGAATATGTATCAAATTTCAGATCCCTGTTTGGATCGAATTTTTCGAGAGCATCATATAAACCAATCATTCCCAGACTTTTTAGATCATCTCTAGACACACTTTTCGGAAGACTCACTGAAATTCTTTGCACATGGTAGGAAACAAGTGGCATATATTTTTTTATCAGCAAATTACCTGCATCCGGATCGCGGAACTGTACCCATTTATCCCATGTTACCTGTTCTTCCGAAGTGGATCCTCGTACCATTGTAATCCTCCTCACGCGCATTACGCATTATTCTTTGAAGCTATCAGATAAATCAACTTCCATTAAATTTCACTATTCCCTTTATTAACAGTCCTGATTTGCATCAAACCGGTTTTTGGGTCGAACTCAATTGTCCTTCCGCTATTCCCGCCTACATCCTGGGCTAAAACCGGAATCCTTAGTTCCTTCAATTCTTGTAAAACTGCTTCCACATTCCTAGGTCCAATTCTCATCATGTCGCTGCTTCCGGAAAACTGGAACATTTGCGCGCCGCCAGCAATCTTCGCTTTTATTCCTGAAGGTCTTGCTCCTGTTTTTACCAATGTATTTAACAGTTCCTTGATGGCAGTATTAGCGAATTTAGCTTTATTCAGCGGCTCCGCACGAGATAAGGATGAATCCGGCAGCATAATATGTGCCATACCCGCGATTTCCCTTGCCTGGTCATACAATACCACACCAACACAGGAACCAAGACCCGTAGTCCGTATTGAATCCGGAACCTTGACGATATTCATATCAGCAATGCCAACTTTGATGATTTCTGCTGTTTTATGCATCAACCCTTACTCCTAATGCTGAAAAAATGATATGGAACGAATCCGGATCTGGCAATAGAAAGAAATGGCCATTGACACTGTCAGGAAGCTGGGCTTCTTCTTCATCCAAAGCCGTATCGATTACGATTGCATAATCACTCACCTGAGACAATTCCAGCAGCCCGAAACTGATGACTGCTCCTACCATATCTATACTTAAAGCCGGCACTGAAGGGTACAGGCTCAGTTTTGTGAAATCCGAAAGAGAAGATAAATATGACCCTGATAAAATATTGCCTAATTCCTGGAGAGCGGATAATGCCAGTTCATTATCATGTTCTTCGGAAAACGAGAATGATTGGTTTTTTGTAAGTTGTCCGATATATTTCTCCGCCTGTGGAAGCGGAAGGATAAAGAACATGCTCCCTGGAGCATCGCCCTCTAGCCGAAGAAAAACACTTGCCACCACATTGTCAGGTCCGCCGGCAAGGTCCATCACTTCGTCAAAGGATACGACCCTGACACTGGGAACTTTCATATCAATTTTTTTATCCAATAAAGTTGATAAAGCCGTTGCAGCATGTCCTGCCCCAATATTTCCTACCTCTTTTAATATATCAAGGTGAATGTCCGAAATGCTTTTTAGAAAAGTCATAGTTATATTCCCTTCACTTACAAAGCTTTAACTTCATCAGACTCAAGGATTTTGTTCAAATCTATTAAAATCAACAGCCTCTTATCCAGATTGGCTACTCCATCAATAAAACCTTCAGCTGCTATCCCCACGACTTCAGGCGGTGGTTCGATCGAGCTTGTTGGGATATCAATAACATCATTTGCGCCGTCTACAATCAGTCCTACTTCTTTATCTTCTACAGAAACAATGATTACACGGGTACCTTCGTTGTATGCTTGTTCCCCCATACCAAACCTGACGCGCAAATCCAAAAGCGGAGTCACTACTCCCCGGAGGTTCATTACCCCTTTTACAAAAGGATTTGTATGAGGGACCCTTGTGATATGCATGATTTTTTCAATAGATTTCACCTGGCTTACTGGAACACCATACTCTTTATCATTCAGCTGGAACACGATTACTTTCAAGTCTGAAACCAGATTTTCAGCCATTTTCATCACTCCTAAAATATCATCATCATTGAATTAAGCAGGAACCTATTTTATTAAGGCATTGCAATCCACTATTAAAGCTACTTGCCCATCTCCGAGGATCGTAGCTCCGGAAATCGCAAATACATTCGTTAAATAATTCCCTAGTGATTTAAGGACTACTTCTTGCTGGCCGATGAATGAATCTACAATCAAACCAGCCATTTTATCTCCTTTGCGAACGATAATGACAGAGTGGAATTGATCATCAGCCTGCTCTGACGGTACCTCGAAGATATCCTTTAAGAACAGCAGCGGTACGACCTTGCCTCTAAAATCAATCACCTTTTGATTATGCGCATTCATGATGTCAGTGTCTTTGATTATGGCTGTCTCAATGATCGAAGACAAAGGAATAGCAAATTTTTCTTTCTGGATTTCGACTAACATCACAGAGATGATCGATAATGTCAGCGGAAGCTGAATCGAGAAAATGGTTCCCTCATTTTCCTTTGAATCGATAGAGATTGATCCTCCCAATGACTCGATTGTATTCTTTACAACATCCAATCCTACCCCGCGTCCGGAAATATCGGATATTGTATCAGCGGTAGAGAAGCCAGATGAAAGAATTAATTCATACGCCTGTTTGTCAGTAAAGCCAGAAGCGGATTGCTCGGTAATGATTCCCTTGCTGATTGCCTTCTTTAAAACTTTATCCCTGTTGATTCCAGCTCCATCATCTTCAATTTCAATGAACACATGATTTCCGCTGTGGAACGCACGAAGTATGACAGTACCCTCTTCATTCTTGCCCTTTGCCCTGCGCACTTCAGGTGATTCAATTCCATGGTCAACAGAGTTTCTCAATAAATGTACAAGCGGATCGCCAATTTCATCAATTACAGTGCGGTCCAATTCAGTTTCAGCACCAACGATTTCCAGGTTGATCTTTTTATTTAAGTCTCTCGCTAATTGACGGATCATTCTTGGGAAACGGTTGAATACCGTTTCAACCTGGACCATCCGCATATTCAGGATGATATTTTGCAGGTCACCGGAGATCCTTGACATTCTTTCGACTGTTTCAGTAAGCTCGCTATTTTCGAGGTCTTTGGAAATCTGCTCTAGTCTGCCGCGGTCGATTACAAGCTCTTCGAATAAATTCATTAAAATATCAAGACGCTCAATGTTTACCCTTATTGTTTTACTGCTGTTAGTTTGCTGTTTGACATTGCCTTTTTTATCTATAACCGGAGAAACTTCAGATGCACTCGATTGTGATTGATCAAGGGCAGGAGAATTGGATTCGCCTGGAGCTCTTGAAGTATCCACCGCTTCAATAGTTTCTTCATTCATTTTGTCATCAAATTCTAAGGATCTTAAGTCAGTTTTGACAACTTCAGACACCTTCATGATCATGCCTTTAATATCCTCTGGATTATCTTTTGAGACAATTGTTACAGTAAATTCATGGTCAAATTGTTCTTCCTCCAGCTGCTCTACTGATGGGTTGGTTTTGATTACTTCTCCAAGCTTCTCCAGTACCTCAAACACCATATAGACCCGAGCAGCTTTCAATAAGCAATCTTCGCGCAGAGCGATGGCGATTTCATAAACACCGAATCCTTGTTCTTTGGACTGTTTTAATACGGTCAATTCAAATTCATCATAGTGGGATTCTTGATTGGCTTCTAAAACTGCTGTAGCAGCTACCTCATTCTTGGCAGAACCTGAGAGAGGTTCCCCTTTTTCAATCAATTTCAACTTTTCGACTGTTTCGGAAACATCCTTTTTGCCATCGCCCCCGGACGCGATTGACTGAACCATATCTTCTAGGTGGTCGACAGCCATGAAAATAACATCGACAATTTCTGGTGTTGTTGTCAATCTGTTATTGCGGATTGCATCCAATACATTTTCCATTTGGTGAGTAAGACTTGCCAGATCCTCGTAACCCATTGTCGCTGACATCCCTTTAAGAGTATGGGCTGATCTGAAGATTTCATTTATGATCGATAAATCCTGTGGGTTCTTCTCTAATTCCAACAACTGTTCATTGCAGGCCTGTAAATGTTCTTTACTTTCTTCAATAAAGACTTCAAGATATTGATTCAATTCCATGTGCTCAGCACCTCCGGCCTCATATATAATTCATGATTGATTGAGCAATGTTTTCTACATTCGCAACCTCATCAACCATGTTCGTTGCAATCGCTGCTTTCGGCATCCCGAAAACGATTGAAGTCTCCTGCGATTCGGCAATCGCTTTAACTGTGCCGCTTTTTTTCATCTCAACCAGTCCCTTGGAGCCATCTGAACCCATTCCTGTCATGATGACAGCAATTTTAGAGTAGTTCTTGACGCTGCTGACGGACTCGAACATCACATCGACTGAAGGTCGATGGCCATTTCGCGGCGGTGATAGGCTAAGGCTGACTGCCAGCGTTGATCCTAAATTCTTAACCTCCATATGAAATCCACCTGGAGCTATATAAGCCGTCCCTTTTTGTAAAAGCTCTCCATCTTCCGCTTCCTTGACTGTTATCTGGCTTAAGGAATCAAGTCGATTGGCAAGGGACTTTGTAAAACCAGGCGGCATATGCTGGACGACAAGTACAGGTACATCAATATCTTTTGGCAATGAAGTTATAACCTGCTGCAATGCCCGCGGGCCCCCGGTAGATGTTCCAATGCAGACAATCTTTTTGGATTCACGGGTAAAGCCCCTGGTTGTTACATGCCGAACTTCCTTGATCTCTGAACCTATTGAACTCTTTTGCTTCTTTCCAACAGATTGGGAGTCTTCAAGAAAGTTTATTTTGGATAAGTTGGCTTTACTGGCTGATAAAACCTTCTGGATTAACTCCGTTTTGATTTTATGTAAATCAATAGAAATGGAGCCTGATGGCTTTGCCACAAAATCCACAGCTCCGGCTTGAATCGCCTGCAAAGTCGTGTCAGCGCCTTCTTTCGTAGTGCTTGAAAGCATCACAACCGGAAGCGGCTGCTCTTTCATAATCGTTTTCAAAACTTCTAACCCGTTCAATTTTGGCATTTCGACATCAAGTGTAATAACATCCGGACGTAATTCCCGCCATTTTTTAATGGCATCCTCTCCGTTACGAGCTGCGCCAATAACATCAATCTCTGGATGTTCTGATAGAAAGTCGTTGATCAGCTTACGCATGAAAGCCGAATCATCTACGATGAGAACTCTAATTTTTGCCACTCGACCACTACCTTTCGAAAAGGAATTGTTTTAATCTTGCTGTAAAACTCCTGTTATCTCTCTTTTCGGCATTGTAGCTCTCTTTATTGATATATTTTTCGATAATTGCTGCCATTCCTTTAGAAGCTTGTGACCTTTCATTGAACAATGTGAATGGTATTTGGCGTTTCACAGCTTCTTGAACCGTTTTATCATCTGGCAGAATCCCAAGCTTGGTAGGCGTCCTGCCCAGAAATTTAACAAGAACATCCTCGAGCCTTGCCATCGTTTCATTGCCCTCTTTGTCAGAACCCGCCCTGTTGACCACTAAATAGAAAGGCAATTCTGAATCTGCAAGATGGATGTATTTCATAGTGGCATATGCATCCATTAATGAAGTTGGTTCAGTCGTAGTAATTACGAATATCTCGTTGACAGACAGCAGGATTGATAAAGTTTCTTCGTTCAATCCTGCCCCCATATCAAAAATAAGATAATCATACTTTCTTAGTACCTCACTTAAGCTGGAAATGAAATATTCGACGCTATCACGGTCCATCCTGACCAACTGGCTTAAACCTGTACCGCCTGAAATATATTCAACGCCATGCGGCCCTTGAAAAATAACTTCCTCCATCGATGATTTACCTGAAAGAAAATCGGCAATGGAGAGCGAAGAATTTTTACCCATTAAGATCTCGATATTCCCCATTCCGATATCAAGATCAAACAGCAATACCTTATAGCCCTTTTTGGCCAGAGAAATCGAGAAGTTAAGTGAAAAATTCGATTTTCCGACTCCACCCTTGCCGCTGACCACAGCAAGAGTTTTCGCTTCCTTCGCTGGAGTATCCATTTTAAGACGGTTTCTTAATTTTTCTGCCTGGTCATTCATAGCTTCTTGCTCCAAGAATAGTATTTGCAATCATTTCAGGATTTGCCTCGATCAGGTCATCTGGCACATCTTGTCCATTGGTCAGATAGGCAATTCCAGTCGAGAACTTTATTGCCATATTAAGCATCGACCCGTAAACCGCCGTTTCATCCAATTTAGTAAAAATGAATTGATCAATATGAATCAGCGAAAATTGCCTGCGTATTTCTTCCATATCTTTTTGTTTCGCCGTCAAAGCGAGGACAAGGTAAGTTTCCATGTCCTTACCAAAATCAATCACATTTTTCAAATCGTTTACATATTTTTGATTTCTGAAATTCCGTCCTGCTGTATCAATAAAGACAAGGTCATACTCAGCGAATTTATCTGTTGCAGCCTTGAAATCATCCAGGTTGTAGCAAACTTCAATTGGGACATCGAGGATCTTTGCATATGTTTTCAACTGCTCAATTGCCGCAATTCGATAGGTGTCTGTCGTAATAAAAGCCACCTTCTTCTGGTGCTTCAATACACATTCAGCAGCAACCTTTGCCAGTGTTGTCGTTTTCCCTACTCCAGTCGGCCCAATAACATTGACGAACTTCTTTTTAAAAGAAACACCTTCAAATGAAAGGGGAGAAAGCCTGTGTCCAATAGCTGTGCCAATCCATTCAGTGATTTCCTCCTCGCTTGCTTTCGCTCCGCCGAGGTACCACTTTTCAAGAAGGACTGCAGCCAATTCATCAATGATTTCGTGGTCTACTTCCTGATCTCTCAAGCATTGTATTTGCCTGCTCACCGGTTCTGGCAAAGAGACTCCTTCTGTTTTACCCGTTCCCTTTAACATTTCCTTAAGCTGTGAAATTTCTTTTAAAAGATCCCTGTCGGCTTTTGGAGGTGTTACCGTTATAGGATTCATCCTTCCAGACTGTGAGTCCTTTTTAGCTTCGTCATCTTTTAAGGACGGCTTATATTTATTAGGTTTATCCATACTTGCAGGCTTTTGGCTTGCTTCAGTGTCCGGGTCAATGGCGGCAATTACCTCAATGCTATTTTTCTTGAAATATCCCATGAACCCTCCTGTCTGGATGACACGAGAATTCAAGATTACTGCATCACTTCCAAGTTCCCCTCTGACTAGTTTCATTGCTTCCGGCATGGATGAAGCTGTATACTTTTTCACTTTCATTCTACATTCACCACTCCGACACTTTGGACTTCAACATTTGCTTCAAGTTCGTTATAAGACAATACTGGAATCTGTGCAAAATACCTTTCAGTCAACTGGCGCACATACATCCTGACCGCAGGGGAGCATAAAATAATCGGTGTTTGTTCCATTATGCTCAATTGTTCAACCTGGTTTGCCACCGATTCCAAAATCCCTTGAGAAACGGCGGGATCAAGAGATAAGTAGTTACCGTGCTCAGTTTGCTGAACACCATCTGCAATGACCTTTTCCACTCGCCCTGATAGTGTAATCACCTTTAAGGTTTCTCCATTTCGCGAATACTGGTTCGTGATTTGTCTAGCAAGCGCCTGGCGAACGTATTCAGCAAGGATGTCTGTATCTGTTGTTACTTTTCCGTAATCTGCAAGTGTTTCAAAGATAATCGGCAGATTCCTGATTGATACATTCTCCTTAAGCAGCTTGCCAAGTACTTTTTGGATTTCACCAACAGATAACGGATTAGGTGTTGCTTCCTCGACAAGGATCGGGTAGCTTTCACGCAGGTGATCGATCAGCTGCTTCGTTTCCTGTCT
Organism: Bacillus sp. ISL-55; assembly: GCF_018613155.1. Classification (GTDB taxonomy): domain Bacteria; phylum Bacillota; class Bacilli; order Bacillales; family Cytobacillaceae; genus Mesobacillus. The sequence continues at coordinate 76,461 of NZ_JAGGQU010000001.1, read as the reverse complement.
TCCCAGCAGTTCATGGGCATTAGCCTTGATTACTTCAGTAATATGGGTCGACACAACCGAAGGCGGGTCGACAACAGTGTAGCCGAAGATTTCAGCCTGTTCCTTCATTTCTTCCGTAATCCACTTAGCAGGCAACCCGAAGCTTGGTTCGATTGTATCGATTCCTTCAATTGAATCATCATCAATGCCAGGGCTCATTGCCAGATAATGATCGAGAAGCAACTCTCCTCTCGCCATTTCGTTTCCTTTGATTTTCAGTCTGTATTCATTCGGCTGGAGCTGGATATTGTCCCGGATCCTGACGACTGGAATGACCAGGCCAAGCTCAATCGCCAGCTGCCTTCTGATCATGACAATCCGGTCAAGCAGGTCTCCTCCCTGGTTAGCGTCTGCAAGCGGGATCAGCCCATACCCGAATTCAAACTCAATCGGATCAACATTCAATAGATTGACAACACTTTCAGGACTTTTCATCTCGTCCATCTGAATGTCTTCTTCCATTTCCTGCAGCTGCTGCTTATCAGGCTCTGGAACTCGGGAGAATGAGTACCCGCCAAAAGCCATCAATGCCGCAATCGGAATCGTAAGCATATCGTGGATTGGCGTAAACAGCCCCAACAGGAAAATCGTTGCTGCTCCGACATACAGCATTTTAGGATAAGCAAGTAACTGTGAGGTAATATCTATTCCAAGATTCCCGTCAGAAGCAGCTCGAGTAACCACTATACCCGTCGCTGTCGAAATCAACAGTGCAGGGATTTGACTGACAATTCCATCTCCTACAGTCAGTAGTGAGAATTTTTGAGCCGAATCGCCAATACTTAACCCTAATTGAGTCATGCCGATGACAATTCCGAAGATCAAGTTAATCAGGACGATAATGATTCCCGCTATCGCGTCTCCTTTTACGAATTTACTCGCACCATCCATCGCGCCGTAAAAATCGGCTTCACGGCTTACTTTTTCGCGTCGTTCACGCGCCTGCTGTTCGGAAATCATCCCGGCATTCAAATCAGCATCGATACTCATTTGCTTACCAGGCATCGCATCAAGTGTAAACCTTGCTGCAACCTCTGATACACGCTCGGAACCTTTCGTGATGACGATGAATTGGATAATGATCAATATCAGGAACACAACCATACCGACAACCACATTCCCTCCGACAACGAAGGTACCGAAAGTCTCAACCACCCCGCCGGCTTCACCTTTTGACAAAATTGAACGGGTTGTCGATACATTCAGGCCAAGCCTGAATAAAGTTAACAACAGCAGCAGTGAAGGAAAAACAGAAAACTGGAGCGGCTCGGTCATATTCATTGTGTTCAAAAGCACCAGAAGTGCAATTGAGATGTTTACCATGATTAGTATACTTAATAGCCATGGCGGAAAAGGAATGATCAACATTGCTACGATTAATATGACACTAAGCAGGACGGACAGATCTCTTGCTGACATAGTACTTCTCTCCTAAACACTGCATACCTAAGAATTACAGCACTTTATTTTTTGTTTGATACACATAGGCCAGGATTTCTGCCACCGCTTTGAAAAATTCTTCAGGAATGGCATCCCCGATTTCAGCCTGGCTGTATAAAGCTCTTGCCAAGGGACGGTTCTCGACAGATATAATATCATTTTCCTTGGCAATCAATTTAATCTTCTGTGCGACAAAGTCGACACCCTTTGCTACAACAATCGGAGCATCGGACTTCTGTTCGTCATACTTTAACGCGATCGCAAAATGGGTCGGGTTTGTAATGACCACATCCGCTTTTGGGACTTCTTGCATCATCCGCCGCATTGCCATCTCTCTTTGCTTCTGCTTGATTTTTGACTTGATCAGAGGGTCACCTTCGATATTTTTATACTCATCCTTCATGTCTTGCTTTGACATGCGGATACTTTTCTCATAATCATATTTTTGGTAAAGATAGTCCAATAATGATAGAAATAGCAATGCTCCGGAAGCAAAAAGGCCCATTTGGAGCGTCAGCCCGGCAATTGTCGCCAATGCAGCACCAACACTCTTATTTGCGAGCAGCAGGACTTCGTCCAATCTCAGCCACAGAACTGAGAAAGCAATCACTCCTACAAAGGTGATTTTGAGGATTGATTTTAGCAATTCTACAATAGCCCTCATGGAAAAGATTCTCTTGAAGCCGCTGATCGGATTGATTTTTTCAAGTTTCATTTGTATGGCTTCAGTAGAAAACATATAGCCAACCTGGATGTAGTTGGCAGCCACCCCTGCGATCAACGCAACAATCATGACAGGGCCTAGGAAGATGACCAGTTCACCCAATATTTCGATTACAATGGATTCAATGTTCGTTGCTGTCAAATCCATCAACATATAATTTTGCAAGGAATGGCGAAGAATTCCGATAAGCCCCTCCATCATCACACTGCCAAAAAACATCAAAAACAAAAACACAGCAAGGAGAACAATAGCTGTATTGACATCCTGGCTTTTGGCAACCTGTCCTTTTTTCCGTGCGTCCTGTCTCTTTTTGGGAGTCGCTTTTTCTGTCTTCTCGCCCGCAAAGAATTGCAGGTCTAACCTTAAAAATTCCATTTAAGCTCCTCCGATCAATTCCATCAACCCTCTCATAGTTGCAAGAGTGGTGGAAAACAGATCCGTTATCACCATGATCAGCACACCCATTACCGCAATAAGCACGAGAAAGCTGACAGCAATTTTAACCGGCAATCCGACAACGAATATATTCAACTGCGGGACGGTTCTCGCTACAATCCCCAGCGCAACATCAACCAGGAACAAGCTGCCGACAACCGGCAAGGACATTTGGAAGGCAATAATGAACATTTTGTTAAAAGCCAGGATGATGAATTCTGCAATATTTTCATTCCCAAATGGAATCATCACCTGATCAATCGGGATAAAATCATAACTGTAAAATATTCCGTCCATCAACAAATGATGGCCATTGACTGTCAGCAGAAACAACAGAGCAATCGTATATAAATACTGGCCCATCAGCGGGCTTTGTGCCCCTGTTTGTGGATCGATGACATTCGCAATTGCAAACCCCATTTGAAAATCTATGAATCCCCCTGCTATCTGGATGGCAGCCATCATCAAAGCCGCAATGAAGCCTATGAATAACCCAACCATTGCTTCCTTGATGACCAGCATAAAATACGTGTTGTCTATTGCGATTTCTGGAGCACCTATTGCAGTGAACATGATGATAGAAAGCATGAATCCGAGCCCTACTTTATGTGATGCAGGTATCGTCCGATATGAAAATAAAGGCATCATCAAGAAAAAGGACGTAACCCTTACAAAAATCAGCAGGAATGCCGGAAACGACGGAATAAAATCTAGCATCTCATCAGCCTACAAACCTTGTAAGATTTGAAAATATTTCATTCGCATAGCTCAGCATATAACTTAACATCCACGGACCAAAGAAAACGACTCCGACCAGGACGGCCACAATCTTCGGGACAAAAGCCAGTGTCTGCTCCTGTATTTGCGTTGTTGCCTGAAAAATACTGACAATCAAACCAACTACCAGTGCTAATACCAGCAATGGACCTGAAATCATTAAAACTGTATAAATTCCTCGTTCAGCTATCGAAATAACCGCTTCTGATGTCATTTTCATTCACCTGCTTAAAAACTTTGTAATAATGATTTCACGACTAAATACCATCCATCTACCATGACGAAAAGCAAAATTTTAAATGGGAGTGAAATCATGACTGGCGGCAGCATCATCATCCCCATCGACATCAGGACACTTGCCACAACCATATCGATCACCAGAAAAGGGATAAATATCATAAACCCGATCTGGAATGCTGTTTTGATTTCACTGATGGCAAATGCCGGAACAAGGGCTGTCAGAGGGATATCCTGAACGGATTCAGGCGTATCAGCCTTTGAATATTCAAGAAATAACGCTAAATCCTTCTGCCTTGTATGAGCGCTCATGAATTCCTTGAAAGGAATTGATGCCCTCTCATACGCTTGCTCCAAATTGATTTCTTCATTGAATAAAGGCGTCAGAGCTTGTTCATTCACTTCATGGAAAGTAGGGGCCATGATGAAGAATGACAGGAACATCGCAAGACCGACCAACACTTGGTTGGGCGGCATTTGCTGTGTTGCAAGCGCCGTTCTGACAAAGGAAAGAACGATGATGATCCTTGTAAAACTTGTCATTAAAATCAAGATGCCTGGCGCAATAGAAAGTACAGTCAGCAGGAGCATCAGCTTTACGGATGTCGATACACTCTCAGGAGCACTGCTGTTGAAAAACTCCATAAACTCATTCATCTTTTTCTGACCCTTTCTTTTGCATCTCCTCAAGCATTTTCTTTCTTCCGCTCGCCATATCACTCAGTTGATTCTTCAGTAACGCGGAAAATTCCGAACGCTGATTGCCGTCATCTTTCTTCGCTCTTTTAAGCAACTTTGTCACAATATCGCTTGGCTGTACAAGCTGCTCCATTTTATTGTTATATTCCTGGATGACTTGGCTGTACTCTTCCGGGTCGTCTATTTCTTTTAATAGCTGTATATTTTCTCCCACACCAACAATGAGCAGCTTATTGCCCGCTTTAACAATCTGGACTGACCTGTTAGCGCCAAGGCTTGTGCCTCCGAGATTCTCAACAAGCTGGGAGCTTTTATACATGACGCTCTTCTTATTGATGAATTTGAGGAGAAAGTAAATTAATGCTGCAACAAAGGCGGTAGCAAGGATCATTCTTAGAAAATCAAGGAATCCGACCCCTACCCCGGATTGTTCATCGTCTGATATGTTTGTTGTTGTTTTTTCTGCCTGACCATCATCACACGAATCAGGGTTTTTCAAACAATCCTTCACACTTTTATTTAGCTGCTCTGCGCTCGCCATGCCAATCGGACTGAACAGAGCAGCTAATAAGAAAAGAATTGTCGAGGCAGTTCGGATTAATCTTAACAATTGCCGCACCCTCTAAATAATAAAAGTTCACTAACTCAGTGTTTTGGAAATCGCTTCAATAACGCGGTCTGCCTGGAATGGTTTTACAATGAAATCTTTGGCGCCTGCCTGAATTGCATCAATGACCATCGCTTGCTGGCCCATGGCTGAACACATGATGACCTTTGCGTTCGGATTGATCTTCTTGATTTCCTTTAAAGAAGTGATGCCGTCCATTTCCGGCATTGTGATATCCATTGTGACAAGGTCAGGCTGGAATTCTTTATATTTTTCAAGTGCCTGTGCACCGTCTGCTGCTTCTGCGACAACTTCAAAGCCGTTCTTTGTCAAAATGTCCTTAATCATCATTCTCATGAAAGCCGCATCGTCTACGACTAAAATCTTGTTTGCCATTGGAATTCCTCCTGTAGGTTATTTCAATTTTTTAATGCGATCGCTCTGGCTGATTATATCCGTAACACGGACTCCAAAATTCTCATCAATAACAACTACTTCACCCTGTGCAATCAGGCGATTGTTAACAAGAATATCGACTGGTTCTCCAGCTAGTTTATCTAGTTCGATAATTGAACCCGATCCCAGCTCGAGGATATCCCTGACCGAACGTTTCGTTCTGCCAAGTTCAACTGTGACCTGCAGCGGGATATCAAGCAGCATATCCAGGTTCTTTGTCTCCGCCTGCTGTGTCTGTACTGTCTCAAAACTTGAGAATACTGCTGGCTGAACCGTTGGCTGAGCACCTGGCATCACATTTCCTATATGCTGTGGTGCTGATTGCATTGGCTGTGAATAGCCATGTCCTTGTGGAAATCCCTGATTAGCTTGCTGCTGATAAATTGTCTCTTGATGGCCCTGATATACCGGCTGCTGGACTTGCTGAAATTGAGCGTAGTCCTGATGTTCTTGACTTGCAGTTGCATTATTTATTTCAACCTGATTATTTTGCGGCATAATTGGCGCCTGGGTTTCAGGTAGTGGTGCTGGCGACGGTGATCCACCTGGATTCAATAATTCATCAACCAGACTTTTAGCGAAACTGACGGGCAAAAGCTGCATAATATTCGAATCTATCAAATTGCCAATCTTTAACGAGAATGATACCTTCACCAAAATATCGTCTTCAGGAATTGAATCAGTTCCTTCACCTTCAACGACATTCAACAGATTGATATTCGGAGGTGATATATCGACTCTTTTACTGAATACTGTCGACATCGAGGTTGCAGCAGATCCCATCATCTGGTTCATAGCCTCTTGTACTGCACTCAGCTGAATCTCATCAAGTAAATCCCTTGGGTTCAATCCATCGCCACCCAGCATTAAATCAGCGATAATCGCAGCGTCATTTTGCTGGATCACAAGCATATTGCTGCCGGTAAATCCTTCGGTATAGTATACCTGCACCGCTACATAAGGATCTGGAAAAGCTTCTTCAAGTTTTGACCTGTGCACAGCTGTAACCGTAGGGGTATTAATTTCCACCTTCTGGTTCAATAAAGTTGATAGTGCGGTAGCTGAACTACCGAATGATATATTGCCTATTTCTCCTAACGCATCTCTTTCCATGAAAGAAAAATAGTCATCTACATTTATGGTACTTTCTGTTTCTTCCGCTTCATCAGAGCTTCCTCTTAGAAGCGCATCAATTTCATCTTGAGATAACATGTCATCGCTCACCATCATCGTCTCCCCCCTTAAATGTATCAAACACTTGAATGGCTAACTTTTTGTTGATTTTCCCTGGCTGTCCTACAAATTTAGGGATATCTCCGACTTTTATCAGTAATGGTTTATCAATCTGCTGATTCAATTCAATCACGTCGCCGATCTCAAGCATTAAGAAGTCCTGGATCGATATTTCAGATGAACCAATTTCAGCTGTAATTGATACATCAGCTTTCCGGATTTCACTTTGCAATACTGAATTTTCGATTGGCAAGCTTTGTTTCTTATCGGACTGCATCCAATATTTCACTGACAACTTAGGAATGATTGGTTCAAGGACCACGTGAGGTATACAGATATTGATCATTCCGCTTGCTTCTCCGATCGTGGTATTCAGTGAAATGACCACGACGGTTTCATTTGGCGAAACCATCTGCAAGAACTGCGGATTGATTTCGAATTCTGAAAGCTGCGGATCGATATCAGAAATCGAGCTCCAAGCCTCCCGAAAATTTTCAAAAGCCTTCTCGAACATATTTGACATGATCCTGGTTTCGATTTCAGTCAAGCTATCGACTTTATTATGACTTGTCCCTTTTCCTCCAAGGAGCCTGTCCATCATCGCGTATGCAATATTCGGATTAACCTCCATCAGGATTCTGCCTTCGAGAGGTTCTACATCGAATACATTCAAGATTGTCATCTTGGGAATGGACCGGATGAATTCCTCATATGGAATCTGATCAGCTGACGCGACACTAATATTGACATAGGTCCTTAATTGAGCTGAGAAAAAGGTCGTCAATAGCCGGGCAAAGTTTTCATGAATTCGGGTAAGGCTGCGGATCTGGTCTTTCGAGAAACGCAAAGCTCTTCTAAAATCATAAACTTTAACCCTTTTTTCTACTTGTTCTTTCTTTAATTCATCCGCATCCATTTCTCCTGTTGATAAAGCGGATAACAAAGCATCTATTTCGCTTTGCGATAATACCTCTCCCGACATTCTCTTCACCTCCATGTGGTTACGGTTATTTCATTCATTCTGTTATTGGAGGAGAGAACCCGTTATATAGACCTTATTGATTTTTCCATCCTGCATCAGGTCATTCAGCTTTGTTTTGAGGGTTTCTTCAAGGTTCATCTTGCCTTCCTTGCCTTGCAGCTCTTCCGCCTTTTTCTCGGATAATTCATAAATAATCAGGTTTTTCACCTGAAAATCTCTCTTTTGCAACTCTTCTTTTGCTTTTTTGCCGTCTGTTTCGATTTTAAAAGAAATTTTAATAAAATCATTTGATGCCAGATTCGTTGTGACTTCAGGGATGTCCACCGAAGCTTCCAGCACTTCATCAATGCTTGGTTCTTTTTCGCCATCCCCAGCACTTAGCTTCATAACCGCTACAACTGCAATAGTCCCTACGAGCAATATGGCTACCAGCATGACCGACATAATCATTACCAGCTTATTATTCTTCATGGTTCTGTTCCTCCAACACTCGCCCACCTAGAAGGCCGACACTCTGATAAAATTCCTGGATTAATTTACTTACATCATCTTCACTTTCCCTTACGACATACTTTCGCCCATTGGTTAATGTAATCGTTGTGTCCGGAAAAGCTTCAACCACTTCGATAAATAATGAATTAATTCTAAATGATTTGCCGTTTAATTTAGTTACTTTAATCACAATAATTCACAGGGGGCTAAAAGGATTACCCTTTCAGCCCTGCTCCTCTCCTAGTCTATCGTTTTAAGTTTACGAGCTCCTGGAGGATTTCATCAGATGTTGTAATGATTCTGGTATTTGCCTGGAAACCACGCTGAGCCGTGATCATTTCGGTAAACTCCTCTGAAAGGTCAACATTGGACATTTCAAGCGCCCCTGCCGCTATCGATCCTCTTCCTTCTCCAGCAACATTGATATTGGCTGTACCAGAGTTAACCGATTCCTGGAATGTGTTATTCCCTACTTTTGAAAGTCCTGATGGATTGCTGAATTTAGCCAATGCAAGCTGTCCAAGTGTCAATACTAAACCATTTGAGAATACACCATTTATCTCACCAGTCGATCCAATATTGAAGCTTTCGAGAGCTCCCTGGGTGTTGCCATCAGGGTAGGCGTTAGCGTCCATGCTACCGCCTTCTTTTGTTAAATCCTTGACTGGCATTTGTACAGCCAGTTCTCTGACTCCATTATTCCCGTCATTAACCTTTAATGTAATCGACATATCCGCAGGCGGATTGGCAGGATTATAGTCAGGAATTGTAATTGGCTGATTAACAACATTGGCATTTGGATTGTTAGGGTCCACAGTGATCGACCTATCTATAAAAGATAAATTCCAGGATCCAGCTGCTGCGTTAACAGGAGAGATCTTCAAATCAATTACGTGCTCAATGCCTAGATCATCCACTACTTTGATTTGCTGAAGTAATTCTGAATTGCCCTTAGCATCCTTCGGAAGGTTCCCCTTCATCACTAGCTCAGTCGTCTGTTTTGCAGGCAGCAACGCATTAACATTGACAGTGATATCTTCTAACTGACCAATTTGGTTATAGGATTGCACTTTCATACCTTCACCAGTAACGAGTGTTCCGTTATCATCCAAATAGAAGTTTCCAGCACGTGTATACATCTGGGACTGCCCTTGTTTTACAACAAAATATCCATCGCCTGCAATCGCAAGGTCAAGAGCGCGTCCTGTAGTTTGCAAGCTTGATTGAGTGTCGATCATATCGATGGTCGCAATCGTGGAGCCCAGTCCTACCTGCATTGGGTTCTTTCCGCCCTTATTCTCTGTAGCAGCACTTGCGCCCGAGATGGTTTGATTCATAGTATCTTTAAAAGTAACACGGCCCTTTTTGAAGCCGTATGTATTTACATTGGCAATATTATTTCCAATCACATCAAGTTTTGTTTGGAAGTTTTTCATCCCACTGATTCCTGAGTACATTGAACGAAGCATTATTTAAAACTCCTTTCGATTTGGGGGCTGCTTCAATCAGTCCACAGCCCAGGCCTCCGTGAAGGTCCAGCCTATTTATTTTTTAATTTTCCATAACGATGGTTCCATTTATATTGGTGAATATTTGTTCAGCTGCTTCCTGCCTTCCCATTGCGGTAATGACTGTGTTGTTTTTTGCACTGACAATCAGCGCCGCGTCTTTCAGCAGGACAAGCGAATCACTCACGCCCTTGGCCTTAGCCTGACTAACTTTTTCCTCAATCCTGTTCCAGCGCTCCTGCGATATATTAATTCCACGCTGCTCCAGCCGTGCAGCTGCATGCTTGCTTATTGTTAGTCCATTCTTTGATTGGATAGCACTTTGCAATTGCAAGGAAAAAGGTGTTTGTGTTAATTTATTGGCTTTTACAGGTTTTTGTTGTGTCCTGTTAACAGGCAGTGAATGAATTGGATGAAAGTTTGTTTTATCCATTACATCACTTCCTTACATTATTGAATTTTGGTGATTTGTGAAGAAATGATGCTTGTATTATTTTCATCATCTAGTAAATAAGATGTTTTGCCATTCTTAAATGAAACAGACAGGACATTAGCCGATTTTTCTTGTTTATTTTCATCAAGATAGGTAATTGTTTTCCCAATCAGCATACTCGCCTGCAACATATGATTTTCACTGGACAACTCATTGATTTGGGAGATGTTCGCCGGTTCCAGGGTCGTGCCGTCCTCAAGCACAAAAGAAACGGTGTCTTCCTTGAACTGCACAGAGGCTACCTTCCCATTTCCCTGTTGAACGGTTTCCTCACCATTTACTGATTCAATCTTATGCCATGTGACATCTTTGCCCACAAACTGGCTATAGGAAATCATTTTATTTTGCTGTTCAGCCTGTACAAATCGATCGATTGATTTTCCCATATTCGTTATTTGCTCAAGTGTTGAAAATGTTGCCATTTGGGCTATGAAATCTTTATCCTGCATCGGATTCAAAGGATCCTGATTCTGAAGCTGGGTCATCAGGATTTTCAAGAAATCATCTTTCCCAAGAATATCTGAACCCGCTTTCCTGTCCTTTTGAAGATTCGACAGCAGATAAGAAGAATTAATACTATTCACCATGTTCTGTCTCCTATGCTTCAGTATTTAGCAGTGCTTCTTCGAAGGAAAGGTTAAAATCTCCTTTTTCTTCTTTCTTTTCCTGGTTCCCTCTGTCAGGCTGCCTCTCCTGCTGCTGAGAATCTCGATTCATGAATCGTTCTTGCTGGGCCTGCTGCTGTGTCACTTCAATTCTTTCAACTGAAAGGTTTTGTGCCGCAAAGGCCTGCTTGAGACCATTGATCTGGGATTCCAGCGTTTCTTTTGCCGTGCCAGATGTAGTTATGATTCGGGCCATCATCGTTTGATCCTTTTGGAAAAGCTCTATACGGATACTGCCAAGGTGCTCAGGGAATAATTTTATGAATAGTTTTTGAGTTCCCCCACTGTTCATGAAATGCGATTTTGATAGAATGGATTCAAATTGCTTCATTAATTGTTCAGGTGAAACCGGTCTTTCAGGGCTATTCATCGTTAACATCAATTGCTCAGCCTTTGTCATCTGTGGGAGAAAAGCAACTGTTCCTGCTGGACCGTCCGTCCTTAATCCTGAGCTACTCTCTGTCAAAGTTATTTTTTTTGAGTTTGCAAGGTTTAGATCACTCGCTAACTGGGTAAATCTTTTTTGTAAATATTCCGTGTGAGGATTTGGTTTATTCGTTTCTAAAAGGTTCTTTAATTCCCCACCAAGGTTTTTCAGCGATTCTTTAACAGAATCAGAGCTTTTATATTCGTTCCCATCTGCATACCTAGTCATTAACTCCAATAGCTTTAATGCCTTTAATGTCTGCAAATCATTTTTTTCTAACTTAACCAGTAATTGATTTCCATTTTGGTTGGCGATTCCCGTTATTATTGCCGCTAAGGATGACAACAGCTCATCTTCAGAAGCACTTTCGAAATCAACTTCACTGTTACCGGTCCACTTTTGGATGAAAAGTTTCAAGTCTTCTTTGTTGATTCCAAAATGCGCCAGCGCCTTAATTAATAGATTTTCAGAGTCTGAATTCAATTCATCCAGCAACTTCATTCCATCTTCCATCTCTAAGAGATCTTTTATGTTGATCATTTCCGCTAAGGCACCCAGACTTTCAAGGTTTTTTTCACCCTTCGCAGATTCAGTTGATGGTGTTGACTCTGCCTTTCCGGATAAGACTGTGGACATTATTCCAGCAAAGCTTCCCCCATTTACTGCCTTTTCGGATACTTTATGATTTCCCGTAACAATGGTATTAAAAAATCCAAGACCTCCTATTTCCATTTTCTCACCTCCTCTCAGATTTCGTCAGGCTAATTTCCGTTCGTTTCGTTGGTCAATAATTCTGTATACTTTGCCGCTTCTTCGGCAGGGAGCTTTTCCATTATGGCAGCAAGTGACTCTGGTTTAATGTTTGTCAGAATCTTCACTGCTTCCTCCGTACCCATTTTAGAAATAATCGGAGCGGCACTCTTTGCTGACATCGTTTCATAGGTCTTGACGATTTCCCGGAAGGCTCTCTTGTTTTCCTCCTGAATCGCGGTTAATTCCTCTATTTGCGCTTGCAGCTGTGCTTTTTCCAGTTCCATTCGTTTAAGCTGTGTATCTTTACTGTCGACTTTAGACTGCAATTGTTCCACTTGTGCTTCGCGGTCTTTAATTTCTGCTTCAAGGCTGATGATATTTTTTTCAAATTCATCTATGGAAAGCGGCTTTTCTTCCTTTACATATTGAGATATGAAGGGTAATTTGCCACCGATGTCCTTCGCTGTATCGAAAACATTGATCCCTAGAATCGAGAGCGCAACCAAAGCAATAACAATTGCAAACAAGGTAGGAATTGCTATCACATATAAAAACCATTGAAACCTGTTGCCATCCTGATTTTCTTTTTCCTCCACGCTGATCACCTAATTTCCCGGTTCATGTATTGCTGAATCGAGACTTCGTCCATCATCCTGCTTTCTGCATACTTTTCATCTGCCAGAAATTGTAGATGGTCTTTCTCTTTGATTTTTTCAAACTTCTTTACTTCCTGATTTTTTTCCATAAGCTGTACTTGTTGATAATTCATGATGTTTCTCGCATTCATCACGACTTTCTGATAGTGGGCAATGGATTTTTCAAGATTGCCGATAAACTGTTGATGGTGTCGTATTTCCTGGACCGGCAAACCATCTAGCAGCCGGTCTGATTGAAAGCTCTCAAGATCTTCTTTTTTCTTCAGAAGATGGTAGAGCCTGTCAGCCGCCTCTTCGAACTTTTTCACTGAATCCTGGTATACGACTTGTGCTTCGTCCACTTCTCTCGACTTGAGTGAAAGGATCTTATCAAACTTGAATTGATACCGCATTGATCCATCAACCTTTCCTTACTAACTGCAATAAAGCTTGAACACTTTCATTTATTGAGACTTTTTCATTGGTGCCTTGCTTCAAGAAATCAAGGATTTGAGGGTATCTCATAATCGCTTCATCTATCTCTGCAGATGTACCTTTTTTATATGCACCAATATTAATCAAATCCTCAGCATTGATATAGGTACTTAGTAATTCCCTCAATCTTTCAGCTGCCTTGACATGTTCATCGGCGACAATATTGTTCATGATTCGGCTTATGCTTTTTAACACATTCAATGCAGGGTACTGGCCTTTATTGGCTAAGTCCCTGTCTAATACAAAGTGGCCATCCAGGATTCCCCTTACTGTGTCAGCAATAGGTTCATTCATATCGTCACCATCTACAAGGACGGTATAAAAGCCTGTTATTGATCCAAATTCATTCGTCCCTGTCCTTTCAAGAAGCCTTGAAAGGATGGCGAACACTGAAGGAGTATAGCCTTTCGTGGTAGGAGGTTCTCCAACTGCGAGACCTACTTCACGCTGAGCCATAGCCACACGAGTAACTGAATCCATCATCAGCATGACATTCAATCCTTTATCACGGAAATACTCTGCGATGGCTGTTGCTGTATAGGCTCCTTTGATTCGCATTAATGCAGGCTGGTCTGAGGTGGCAACAACAACTATCGAACGCTTTAGTCCTTCAGGCCCTAGATCACGTTCAATGAACTCTCTGACTTCCCGGCCCCGTTCTCCAATCAACCCAATAACATTCAGGTCTGCTGTAGTATTTCTCGCGATCATTCCCAGCAAAGTACTTTTCCCTACCCCACTGCCGGCAAATATCCCAACACGCTGGCCGCTGCCAACTGTCAGCAGGCTGTCAATCATCCTGACCCCGACTTCTATCGGTTCCGAGATTGGCGGTCTGCTCAAAGGGTTGGGAGGGTCTTGTTCTGTAGGAACTGACGCCAATCCTTTTGGCAGGCTTGATTGATCCAATGGAGCACCTAACGAATCAACGACTTTGCCAATCAAACCCGGGCCTGCTTTAACTTCAAGTGGTTTCATTGTCGTTTCAACGAGACTTCCTGGTGATATATCATGAAGAGATGTATACGGCATCAAAATGACGTTTTCATCTTTGAAACCGACAACCTCCGCCTGGATTCTCCGCTTTTTCTTTGTACCGACATGAATAAAGCAGACATCGCCTATTGAACTTTCAGGCCCTTGTGACTCAATCATCAAGCCGACAACTCTTTTTACACGTCCATAACGTTTAAAACTATCCAGAAAGTCGACATGTTCCAATAAATCTTTGGCCTTCACTATTGTTCACTCTCCAGCATTTCAAACAGCTTATTTTTCATTTCTTCCAATTGGCTGTCTACACTTGCGTCTACCCTGCCATTTTCAGATTCGATGATGCATGATGTCTCCTCAAGGTCGTCATCCGGGTAAATATAGAAATCAATATCCTTTGGAAAGATGGCAATCAGTTCATCCTTTTGATTGAGCAGCTCTTGATAGTATTTCGGATGTACATGAAGCTGAATATCCTTATAATCCCTGGAGTTTTTTAACGCCCTTTTTACCAGGGGAAGGAACGCTTCATCTGCAGCTAGTTTTTCCCCGATGATCTTCCCGGCAATTTTCACTCCAAGATCGAGAATCACCTTTTCTGATGAGTCAATATGATTCTCGTAATCTCTTTTCGATGCATCTACCGTTTCCTGAGCAAACATGATTGTTTGGCGGTACTCTTCATACCCCTGGGTTCTGCCTTCTTGATAGCCTTGTTCAAAGCCCAGCTGCCTGGATTCTTCAGTTAATAAAGACTTTTGCTGATCCCATTCTTGCTGTTCCAGTTGGACTTGCAGCCGAATCTGTTCTGCTTCCTCCATGGCCTTTGACACAATGTTATCCGCCTTAGCCACAGCACCCTCAAGGATCCGCCTTCTTTCATCTTCTGTATGAGTGAAAACCTGTGGGACTTCCTGTTGTTCCGATGATTCCAATACTCTGATAGAGATGACCTTTTTTTCTGCTGGCATGTTACTGGTGTATTGGGATTTGATAAGCCTAGACAATGATATCATCTCCTCCGCCACGGGCAATGACGATTTCACCAGCTTCTTCCAGACGACGGATAATAGCTACAATCCGGGATTGTGCTTCTTCAACATCGCGAAGCCTTACAGGACCCATGAATTCCATTTCATCCTGGAAGGTTTCGACCATACGCTTAGACATATTTTTAAAGACAATTTCTTTCACTTCATCACTTGAAACTTTAAGAGCAAGCATGAGATCTTCGTTTTCACAGTCTCTGATAACACGCTGGATTGCACGGTTATCAAGTGTAACGATATCTTCGAACACGAACATCCGCTTTTTGATTTCCTCTGCAAGCTCTGGGTCCTGGATTTCAAGAGCATCAAGAATCGTGCGTTCGGTTGCACGGTCCACTCCGTTCAACACATCCACTACAGCCTCAATACCGCCAGTTTGCGTATAGTCCTGAGTAACAGTGGCTGAAAGCTTTCTTTCTAGGATTTGCTCAACCTCATTGATAATTTCTGGTGATGTGCTGTCCATTACTGCAATACGGCGTGCAATATCCGCCTGGACATCCTGCGGCAGTTCAGATAAAATCTGGCCTGCTTGTGCTGAATCTAAATAAGAAAGTATAAGTGCAATTGTTTGTGGATGCTCGTTTTGAATGAAATTGAGAATTTGCCCAGCATCCGCTTTCCGAGCGAAATCAAACGGCCTTACTTGCAGGGATGAGGTCAATCTATTGATGATCACAGCAGCCTGATCGGTCCCTAACGCTTTTTCCAACACCGTCTTCGCGTAACCGATTCCACCTTGTGTGATATAATCCTGCGCTAGGGCAATGCTGTGGAACTCTTCCAGAATTTCTTCCTTTGCCAGCGAGTCAACCTTCTTCACACCTGATATTTCAAGTGTAAGCTTCTCGATTTCTTCTTCACTTAAATGCTTATAAACCGAAGCAGAAACATCTGGGCCAAGCGAGATCAGGAGGATTGCTGCCTTCTGTTTTCCTGTTAATTCCTTTTGGTCTTTCCTCACCATTGGTCCTCCTCCTAATCCTCAGAAATCCAAGTTCGCAATAGCTTTGCGAAATCCTCTGGCTTTTCTTTCGCCATTTTTTCCAGCTGCTTTTTCTTCATTGTGCCTTCTGTCTCAAATTCCTTGTTCACATCTGGAACACGAATTTGCTCATATTTTTCTTCCATTACATATTCTTCTTCTTCTTCTACTTCTTTCTTTCTCGATCTCATAAATAGAAGTAATAAGACTACAATACCTGCTAGCAATATTCCGCCAACAAGGTATACCCACCATGGCAGCTTCTCTACAGTATTATTATTATCGAAAGTGACTTTACCGTTAAACGGCTGCACGGATACAACGACCTTATCTTCGATGACTTCATCTGTCAGTTCTTCGCCTAACGAACCCTTATCAATTGTCGTTCTGACGATGGTACCAAGAATTTTTGTAATATCCTCTACTCGTTCCTGAGGCAATGAATTACGGTCATCTGGAGTTGGCGGCTCGACCATCACCTGAATCCCAAGATCTCTCACCTTGTATGGACTCTCAGTGATTTCCTTGCGAATTCTGCTGACCTCATTATTAATGGTTTCTTCGACTCTCTCATAATCTCCGTTGCCGTTTGCTCCCTCAAGGTATTGAGCCCCAGTGGTTTCACCAGGGTTTCCTCCTTCGGGGATTCCACCTGCCTGATCTGCATTCCCAGTGAAGGTTTCAGTAATTCGCTGGGCACTGATTGCGATTCCTTCAATATTTTCTTTATCAACAGGCTCTACGATGTTTTCTTCTCTGTTTTCCTGGGTAAAGTCTACATCGGCAGTAACGGAAACAACTACTTTATCATGTCCCATAAGAGTGCCAAGCAAATTTTGGACCTGTCTTTGCACATCCCTCTCAATTTCCTGTTTGATCTGATGCTGAGAAGCAAAAGAGGCTCCGCTGGAATTATTTTCATTTTTTAGATCAAAATACTCAAAATATTGATTCATGATGACGATATTATCTGTAGGAAGGTTGGGAACACTTTTAGCCACTAAGTGATAAAGTGCATTTATTTGATCTTCCTTGAATTGATAACCTGGACTTGTATTCAGCACGATGGATGCCGATGCAGGCTGCTCATTATCGCTAACAAAAATCCCTTTTTCAGGCAGGTTAATCATTACCTTCGCATCATTAACGCCATCGATCCCTTTCATTAAATCAGCAAGCTCTGTTTGCATAGCATCCAGTTTTAAAACAAAGAATTCATTATCTGTCATACCGAGGCCGGCATTCTGGCTAAAAAATGAATAATCGATACTTCCTGATTTAGGAATTCCTTCAGCTGCCAGCTCAACTTTCAAGCTATCAACCGATTCTTTCGGAACAAGGATAGTATTGCCGCCATCTGCAATTTCAGATTTTATGCCTCTTGCATCAAGGCTTTCTTTGATGCTTCCGGTCTCGGCAGGAGAAAGATTGCTGTAAAGCGGCTCAAGAGATGTCCTCGAGGTAAAAAAGGCTGTAAGGACGGCTACTGTCAAAACAAAGAAAACAGACGCAACAAGACTGATTTTTTGCTTTCTGGTGCGCCCTTGCCAGAAATCCTTCATTGTATGTATATACTTTTGAACGGTTTCTTTCATTTCAATCCCCCGGTTATTAAGTCTCTTCTTTTTATATAGCTAATAACCGATATAATCTTAGTTTTTAGCTCATATTATTAAACTTGCATTCTCATCATTTCCTGATATGCTTCAACCACTTTGTTTCTGACTTCCATTGTAGCCTGCAGTGTAATGCTCGCCTTTTGGCTCGCAATCATTACCTGATGGAGGTCAACGTTCTCTCCGCGAGCTAGTTTTTCCGTCATTGCATCTGATTGAAGCTGTGTTTTATTTAAATTATCAATAGATTGCTTAAGTACGGACGAAAAACTCTTCTGTGCTTCGTATGGTGTAGGTGTGGGAGTATACACTTTTGTATCAAATGGCCTGACCATTTGGCTAACAGAATTAATCCCGGCTGCGTTCATTTAGTTCTCTCCTTATTTTCCAATTTCAAGAGCTTTCATCATCATGCCCTTGGAAGCGTTGAAAACTGTGACATTTGCTTCATAAGACCGTGTCGCGCTAATTAAATCCACCATTTCCCTTAACGGATCGACATTAGGATACGCAACATACCCCTCTTGATTTGCATCTGGGTGTTCAGGATCATATACCATCTTAAGAGGATTTTCCCTGTCCTCTATTATTCTCGATACTTTAACTCCATTTCCCGCCCCTGATCCGTCTGTTTTCCCCATTGCTTTATTTAGGAATGAAGAAAAGTTCCCTTCATTAGGCTGCAGGACGACCATTTTCCTGCGGTACGGCTCTCCGTTTACACCTCTTGTAGAATCTACATTCGCCATATTGGAAGAAATGACATCCATTCTGAGGCGCTGGGCAGTCAACGCAGAGGCTGTCGTGTTCATGCTATGAAACATGCTCATGCTTATTTACCTCCCCTAATGACTGTTTGGAGAGAATTGAACTTTCCATTAATCCTCTCGGTCAGCGCATTATAGTAAATTTGGTTTGTAGCCAGATCGGCCATTTCTTTATCCAAATCAACACTATTCCCATTCTCGTTATAATTCACATTCGGATTAGTAACGACTCCAGGCATACGACTCGCTTTGCTGCTGAATTCATAATGGCGGGCATCTGATCTATTCGCTTGAAAGGATTGTCCCATCACATCCTGAAATACAGCCTTAAAGGAGACATCCTTCGCTTTATAGTTCGGTGTATCAACATTCGCGATATTCTGCGAAATGACTTTTTGCTTCGCAGAAGAATAGTTCAACGCATGTTCGAGCGTTGATACAGTATTTGAAAACAACTTCAATTTTTGCACCTCGCAATTGCCACAATGGATTATTTTGCTGAATTTTGTAATTCCTTGATGAATTTCGTCATTATATTCCTAATTGTAAAGAATCTGAAATAATCTGTCTATGTACTTTCAGTTAATTTTTATCATGCATAATGCTCATTTTTAAAAATAGGATAAAAGACCTATAAGTGTGCTTCGTTAATTTTTTTTACTATTTAACCCTATGTTTCTGTAAAGTTTTTTAAAAAATATAAGGAATTAGTATCACAAATTGTTTTATTAATTATTTTTTACTAGGACAAATAACCTATATAAAATGTCATTTTTTCCATTTTTTTCTACCATCTAAGCATAACTTTTGACAGTGAAATTAGACCCGTGTAAAAAATCCGAAACAAAATTGTAATATTTAGCTGTTAAAAAACTTGTTGTTCTGACGTTTTTTTTAGGTCCTGTTAGATAGATGTAAAAAATGCATAAAAAAATCCGCTGAAGTTCAGCGGATTTTTTTATTATTTATTTAGTTGTTTTTAAGCTTTTCAAGTTCAAATAGGAATTTATCATTTAATACCTTGATATAAGTTCCCTTCATTCCAAGGGAACGGGACTCGATAACACCTGCGCTTTCTAGTTTGCGCAGTGCGTTGACGATTACTGAACGTGTGATCCCGACTCTGTCTGCGATTTTGGAAGCAACTAGAAGGCCTTCTTTTCCGTTTAGTTCTTCAAAGATGTGCTCAATCGCTTCAAGTTCACTGTAGGATAATGAACTGATTGCCATTTGGACTACAGCCTTGCTTCTTGCTTCATCCTCAATCTCTTCTGCCTTTTCACGAAGGATTTCCATTCCTACAACAGTTGCGCCATATTCTCCAAGGATAAGGTCATCGTCGTGGAATTGTTCTTCAAGACGGGCAAGGATCAATGTTCCAAGGCGTTCACCGCCACCGATGATCGGCACGATTGTTGTTAAGCCGTTTTTGAAAAGTTCTTTGTTTTCAACAGGGAATGCTGTGTATTCACTTTCAACATCCAGGTTCGGTGATGTCTCCTGGATATTGAAAAGATTCTTCGTATACTCTTCAGGGAATTGGCGGTCTTCAAGCATTTTTACCATACGCTCGTTTTCAATCTGCTGATTGATCCCTAAGCCTAAAAGCTTCCCTCTGCGGCTGACAACAAAAATGTTGGCCTCGATTACTTCACTTAAAGTTTCTGACATTTCTTTGAAGTTTACCGGTTTGCCGGCAGCTTTTTGGAGCAGTGCGTTAATTTTTCTAGTTTTTGATAGTAAGTCCATTGTTTCTTCCTCCTATTTGCTTCAAACAAAAATACATTTATTTTAATCCTGGCTAGTTTCAATACTTAATCCCAAAAAGCAGTCCTTATTTGTCTACCCTATTGAGTATGCATTAAAACGATTAACCATTATAATATGAACTGGCTTAAATCTTTGTTTCTTGAGATAGCGCCAAGTTTTTCTTCTACATATTGCGGAGTGATCGCTACCTTCTCCAAATTGATATCTGGTGCTTCAAAGCTCAGGTCTTCAAGAAGCTTCTCAAGAATTGTCTGCAGTCTTCTCGCACCGATGTTATCCGTATTCTGATTCACATCATACGCGACTTCAGCTATCTTACGAATAGCATCGTCAGAAAATTCAATTTGTATACCTTCTGTTTCCAATAAAGCTTCATATTGCTTTGTAAGTGCATTATCAGGCTCAACAAGAATCCTGTAAAAGTCCTCAACTGTCAGTTTAGTAAGCTCTACCCTGATTGGGAAACGCCCTTGCAATTCAGGTATCAGATCGGAAGGCTTCGCCATGTGGAAAGCACCTGCAGCGACGAATAAAATATGGTCTGTTTTTACAGGACCGTACTTCGTGTTGACAGTTGACCCTTCCACAACAGGAAGTATATCCCTCTGAACACCCTCACGTGAAACATCTGCACTGGAGCCACCGGAATTCTTGCTGGCAATTTTGTCAATTTCATCAATGAAAATGATTCCTGCCTGCTCAGCACGGTAAGTGGCTTCCTGAGTTACCTCATCCATATCGATCAGCTTTTGGGCTTCTTCATTGATTAATAACTTCCTGGCCTCACGTACAGGCAGCTTTCGTTTCTTGCGTTTCTTTGGCACCAAGCCACTCAAAGCATCCTGCATATTCATTCCCATTTGTTCCATTCCAGAACCCTGGAGCATATCAAACATGGAAGGTGTTTGCTCCTCAACCTCGACGGTTACCAACTCATCCTCAAGTTCACCTTTTCCGAGCTTTTCCTTGATGGTTTTACGCTTTTCGAATAACCCTAAATCTTCTGATTGGTTTTGCTCTTGATCAGGCTGCTGCTGGCTTCCGCCGAACAACATTTCAAGTGGATTTTTGTAATTCACTGATTTTTTCGCTGAAGGAACCAACAGTTCGACAAGACGGCGGTTTGCATTTTCTTCTGCCGGTTCCTTTACTTGCTCCATTTTTTCCTCTTTTACAAGCCTGATGGAGGTTTCAACAAGATCCCGAACCATGGATTCGACATCACGGCCAACATAACCTACTTCAGTGAACTTAGTCGCTTCCACCTTGACGAAAGGAGCGCCAACTAACTTAGCCATTCTTCTGGCAATTTCCGTTTTACCTACACCAGTAGGTCCAATCATCAGGATATTCTTAGGGATGATTTCATCCCGGATATTCTCAGCGAGCAAGCCGCGGCGGTATCTATTCCTGAGAGCAACTGCAACAGCTTTTTTAGCATCCTTTTGACCAATAATATACTGGTCCAGCTTTTCCACGATCTGCCTTGGAGTTAAATTTGTCGTTTGCTTCACACTCAACACTCCTTTTCCGTTACAGTTCTTCCACGATAATATTGTGGTTTGTGTAAACACAAATGTCAGCAGCAATTTCCAATGAAGACTTCGCGATTTCTTTTGCTGTTAAATGTTCTCCAGCATATTGTTTTAATGCACGGCCAGCAGACAAGGCATAATTACCTCCAGAACCGATTGCTAGAATGCCGTCATCAGGTTCAATGACTTCGCCTGTTCCAGAAATAAGCAGCATATCAGTCTCATTCAATACGATCAGCATTGCCTCGAGCTTTCTTAGGACTTTATCACTTCTCCATTGCTTTGCAAGTTCGACGGCAGCTCTTTGAAGATTTCCGTTGTATTCCTCAAGCTTCCCTTCGAACATCTCAAACAGCGTGAACGCATCTGCAACTGAACCGGCAAATCCTGCAATTACTTTACCATTAAACAACTTTCGGACTTTCTTTGCTGTGTGTTTCATCACTACAGCATTCCCAAAGGTTACCTGGCCATCGCCTGACATTGCGCATTGGCCTTTATGTTGAACAGCAAATATCGTTGTGGCATGGAATTCTGACATTCCTTCGTCCTCCTTCTGGCTTAAGCCCTCGGGTGATGTGACATATAAATATTGCGCAAGTGCTCTTTCGTAACATGGGTATATACTTGCGTTGAAGACAGGAACGCATGGCCCATTAGCTCCTGGACAGTTCTCATATCTGCTCCATTGCTCATCATATGTGTGGCAAAGGAATGGCGCAGTTTATGGGGATGGATTTTCCCAGTCAGGGCTGACTTTTCAATCAGCTTATTCAGGATCTCCCTGATTCCTCTGTCCGTCAGAGGCCCACCCCGGAAGTTCAAAAATAAATGGCCATGATCATCTTTGGTCTTCAGAAGCTCTGGTCTTCCATTCTTTATGTAGTCTTCAATCGCATCCTGGGCAAAACTTCCGAAAGGCACATATCTATCCTTTTTCCTTTTTCCATGAACTAAAACAGTGGAAAGAGATAAATCTATATCCTTCAGCTGGATTTTACAGCACTCACCTACACGGATTCCTGTAGCGTAAAGAAGTTCCAAAAGGGCTTTGTTCCTTTTCCCGATCGCAGTCTCGGTTTCACATGCATTAAATAGCTGGGAAAGTTCCTCTTCATAAAAAAAATCTGGCAATCGCTTTTCCAGTTTCGGTATGGATACCAGGGAAAAAGGATTATCTCCTACCATCTTTTCACGAAGCAAAAACTTGTAAAAGCTGCGCATACATGAAATCCTGCGGGCGACAGACTTCCTGGAGAGCTGCTGGTCAAATAATTTCGTGAGGTAAATCCTTGTATCAGCATACTCAACATCACCAAGACTCGTCAGGCCTTGTTCAGACATGAACAAAAAAAATTCCCTAATATCATGTTGATAATGTTCAATTGTATATTGTGAGTAATTTTTTTCAATTTGTAAATATTCAATAAATAAGTTTAAAGAATTGTTCACATTTGCTTCCATCTCGTCACCTCACAAGGGCTACTAAATAGTATCATATTTATATAGCCCTCGCAATATAAATTACAAATTTTTCACAAATTTCTGAATTGTTTCCAGTGCCCTGGAAGCATGCTTCTCATTACGTTCCTGCTTACCCTTGATTTTCTCTGGAAGATCAGGGAAAAGCCCGAAATTTGCATTCATCGGCTGGAAGTTTTTCGCGTTCGTAGTTGTAATATACCTGGCCATGCTTCCCATTGCCGTTTCATGCGGGAATTCCACCGGCTCTTCTCCTTTTACAAGACGCGCAGCATTAATTCCAGCAATCATTCCGCTCGCTGCTGATTCCACATACCCTTCGACCCCAGTCATTTGCCCTGCAAAGAATAAATCTTCTCTATTCCTGAATTGATATGTTGCTTTTAAGACCTTAGGTGAATTGATAAAGGTATTACGATGCATGACACCATACCGTACAATTTCAGCGTTTTCCAACCCAGGAATCAGTTGAATGACCTCCTTTTGTGGTCCCCACTTAAGATGAGTCTGGAAGCCTACAATATTATAAAGTGTTCCAGCAGCATCATCCTGGCGAAGCTGCACAACAGCATAAGGCCGCTTTCCAGTTCTAGGATCCTCCAGGCCAACCGGCTTCATCGGTCCGAAAAGCATTGTCTTCCTTCCTCTTTGGCCCATGACCTCGATTGGCATACAACCTTCAAAAAAGATTTCTTTCTCAAATTCTTTAAGCGGCACTGTTTCAGCAGAGATCAACGCTTCATAAAAACGGTCGAATTCTTCTTCTGTCATTGGACAGTTAAGGTATGCAGCTTCCCCTTTGTCATATCGGGACTTCAGATATACCTTGTCCATGTCGATGCTGTCTTTTTCAATAATAGGAGCTGCCGCGTCATAAAAATATAAATATTCTTCCCCTGTAAGCTCCTTCAATTGTTGGGACAACGCCTGGCTTGTCAAAGGCCCGGTAGCGATGATGGTCGGCCCTTGTGGAATTTCAGTGATTTCTTCATTAAATACAGTTACATTAGGATGTTCCTTAACAGACCTAGTAACATGTGCCGCAAACTCATGGCGATCTACTGCCAAAGCTCCGCCTGCAGGTACAGCACATGCGTCTGCTGCGCCAATGATGACAGAGTCAAGCTTTCTCATCTCTTCTTTTAAAACACCAACTGCATTTGTTAATGTATTTGCACGCAAAGAGTTACTGCATACCAGTTCAGCAAATTTATCTGTATGGTGAGCAGGCGTCTGTTTAACCGGTCTCATCTCATATAAGTTCACTTTGATGCCTCTTTCGGCAAGCTGCCATGCGGCTTCACTTCCGGCCAGGCCAGCACCTACGACATTTACTGTAGCTTCAGTCATATCTATTTCCTCCAGTAGCTATTAAAAATTCCGCGTTTGCTTATTATAATCCAAGTTGCCATGTAGAAGCCTATCAGGCAAAATCTAAGCAACTGCCTTGACATAAAGAATCATTATAACATCTGCCTTGACATAAAGCTTCTATTATATACTCAACTTTACTTACTTTACCCTGATTCCTGTACCATTTTGCACTTTCCTTTACGAAAAAGAAAGAAAAAAGTTTCAAAAAAGAAAAGCGGAAGCGCCTTGGTCAGCCCCGACAAGCGCTGGAGGGCCGACCAGTGAAGTCGCTTTTTGACTTCAATGGGCGGACCGAAGCGTCTCGATGGGCTAGGCGCTGGAGCTGGACAAAGAAAAGCGGAAGCGCCTTGGTCAGCCCCGACAAGGTCTTTCTCAAATATAAAGAGTGAGCCCAAGGGCTCACTCTAGCTTTGTGGTTCCTCTTTATAGTCGCATTCTGTACACTGAACCTGGACGCCCTTTTTAAGCTTCTTTTCAACTAGCATATTTTCGCATTTTGGGCATTTCCTTGCAAGTGGTTTATCCCATGAAAGGAAATCGCATTCAGGGAAGCGGTCACAGCCGTAAAAAATCCGGCGCTTCTTGCTCTTCCGTTCAATGATATTGCCTTCTTCACATTTAGGGCATTTGACCCCTATCTCCTTGACTATTGCCTTCGTGTTCCTGCAGTCAGGGAAATTGCTGCAGGCCATGAACTTGCCGTAGCGCCCCATTTTGAATACCATCGGTGAACCGCACTGATCACAATCTTCCCCAGCGGGTTCATCTTTGATTTCAATTTCTTGCATTTCCTGTTCCGCTACTTCAAGATTCTTTTCAAAATCACGGTAGAATTCGTCAATGACTTTGACCCAATTGATTTTCCCATCTTCGACATTATCGAGATTCTGTTCCATTTTGGCAGTAAACTCAAGGTCAAGTATTTCCGGGAAGAATTCCAGCATAAGCTCATGGATTACTTCACCAAGTTCGGTCGGCACGAATCGTTTATTATCAAGTGATACATAGCCTCTCTTTTGGATTGTATCCAGGGTTGGCGCGTATGTTGATGGCCGTCCGATCCCCATTTCCTCAAGCGTCCTGACGAGCCTTGCTTCTGTATATCTTGGAGGCGGCTGTGTAAAGTGCTGCTTCGATTCGATATCTTTTTTCGTGACCTCGTCACCTTGCTTTAGGTCAGGAAGGAATTTATCCTTTTCTTCCACCTGGTCATCTGAACCTTCTACATAAACCTTCATGAAACCTGGGAATTTAACCTTCGAGCCAGTCGCGCGGAAAGTAACTTCGCCATTCTTTAAGTCAACACTCATCGTATCCATAATAGCAGGAGCCATTTGGCTCGCGACAAACCGTTCCCAAATAAGTTTGTATAGTCTGTATTGATCCCTTGAAAGGAATTCCTTTATCGTCTCAGGAACCTTCATTGTACTTGTAGGCCGGATCGCTTCGTGAGCATCTTGGGCATTGGACTGTTTCTTCTCTTTTCTTGCCTCTGTCTGAATGAACTTTTCTCCATACTGACCAGTGATATACTCCCTTGCTTCGCCTTGTGCAACTTCAGAAATCCTGGTAGAGTCCGTTCTCATATAGGTAATTAAACCGACTGTGCCTTCTTTTCCCAGGTCGATACCTTCATAAAGCTGTTGCGCAAGCATCATTGTCTTTTTCGCACGGAAGTTAAGCTTTCGTGCTGCCTCTTGCTGCAAAGAAGAAGTAATGAACGGCGGTGCAGGATTACGTTTGCGCTCTTTCTTCGTCACAGACTCAACAGTAAATTTGTTCCCCTTTACTTGTTTAAGGATGTTCTTGACATCCTCTTCTGACTTCAACTCAGTTTTTTGTTTGCCAATTCCATAAAATGAAGCTTCAAAAGCACTTTTTCCTTTCAGGAATTCCGCACCGATTGTCCAGTATTCTTCTGGAACAAACGCAGCGATTTCCTTCTCACGATCAATGATCATCCTTAAGGCAACTGATTGTACTCGGCCTGCGCTCAGCCCCTTCTTGACCTTCTTCCAAAGCAGCGGGCTGATATTATATCCTACCAGTCTGTCCAGAGCACGACGTGCCTGCTGGGCATCTACGAGGTCCATATTGATCGCCCGGGGATGTTTAAAAGATTCTTTGATGGCATCCTTGGTGATCTCATTAAATACAACCCTGCAATCAGAATGGACATCGACGTCAAGACTTTTGGCCAAATGCCAAGCAATTGCTTCCCCTTCTCTGTCGGGGTCAGCCGCGAGATAGACTTTCTTTGCTTTTTTTGCCGCAGATTTCAATTCCTTCAGTACTGGTCCCTTACCCCGGATTGTAATGTACTTAGGGGTATAATTATTTTTCGTATCAATTCCCATTTGGCTCTTAGGCAAATCTATCAAATGCCCCATAGAGGCTTTCACTTTATATTTTTTTCCAAGATAACGCTCTATCGTCTTTGCCTTTGCAGGTGATTCGACGATGACTAAAAAATCCGACATCCAATTGTCCTCCTTAGAGGTATAAAATTACATTAATTATTATCAACATATCATAATATTGTCAAATCAACCATTTAAGCAAACGGTTTCATCTAAATTGGCTCCGTTAAACCAGTCTGTTGATTTTCGTTCCAGGCGCTTCACTTTCCGCGGGCAGTCGGGGAGCCTCCTCGGCGCTTTATGCGCCTGCGGGGTCTCCCCATGACTAGCTTATCCCGCAGGAGTCTACGCGCCTTCCACTACAATCAACAGGGTTTAAAAAAACATTGGGCTTTAACAGAGCCTAAAAATTTTAAAATACCTGATGCAAAATGTATAACAGAATGAAAATTATTTCAACCTTTTTGATGCAAGTTTTCATTCAAATATAAAAATAACTTGCTAAAAAAGTATATTTCAGAAATCTTCCCCTCACTATTTCTTTACATTTCATCATATAATTTATCCTATTTTGGAAAGTATCCCTTCTTATAAATTATGCTTTTTTTGCATTGTATACGATTATTCCGCATTACATACCAAGCTCTTCCAAAATATCCTCAGAACTTTTAACCAGTTTGGCTCCCTGCTGGATTAAATAATGGACTCCATCAGAATCCGGACTCAAAATGCTTCCGGGGACAGCAAATACATCCCTGCCTTCGCTCAATGCAAAATCGGCCGTGATCAGTGAACCGCTCTTTTTCCTGGCTTCAACAACAAGTGTACCCCCTGAAAGACCGCTGATAATCCTATTTCGCATTGGAAATTGCCATTTCGCAGGAATTGTTGCGGGTGGATATTCTGATAACACCAGTTGTTTTTCCATCATATATTCTGCCAATTTAATATTTTCCTTAGGATACAGATTTTGAAACCCGCCAGCTATGACACCGATTGTTTTCCCGCCTAATTTAATGGCTGCTTTATGGGCATGGGCATCAATCCCCCTTGCGAGACCACTAACAATCAGAACATTTTTTTCTATTAATGAGGGAAATAAATAGTCGATGGCTCCAATGCCATATGCTGTCGCATTCCTTGACCCAACCACAGCAAGACTTTCTCTGTTCTTTAACAAAGTTAGATCCCCTCTGGCAAACAGCATCCATGGAGGTTGATAGATAGTCTTCAGCCTGTCTGGGTAGTCATCGTCAAAAATAGTGATTAGGTGAATATTCTGTGTGGTGTAGTCATTGATAAGTTTGTCGGCGGAAATAAACTGATGGTCTTTGCTGAGTCGTTCTACTCGAGGATTAATAGAGGTATAATTTGCAGCTTCATTATTACTTATTGCAGAATTTGCTTTGAGGATTGAGTAAATCGCTTTCCAGCTAGCATACTTGCTATGGACAAGCTGGATTAGTTTCTTTTTCAATGCATCCATATGCTTCCCCCTGGGATTAATAAACAGCCCCTCTTTTAAGAGGGACTGTCTGATTGAATATTTTAGTGTGTTTTACACTGCTCGTACAGGTCTTGTTCCTTCAAAACCTTGATTAGCGTTTCGCCCATTACGGATGGAGTTTCAGCAACCTGAATGCCGCATTCGTTCATTACGCGGATTTTTTCGTCTGCTGTACCCTTTCCGCCAGAAATAATCGCACCAGCATGGCCCATGCGCTTCCCTGGAGGTGCTGTTCTTCCGCCGATGAAGCCAACAACTGGTTTCGTCATGTTAGCCTTGACCCACTCAGCTGCTTCTTCTTCAGCCGTGCCGCCGATTTCACCAATCATGATGACAGCATATGTTTCAGGATCTTCATTGAATGCCTTCAGGACATCGATGAAGTTCGTTCCGTTAACCGGGTCTCCGCCGATGCCCACAGCTGTAGACTGGCCGATTCCTTCTTGAGTTAACTGGTGTACCGCTTCATATGTCAGCGTTCCAGAACGTGATACAACACCAACATGTCCTTTTGTATGGATATATCCAGGCATAATTCCAATCTTGCACTCTTCAGGAGTGATGACGCCCGGGCAGTTAGGTCCAACTAGGCGAGTTTTCTTCCCTTCCATATAGCGCTTAACCTTGACCATATCCAATACTGGGATATGCTCAGTGATACAGATCGCCAAATCAAGCTCTGCATCAACAGCTTCAACGATAGCATCTGCAGCAAATGGAGCTGGTACATAGATTACAGTCGCATTTGCGCCTGTTGCATCAACTGCTTCTTGTACTGTGTTGAATACAGGAACGCCTTCTACTTCTGTACCGCCCTTGCCCGGAGATGTTCCTCCAACAATTTTTGTACCATATTCAAGCATTTGTTTTGTATGGAAAAGGGCTGTTGAACCCGTAATCCCTTGAACAATGACTTTTGTATCTTTATTAATGAATACGCTCACGTCAAATTCTCTCCTTTCGATCCTACTTAACTAATGAAACGATTTTTTCAGCGCCGTCTGCCATTGATTCAGCAGCAATGATATTTAAGCCAGACTCATTAAGAATCTGTTTTCCAAGATCAACGTTAGTACCTTCAAGACGAACGACAAGAGGAACCTCAAGCCCAACCTGCTTGGCAGCCTCTACTACACCCGTAGCGATGACGTCACACTTCATGATGCCGCCGAAGATATTAACAAAGATTCCTTTTACGTTAGGATCTGAAAGGATAATTTTGAATGCTTCCGTTACTTTTTCAGCAGTAGCGCCGCCCCCAACATCAAGGAAGTTTGCCGGGTCTCCGCCATAATGCTTAACGATGTCCATTGTTGCCATCGCAAGGCCGGCACCGTTAACCATACATCCGATATTTCCATCTAAAGAAATATAGCTGAGGTCATACTTCGATGCTTCGATTTCCTTTGGATCCTCTTCTTCTAAATCACGGTACTCAAGGATATCCTTCTGGCGGTAAAGCGCGTTTGAATCAAAGTTCAATTTAGCGTCCAGTGCCATTACCTGCCCGTCACCAGTTACAACTAACGGATTGATTTCAGCGATTGAGCAATCCTTTTCGACATAAGCGTTATATAATCCCATCATGAACTTTACAGCCTGGTTGACTAGTTCCTTCGGGATGTTGATGTTGAATGCGATACGGCGAGCCTGGTATGGCATAAGCCCTACTACAGGATCGATTTCTTCTTTGAAGATCTTTTCAGGAGTCGCTTCAGCTACCTCTTCGATCTCCGTTCCGCCTTCTTCAGAAGCCATAAGGACAACACGTGAAGTAGCACGGTCAAGCACAAGGCCTACATAGTACTCCTTCTTGATGTCGCAGCCTTCCTCAATCAATAGGCGTTTTACTTCCTTGCCTTCTGGACCAGTCTGGTGAGTAACCAGTGTCTTTCCTAAAATCTCAGATGCATATGTACGTACTTCATCAAGGTTCTTTGCAACCTTGACACCGCCGGCTTTACCCCTTCCGCCAGCATGGATTTGAGCTTTTACGACAACTACTGACGATCCAAGCTCTTTAGCTGCTTCAACAGCTTCATCGACTGTAAAAGCAACCTTCCCATTCGGTACTTTTACCCCATATTTTCTGAGGATTTCTTTTCCTTGATACTCATGGACATTCATTTCCCATCCTCCTATCTATTAGAAAAACGAACAAAAAATAGAGAATCGCCAAGCGACCCGATTCGTAAATTCATTTTCCTAAGTAGAAAATATAATTCATTTAAATTTCATAAAAATAGACTGCGCTTTCATTTTATATAATGAATTATTGATTGTCTACCTTTATGATTTAAATATTTTGCCTTTTTAAATATTGTGAAAAAATAACCAAGAGAAAGTTTACATAAATAAAAAGCCGGAATCAATGCGTTCTCCGGCTTTAGCAATAAAAATCCATGATAAAAAAGCTATATTCATTCTCTTGGTTTTCATTGTGAAAATATTATTTTTGTTTTCCTGCTTGTTTATCCAAATGATAGACAAAGGAAAATACTTCGGCTACTGCTTGATATAATTCTTCTGGAATCCGCTCATTTAATTCCAGCTGGCTCAGAACTTCAACGAGTGAAGGATCTTCCTGGATGGGAATTTCATGCTTCTTCGCTTTTTCAATGATTTGTTCAGCAACGAGACCCTTACCCTTTGCCATCACTTTAGGAGCGTCCATATTTCCGGCGTTATACCCCAGGGCTACAGCTGATTTTCTTGTATGCTTAGGTGGTTTCATATTTTAATATCCACTCCGCTATATTCTTTTTGCCCATATAAATCTGCCAGGCTACGTTGAGTTCTCCCTGTCGGGGATTGCCCAGGAACATGGAAGTGAACAGAAGACAAGTGATAATCAATTTCCGCTAGCTTCAATTTCAATACCGGTGTCAATTCTTCTGCCATTTTTCTCAAAGTGGGCTTTTCGTTAAAAATCTGGACACTCATAATTCGATTCTGTACTTGCATATCAACGATCACATCATCCAAATGCTTAAGTTTCAGGTAAAAGAGCACACGGCAAAAATCAGCGTCTATTTTTCCGTCTTCAGTCTTTTTCCCGCTCCATTGCATCGTAAGTTCATTCGTTTTTCCACCCAGCATAAAGGGTATTTGCACAACAAGCTGCTGGATCGGACCCGCTTCCTGGGAAAGCAGCTGAAATCCGGTGAGTTTGTTTAAAACCAGCTCTGCAGCTTCTTTAACAGCAGGCGGAGGATTTTCGTTCAACAGGCGCAATACAAGGGATTTAAGTGTCTCTGATACTTGTGCCTTGCCAATCTCTCCATCTTTTAAAACTTCGCTAAGCTGTTGTTCGTAAGAGAGACCCAAGGCGGAAAGGAATTGTTTTATCCTTGTATCTGTGAGCAGTGCAGTGCCAGTTTCTTGCAGCGGAGCAGGCTGTTCTGCTTTGGCAACTGCTTCAGAGAGCAGCTGTGCCTGCAGGCCTGTTAAATTGCCGGATTGGGGCTGTCCCGCAATCTTAAGTAAATCAACTCCAGCTTGTCGCCACGTATCCTTTTCTCCCATCAGGGCGGATAGGGACTCTCCATCACTCACCATTGAGATCAACTGCTTGAAAGCCTGAAGCCCTTGCTGTACCTCCGCTTCTTTTCCAGAAGTTCGGTAGAATAACAATTTAAGTGATTCTGCCAGCTGATTTGCTGGGAATGTTTTTTCAGGTGCGAAATTTGAAATCAACTGTCTGGCTGCAGAACTGTCGGCATTTTCTATGAGTGTTATGATATTTTTGGCGAGTTTCAGACCATCAGGCTGTTCATCTCCGTCTGTGCCTAAGCTTTGCAGCCTGAACAGCATCTGCTGTAAAAGATTGCTTTCACTGCTTTTCGAAGGAATCGCACCAAACTGTTTAAGCAGTTCCAGAGCCACTTCACTTTCCTGGCCTTCCCGTTTAAGCCATGTTGCCACTAAATTATTCACGGCTGTTTCAGGATTCATTATTTTACTGGATGGCAGCATTTCATTCAAAAGTTTTTTTAGACTTGTACTCGCCGCAGAACTCCACGCTGTGTCTACAGTCTTTTCAAGTTTATCTAACAACTGGACCAGAGATGGTTCTTTGGTGGTGGTGTAGAGGGCATCAAACGAGGCCTGTGTAACAGGAAACCCTCTAGTCAGGATCAATTTTATAGCATCTTGACCAGCACTGCGGGAATCCGCCATACTCAGCCACTCTGCCGCCTGCTTAAGAAGTTCTCGGTTTACAGGAAGCTGTTCCTTGATAAAAAAACGGACAAGTTCCAGGTTATCCTTTGTCGGCTGCATTGCAAATTCCCCGAGAATCTTTGCCAAGCTTCCCTGCTGTACCTTATCCTCACTACCTGATCCAATCACCTTCAAATGAACTTTTCCTTCACCAGGCTGAACCTGGAACCAGTACCGCTCATTTGCAGATAATGGAGTTTCTAATTTTGCGATCATTTTTTGGCTGCCGACTTGCACTTCTGCTACTTGATCAGGATAGAGCTTCAGGATTTTCCCATTAATGATTTGGCCGGGCCGAAATTCAGCTGTTTTAACTTGCTGTGTTGTTTTTTGGTTAAATAAGCCTTGCAGCGCTCCTGTTTCCATGGTCCACCTGCTTTACCAAGTTCTACTGAATATACTCTCTTACGGGAGCGAATGTCTTCCTGTGATGATCTGTGACACCATGCTCCTTGATAGCTCTTAAGTGTTCAGCGGTTCCATACCCCATATTTGCCCCGAATCCATAGTGCGGGAACTCGATACTGAGTTCTTTCATCAGCTTGTCCCTCGTTACTTTTGCAATAATGGAAGCTGCCGCGATGGATATGCTTCTGGAATCACCCTTTATCAGCGCTTCATACGGATATGGTGTGTCCAGCTTGACGGCATCAATCAAAAGAAAATCGGGAGTGATCTCTAGTTGATTCACCGCTGAAAGCATCGCTTTCTTGCTGGCCTGGAGGATATTGATTTCATCTATTTCCGCAGCGCTGATCAGACCTACTCCGACAGCCAGGGCTTCAGACATGATGACCTCAAAATATTCATCCCTTTTTGATTCTGTCAGTTTTTTAGAATCATTGAGACCTGGAAGATAAAAGTTCTCCGGCAGGATGACTGCCCCTGCAACGACTGGACCGGCTAAAGGTCCTCGTCCGGCCTCATCAATCCCGGCAATATACTTGAATCCTTCCGATCGATATTTCCTCTCAAAGGAAGTCATGTTGACGAATTGTTCATGGACTTGTTTCTTTTGCTCTTCCTGCCTTTCCCATTTCTGGATAAGTTTTTGTACACCCTTGCGACTGTCTTTTTTTAAGGATTTCAGAAATTCTTTGTTTACTTCCTTTTTCCCGAAAAGCTGTTGTTCAATTGCACCAATTGTATATTTCTCCATAAAAATCTCCTAGTAATACTTCTTTATTATGTATCGGCAGTTTAAATCAAAAATAAAGGCCCTGGACTCAGGACCTTTATTTTTGAGTGTCATTTTCTATTTCTTCCACAGAGGTCAAATCCTCAGGTCGTTCAAAGGATAGCGGACCTAATTTTTCTGTCCGTATTTCCCTGATCACAAGTTCTGCGACTTTGTCATAATCAACGTATCCACCAGGCATTCTGCACCCGCGGAAATCGCCAATCTGATCAAAAAGCTCAACAATCTCCTCAGGGAGCTCGGAAAGCTTATATCTCTCCTGCAGGCGTTCTGGATAATGCTTCTCTAAAAACCTCAAAGCATATACAGTGAGATCCTGCAGATTAAGAATCGTATCTTTGATTGCCCCAGTAACTGCAAGCTTTGTGCCTACTTCCTGGTCCTCAAACTTTGGCCAAAGGATGCCCGGAGTATCCAGAAGCTCGAGTTCTTTACCAACTTTGATCCATTGCTGAGATTTCGTCACTCCAGGCCTATTCCCGGTCTGAGCGATATTTTTACCGGCAAGCCTGTTGATCAAGGTCGATTTACCAGCATTCGGGATGCCGACAATCATTGCCCGGATCGCTCTCGGCTTGACACCTTTTGATTTCAGGCGGTCAAATTTGTCTTTTAGAAGGACCTTGGACTCCTGGACAATTTGCTTTAGACCAGTACCGGCCTGTGAGTTGATTGCCAGTGCGGTAATTCCTTTTTGACGGTAGTGGCGCAGCCATTGTTCTGTAACGGCTTTATCCGCCATATCTGCTTTATTCAGTAAAACAATTCTTGGTTTGTGCTGGATGATTTCATCAATCATAGGATTCCTGGACGAATACGGTATCCGCGCGTCCACCAATTCAAAGATGACATCTACTAGCTTTAATTTTTCCGTGACCTCTCTGCGAGCCTTAGCCATATGGCCTGGAAACCATTGGATCGTCAAAGCAGCCACCTCCTATCTGTTTAGCAATCTCCCGTATGCCTTTTGGGATCTTGTCATGTCCTAGTCTATTGTACGAATATCTTCAATAGGCCAATAGATGATGCTGGTTTTTCCCAGCACCTCTTCAAAAGGTACAGTGCCAATGTGGCGGCTATCCTTGCTGAAACGGCGGTTATCACCCATAACGAATAGATGGCCCTCAGGTACAGTCTCCCTGCCGATCTTCTCCTCCAGTGTGAAAGGATCTGTCAGCGGCCCATCAATCACCTGTTTTTTATATTCTTCCAAGTATGGTTCTTCATATGCTTTCCCATTCACATATAATGTGTCATTTTTATATTCTACTTTATCGCCTGGAAGGCCGATTACTCTTTTTATGTAATCTTTGTTTTCGGGTGCATGAAAGACGATGATATCGAATCTTTCGGGCTCTCCAACTTTATAGCTAAGCTTGTTCACGATCATTCGGTCCTGGTCGTGGAGTGTAGGCATCATCGATAAACCATCCACCACGATTGGTGCAAATAAAAAGTATCGAATAACCGCTGCCAGCACGACAGCAATCAGAAGTGCCTTCGTCCATTCCCATAGTTCATTCTTCTTTTTCTCGGCCATTCTTTTCCCACCATTCCAAAATATATGTTGTTTGAGTACATAACTTTATTTTACATAAGTCAGACAAGATAAACACGATGGGCAATGATTTTTAAAATAAATTTAATATTAGCTTTAAATCAAGTTCCGTTTTTATGAATATTGCATATCGCCATGGAAAGAATTTGAATGAAAAAGGAGCTTGGCTAGGCAAGCTCCTTTTTGACATTCATTCTTATCGAATTTCTTTAATACGAGCTTTCTTACCACGCAGGTTACGCAGGTAGTAAAGTTTCGCACGGCGTACTTTACCGCGACGGATAACTTCAAGCTTCGCAATTTTAGGTGTGTTAACAGGGAAAGTACGCTCAACGCCTACTCCGTAAGAAATCTTACGAACTGTAAAAGTTTCGCTGATTCCACCACCACGACGCTTAATCACTACACCTTCAAACAACTGGATACGTTCACGAGTTCCTTCGACAACCTTAACGTGTACACGTACTGTGTCACCAGGACGGAAAGATGGAAGATCAGTGCGAAGTTGTGCTTTTGTGATTTCTTCGATTAATTGTTGCATCGTTTTCAACTCCTCCCACGAATGCTCTTGCACACTTTCATTGCAGCGGAACATTGTTATAAGCGGCATTCAGCACGTTTGCTTTTAGCCACAAGAAGTATCTTAACATAAACAGGGCCTGACTGCAATATTATTCATTAAGTTTTATCAGTTCATCAAGCCATTTTTTCTGCTGCTCTGTCAGCTCTGCTTCTTCGAGAAGATCGGGCCTTCGCTGCACGGTCCTTCTAAGGCTTTCTTTCATCCGCCACTCATCAATCAGTTTATGGTTCCCGGAAACCAAAACATCAGGAACCTTTAATCCGCGGAAGTCAGCAGGTCTTGTATAGTGGGGATGCTCAAGCAGGCCGGTGCTGAACGAATCCTGGATATGCGACTCTTCGCTGCCCAGAACACCAGGAAGCAGACGCACAACACTGTCAATGACGACCATCGCTCCAAGCTCTCCGCCGGTCAGTACATAATCTCCGATCGAAATCTCATCGGTGATGACATGTTCGCGGATCCGCTCATCATATCCCTCATAATGGCCACAGATAAAAATTAAATGTTCTTCATTTGCCAGTTCTTCCGCTTTCTTCTGTGTATACCGTTCTCCCTGAGGGCACATGAGAATCACTCTTGGGGAAGTGCTATCTGCACGCTCCTTCAAATCACTCACAGCATCGAAAATCGGCTGTGGTTTTAACACCATGCCAGCACCGCCGCCATATGGATAGTCATCCACCGTCTGATGTTTGTTATCGGCAAAGTCCCGAAAATTGACGACATTGTATTGTGCAGCCCCTTTTTCAGCAGCCTTTTTCAGGATCGACTGGCCAAATACGCCTTCGAACATTTCTGGGAAAATGGAAAGGACATCGATATTCATCATGAAAGAAGCCCTTCCATCGGGTCAATTACAATATGCTTTTCCTTGACGTCGACTTTTTTCACTATGTCCTCGATAAAAGGGATCAGGAGTTCTTTTCCATTTGCTCCTTTGACAACCCAAACATCATTGGCTCCAGGAGTGAGGATTTCGATTACCTTGCCAAGTTCTTCACCTTCCGTTGTTACCATGTTACAGCCGATAATATCCTGGAAATAGAATTCGCCTTCCTCCAGCTTACCTCGCTGCGTTTCTGGAACCTTAAGGATGCCGCCCTTCATTCTTTCTACCTCGTTGACATTTTCGAAACCTTCAAAGGTCAGCAGGTTGAAATTCTTGTGAGTCCTATGGCTTTTCACTACCAATTCTTCCGGATCCTTTGAACCAGGCATGAATAAAAGTAAAGAATTCCCTATCTTGTACCGTTCCTCAGGAAAGTCAGTCCTTGATATCACCCTAACTTCCCCGCGTATCCCATGTGTATTTACAATTTTTCCGACATTAAAATACTTTTCCATTTCTCAATCACCTCTCGCGAATTTCGGCCACGATGCCATCTTTCACAATAATAGTCTTTCCCGAAAGAAACTCATCCCATTGGTCACCTACACTTACATCGACGACACCCTGCAACTCCGTTTCTTTAATTTCACTCCCAAGCGGAAGAATATGTAGTTGTTCTATTTGAAAATCCAGGAGCTTGATTTTTTCTTTATGGACTTTAATTTCTTGTTCAAAATGCTTCTTCAATGTTTCAGGCGGAAACTTTCTGGATTTTTCCAGCTTCTTCAATTCAAATCTCAATTGATCGCATTCTTTCTGCAGCTGAAGCTTTCTGGAGTGATATTTTTGGTGGATTCTTTCCTTGCTTTCTTCTGTCAGCACCTGTTTGACAATGATTGTTTGCAGTACCTTCAAAGCATTTCCTCCTTAAAGCCAACCTGATCACAGCATGTTTTCCCAGACCCTCATCAAGGACTGCTCATAAAGATTAAACCTATTGGTTATTTATATATATCAATTATCTATTATACCTTAATTTCCACAAATAGAAAAAAGGAGGGTTACCCCTCCCTTTTCAAACAATCATATTGTATTATTGCATCTGATTGTTATTCGACGATTTCCAAGAAAATCTTCTTTTGCTGTGATGAACCTGCTGCATAGACTACTGTTCGAATCGCCTTTGCAACGCGTCCCTGCTTACCAATTACTTTGCCCATATCACTTTTGTTGACGGAAAGCTTATAGGTAACGCGCTGATCCTCTTCATGTTCATTTACATGGACATCTTCAGGAAAATCAACAAGTGGCTTCACGATCGTCTCAATTAATTCTTTCATGGGCGTGTCCACAATTACTTGCTTAGCTTAGCGTTGTGGAATTTTTCCATGATACCTTGCTTGGAGAACAAGTTACGCACAGTATCAGATGGTTTTGCACCGTCGTTCAACCACTTAAGAACTAACTCTTCGTTAAGTTCAACCTTTGCTGGTTGAGCAACCGGGTTGTAAGTTCCGATAGACTCGATGTAACGACCGTCACGTGGTGAACGAGAATCTGCTACTACAATACGATAGAAAGGAGACTTTTTAGCTCCCATACGCTTTAAACGAATTTTTACTGCCATTTTAAATAAGCACCTCCGAATAGTTTCACACAAGATAGAATAATATCAAATTGAAAACAGCTTGTAAAGGTTTTTTTCTTTACAGACTGAAAATTCCTGAATTTACAAGTTAAAAAGGATTGAACGGCATCTTGAAACCGCCTTTTTTCTTGCCTTTTTGCTGCATGTTCGTCATCTGTTTCATCATCTTTTTCATATCTTCAAATTGCTTGAGCAGACGGTTGACTTCCTGTATGGAGGTTCCGCTTCCCTTTGCAATCCGTTTCCGCCTGTTGGCATTGATGATCTCAGGATGAGTCTTTTCGTTTGCTGTCATAGACTGAATAATGGCCTCGACATGCGAAATCTGTTTTTCATCGATTTGAAGATTGTTCATGCCCTTGATTTTATTCGCACCCGGCATCATTTTCAGGATTTCATCCAACGGTCCCATTTTCCTTACCTGACCAAGCTGGTCCAGGAAGTCATCAAGGGTAAATGATGCTGTACGCATTTTCTTCTCGAGCTCTTTTGCTTTTTCTTCATCGACGTTTGCCTGGGCCTTCTCGATTAGCGTCAGGACATCTCCCATACCAAGAATTCTTGAAGCCATTCTTTCAGGGTGGAAAGCCTCTAGAGCATCAAGCTTTTCACCGAGACCGACAAATTTGATCGGAGTATTGGTAACAGCGCGGATTGACAGCGCGGCACCGCCTCTTGTATCACCGTCAAGCTTTGTCAGGACAACACCAGTCAAGCCTAACTGTTCATTGAAGCTCTGGGCAACATTGACGGCATCCTGTCCTGTCATTGCGTCGACGACAAGGAAGATCTCATCAGGCTTTGAAAGCTCCTTGATCTGCTTAAGCTCATCCATCAAGTTTTCGTCAACATGAAGACGGCCTGCCGTATCGATGAGGACATAGTCATTGTGGTCTTCCTTCGCTTTGGCAATTGCCTGCTTGGCGATTTCAACAGGGCTGACCTGGTCTCCCAGTGAGAACACCGGCATGCTCAATTGCTTGCCGAGCGTCTCAAGCTGCTTGATGGCAGCTGGACGATAGATATCCGCCGCTACAAGCAATGGCTTACGGTTGTATTTTTTACGCAGGAGATTAGCAAGCTTTCCGGTTGTGGTCGTTTTACCTGCACCTTGAAGTCCGACCATCATGATGACTGTCGGCGGGCGATTTGCAGCAGCAATCTTGCTTTGCTCGCCACCCATTAACTCAGTAAGTTCCTCTTTAACAACCTTGATGACCTGCTGGCCCGGTGTCAGGCTTTTTACAACTTCCTGGCCAATTGCCCTTTCAGTGACTTTCTTAACGAAGTCTTTTACGACTTTAAAGTTAACGTCAGCCTCAAGCAGAGCCAGACGGACCTCTCGCATCATTTCTTTTACATCCGCTTCCGAGACCTTTCCTTTTCCGCGGATTTTTTGCATCGTATTTTGCAGTCGGTCGGCCAATCCTTCAAATGCCATATAATGTGCCTCCCTAGTCTAATTTCTCAAGCTCGGCTATCATTTCATTTAAATCGCGGTTGTTTTCTCCATTGCTCATAAGCTCTTTCATTTGCGAAATAAGCTCACTTCTTTTTTGGAATTTCTCAAACAACAACAGCTTCTCTTCGTATTCCTCGAGCATCGCTTCCGTCCGTTTGATGTTGTCGTATACAGCCTGCCGGCTAACATCATACTCTTCAGCAATTTCCCCGAGCGAATAGTCATCAAGATAGTATAGAGCCATATAACTGCTTTGTTTTGGAGTAAGCAATGCCTGATAAAAGTCATACAGATAATTCATGCGGTTCGTTTTCTCAAGCATATGAATTCCCCCATGTTAAGTGAAATACCTTTACATTAAGAGTTTACACACGATTATCTTCCCTGTCAAGAAAAGTTCTTTACAGTGATTTGTTGGTATATCAAGATTCCTCCGCTGCTTCCTCTTCCTCAACCAGGTCAGCGAACAGTCCATAAACATATCTTTCAGCATCGAATTCCTGAAGATCATCCATTTTTTCGCCTAATCCTACAAATTTAACTGGAATGTTCAGCTCATTGCGGATTGCGAGGACAATTCCACCCTTCGCCGTTCCATCGAGCTTAGTCAGGACGATGCCGCTCACATCAGTTGCTTCTTTGAAGGTTTTAGCCTGGACCAGGGCGTTCTGGCCAGTCGTTGCATCAAGCACAAGCAGGACTTCATGAGGTGCACCCGGAACCTCGCGCTCGATGACACGCTTTACCTTCTCAAGCTCCTTCATGAGATTGACCTTATTTTGCAATCTGCCGGCAGTATCGCAAATCAGGATATCTGCCTTTCGTGACTTCGCTGACTGGACAGCATCATACATGACAGCAGCGGGGTCGGACCCTTCTGCCTGCTTGATGACGTCGACACCAACGCGATCACCCCAGACCTCAAGCTGTTCGATTGCTCCAGCGCGGAATGTATCTCCTGCTGCAAGAAGGACCTTCTTTCCTTCACTTTTGAATTTATGGGCCAACTTACCGATTGTCGTGGTTTTGCCAACACCATTGACACCGACGAACAAAATGACAGTCAACTCATCTTCCTGGATGTTCAGCTGGAACGAGTCATCATCAGCACCAGCCTCATAGATATCAACCAGTTTCTCGGAAATAACAGACTGAACGTCTTTTGTATCCTGGATGTTGCGGCGCTTAACCTCTTTTTTCAGCTCCTCGACAAGTTCCATTACTGTGTCAAAGCCTACATCAGCCTGAATCAGGATTTCTTCAAGTTCTTCAAAAAATTCCTCATCCACTTTCCGGTATCTTGATACGAGATCATTCACTTTATTTGAGAAATTATCCCTGGTTTTCGTCAAGCCATCTCGGAATTTCTCTGTGACACTCTCAGTCTGTGTCGTAAATTTTTCTTTTAATTTCTTAAAAAAACTCATGGTTCCATCGCCTTCCTACTTTAATTCAAAACTAACTCTTTCCGTTCCAAGAACGGGCCAGTTACGGCCCTTGGCTCCTCGAGACAGAACAAGGTGATTTCGCTTTTCTTACGCTTTCACAAGTTCATTCGAATCTTCAAGCCTGACGGATACCAGCTTGGATACTCCTGACTCCTGCATGGTTACACCATAAAGAACATCAGCTTCTTCCATTGTACCCTTACGGTGTGTAATGACGATAAATTGTGTTTCCTCCCGGTATTTCTTCAGGTACTGAGCAAAACGGTATACATTAGCTTCATCCAATGCAGCCTCAACCTCATCAAGGATGCAGAATGGCACCGGACGGACTTTCAGGATGGAGAACAATAAAGCAATCGCAGTCAACGCCCGCTCACCGCCAGATAATAGCCCGAGATTTTGCAGCTTCTTTCCTGGAGGCTGGGCGACAATTTCAACCCCTGTGTTCAACAGGTCTTCAGGCTGTGTCAGCCGCAGGTCCGCTCTTCCGCCACCGAACAACGCCTGGAACACAGACTCAAAATGTGAGCGGATGGCAGTGAATGTATGTTCAAATCGTTTTTTCATCTCGTGGTCCATTTCCTCAATGACAAGGAATAATGTGTCCTTTGCTTCCTGAAGATCATTCCTCTGCTCCAACAGGAATTCATAACGCTCAGATACACGCTCGTATTCTTCGATCGCACCAAGGTTTACCGTTCCCAGTTCTTCTATCGCCAGTTTGATGAGCTTTACTCTTCTTCTTGCCTCATCAGCAGGAATTGTCAAAGGATACTGTTCCTTTGCACCTTCAAACGAGAGCAGGTATTCTTCGCGAAGATGGGCAAGCTTATTGTCCAATTCTACATCAAGCCTGTTCAGCTTAACTTCTTCGTCCTTGAGCACTTCATTAATGCCCTTAAGCAATCTCCTAAGCTCCTTGGATTCAAGCTCATGATCTTCAAGCTTATTCTGAAGCTCAAGCCGCTCATTTCTTCTTGAAGATATCAGCTTAAGCGTTTCATTTTTATCCTGGAGCTTTCTTTTTGCTGCTTCCTCCAGTTGCGTTTCCCCGGAGGAGCTATCGGTCATTTCAGAGGAAAGAAGAGATAAATCCTCTTTAAATATTTCTAATTTTTTGAACTGCTCTTCTGCCTGTAAAACTGCAGAATCCAGCTTTTCCTTCACATGGGAAAGCTGCTCTTTCTTGGATGCAAGGCTGATCTTCAGATCACTAATTTGCGTAATAAGAGTATCCTTGGACGTAGAATTCGAGTTCTTCAGTTCAGTCAGACGCTCGATTTCTTTATCGAATTGAACAAGTTCCTGACGATACTTAGCTAATAAGCCGTCGAGCTCAACCAGCCTTGATGCCAGCTTCCCCTTGTCTGAGTCGAGCTGGGTCTTTTCAGAATCATATACCGATAAGCGTTCATTGATATTCTTCTGTTCCAGCTCCACTTCCCGCAAGTCACCCTTCAAGCTTTGCTGCGTAAAACGAAGCTCTTCACCTGTTTTTCGCAGTTCTTCCAACCTGGCTTCACTCGCTTGCGTTTCAGACTTTAAGGACTTCACTTTCGATTCAAGCAAATTTGTCTTTTCTTCCATATCAGCCAGCTTATTTGTTAATTCTTCTAATTCGCCTTTACGGCTGAGCAATGAACTTGATTTTTGTTTTACTGCCCCTCCAGTCATAGATCCACCAGGATTGACAACATCTCCTTCAAGAGTGACGATTCTGCTGCGATATTGCAGCATTTTGGCAATTTCATTGGCACCCTTTAAGTCCCTGGCAATCACAACATTGCCGAGCAGGTTCTTTATGACCTCAGCATATCTTTGATCGAATTGAATCAAATCAGCTGCAGTGCCGATATACGCACTATTTCCCGAAAGAAGCGCGAGCTGTGATGAGGCGAGATATTTGCCTTTGATGATGCTGAGAGGTAAGAAGGTTGCCCTGCCGAAGGATTTTTGCTTCAGAAACTGAATTGCAGCTCTTGCATTTTCTTCGTTTTGGACGACAATATGCTGCATTGCACCGCCAAGAGCTGTTTCAATTGCCGTTTCATATTGTTTAGGAACATGGATTAATTCTGCAATCGCTCCTTCAATTCCCTGAAGGCGAGTGTCCCTGGCTTTCAGCACTTCTTTTACACCCTGAAAAAAGCCTGAATAATCTTCTTCCATTTCTTCAAGCATTTCCTTTTTTGATTTAGCTTGCTGT
The DNA here is from genome assembly GCF_018613155.1 of Bacillus sp. ISL-55. Taxonomy (GTDB): domain Bacteria; phylum Bacillota; class Bacilli; order Bacillales; family Cytobacillaceae; genus Mesobacillus. The sequence continues at coordinate 32,770 of NZ_JAGGQU010000001.1, read as the reverse complement.
AGGTACTGATATGCCTGATAGAGTGTTTTCTCTTGCTTTTCATAGTTATTTTTTAAAGATTCAAGCTTCTTCTGTTCTTCGAAATAGATCCTTGCCTGATCCTCCAATTCCTGCTGAGAAGAAACGACCTTTTTCTCTATTTCTGCTTTCTTTTCATTGATTTCATCACGGATCGAGACAAAGCGATCATTTTCATTGTCCAGCTTTGACCCTTTTACTGCTTGCTGCTGCAGCTGCTGTTCAATATAGATTTTTTCATTTTTAGCGCCGGCCTGTTCGTTCAGCACCTCGATGTAGTCGCTTTTGATTGAATCAATCTTAAGCTCGACATCTTCACTGTATAGCTTTAGCTGCTCCTGTTTCTCCTGAAGTTCTGTCTGAAGAGCAGAAGCTTCCGCTGATAATGCAGTGACAGATTCTTGGTACTCAGCCTTCTGTTTTTCCAGCAAGGCAACTGAAGATGTAAGTTCCTCGATATTCTTTTCAAGCTGACCCTTGTTCTGTGAAGCGTTCTTTTTTCGTTCCTTTAGAACTTCTCTTCTGCCTTCCAGTTTTTCAAGCTCCTCACTGGCATGCAAGAGCACATTCTGCAAGTCGCTTACCGATTCATCAAGCGCGGCAAGCTGGTCTCTCATTTTTTCAATTTCTGCTTCTTTTTTCTGAAGGACAGCAGACTGTTTGATTTCATCTTCTTTATGCTGTTCAAACTGCTTGGACAGCTTTTCCCATCGGTCATGCAGCTCTTCAATTTCATAGGCAGTAAGCGCAACTTCAATCTGTTCAAGCTCTTCCTTTTGCTGTAGATAGTCCTTAGCAATCGAAGCCTGAATCTTCAATGGCTCTACCTGTCCTTCTAATTCGTGTATGATGTCTGTTACACGATTTAAGTTCTCTTGCGTTTCAAAAAGCTTACTTTCTGCTTTTTTCTTCCGTGATTTATATTTAAGGACACCAGCAGCTTCTTCAAATATCGTCCTGCGATCCTCCGGCTTGCTGTTGAGAATTTCTTCAACCCTGCCCTGACTGATGATGGAGAAAGCTTCACGGCCTAGTCCGGAGTCCATGAATAAATCAACAATATCCTTAAGTCTGCAGTTCTGTTTATTGATCAAATATTCACTGTCACCTGAACGGTAGACACGCCTTGTTACGCTCACTTCATTGTAATCGAGCGGCAATGATTGATCTTCGTTATCGAGGGTTAATGTTACTTCCGCAAAATTCAGCGGCTTCCGCGAATCACTTCCAGCAAAAATGATATCTTCCATTTTTGCGCCACGGAGCGACTTGGCTGATTGTTCCCCTAAAACCCAGCGGATGGAATCAGTAATATTGCTTTTCCCGCTTCCATTAGGACCTACGATGGCGGTCACACCTGGAACGAATTCTACTGAAATCCTCTCGGCAAACGATTTAAAGCCGACCACATCTAATCGTTTTAAAAACAATATGGCTCTCCCTTTCCAGATAAACTATTTCTATGATGTTTGATTCAAGTGCTATACCTTATTGCTTTTTGTCGTCCGCTTCCATGTTCGCTTCCATATGGGACTTCAATTTTTCAAGTGCCATCTGGGCAGCATGCTGCTCTGCTTCCTTTTTCGAGCGTCCTGTCCCTGTTCCTAATTCTTGCCCATTAAGGAAGACACGGGATTCGAATTCACGGCTGTGCGCAGGACCAATCTCCTTCATAATCCGGTATTCAAGCGAGCCTGCACCATCCCTCTGGACGAGTTCCTGAAGCTGGCTCTTAAAATCCATCACATGAGAAAAAGCACCGTCATTGATTTTTGGAAACACAATTTCTTCTAGGAATGTAGTGACTGTTTCAATTCCCTTGTCCAAGTATAAGGCACCGATGAAAGCCTCGAAGACATCAGCCAAAAGAGCCGGCCTTGTTCTTCCGCCCGTCATTTCCTCTCCCTTGCCAAGCAAAACGAGTTCACCAAAGCTCAGCTCGTTGGCAAAGGCCACCAGCGACGGCTCACAAACTACAGCTGCGCGCAGCTTTGTAAGCTCACCCTCACTCATCATTGGATACTTTTTATACAAGAATTGGGATACAGTCAGTTCCAAAACAGCGTCACCAAGAAACTCTAGCCTCTCATTATCTTCATGGGGCTTCCTGCGATGCTCATTCACATAGGATGAATGTGTAAAAGCCTGTTTTAAAAGCTTATCACTATCAAAATGAATACCAATATTGTCCTGGAATTCTTTGAATTTCTGCTCCTTAGCGCGGATATTCTTTTTTTCTCTTTCTCTTCCATTGTTGCGCATGATTTACTCCACCTTGCTCATAGTTTAAAGCTGTGATTGCATGAATTGCTGTTTTAAATGATTATCCATTTTACAAAACAATACAGACTAATAACAGTTTACAAAAAAAAACGTATATAAAGCAAAAAAACTTGGCTTAATTCCAGTAGATTACTTAATTATAAGGAAAACACAGGGAGTTTTTTTATAGAGAAGCTATTTTTGCGGGGAAGGGCGCTTTTCGTATAAAAATATATGCCGGATATAAACAGGCTTCTTCTCCATGACCGCCATAGCCATACACACGTTCTAATCCGGCAGCTCATATGAGATGACCATGTACAGAAGAAAGCCCCGTTTATAAAAACGGAGCTTCTTAGTAAATCGAACAATTACACTTGGCTATTTATGTAGTTAACAGCGTCACCAACTGTACCGATTTTTTCAGCATCATCATCAGAAATTTCCATGTCGAACTCGTCTTCTAATTCCATAACCAATTCAACGACATCAAGGGAATCAGCACCAAGATCATCTTTAAAAGATGCCTCTAGAGTTACTTGAGATTCTTCTACTCCCAAACGGTCAACAATAATTTTTGTTACGCGTTCTAAAACGTCTGCCATGCTTGTTCACCTCCCCTCAAGCCATTATAGTTGATTTTATTTAATTAATAAATGGCTGTAATAACTTTTTAACTAAGAAATATTATTACACTCTCACCCAAAGAGTGTCCAAATTATCAATAAATCTTACGCTGGTTATTTCCTGATATCCTACATCACCATGCCGCCGTCTACGTGGAGGGTTTGGCCTGTCATATATGCACTGTCTTCGGATGCCAGGAATATGACTGTTCTTGCAATGTCTTTTGGCTCTCCGAAACGGGCTAACGGAATTTGCTTCAGCATTTCTGTTTTTACATCTTCGTTTAACTTATCGGTCATGTCTGTCGTAATGAAGCCTGGAGCTATTGCATTCACTGTAATACCTCTTGTTGAAAGTTCCTTCGCTGTTGTTTTTGTAAGGCCGATTACTCCGGACTTTGCAGCAACATAGTTTGCCTGACCAGGATTTCCACTAACGCCTACAATTGAAGAGATATTGATGATTCTGCCGCTTCTCTGCTTCATCATTTGTCTTGTAACTGCTTTCGTACACAAGAAGACACCTTTTAGATTGATATTAATTACATCATCCCATTCGGACTCTTTCATCCTCATCAAAAGATTATCTTTTGTTATACCCGCATTGTTTACAAGTATGTCAATCTTGCCAAAACGCTCGATCGTTTCTTTTGCCATGTCCGTCACTGATTCCGAGTTGGAGACATCTGCCTGGATGGCAAAAGCATCTCGTCCCATCGCTTTGATCTCATCAACCACTTCAAGCGCTTTTGCTTCACTGCCTGCATAGTTGACAGCAACAGACGCGCCTTCCCTGGCAAGTTCTAAAGCAATTTCACGCCCAATCCCGCGTGATGCACCTGTTACCAGCGCCACCTTACCTTCTAGTCTCATTCCTTCTCCTCCTTCAGAGCAGCAACAGCTGCTGCACAAGTTTCTGCGTCATATATTGCGAACGTCTTTGCCGAGCGGTCAACTTTCTTAACCAGTCCTGATAAAACCTTACCTGGGCCGATTTCGATAAAAGTATCGACGCCGAGTTCCAGCATTTTCGACACTGAATCCTCCCATAGAACCGGAGAATAAAGTTGTTCCACCAGTCTTTTTTTGAACTCGGAAGCTTCTGTCATAGGTTCAGCAGTTACATTTCCAATCACCGCGACAGTCGCATCCTTTATTGCAATTTTGTCCAATACAGCTTCAAATCTTTCTGCTGCCGGCTTCATTAACGCTGAATGGAATGGGCCGCTGACATCAAGAGGAATAACCCGTTTAGCCCCAGCTTCCTTTGCTTTTACTGAAGCTTCTTCCACACCACTTTTTGAACCAGATATCACGATTTGTCCTGGACTATTCAAGTTAGCCAGCTGAACAGGTTTTCCGCCAGCTGAAACTGTTTCAGTTACATCCACTAGCTTCTGGCGGTCCATGCCGAGAACAGCAGCCATGGTTCCTTCTCCATTCGGTACAGCTTCTTCCATGAATTCACCACGTTTGCGGACTGCATACACTGCATCTTCGAACGAGATAGCCCCCGAAGCGACCAATGCAGAATATTCACCCAGACTATGGCCGGCAGTGTAATCCGGCTTGATCCCAAACTGGCTGAAATAATTCAAGATGGCAATGCTAGTCGTCAAAAGAGCAGGCTGAGCATTTGTTGTGAGCGTCAGCTTTTCTTGCGGCCCTTCAAAAATCAAGCTGCTTAAGCTTTCACCCAGAACCTCGTCGGCTTTTTTAAAAGTTTCTGAGACTGATTGTTCTGAATCTGCAAGGGCCTGTCCCATCCCGACTGTCTGCGATCCCTGTCCTGGAAACAAAAACGCGATTTTCCCCATGAAAGATTCCCCTTTAACTCGTTATTTTATGTTCACAACTTCTATTACTTTTCACTTTCTCATTTTTCTACGGCAGCCTTGATTGTTCCGGAAACATCCTTTTCAACCATTTCTCTCGCCTGGCGGATCGAATTAAACACCGCATTTGCGTCAGATGATCCATGAGCTTTGATGACGGGAGCCTTAAGGCCGAAAAGACCAGCACCGCCATATTCCGTGTAATCCATCTTATTTTTGAGCACTGTCAGGTCCGGCTTAAGAACAGCGGCAGCCAGCTTGCTTTTAAGACTCGAAGTCAAAGCCGATTTAAGCATTTTAAACACCGACATTGCAGTACCTTCAATCGTCTTCAGGACCATATTTCCGGTAAAGCCATCTGCCACTACAACGTCCGCTACTCCATCCAGCAAGTCCCTTGACTCCACATTACCTATGAAGTTGATGTCTGCATCCTTCAATAATTCATACGTGTTACGTACAAGCTCATTGCCCTTCTTTTCTTCTGTGCCAATATTCAACAGGCCAACACGCGGATTTGCGATTCCTCTTGCCTTCTCGCTGTAAATCGATCCCATGATCGCATATTGGACGAGATGTTCAGGCTTAGCATCAGCATTAGCTCCTACATCAAGAAGCAGGAAACCTTCTCCGCCAATTGTAGGGAGAGTCGGCGCAAGTGCCGGCCTTTCGATCCCTTCTATTCTTCCAACCACGAACAAACCAGCAGCCATCAATGCTCCTGTGTTTCCGGCAGAAATGCAGGCATCTGCCTTTCCGTCTGCAACTAGCTGGGCTGCAAGGACCATTGATGCTGTTTTCTTTCGGCGCACTGCTCTGACAGGTTCATCTGTTCCGAGGATTACTTCTTCTGTATGATGAATTTCAATCCTCTCTTCATTCGTCAGATGCTCCCTGATTTTACTCTCGTCGCCGATTAGCACGATATGTATGTCATTATATTTTCCAATAGCTTTCATTGCTCCGAGGACGATCTCTTTTGGTGCATTGTCTCCGCCCATCGCATCTACTGCTAGCCTCATCGCATTTCATCCCTTACTTTTCATTTTTAGAACGGTACATTTCAAATTCACCTTTAAAAACAAGCTCATTGTTCACATAACTCTTCACTTCTACATGGGTCCGGCCATTGTCATCATCGATTTTTTCGACTCTCGCCTTGGCTATTACCCGTTCACCTTCTTTTACCGACCTTGTGAATTGTATATTCGCTTTAGCTGTCAATGCCAGTTCATCATTTATAACTGCAACCGCCAATGAATTCGCCTGCGCGAATAAGTGGTGGCCCCTGGCGATTTTATTTCGTTTAAATACATGTTCACTTTTTATATCAAGTATGGATATAGCACTATGGTCAAGTTCAATATCAATGATTTCTCCAATTACTTCTTCAAGCGGCAATGAACGGACTTCATCTTCAAAACGTTTTTCTGCCACGTTCTTTATTCTTTCCCTTAGTTCGGGAATAGATAATTCTAGTCTATCTAGCCTTATTGTCTGGATGCTGACAGTAAATTTTTCAGCCAGTTCCTCATCCGTTATAAAAGGATTTTCTTTTATCGTCTCAGTCAACATCGACTGCCGTTCTCTTTTGTTGCGTTTCATTTATTTAACACCGCCCGAGCTATTAAGACTAGGTACTAATAGTAGTATATATATTACAAAAAAAGATTGCAAGAAAAAAATATACCTCAAATAAACGAAAGCAGACTCACAACTGAATCTGCTTCCGTCCATGCTATGAATCTTGTAAGAGTAAATAGATTCAGTCAGGTCAATCCAGTTTCTCATTGGCAAGAGCACCTGTTTCCGCTAGATACTCCCGCAATAATCTATATTTTTCACCCTGCCAGAAAGCTTCTGACTGGACGAGCAAGGTTGCGTCATTCCTTGCTGTTTCTAACGCACGGTAATCATGGACCATATCTGCTACCTTGAATTCCGGCAGTCCGCTTTGTTTTTTACCAAAGAAGTCGCCTGGACCCCGCAGTTCTAAATCCTTTTCACTAAGAACAAACCCATCATTCGTTTCGGACATTATTTTCATTCGCTCTTTTCCGACTTCACTTTTCGGGTCTGCAAGCAATATACAGTACGATTGGTCACTCCCGCGGCCGACCCTGCCTCTTAATTGATGGAGCTGCGCCAGACCAAATCTCTCAGCATCATAAATAAGCATGACTGTCGCATTCGGGACATTGACTCCTACCTCGACAACTGTCGTCGAAACGAGAACTTGCACCTCATTTTCACTAAAAGACTTCATGACCTGATCTTTCTCATCTGAATGTAGGCGTCCATGCATAAGACCGACCTTGTAACGCTCTTTAAAATAAAAACTCAATGTGCTATGGACATCGATAGCATTCTGGACATCCAGCTTATCAGACTCCTCAATAAGGGGACAAATCACATAGGCTTGTCTTCCTTTTGATAGCTCTTTTTCCATGAAGGCAAGGACTCGCTCAAGCATTTCATGTTTGGCCCAATATGTTTCGATGGTTTTACGGCCAGCAGGCATTTCATCAATGACAGAGACATCCATTTCACCGAATACAGTAATGGCAAGAGTTCTTGGTATTGGTGTCGCAGTCATGAACAGAACATCAGGGTTTTCCCCTTTTTCCCGAAGAACCCGTCTTTGTTCAACGCCAAAACGGTGTTGTTCGTCCGTGATGACGAGACCAAGATTTTGAAAATCCACTTCATCCTGTATCAAAGCATGTGTCCCAATCAATACGTCAATTCCACCAAGTTTTAGCAGTTCGAGCAACTCTCTTCTTCGCTTGCCTTTAACAGAGCTGGTCAGCAAAGCAACAGTTATTCCAAATGGTTCAAGCAACTGTGTCAGTGACTGTGAGTGCTGTTCGGCCAGGATTTCGGTAGGGACCATTAATGCCCCTTGATAACCAGCGGACTTTGCTGCATAGAGAGCTATCGCAGCAACTACTGTTTTACCTGAACCCACATCCCCTTGAAGGAGACGATTCATTCGATAAGGCGACTTCATATCACCAAGGATTTCATTAACCACTCGTTTTTGTGCCCCTGTTAATGGAAAAGGCAGTCCTGTAATGAATGACTTCAGGTTGTCCAATTCATATGAAATGGCAATTCCCGGACTCTGTTCACGCTCCACCTTCCTCAATGTCTGCATTTTAAGCTGGAATAAGAGAAACTCCTCGTAAACAAATCTTCTTCTCGCCTGCTTCATTTCCTCAGAATCAGAAGGGAGATGCATAATTCTCAGCGAATCCCTGCGATTAAGCAGTTTGTATTTCTGCAGAAGTTCCGCTGGCAAAATTTCTCCTATTTCATGTCCGAATTGGGAGAAAGCCTGCTTGATCAGCCTTCTGATCGTTTTTACGGTCATTTTTCCTTTTACAGCATAAACTGGTTCAAAATCCTGGCTCTTTCCTTGCCCACCTACCGACATTTGAGTGGCGGTGATCGTCTGCCTGTGCTGATCCCATTTCCCTGTAACCGAGATGGTTTCACCGACATTTATTTTTTGTTTTAGATACGGCTGGTTAAAGAATGTAGCAATGATTAAATAACGTCCAACAAGCAGCCTCACTGTCAAACGGTTCTTTTTGCGACCATAGTATACAACTGACGGTTCACTGTGTACGGTCCCCTCAACAGTGACTCTCTCCTCATGCTTGACTTCCGCCAGATCCTTCAGGCGATAATCCTCGTAACGGTACGGGAAGTATTCAAGCAAGTCACCGACAGTCCTGATCTGCATATCTGCCAGAGTTTCCGCCATTTCATTGCCAATCCCTTTAACTGCTGTTACTGGTTGTTTTAGTTGTTCATTCACAATATCAAGCGCGGTATACCGAAAAATCCTGGCCCCCAGCTCCTGGCCAATCGGTGTTGCCGCTCCCCTCCTCACGCTGTTTCTGGAGTCATGCTTTTACCTTTTTTGACTGTGCGGCTCAGTTTCGGGCAATGCAGGACCTCTGCTTTTACCCTTTTCACCTTTTCAGCTCAGTTTCGGGCAATGCAGACCTTCTGCTTTTACCCTTTTCACCTGCTCAACTCATTTTCGGGCAATGCAGGACCTCTGCTTTTACCCTTTTCACCTGCTCAACTCATTTTCGGGCAATGCAGGACCTCTGCTTTTACCCTTTTCACCTTTTCATCTCAGTTTCGGGCAATGCAGACCTTCTGCTTTTACCCTTTTCACCTGCTCAACTCATTTTCGGGCAATGCAGGACCTTTGCTTTTACCCTTTTTACGTGCTCAACTCATTTTAGGGCAATGCAGGACCTCTGCTTTTACCCTTTTCACCTGCTCAACTCATTTTCGGGCAATGCAGGACCTCTGCTTTTACCCTTTTCACCTGCTCAACTCATTTTAGGGCAATGCAGGACCTCTGCTTCTACCCTTTTCACCTGCTCAACTCATTTTCGGGCAATGCAAATATTACGTTTAACTTTTCACATTTATTAGTGCTCTCTATTAATAAAAATAGGGAAAAATCCCTTTTATACAAAACGAAATAGAAGGGGAATCCCCTTCTATTTCTTAGTATCATATTTACGATTTTATTTGTCCAGCATGAGAATCAGCACTGCCGGAAAATTTATTCAATCGCGAAGATGAAGGCGTATAATGGCTGTTCTCCATTATGGACTTCAACTTCCACATCGCCGTAATTGTCTTCAACAAACTCGACGATGGAATTAACATCTTCATCTGAAGCGTCTTCACCTTTTAGGATCGTCAGGATTTCAGAGTCTTCATCAAGCATCTGGTCCAACAGATCCTTGGCCGCCTTGACTTTATCCTGATCCTTCAGGATGATCTTCCCATCGGCCAGACCCATGAAATCGCCTGTTGAAATTTCCAGGCCGTCAATACTTGTATCACGGACAGCATATGTCAGCTGGCCTGTTTTCACATGCTGCATGGCTTCAGTCATTGCTTCTTTATTGTTACCAGCTTCAGCTGATGGGTTAAAGGATAGCAATGCTGTCATTCCCTGAGGAACAGTCTTTGAAGGAATGACTACCACTTCTTCCTCCGCTACCTCAGCAGCCTGCTCAGCGGCCATGATGATGTTTTTATTATTCGGCAGGATGATTATCTTGCGCGCGTTTACTTCTTTGATTGCCCTAATGATATCCTCTGTACTCGGATTCATTGTCTGACCGCCTTCGATTACCGCATTGGCTCCAATGCTGCGGAAAAGCTCTGCAATTCCGGAACCCATTGAGACAGCAACGATTCCGTATTCACGCTTTTCTTTCTTTGGCTCACTAGCCTGTGTTCGAAGAGGGGTTGTCGATTCTCCGACAATATCAGTATGCTGCTGGCGCATATTTTCAATTTTCATATTGATCAGGTTTCCGTATCTTTGTCCATAAGTCAGAACCTCTCCAGGCTGCTCTGAGTGGATATGTACCTTTACAACCTCATCATCTGAAATAACGAGAAGAGAATCTCCATATTTGCTCAAGTCCTGGCGAAAATCTTCCTCAGAAAATGCTTCTTTCCCTTCAAGCCTAACCATGAATTCAGTACAATAGCCGAATTCGATATCCGCAGTATTCATGTGGCTCTGAACGCTCTTATGGTGCTCAGCGCTGACAAGCTCATTCATGTTCGGCATTGCAGATGGGGAATCAGGAAGCTTTTCGCCCTTCAATTCTGCAAGGAAACCTTCATAAACGAATACAAGACCCTGTCCGCCGCTATCGACTACTCCTACTTCCTTAAGGACCGGGAGCAAGTCTGGCGTCCGGTTCAATGATGCCTTCGCTTCTTTCAGCACTTCTTCCATCAAACCAATAAGGCTTTCATGGTTCTTGGCAACAGCTACAGCATGCTTGGCAGCATCCTTCGCTACTGTTAAAATCGTGCCTTCCACAGGCTTCATGACAGCCTTATAAGCTGTTTCAACACCTGCATTCAACGCAGCGGCAAACTCTACAGAGTTCACAGTCGGCTTACTTTCGATTGCTTTTGCGAACCCACGGAATAACTGGGAAAGGATAACACCGGAGTTTCCTCTTGCTCCCATAAGCAGGCCCTTAGCAAGCGCGGAACCCACCTTCCCAATATGCTCCTGTACATTGTTCTTTACTTCCTTAGCTCCGGAAGTCATGGATAAATTCATATTTGTTCCCGTATCTCCATCAGGAACAGGGAAGACGTTCAGCGCGTCAACATACTTGGCATTCGCCGCCAAATGGTTGGCGCCCTGGATGACCATCTCCGCAAAACGTTTTCCGTCTAGAACATTAATAGACACAAATCTTTCCTCCTCTTACGGGTTCGTTACACGAACACCCTGAACGTAAATATTGACCGAGTCAACTGCCAGCCCTACAGTTTTATCAAGAGTGTACTTTACCTTTGACTGGACATTGTGGGCAACCTCGGAAATTTTCGTCCCATAGCTCACAATAATATACATATCGATATGTACTTCTTCATTTTCCTGGCGAACGATTACTCCGCGAGTGAAATTCTCCCTGCGCAAAATATCTGTCAATCCGTCCTTGATCTGATTCTTTGAAGCCATCCCGACAATACCATAGCAATCAACTGCTGCGCCGCCTGCGATCGTTGCAATGACATCATTTGATATATCAATTTGTCCGTACTTCGTTTTTAGCTCGATGGACATGATTCGTTCCCCCTTTGGAAAAATAGCGTTATGCTACAGTTATTTTACTATAAACCAATCAATTTTTAAAGTTATTCTGCCCTTCCCTTTATTATTCAGCAAGAATCTAAACTATATGTCAAGGTTTTTTTCTTTATAGCTTTCACCAGAACTATTGCAAATGGTAAATTTCTATGATAAATTATTAAAGTATGTCAGAGAAGAGGTTATCCTGATTAATTCGCAATTCTGACGATATGCAAATAATTGCAGCAAAACAATAGTATCAGCTTTTGTCAGTTAGGAGGGAAATCATATGCCACGTAAATGTGTAGTAACTGGTAAATCAACTCGTTCTGGTAACGCACGCTCTCACGCAATGAACGCTAACAAGCGTACATGGGGTGCTAACCTTCAAAAAGTACGTATTCTTGTAGACGGTAAGCCTAAGCGTGTTTGGGTATCTGCAAGAGCTCTAAGATCAGGTAAAGTTGAGCGCGTTTAATTAAAAAAAGTCGCAGATGTTCTGCCCGGCTCCAGCAGCCGGCAGGAAACTGCACGGCATCCATGAGGGTGCCTTTTTTATTTTTGTGCAACTTAATTAATCCGTCTCCATTATCATTCTTCCCAATTGGCGGCAAAAATAATAGCACCCCTGTTTCAGGGTGCCAAAGAGCTTTCATATACCTTCCTGCTTTAATTATCTTTATCGTTTCTAATCCTTTTTAAATGCACCTAACATTGCCCGTACGAGGCCACCTAAAAACTTAGGTAGTTTGATTGTATAGAATCTCATACCGTCCCTCCTCACCATCTCTCGCAAACCAGTCTTCTTTTTGCATCCGTATAGTATATTCCCGGGTATGCAAAAATTGCTCCTTAGATGTAAATCCGTGAATTCAATTTCATGAGTAGAGCTCTGCAAGAAGACCATCAATCCTTGCTCCTTACAACTAATAATATGCCTTCAGAAAATGAAAAAGTACCATGACCTCTAATAAGTTCATTACTAATACATAGTGTCGACCCCATAGGAATATGACAGTCATTTAATGGGTATTTGAAATTTTTCAGCGTCATCCCAGAGACTGCTGGTGTTACAGGGAGGAAGGAAATATATTTATATTCATCCAGCTTGCTGACGGTGTAGCTTCCTGGTTTTTTAACAAATAAAATGTTTTTCGCATCAATCATTTCGATATGGAGTGCAGAACCCTGCTGGAGAGGTTTGACCAGAAGCTGGATGTTGGCCATTAAATGGTCAAGCCTTCCCCCGGTTGCGCCAAATATCGTTATGGATTCTGCTTCCTGTTCAAGAGCCCAATTTAAAGCCAGCTCCATATCTGTCTCGTCTTTTTCAGGCTTGAATTTTTTCAGGTCAGTAACCACTTTTTCTATTTCAGCCATTTCTGCTTCTGAAACAGAGTCAAAGTCTCCGAAAGCTGCCGCTGGAATGAATCCCGCTTTCAATAAATAGAATACACCTCTATCAATCCCAACCCAGATTACGTCGGTTCCATCATACATATGGAAATCCGGTATCAGGTTTGCCGGCCCTCCTGCTACTAAGTTTATTTTCATGAAGAAAATCTCCTTTTTACAAATCAAGAATCAGTTTTTATTAAATCAATCAGTAAGCTAAATAAAGCCAGCCGCTGTTACGGCTGGCTTTATTTATTATCTTAAGCTTGCAATTGCAGCTCCTCTGTCTTCCTTATTGAAAACAGCTGAACCGGCTACAAGAACGTTCGCTCCTGCTTCAACACAAAGTTTGGCTGTCTCTTCGTTCACTCCGCCATCAACTTCGATTTCAACTTCAGGGTTCATTGAGTCTGCGAGCTCTTTTACCTGCCTGATTTTCGGAAGTACGGAGGAAATGAATTTTTGGCCGCCAAATCCTGGATTGACAGACATAAGCAGCACCATATCAATATCCTCGATAATATGCTTAAGGCTGTCGACAGGAGTGGCCGGATTCAGGACAACTCCTGCCTTAACACCAGTGGATTTAATTAACTGTATTGTCCTGTGCAGATGCCTGCTTGCTTCTACATGGACCGTGATGTAATCAGCTCCAGCTTTAGCAAATGCTTCAATATATTGGTCAGGATTTTCAATCATCAGATGGACATCAAGCGGAAGTTTCGTCACCGGCCTGATCGCCTCGACAATCAACGGGCCAATCGTAATATTCGGCACGAAATGCCCGTCCATTACATCCACATGAATATAATCCGCTCCACCGCGCTCGACATCCATGATTTCTTCGCCTAAACGGGCAAAGTCAGCTGACAAGATTGAAGGTGCAATTTTAACCATGGTTCAGTACCTCGGCTTTCTATCTTTGATTTCTAACAAAAAGTCCTTATAATGCGAATATCTGTATTCAGGGAGAGTTCCAGACTCGACTGCCGCTTTAACTGCACACTTAGGTTCAGCCATATGAAGGCACCCCCTAAATTTGCAATCCTCACTGATTTCAGAAATGTCCGGGAAGCATGAATTCAACTCTTCAGCCTCAATATCGGTGAATTCCAGAGAACTGAAACCAGGCGTGTCCGCAACTAGTCCATTATTGATGGTAATCAGCTCGACATGTCTTGTCGTGTGCTTACCCCGGCCCAAATGTGAAGATATATCATCGGTCTTCAATTCCAGATCCGGACGGATCGCATTGAGCAATGATGACTTTCCAACACCTGATTGGCCAGCAAATACTGAGATCTTCCCCTCAATATGGGGTTTTAATTTTTCCAGACCTTCTGAAGTTTCAGAGGAGGTGAAAATCACCTCATAGCCTGCTTTCCGATAATCCTCTGCGTACTCCTCAAGTCGAGACTTTTGTTCATTATTGGTTAAATCCATTTTTGTAATGCAGATGAGTGGCTCGATATGGTTATATTCAACAAGAACTAAAAACCGGTCGAGCAGGGCTGAGCTGAAATCGGGTTCCACAGCTGAAAAAACAAGGATTGCCTGGTCCACATTTACGATTGGAGGTCGGACTAACTCATTCTTCCGCTCTTTGACTTCCATGATATAGCCTTCCGTGTCATTTTCAGCCTGGAAAACAACCTCGTCACCTACTAGCGGTGTTACCTTGTTTTTGCGGAAAACCCCGCGACCTCGGCATTGGACAACTCCATCCTCATTCGCAACATAATAAAAACCGCTCAGCGCCTTGATAATTTTGCCCTCAGGCATAGCAACACTCCCTGTCTGTTAGTCTTGTGGATAAGGAACTCCATCCTCTTTATAAGGTTCATCGTCAACCGTCACTCGATAATAAGCCTCTTCGCCTGGTGCTATCATAAAAGTGAGTTTACGGGTTGTATCCTCAGTGATCTTAAAGGCCTCTGCAGGAACAGATTCATCACGATTCATGTCACTAATATAGATCTTTACCTCCTGTGCTACTCCTTCTTCTTCCGGCTGATATAGTATGGTAATCTCAATTGTTTTTTCTTTAGGAGGCAATGGCTCAGGTCCCTTGGAAATAACAACACTTACCTTACTCCCTGGCGGCAGTTGAGTGCCGGCTTCAGGGTTTTGGGAAATGACGTATCCTGCCTCTATCGTATCATGATACGACTCCTCAGTTCTCTCAATCACCAGGCCAGTTGTTTCTTCATATACATCGAGGTTGTCCTGGTTATATCCTTTCAACTCTCGCAATGTCACCAATTCAGGTCCCTTGCTAACCGTAAACTCCAAAGTTGTCTCCTCAGGAATCACCGATTCACCACCAGAAGGATTTTGATCTAGGATAGTACCCGCTTCTCTATCGTCATGCACTTCGTTTTTCTTTATATCCTTGAAGCCTTTGCCTTCCAGCAATTTGTACACATCGTCATAATTCCTATCGGTATAATCCGACAACTCCACTGTTTCTTTACCAGTACTGATATACAAGTCAATTTTATTGCCTTCTTTGATCATCTTTCCTGCTTTAGGATTAGTGCGGATGACATTTCCTTCTTCGACTTCATCGTCGCTAATTTCCTTCTTATCCCCAATAATAAACCCAGCGGACATGAGGTCAGCGACTGCTTCTTCTACTTCCATGCCACTTACGTCAGGCACTTCCTTTTCCTTCGGCCCGAATATGTCAGGACCAATTGTCACCATTACTATTCCCGCAGTCAGGATCAACAAAAACAAAACCGTCATGATAATTGGCCATTTCTTTTTCTTCTTTTTCTCAGGCTTTCCATTTGGTTCCTGAAAAGCAGGCGCATCTTTCCGTACGATTGTTTCATCAAGATTATGATAAGGCCGGTCATTCGTTATGAGTGGTATCGCTTTTGTTGCTTCATCGTCTTCGGGTATGACGAACTTTCCTTCATTCAAACGCTTTGAGTCAAGCGCAGTTCGCAAATCATCTTCCATTTCATCGACATTATCATAGCGATGGAATGGATCCTTCGCAGTCGCCTTAAGGACAATATTCTCAACGCTTTGAGGGATTTGCGGATTCCATCTCTTTAAGGAAGGAGTCTCGGACTGTAAATGCTTCAGGGCGATGGAAACGGCAGATTCACCTGAAAACGGCAGCCTGCCGGTGAGCAATTCAAACATGACAATTCCAATCGAATAAATATCCGATTTCTTGTTCGCCATGCCGCCTCTTGCTTGTTCAGGAGAAAGATAATGAACAGAACCCAGCACTGAATTCGTTTGAGTAATACTGGTGGCACTCAAAGCCATCGCAATCCCGAAATCAGTAATTTTCACTGTACCGCTGCTGTCGATCAGGATATTGTGTGGCTTGATATCCCGGTGGACAATATGGTTATGGTGGGCATTTGAAATCGCCGAAGTAAGCTGCTTCATGATGTCCAGGGCTTCTTCAACCGGAACAGGCGCATGTTGCTGTATGTACTGCTTCAATGTCTGTCCATCGACATATTCCATCACAATATAGTATAGCCCGTCCTCTTCTCCGACATCATAAATACTGACGATATTTGGATGAGCAAGGCTTGTTGCGGATTGCGCTTCTCTATGGAACCTTCGGATGAATTCATCATCATTGGCAAAATCAAGACGCAGCATCTTGACCGCTACATCCCTGTCGAGAATCATATCATGGGCAAGGTAGACATTCGCCATGCCTCCGCCGCCAATCATACCCTTGATCTTATAACGCCCGCTGATTCTTTTTCCGATGATCATATTCTTCACCTGCCCTCGTTGAATTCCTGGTATTCGACGATAGCAAGAGTAATATTATCTTCGCCGCCATATTGGTTTGCCCTTTTGATAAATTCTTCCGCCTTATCTTCTAGGGACATTTCTTTGTTAGTTATGACACTTTCCATTTCTTCCTGGCTTACTTTATTGGAAAGGCCATCTGAACAAAGCAGCAATGCATCTTCCTCTTCAAAGATGATTGTTTTCACATCCATATCAACGGACTCTTCAGTTCCGAGCGCCCTTAAGAGGACATTTTTCCGCGGGTGATGTTCTGCATCTTCCCTGGAAATTTGTCCGGATCGAACGAGTTCGTTAACAAGCGAGTGATCTTCAGTTAACTGTTTGAATCCAGTTTCGTTCAATAAGTAACAACGGCTGTCCCCAATGTTTACGATGGTAGCGAACAGATTCGTACAAATGGCTGCCACGATTGTCGTGCCCATACCTTCACATTCGGTATTTTTCATAGAGTGCTCGAAAATTTCTTTGTTAACTTGCAAAACCGCTTCTTGCATCCATTTTTCTGCTTCTTCTGCTGTATGTATCTGAGCTGAATTTCCCCAAAGGTTTTTTAAGTGATTGGTTGTCATTTCACTGGCAACATCCCCCGCACGGTGGCCGCCCATGCCATCTGCTACGATGGCAAGGCGCTGACCGTGAGGATTTACAAAGATGCCGCCATTGTCTTCATTATGCAGGCGGACCTTTCCCCTGTCTGTCATGAAAACAGCTTTCATCTTGTCACCTCGTCTCTTCTTTTCTTTCTTTCGCCCGAAGTTGTCCGCAAGCTGCTTCAATGTCATGCCCTTGTTCTCTTCTGATTGTCACATTCACTCCACGGTCGCGAAGAGTACGTTCAAACTTGAAGATCTGGCTCTTTGGTGTTCTTACGTAATCACGTTCAGGTACATAGTTGACCGGAATTAAATTGATATGGCATTTCAAACCTTTAACCAGCTGTGCAAGCTCTTCTGCATGCTCAACCTGATCATTGACTCCCCCGAACAGACCGTATTCAAAGCTGATTCTTCTTCCTGTCTTGTTCACATAATAACGGACAGCGTCCATTAAATCAGGAAGCTTATATGCACGGTTGATTGGCATCAGCCTGCTGCGCAATTCACTATTTGGCGCGTGTAAGGAAATAGCAAAGTTAATTTGCATATTTTCATCCGCAAACTGATAAATCTTAGGGATGATTCCGCTTGTAGATACCGTAATATGGCGTGCACCAATATTCATACCTTTGTCATGGTTCATAATTTTCAAGAAAGAAAGCATATGGTCATAGTTGTCGAATGGTTCACCGATTCCCATGATAACAATTGAACTTACTCTCTCGTCTGTCTCGTCTAGTGCCTGTTGTACTTTTACGACTTGGGCAACGATTTCTCCTGCTTCCAGGTTCCTCTTCAAACCGCCAAGGGTGGATGCACAGAAAGTACAGCCGATCCTGCAGCCAACCTGTGTTGTAACACAGACAGAGTTTCCATACTCATGCCTCATGAGCACCGTTTCAATTGATACTCCATCTTGCAATTCAAATAAAAACTTGATAGTCCCGTCAGATGATGTCTGCTGGATGATTGTACTCAGGGTCGTCAGGACAAAATGCTCTTCTAGCTTGTCCCTCAAAGGTTTAGCCAAATTGGACATATCTTCAAAAGAAGCTGCTCTTTTTTTGTAGAGCCAGTCATATATTTGTTCTGCCCTGAACGGTTTTTCTCCTTGATCCTTCAGCCAATCCTTCAGTTCATCAAGCTGAAGTGAATAAATGGACCTTTTTGCTGTAACTTCGGTTGCTTCATTTCTAGTTGTTTTTTCTTGTTCCATGTTATTCCACCTTCTTTCTTAAACAAGCAATATAAAACCCATCAGAGCCAAAGTCCTGCGGAAGAATTTGCACATCATAGCCATTGATCAATGGTTTGATAGCCTCTGGCATTCTTTCTGCAAATGCTGTATCTCCTTCGAATTCCGGATGCTCGCGTAAAAATTTTTCGATTACTTCCTGGTTTTCTTCTCGGTCAACCGTGCATGTGCTATATACCAGTGTGCCACCAGCCTTCAAGAGCGGGGCGACTGATTGTAGCAGGCTCAGCTGAATGGTTTGCAGCTGTGATAAATCCTGTTCTTTCTTAGTATACTTCATATCCGGCTTTCGTCTCATTACTCCAAGACCAGAGCAGGGAGCATCGAGCAATACCCTGTCAACTGACTCTTTTTCAAAATGGGTGGCTGCCTGGCGGCTGTCCATTTTTTGAGCTTCGATATTTTCTAGACCCAAACGCTCAGCATTCTCAGAGATAAGCTTCACCTTGTGCTCATGAAGGTCAAGTGAAATCACCTTCCCGCTATTTCCAAGCTTCTCGGCGATATGAGTAGTTTTCCCACCAGGTGCAGCACATGCATCAAGAATAACTTCTTCTTCTTTAATGCCCAGCGCGTTTGCAACCAGCATGGAGCTTTCATCCTGGATGGTCAACAACCCATATTTGAAAGCTTTAGATGAGGCCAGATTGCCTCTCAGACACTTAACTGCTTCTGGCAGAATCGGACTCGGCTCTACCTCAAAACCTTCTTCCTCCAGAAGCTCGAGGCACTCATCACGAGAAATCCTCGTCAGATTGACTCTGCCTGTCTGCAGCGGTGCAGTTAAATTCACTTCACACATTTCCCGTGTCTTTTCCTCACCGAATTGGTCTACCCACCTTTTTACGAGCCATAATGGATGGCTGGTCTCAATGGATATTCTTTCCGCAGGGTCCGCAATGGAATCAAGGGAAGGTAATCCGTTTCTCTGGATGCTCCTGAGCACTCCATTCACAAGACTGGCAATTCCCTTATGTCCCCTTCGTTTTGCGATCTCCACCGCTTCAAAAATTGCCGCTCTTTCCGGAATTTTATCCAAGTAAACCATCTGGTAAACCGTCATGCGAAGCAGATTGATGACCCAGCTTTGAAGCTTTTTGTTTTTCTCGATGAAAGGCTTTAGGTAGAAATCGATGGTCATTTTACGCTGAAGCGTGCCATATACCAATTCTGTAAGCAGCCCAACATCGATTGGACTGATTTCATTTTTTTCTATCGCGCTGTTCAAGAGCAGATTGCTGTAGGCCTGATTCTTTTCAATTGTTTCCAGGAGCTGCAATGCAGTATCTCTTACATTTTTCTTTTTACTCATTGATGTCTCCTAACTTAACACCTGGCTCTAAGTTTGACCCTGCCCCAAGCAGAAAATTCTTGGCATCCATCTTTTTCTTGCCGGCAGGCTGAAGTTCTGTGATTTTAATTGCGGTTTCATCCCCAGTCGCAACAACAAAACCATCTTCTTCAACTTTCACAATCGTCCCAGGCTGGTCGCTTCCTTTATGGTTTGCCTTTTCGGCCCCCCATAGCTTCATGGCCGATCCATCCATAGTGGTGTAGGCAACAGGCCAAGGGTTCATACCGCGAATATGGTTATAAATATCGGCGCCAGCTCTGTTCCAATCGATTTTTTCCTGTTCGCGCTTAATATTCCATGCAAATGTAGCTTCTTCATTATTTTGTGGAACAGGAGTGATGTCCCCTTTTAGCAGCTTTGGAATCGTTTCTGACAAAAGGTCTGCACCAGCTGCGCTCATTTTATCATGCAATGTTCCAACTGTATCTGTTTCAGTAATTGGTACTTCTACCTGAGTCAGGATATCGCCAGCGTCCAGCTTTTCAACCATATACATGATCGTTATTCCTGTTTTTTCTTTTCCTTCTATGATGGCATAGTGAATGGGTGCACCACCGCGAAGCTCTGGCAGAAGAGATGCATGGACATTGATACAGCCATATTTCGGTGCCTCGAGGAGCTGATTTGGCAAGATTTGTCCAAACGCAGCCGTGACAATTAATTCCGGATTAAGTGCCAGGATTTTATCCAGCTCTTCCTGCTGGCGGATTTTCTCTGGCTGATAAACGGGGATGCCATGTTTCAACGCTTCTGCTTTAACAGGAGGCGGTGTCAGGACCCTTTTTCTGCCAACTGGGCGGTCAGGCTGGGTAACAACTCCTATAACGTCATAGCCCTCGTCGACCAATCTTCTCAAAACCGGTACAGAAAAGTCCGGAGTCCCCATAAATACGATTCTTGTCATTCCTGGTTCAACTCCTCTAACTCAGCTTCTTCGATATATTTTGACACCTTAGTAGTGAATAACACACCGTGCAGATGGTCAATCTCATGCAGGATCGCTCTTGCCAAAAACTCCTCTGCCTCTAATTCATAGCTTTTCCCTTTGCGATCCTGTGCTTTTACCTTCACATAGTTGGGGCGAGTGACCTCTCCGTATAATCCCGGGAAGCTTAAGCATCCTTCAGGACCAGTCTGCTCACCGCGAGTTTCGAGAATCACAGGATTGATCACTTCAATCGTTCCATGCTCATCATCGATATCGACAATTGCAATCTGTTTCTTTATATCTATCTGAGGAGCGGCCAGGCCGACACCATCAAATTCAATCATTGTATCATACATGTCATCCAGCAGCTTTGCCAGTTTTTTATCAAAAACTGTGACCTTGTCGCATTCCTGTTCCAAAATGTCTGCTGGGTAATTAACTATTTTTCTTACTGCCAAAATAAATCCTCCAATAAATCCATTTAAATATTAGTATTAGCTTGTTCAATCATCTTTTTTCGTAAACTTTCCTGTAGGCTCATTCCGTAAACTTTATTGCTAGGAAAGCAGCAATCAATGCAAAAGTTTAAAAATATCCTTACATCAGAATATAAGGGTTCAGGTCGACAGAAATCTGCAATGCTCCAGTACCTGTTTCCTGCTGGTAATGATCCAGTATTGTTTTTAAGGCATTTTTAAGTTCTGGTTCCTTTTTGTATTTTATCAGACATTGATAGCGATATCTATCGTTGATCCGTGGGATTGGTGATGCTACAGGACCCAGAACGACTGCTTCATTCGTCAACCTTGAGGAGATGAATTTTGCGATCTTTTCCGTAACTGATACTACTTTCATCAATTCTTCATGGCTGACAGTTACCAGGGAAAGGTAATAAAATGGCGGGTACTGATGAACCTTCCGGATCAGCATCTCCTGCTGGTAAAACCGGTCGTAATCCTGTGTCCCGGCAAGCTCAACGCTGTAATGTTCAGGAGTATAAGTCTGAATCACTACCTCGCCAGGAAGCTTGTGTCTTCCAGCCCTCCCGCTAACCTGCGTCAAAAGCTGAAATGTTTTTTCCGAGGACCGGAAGTCGGGCAGATTCAACATTGTATCAGCTGAAAGAACACCTACTAAAGTAATATTTGGAAAATCCAATCCTTTAGCAATCATTTGCGTTCCGAGTAAAATGTCCGCCTGACCCTCCTGAAAAGCAGTCAGTAACTTTTCATGCGAGCCTTTCCTGCCGGTTGTATCGACATCCATCCTGATAATTCTCGCTTCAGGAATCAATTTTAACAATTCTTCCTCAACCTTTTGAGTCCCCGTCCCGAAATAGCGGATATGCTCACTGTTGCATTCAGGACAAATGGTCGGCACCCTGTCTTCATAGCCGCAATAATGGCATTTCATCTGCTCATTATAACGGTGGTATGTCAGCGTAATATCGCAATGCGGGCAGTTCATGACATATCCGCAATCACGGCACATCACAAACGACGAATGCCCGCGTTTATTCAGAAACAGGACAGTTTGTTCTTTTTTCTCAAGCCTGTCTTTTATCTTTTCAAAAAGCTTTTCCGAAAACATAGACCGGTTTCCCGTCCGCAATTCCTCTCGCATATCGACGATTTCAACTGTTGGGAGCGCCTGATTGTTCATCCGCTTTGGCAGGGATAACAGAGTATACCTTCCTTTTTGCGCCCGTGCAAATGATTCGAGTGAAGGTGTTGCACTGCCAAGGACAACTGGACAAGCATTTGTTTTAGCACGCTGAATCGCCACGTCCCTTGCATGGTATCTCGGGTTTTCCTCTTGTTTGTAGCTTGTTTCATGTTCTTCATCGATGATGATGATGCCAATATTCTCAAATGGGGCAAAGATCGCTGACCTCGCTCCTACAACAACTTTTACTTCCTTGCGCTGGATTTTCCGCCATTCATCATACTTCTCCCCAGCCGACAGGCCGCTGTGCATGACAGCAACCAAATCACCAAACCGCTCTTTGAAACGCGTGACCATTTGCGGCGTTAATGAAATTTCCGGCACAAGCACAATCGCTTCCTTGCCTTTCCTCAAGACTTCCTGGATGGATTGCAAATAGATTTCCGTCTTCCCGCTGCCTGTAACACCATATAATAGGAAGACTTCATGCAAATCCTTTTCAATTGCAGAAAGAATCGGGCTAATAGCCTTTTCCTGCTCTTCTGTCAGTTCCAGAGCAACTTTCCGTTCAAATTCCCGTTCTGAATATGGATCCCTGTATACTTCAAGTTCTTCAACTTTCAGTATACCTTTTTTAACAAGTGATTGAATTGATGCCTGGGAGATTCCGAGAGTGGAGAGTATCAGCCTTTGTTCCACAGGCTCCGGATGTTCAAGGAAGAAGTCGAGTACAGATTGTTGCCCTGACGCCTGTGGCGGAAGTTTATCCCGTGTCTCCATCAGCTGTTCAGTATCGATTGCTGGGGAAACATGCTTGAGCAGCTTTTTCCGTACCCTGTCCTTTACCTGGTAAACAACATCTACCCTGCCAGACGCCGCTTCCTTTTGAAGTTGCTGGACAAGCCCATTCGAAACGGCATCCTCCCATTTAATTTCTCTAGTTTCTCTGAATAACTCTATTAAATTCCCAGACAGGTCGGTTAACTCTGTTCCTTTTGCCAGGACAATTTTCTTTTCATATTTAGCCTTTAATGCTGCTGGAAGCATTGCCTGATAAGTGGAAATTTTATAGCTTAATGTATGCTCAGTCAACCAGTCACCCAGCTGTAGAAGCTCCTTATTCAATACCGGTGTCAGGTCAAGAGGTTCGATGATTGCCCGCAGCTTCGAAAAACTCGACTCTGCTTTAAGATCCCTGACAAAGCCCTGGATTTTCCTGGGACCGAAGGGGACGATCACCCTTGTCCCAGGCTTAATCACATCTTTGTATTTATCAGGAATTTTATAGTCAAAAGTTTTGTCGGTTTGCTTTGCAGGCACATCGACAATAACGCTTGCTATATTCATAAGCTTTCATCCTTTTTTAACAATTGGACAACTTCGGTAAGGATATTACGGGCTACATCTGCTTTTGGCATCAAAGGCAGGGCGATGTTCGCACCATCCTTTTTGTAAATGGTGACGATATTTGTATCAGCACCAAATCCTGCCCCTTCCTGCTTTACGTTATTCGCCACAATCATGTCTGCGTGCTTTTTGGCAAGCTTGCCCTTTGCATGGTTTTCGACATCATTTGTTTCAGCTGCGAATCCCACAATCACCTGGTCCTTTTTCCTTTGACCAAGCTCAAAGAGGATATCCTTCGTTCTTTCCAGCTCAAGAGCCTGGTCGCCTTCTTTTTTCTTCATTTTCTCTTCATATATATACTTCGGCCGGTAATCTGCAACTGCCGCAGTACCGATTAGGACGTCGACTTCCGCAAAATGCTCCAAGGCAGCTTGATACATTTCCTCAGCACTTTCAACTTTGATCAATTCAGCTCCACCTGGAGGCTCGAGGTTGACTGGACCAGATACAAGGATCACTCTTGCTCCCATTTTCACAGCTTCTCCTGCTAATGCATACCCCATTTTGCCCGTTGAATGATTGGTGAGAAAGCGGACAGGATCGATTTTTTCCCTTGTAGGGCCTGCAGTAATCAAAAGAGTTTTCCCCGAAAGTTCCCTGCCCCGGTTATTAAAAAATTGGCCTGCTAGTTCTACGATTGTCTCAGGTTCCTCAAGACGGCCCTTACCTGTATATCCACATGCCAAATATCCTTCTCCAGGTTCAATGAATTCATAACCAAAGCTTCTTAAAGTCTCCATGTTTTTCTGGACTGCAGGATGCTGGTACATATGTACATTCATCGCTGGAGCCACCCACACTGGTGCAGTCGCTGCAAGAAGTGTAGTGGAAATCATATTGTCAGCAATCCCATTTGCAAGCTTGCCGATGATGTTGGCAGTTGCCGGAGCAATTATAATTAAATCAGCCCAATCTGCTAAATGGATATGGGCGATATTTTCAGGATTTTTCTCATCGAATGTATCTGTATAAACTTCACTTCTGGACAATGCCTGAAAAGTGAGCGGAGTTACGAATTTAGACGCTGAGTCACTCAGGATTACCTTCACTTCAGCGCCAGCCTGTGTAAGCTTGCTCGTCAGTGCAGCACCCTTATATACAGCGATCCCACCGGTCACGCATAATAGAATTTTTTTACCGTTCAGCATGTCAGAGAACCCCCATTTTACAACAAACTATCATTATGATTGAACTATAACATTTTTTCACAGATTAAGCATGGAAAAGGCAAGGCAGCTACTATAATATATCGCTGGCACTTGAGAACTTTTCTATAAGACCTTTTTCCAGCAGAAACCCCGTTTCGGGCTTATAGAATGTTTCAATAGACCTTTTACCAGAAAAAAACCCGTTTCGGGCTTATAGAATATTTCTATAGGACCTTTTTCCAGCAGAAACCCCGTTTCGGGCTTATAGAATGTTTCTATAGGACCTTTTACCAGAAGAAACCCCGTTTCGGGCTTATAGAATGTTTCTATAGGACCTTTTACCAGCAAGAACCCAGTTTTGGGCTTATAGAATGTTTCTATAGGACCTTTTACCAGAAGAAACCCCGTTTCGAGCTTATAGAATATTTCTATAGGACCTTTTATCAGCAGAAACCCCGTTTCGGGCTTATAGAATTTTCTATGTCCCATAAAGGCCCAAACAAAAAAATAACAACCCAATAAATAGGTTGTTATCGCGGTGTTATTCGTTGATATTTAACTCTTCATGGCTTCCTGCTGTCTTGAAGTGAAGCTTTTCTGCGTTGATTTCTTCAAGTGCCTTGCCGACGAATTTGTGGGAAACATACTTATCTAGCTTAGCATCCATGTGCACCTGCATGCTGCGCGCGCGCTTTGCAGCAACCGATACCAATGAATATTTCGAATCAATTTTAGTCATTAAAGAGTCAATAGAAGGATTAAGCATTTATTCTACCTCCAGCATTTTTTTATAACGATGTTGAACGCGTTCCCTGCGGCAGTGTTCCGCCACAACGATTGACTTAACTCGGTCGGCTGCGTTTTCAACATGATCGTTTTCAACCACATAATCATATAATTCCATCATTTCGAGTTCTTCTCTTGCAGCTTTCATCCTGCCTTTGATGATATCTTCCGTTTCAGTGCCTCGTGTCACGATCCGGTTTTCAAGCTCTGAAAGGCTGGGCGGAGCAAGGAAAATGAAAAGTCCCTCGGGGAATTTCTTCCTTACCTGGCTTGCTCCCTGAACTTCAATCTCAAGGAAAACATCCCTTCCCGCATCAAGCGTTTCGCGGACGTACTCAACTGGAGTCCCATAGTAATTGCCAACAAACTCCGCATACTCCAGCAATTGGTCCTCCCTGATCATCTCTTCAAACTCTTCCCTTGTCTTGAAGAAATAATCCACTCCATTTTGCTCACCTTCACGCGGCAGCCTCGTTGTCGCGGACACGGAATATTCAAACGCTGTATCGTGCTGGGAAAATAATTCTTTCCGGACTGTGCCTTTGCCTACTCCTGATGGTCCTGAAAGAACAATCAACAAACCTTTTTCCTGCATTAATTAGTCCTACCCTTCATCAATAATATCATCACGGTCATTCAGACGGTGAGCTACCGTTTCCGGCTGTACCGCAGAGAGAATGACATGATCGCTGTCCATGACGATGACAGCCCTCGTCCTTCTTCCGTATGTAGCATCTATTAACGATCCCCGGTCGCGAGCGTCCTGGATGATCCGTTTTATTGGAGCTGATTCAGGACTTACGATCGAAATGATCCTGTTAGCTGAAACAATATTGCCGAAGCCTATATTTATAAGCTTTATTGCCATGATGGTCCCCCAATCATCAGTTATTTATTTTGGCCTTTAAAGACCCTTTCTAAACGCTACTCTATATTTTGCACTTGTTCCTTAACCTTTTCCAGGAGGCTTTTCATTTCGACAACTTCCCTGGCAATTCTTGAATCATTCGCCTTGGAACCGATCGTATTGACCTCGCGATTCATTTCCTGAAGCAGAAAATCAAGTTTCCTGCCAAGAGGCTCATTCGCCTTCACTATATCTTTGAATTGACTTACATGGCTTTCAAGCCGGGCAATCTCTTCACTGATATCAGCTTTATCTGCAAAGAAGGCAACCTCAGTGAGGATTCTGTCCTCATCTGCCTGGCTATCCATAAATTCAGCCATTTTCTTATGAAGCCTTTCGCGGTATTGCTCCACAACATTCGGCGCCAGCTTGTTGACGCTTGAAATGTTCTCTTTTAGCAGTTCGATATGCTGCAATACATCTTTTTCAAGTGCTGCTCCCTCCAGCCTGCGCATTTGGACCAGCTGGTTGCCTGCATCCTCAACGGCAGAAAGGACAAGAAGTTCAAGTTCTTCATTTTCAGCTTCTATTTCCTCAATATGGATAATTTCTTCTCTGCTGACAATATCACGGAGCTCAATATCGCCCGTCATGCTGTACCTGTTTTTAATTTCTGATATGTGATGGACTAATTCGTCCAGGGCTTTCCAGTCAATATGTACACTTCGGCTAACTATGCCTTCGCCCTCCAAAGTTACAAACACTTCGACTCTCCCTCTTTTAATGTGTTCGCCAAGTTTCTTCTTTATTTTTTCTTCCGTTTTCAGGAGCTGCCGGGGCATACGAATATGGAATTCACAAAAGCGGTGATTGACCGTTTTTACCTCGACTGTGACACTGAACCTCTCAGATTCAGCCCGGCTCCTTCCAAACCCAGTCATACTGACGACCATTTCAGACACATCCATTCTTTCTAAAAGGCTGTTTTCGTAAAGATTTTTGTTAAAATCCTAAAGCCGATTTTAACGTGATAAAAGCCATTTTGCAGTTCGGTATTAAGTGTGCAAGCTCTTTTCTCCTAATAATCTTAGAATTTGTGAATGAACATAGGTCACTTAATCCTATTTTATAGCCAATGAGAAAAGAGCTTTCTAAAAAGTCGAGTTTCTTGTATACCATTGGAACAGGCTTATTCATTTATGTAATCTCTAATACTTGTTTTTTCTCTCCCTCACCTCGAGTGGAAATCTCGAGACCAGGAATGTATTCATTTTCACAAACTTTTAACAGTAAGTGCACGAAAGTATTACAAAAAAAAAGAAAGGCAATAGAGCCTTCTCTATTACCTAACGGATTATATCATATTTCTCTTTGTTTTTCTTGCAAAAAATGTTCCTGCAAGCAAAAATGTAGGAATTGCCGATAAGCCAAGGATTAATAACCAGTCAACTGCCAGGATTGGAACGGTATGGAATATTGGCTGCAAGGCAGGTGAATAAATAACCACTAGGACCATGGCCAACGATGAAATGACGGCCCAAACTAAATATTTGTTCTCAAACGGGTTGCGGGCAAAGATTGACTTTTCGCTCCGGCAGTCGAATACATGGATCAGCTGCGCCATCACGAGAGTAGTAAACGCAATCGTCTGTGCATATGCCAGGTCATCCGGATTTCTATTATAGACAATCATAAATGCGAACAAAGTCATTAAGCCAATCAAGAAGCCTCTTGAAACGACCTTCCAGCCTAATCCCCGGGCAAATACCCCTTCCCTAGGATGGCGAGGAGCCCTTTTCATGACATCTTCCTCAGGCTGGTCCAGACCTAATGCCATCGCAGGCAGGCCATCTGTTACCAGGTTCACCCAGAGTATTTGAATCGGCACTAATGGCAGCGGCAAACCTATGATCATCGCGAAAAGCATGACCAATATCTCCCCGACATTGGAAGCCAGGAGGTAGCGGATGAACTTCCTGATATTTTCATAGATGTTACGGCCTTCTTTTATTGCTGCTTTAATAGTGGCAAAGTTATCATCGAGAAGCACGAGTGAAGAAGCTTCCTTCGCTACATCTGTACCTGTGATCCCCATAGCCACACCAATATCTGCAGCCTTAATTGCTGGTGCATCGTTTACGCCATCGCCTGTCATAGCGACGATATGTCCTCTGTTTTGCAATGCCTTGACGATCTTTAGTTTATGTTCTGGCGAAACTCGCGCAAAAACGGAGACATCATCGACGATATCCTCCAGCTCAGAAACGGACATCTCTGATAACGCTTTTCCATCCAATACTTTGCTGCCTTTGGTTAAAATACCTAACTGATTCGCAATCGCTTTTGCTGTAATAACGTGATCACCCGTAATCATCACTGTTTTGATGCCGGCATCGCGGCATTCTTTTACCGCTGTCTTCACTTCAGGCCGCGGCGGATCAATCATACCTTGCAATCCGATGAAAACCAGGTCTTTTTCGGCTTCATTTTCATGAAGGACTACAGTGTTTTGAGGAATCGGTTTGAAGGCAATTGCAATCGTTCTTAATGCGTTGCCCGCCAGCTCGTCAATCGCCCCCTGGACTTTAGAAGTCAAGTCTTTTGTCAGGCGCTGCTGCCTTTCGTCCCAAAGGATTGAATCACTTAATCCAATCAGGACATCCGGTGCGCCTTTTACAACAGCGAATTTACGTCCAGTTTGATCTTTCACAATCATGCTCATCATTTTTCTCCGGGAATCAAACGGGAACTCATTTACAATTTCAAACTGGTTGAGCAAATTCTCTCTTCTGTAGCCAGCTTTCATTGCGGCAACCAGCAGAGCACCTTCAGTTGGGTCACCATCAATTGCGTACTCACCATCTTTGTCAATCATTTCTGCATGGTTGCAAAGCATGCCAAATGTCAGCAGCTGCTGCAGTGATTTTTCATTTTGAGGGTCCACGCTTTTGTCATTATGATAGAACAACCCTGTCGGTGAGTATCCTACACCGTCGACTGTCCAGGTTTTATTGCCACTCCAAAGATGAGTGACCGTCATCTTGTTTTGCGTCATCGTACCTGTTTTGTCAGAACAAATGACAGACGCACATCCTAGTGTCTCTACAGCCGGCAGCTTCCTGACGATTGCATTCTTCCTGATCATTCTCTGGACACCAAGTGACAATGCCACAGTTACAATTGCAGGAAGTCCTTCAGGAATGGCGGCAACTGCCAAACTGACGCCCGCAAGGAACATCGTATATAAATCATGCCCCTGAAGGACTCCAATCCCTACTACCAATAGTGTTAAGAAAAGAGCTGCTGTTATCAGGATTTTGCCCAACTGTTCCAGTCTGCGCTGCAGGGGTGTTTCCTGTGTTTCGGCCGTCTGGAGCAAGTCAGCGATCTGGCCCATTGCTGTTTTCATTCCTGTAGCAACAACAACACCAGTTCCAGTTCCCCTTGTAACCATCGTACCCATGAACGCCATATTCTCCATATCACCTAGTCCAGGGTTAGGAATCCTCAACGGACTTGTGTTTTTTTGAACTGGGACTGACTCTCCGGTAAGCGCTGACTCTTCAATTTCAAGACTTCTGGATTCAATCAAGCGGATATCCGCACCAATTCTGTCCCCGCTTATAAATTTAAGGATGTCACCAGGTACGACTTCCTTTGATGGAATCTTGGCCCATTCTCCATCACGCAAAGCATGGACCTGCGGAGCAGAAAGCTCTTTCAGGGCATCAAGTGATTTTTCCGCCTTTCTTTCCTGGAAAAACCCTAAAATACCATTTACAAGAACAATGGCAATGATGGCGATCGCATCCACCATTTCACCGAGAAGGCCTGATATCAAAGTTGCTGCAAGGAGCACCAGTACCATGAAATCCTTGAACTGGCTGAAGAACAATAATAGGGCCGATTGTTTCTCCCCTTCGTCCAATGCATTATATCCATGCTGTTCACGTCTGCGTTTTACTTCCTTTTCTTCCAATCCTTCTGTAAAATCTGTTCTTAAGGCACTAGCTATTTCATTTTCATTCATCTCATGGAACTTCATGGGGCCATCACACTTCCTCCTTGTTTGTCCTACTCTAAAGAAAGCTTATTCAGCCCTGTCCAAAAAAATGATAAGATGTTTATAGATATAAAAGCGGAAGCGCCTTGATCAGCCCCGACAAGCGTTGGAGGACCGACCAGTGAAGTCGCTCTTTGACTTCATTGGGCGGACCGAAACGTCTCGAGGGGCTAGGCGCTGCAGCTGGATAAAGAAAAGCGGAGGCGACTGTCCAACTCCGACAAGCGCTGGAGGACCTGACAGTGAAGTCGTTCTTTGACTTCATTGGCAGGGCCAAAATCGAAAAGTATAGCCGAC
>NZ_JAGGQU010000001.1:0-1823 GCF_018613155.1 Bacillus sp. ISL-55 | reverse complement strand
GAGGAGTTAGGAGCCGCAGCTGGACACTATAAAAGCGGAAGCGCCTTGATCAGCCCCGACAAGGCTTTAGATAAATAGAAAAGGATGTATTTAATATGTCATTTGACGGATTGTTTACAAGAGCCATCACAAACGAACTTTCCTCCCTTCTTAAAGGAGGACGAATCAATAAAATTCACCAGCCATATAAAAATGAAATTATACTGGCTGTGAGGGCAAACGGCGTTAACCATAAGCTGCTATTGTCTGCTCACCCGAGCTACGCCAGAGTCCAAATCACAAACGAGCAATATGATAACCCTAACGAACCACCAATGTTCTGTATGCTTCTGCGCAAGCACCTTGAAGGGTCCATTATAGAAGACATCCAACAGGCCGGCCTGGACCGGATGATTATTTTTGAAATAAAGGGAAGAAATGAAATCGGCGATATATCCTACAAGCAGTTGATTGTTGAAATCATGGGACGCCACAGCAACATTATCATCGTCGATAAACAAAGAAACATGATTCTCGATAGCATCAAGCATGTTTCATTTGCCGTGAATACACACAGGGCCATCATGCCCGGGCAAGAGTATGTCTTCCCTCCTCAACAGGAGAAAACGAACCCTTTTGAAGCCAAGGAAGAAGATGTACTAAGAGCAATCGATTTTAATGCTGGCAAACTCGATAAACAGCTAGTTTCAAATTTTGCTGGAGTGTCACCGATATTGGCAAGGGAAATAGTTTTTAAAGCTGGCCTGGCAAACCGTACAACCCTTCCAAAGACCTTCATCTCCGTGATGAGTGAGTTCAGAGAACACAACTACAAACCTTCCATTACTAATGGCAGTAATAAAGAAGCCTTTTACCTGTTACCGCTCGAACATTTAAAGGGTGATGTAAAATCCTTTGATTCGCTCAGCAGCTTGCTAGACCGTTATTATTTTGGCAAGGCGGAACGTGACCGCGTCAAGCAGCAGGGCAATGATCTAGAGCGTCTGATCGCTAATGAGAAAGAAAAGAATGAGAAGAAAATCTTAAAGCTCGAAAAAACTCTTGAAGATGCACAAAAGGCGGAACAGTTCCAATTATATGGAGAGCTGCTGACCGCTAACATCTTTATCGTAAAAAAGGGCATGAAGGAGATTACCGTCGTTAATTATTATGACGAAGATGGTGCATCCATCACGATTCCGCTGGAGCCCAGGAAAACACCTTCGGAAAATGCCCAAAGATACTTCACAAAGTATCAAAAGGCGAAGAAATCCGTCAATATTGTAAAAGAACAAATAGAAATAGCCAGAGCTGAGGTTTCCTATTTCGATACTCTCCTTCAGCAGGTTGAAGCCGCTTCACCAAAGGATATTGAGGAGATCAGGGAAGAATTGATTGAGGGCGGATATATCCGCGCCCGCCAGAAAAAGGGGAATAAAAACAAGCAAAACTTAAAACCGCTTCTTGAAAAATATCGCTCTTCCGATGATACAGAAATCCTAGTCGGAAAAAATAATAAACAAAATGATTACCTAACAAACAAGGTAGCTGCCCGTGATGAAATATGGCTCCACACAAAGGATATCCCGGGATCGCATGTAGTCATCCGCAGTAAAGAGCCATCTGAAGAAACGATTCTCGAAGCAGCACAGATTGCCGCCTACTTCAGCAAAGCACGGAATTCCAGCTCAGTTCCTGTCGACTTTACCAAGGTGCGCCATGTAAAGAAACCTGCAGGGGCCAAGCCTGGGTTCGTGATTTATGAACAGCAGCAGACCGTTTACGTCACGCCGGATGAAGATATGATTTTGAAATTGAAACAGTAATCGAGTAGGAGGGGGTGA